>DATBJJ010000157.1:0-30222 GCA_036556425.1 Vicinamibacterales bacterium
GCGCCTCGATCGGCGGCATCCCGATGTAGTGGTTCAGAATGTTCAGCTCACGCAGGTCGCCCGTCATGCCCGTGCCGTACGCGTAAAGGCGCAGACCTTTCGGGTACTGCGGCGCCTCCATCTCCAAGGTCCACAGCGGAAGCCACGCGGCCGCCGCGATCAATGAGGCTGCGGCAAGCGCGGTTGCCGCGTGTAGGGCCGATCGGCGCGTCATGACTTTGCTCCATGGCGGGCCAGCAGCTCGCCGAGGCTCCCGACGACTGTGCCGCCGTGCTGTTGCACCGTTCGCTCCGCGGCGGCGCGATCGGAATAGGCGATCACACCGCCGCCCATCGGCGTGCGGATGTCCGACGAGACGACGAACAGGACGTCGGTGCCGTCTCTCCACGCGCCGCTCGACGCGTCGTGAAACCAGAAGCGCGGCGCGCCTCCGGCTTCACCTCCGAGGGCTTTCAAGAGGCATCCGATGTCGTCGAACACGCGGCCCTCTCCGCTCGCGCCGCGATATGCCGCGGCGTAGATCGGCTCGCTGATCAACATCCCGCAGTGGCTGCAGGCGGTGCGGTCCACCTCGATGTCGGGCGGACCGGCCGCCTTCGCCACGCAGGCCGCCGTCAGCAGCGCCGCGCACAGAATGGACAGTGTCGACTTCATCGGATGCCTACGCGCTATCTCTCGACGATCAGCCAGCCCTGCATCTCGAGATGCAGCGCCGAGCAGAACTCGGTGCAGTAGTAGCTGTACGTGCCCGGCTTGTCGGCCATGAACTGCACGGTGGTCGTCTCTCCCGGATCGAGGCTGACCATCACGTTCTTGGTCGGCACGGCGAAGCCGTGCGTCGCGTCCGCGGTCTGTTCGATGTTGGTCAGATGCACGATGACCTTGTCGCCGACTTTCGCCGTCACGATATCCGGCGTGAAGTGGCTTCGAACCACGTTCATCCAGACCTCGACGACGCCCGGCCGCCGAACGATGCGCGCTTCTTTCTCGCTTGCGATCGCGTCCTTGCTGTGTTCGTTGGTCGCCGGGGAGATGCCAGGCGCGTAGATCTCGTGCGCCTTCACCGTCTCGGCCTTCACGAGCTGCGCGTAGTGCGGTTCGCCGAATCCGATCGGCATGTCGGCGATGAGCTCCATCTTCGGCCCCGAGATGTCGATCAACTGGAAGTTCTGCGGGTGCAGCGGTCCAACATTGGTGTGCCGATCGATCGACCACTTGTTCATCGCGATCAGGTACTTCCCTTGCGGATCCATCGTGTCGCCCTGCGCCGTCGCAAGGTGGCCGATGTTGTAGTGGATCGACACTTTGTCGACGAGCTTGAACGCCTGATCGGCGGGATGGTACGGCTCGCCGAGCGTCCATTTCGCCACGGCGCTCTCGAGATACAGGCTCGTATACGCGTTGCCCTTGTCGTCGTACTGCGTATGGAGCGGACCGGCGCCCAGATCGACCTTGCCGGCGACGACCGCGTCGAACTTCAAGATCGGCACGCCGTAGCGATCGCGTCCTTCGTACGTCTTGGACTCGATCGCCTTCTTGATCAGATTGATTCCGTAGACGGTGGCGTGCGGATCGAGCTTTCCGGAGACGGTGATGTAATCGCCCTTCGGCGCGACATCGACGCCATGCGGACTGCGCGGCTCGGGCGCGAGATGAAGAATGCCCTCCGCCACGGCGGTCTCGAGCGTCACGACACGGATGCCGTTGATCTCGGTGAACTTTCCGGCCGCGACGACCTGCTCGGCCTTCTTCCAATCGATGATGTGCAGATAATCGAAGTCGAGCTGGGACGCACCCACCTCGAGCGGCGGCTTCCCCTGCTGAATGCCGCCGGTCGCCATCTCCACGTTGTACGAGTTGATGAACGCGAATCCGTCGCTCGCGCCCTTACCGGCGTCGGCAAGATCTTGCGTGTAAGGCGGCAGCTCGATCTGGAAGCTCTTCTCGAGCGACATGCGGCCGGTCTTCGGATCGACGTTCACGAACGTCGAGTATCCGCGGTAGATGTCGGCGTACCGATTGAGATGATCGTCGAGCGTGACCGTCTGTCCCTTGCTCGCATTCCACGCCTTGAGCGCGGGCACCTTCGACGAGATGTGGACGTACTGCGTGTTCGGTGTCGCGAAGATTCCACCGTGAGACGTCTGGAGATTCGGGATCTGCAGGATCTGCTTCGTGCGGAAGTCCGACAGATCGACCATGCCGATGCGTCCATGCGCGCGGTCGTTGATGTAGAGCCATCGTCCGTCGTACTTCCCGGCGGTTTCGCTCAGGGCGGGGTGGTGCGCGTCGCCCCATCGCAGGCTCTCGTTCGCGGTACCGTTGCCATCGCCGTTGCCGTTGACATGCGGACCGTGTTTATCGCCGCCTTCGGCGAGCGCCGCCTCGGACCAGTCGGCGCCGTAGCCATAGCCCTGCCACGGTTCCGGCGTGAAGACCGCGATCGTCTTCAGCAGCCGCATCGACGGCACGCCAATCACGTGAACTTGTCCCGAGTGGCCGCCGGACGCGAACAGCAGATACTCGTCGCGGCCGCCAGGCGGCACGAATGTCTTGAGCGCGCGCGCCGCGTCCTCGGGAGTAAGGCCGCGCGACTGTGCCAGCGCCAGCAGCTGCGCCTGTCCGGTACCAAGCGAACGGCGGCCGCATGCGTTGATTGTCCCCGCGACGACAAACGCCAGCAGGAGCGGCACCGCCACGAAGAGAAGTTTTTTCATTTGCAGATCCTCCATGGCGGATGTCGATCCGCCTCCGTTATCAGAATGCGCCGCAAGATTCTCCGGCTTGCTCCAGGGGCAACAGGTATGCCGACCCTTCGATGGAGCATTCATGGGGATTTGCCAAGAGAAGGGCGCGAACGTGGCGAGGCCTCCGCGGATTTTTCCGTGCACGGCGGAAGATTTCCGCTCCAGCGTGTTTGTTCTCGAGGTGCCGCATCGCCGCCACACCGCGGTCCTACGGCCATTCGTCGAGAGGTACGTCAGTTGCAGCGGCTGGTGAAAAGCGTGCCGGGAGGATTTTATGAACGTCCGCCCATCAATCCTGTGTCCGATCGATTTCTCGGAAGCGTCCGCCGGTGCAATGCGATATGCGGCCGCGATCGCGGCACGCTTCTCGACGCGCTTGATCGTGATGACGGTCGAAGATCCGCTCCTGACCGAAGCGGTGGATCTCGGCACGGGCATCGTGTGGACTCCCGAAGACTGCAAGCGCGACGTCGAGCAGTTCGTCGTCAAGACGTTCGGCGCCGACTCGCCGTTCGTGTCGACGATGGAGTTCGAGGTGGCGGTGGGGAAGCCGGCGACCGAGGTCCTGCGCGTGGCGCGGGAGCGAACGTGCGAGCTGATCGTGATGAGCACGCACGGCCTCACCGGGATGCGCAAGTTGTTCTTCGGATCGACGACGGAGCGCGTGCTGCGCGAGACGACGAAGCCGGTGCTCGTGACGCCGCCGCTCGATCCGGGGCCGATCCGCGTGGAAGACGCAAAGCGGCTGATTCACCGGATCCTCGTCGCCGTGGATCTGTCGCCCGCCTCGCTCGCGCAGACACAGGCCGCGCGCCGCGTGGCCGACGCGCTCGAGCTGCCGATGCTGCTCGTCAACGTGGTCGAGCCGCTCAAGAGCCGGATTGCCGCCCGGCTTCAGCTCGCCGGCGTCGAAGCGGATCGGCGCGCCGTCGCGGAAGAAGGGTTGGGAGAGCTCTTGGCGACGCTGCCGATGCGCCTCCATCCCGAAGCGCTGGTTGCCTACGGCGATCCCGCGGAAGAGATCGCGAAGGTCGCCCGCGATCGACAGACCGGGCTCGTCATCGTGGGGCTGCACGGTTCGCCGCTGCTCGGTCCGCGCATGGGATCGGTCACGTATCGATTGCTGTGCGTGTCGTCGACGCTGGTCCTGGCGCTGCCGCCGGCCCCCGTCGAATCGCGGCCGCTCGAGGTCTCGCGCGAAAAGGCCGTCTCGCCGTACGCCGGCTTCTAACGCCGTTGGAGGCGTGTCATGTCGATGTGGCAATCGTCCGCCCGCGTGCTGCTCGGGCTGTTCGTCATGCTGCACGCGCTCGCGCACGCGGTGCTGCCGCTGCGCGGCGTCCTCGAGTATCCGCCGGCCACGCTCAGCTCCGCGATCGTCGTCGTGGCGTACAGCGTCGCTCTCGTGGCGCTCTTCGCCGCCGGCGTCGGCCTCGCCGGATCGCGCACCTTCGCCCGGCACGTCGTTCGTCTGATGGGTATCGGCGTGGTGTCGTCCATCATCGCGTTGACGTGGGGGTGGGATGACGGCGTCTGGTGGGGGCTCGCGCTGGATGGCGTGCTCGTCGCGGCGTTCGTGGCCGCGGTGAACACGGGCATCGTGCGAACCGGCGAGGGCGGGGCGTCGCGGTCCGGCAGGTGGCGCCCGACGCGATGGTTCGTCGAAATCATGGCGTGCGCTCTCGTCGCGTACGTCGCCGTCGGCACGTTGCTGTGGCCGTGGCATCGCCGATGGGGAACGACGCCCGACGAGCGGCTGATCGCGCTGCCCGGCGACCCGGCCGTTCGCGATCCGAACTACGAGCTGATGCACGCCGTCACGATCGATGCGCCTCCGGAAGTCGTGTGGGCCTGGCTCGTCCAGCTCGGACAGGATCGCGCGGGGTTCTACAGCTACGATTGGCTCGAGCGGCTGTTTTTCGCCGACGTGCGCAACGTCTACGAGATTCGATCGGAGTGGCAGCAGCGCGCGGAAGGGGATTTCATCCGCGCGACGCCGCCGAACTATCTCGGAGGCCTGTTTGGCACCGACATCGGCTGGAGAGTGTCGCTCGTCCAGCCGCGCCGGGCGATCGTCCTGGAGAACTGGGGCGCGTTCGTGCTCGAGCCCGTCGGCGCCAATCGCACGCGCTTCATGATCCGCTCCGCGATCGGCGGCGCCGAGACGCCGGCGTGGGGCGCGGCCCTCACGTTCGCGCTCTTCGAGCTCCCGCACTTCATCATGGAGCGGAAGATGATGCTGACGATCAAGGCGTGCGCAGAACGAGCGGAATCGTGACCCTCGCGATCGTGCCGCCGCCGGGCCGTTCCTGCAGCACGACCGACCCTTCTTGAAGCTCCAGCAGCCGCTTGACGATCGCGAGCCCGAGTCCCGTCCCGCCCGCGCGCGTCGTGAAGAATGGCTCGAACACGCGGTCGCGGATCTCCGATGGAATGCCGTGGCCGCGATCGCAGATGGCAATCGAGCAGGCATTGCCGGCCGCGACGTGTACGGTCACGTCATCCGTCCCCGCGGCTTGACATGCATTCATCGCGAGGTTCAGAAGCGCCGCCCGCAGCATGTCGGGATCGGCACGCACGGTGATTCCCTCGCTGCCGGACACGCGGATCGGGTGTCCCTCGCGCCCTGTGGCGACTTGCGCGCCGGCGGCGACGTCGCGCAGCATCGGTGCGAGGTCGACCGGCTGCAGGCGAGGCGGCTTGGGCCGCGCGTAGAGCAGCAGGTCGTCGACCTTTTCATTGAGGCCGTCGATGCGCTGAATCATCGCGGCGATCACGTCGCGATCGCGCGGCTCGGCCACGCGCCGGTCGAGGACCTGCAGCGACGCGCGCAGCCCCGCGAGCGGATTCCGCACTTCGTGCGCGACCACCGCGGCCATCTGCCCGATATGCGTCAACGCCGACTGTTCGCGCAGCTGCTGCTCGGCGCGCTTGCGCGCCGTGATGTCGCTGCGGATCGAAAGATACTGCCGCGGCTTGCCGCGGCCGTCGAGGAACGGCACGATCGTCGTATCGACCCAGTAGAACGATCCATCCTTCGCGCGATTCCGGATCTCGCCGCGCCACACGCCGCCGTTCGCGATCGTCCGCCAGAGATCGCGGATGAACTCCGGCGGGTGATAGCCCGAGTTGATGATGCGATGGTCCTGGCCGATCAGCTCGTCCCGCGAGTACTTCGAGATCTGACAGAACTTCTCGTTGACGTACGTGATCGCGCCGCGCTGATCGGTCGCCGCGACGATCGCGGCCTGATCGAGCGCGTAGCGCAGCTCGTCGAGGCCCTTGAGGGACTCCGCCATCGCGCGCGTCCCCAGGTTCGCGTCCGGCCCCGCCAATTCTCGTTGGCTCATCCGGCGATGCGATGCACGTGTCAGGCCACGCGCTGCCGCGTGATTCACGTGACTGCCACGATCCCAGGCTGGGGATTCTTCCGCATCCCCGGGGATTTGTTCCCGCCGCCGGGCGCGGGGAACGACGATTTTCCGCCGGTACGCCGCGTTTTCGCGCGGCACCACGGTTGCCTTAGATGACGGCGAAAAGGGGGACGCATGAACACCATGAAGGCGGTTGTGTTCCATGGTGCCAACGATATTCGAGTGGACGAGGTACCGAAGCCGCGGCCGCGTGCCGGCGAGGCCGTGATCAAGATCGCGGCGACCACGATCTGCGGCACCGACGTCCACATCGTCAAAGGCGAGTATCCCGTTCGCTCCGGGCTGATTCTCGGCCACGAGCCAGTTGGCGTCATCGAGGAGCTCGGCGACGGCCTTCAAGACGATTACTCGATCGGCCAGCGCGTCATCGTCGGCGCGATCACGCCATGCGGCCAGTGCTTTTACTGTCTGAACGGGTCGCATTCTCAGTGCCACGGTCCGCTCGGCGGCTGGCGATTCGGCAACACGATCAACGGGGCGTGGGCCGAGTACCTGCTGGTGCCCGACGCGCGCGCGAACCTCGCGCTCGTGCCGGATGAATTGACCGACGAGCAGGTGCTGATGCTGCCCGACATCGCGTCGACCGGCATCTCCGGAGCCGAGAGCGGCAACGTGCGGGCAGGGGACAGCGTGGCCATCTTCGCGCAAGGTCCGATCGGATTGTGCGCGACGCTTGGCGCCCGGCTCCGCGGCGCGGGGCTGATCGTCGGCGTCGATCCGCTTGCTCATCGCCGGGCGATGTCGGAGAAGTTCGGCGCGGACGTGACGCTCGATCCGACGAAGGCGGGTGTCATCGCGGAGATCAAACGGCTCACGGGCGGACGCGGCGTCGACGTGGCGATCGAGGCGCTGGGTCGACAGGAAACTTTCGAAGCGGCGCTGCGATCGATCCGGCCCGGCGGCGTGATGTCGAGCCTCGGCGTGTACTCGGGCAAGCTCGTCGCGCCGTACGAGGCCATCTACGCAGGCCTCGGGGATCAACGTATCGTGACGACCCTCTGTCCGGGGGGGAAAGAACGGATGCGGCGATTGATGGAGCTCGTTGCGCACGGCCGCATCGATCTGCGGCCTCTCGTGACGCATTCGTTCACGCTCGACCAGCTTCCCGAAGCGTTCGATCTGTTCAGCCGTCAAGGGGACGGAGTGATGAAGGTCGCGATCTATCCGTTCGGCATGAAGAAAACAGAGGCGACGCCGGCTACGTCGGGCGAGCGTGAGCCCGCGTGGCATGCGGCTGGCTAGAGACGATCCTCATTGGAGCCTGTCATGGAACGACTGATCACGAACGTCGTGGCGCCGATCGATTTCAGCGAGCCGTCGAAGCGCACGGCGCGTTATGCCGCGGGACTGGCTCGCCGTCTTGGCGCGTCGCTGCACCTGGTGCACGTTCTGGATGAGGAACGGCTCTATCAAGAGACGCGGATGCAGCTTGCCGCGCTCGGCGCGACGCTGCAGATGCCGAAGCGCAGGCTGTCGGTCGAAGTGCGAACCGGCCCGGTCGCCGAGAGCATCACGCAGGCGGCGATCGACTATGGCGCCGATCTCGTCGTCATGGCGACCCACGGCCGAACGGGCTTGTCGCATTTGCTGATGGGAAGCGTGGCAGAGCGCGTCATTCGAACGGCGCGCTGCCCGGTTCTCGTCGTGCGTGCCTGCGGCCAGGTCCACGTGCACAATGCGGGGACGGAATCGATGAAGGTCGCCTGAGACACCAGCGCCCGGAACCTCGCTCGGTTGGGTGCGGAAGACTTCGCGGCGACCGCGAAGCCTTTCGCACCCTTCCTTCACGATCTCCTCGGATCTCGCGGCAGCCGCGCACGGCGGCACAGGCACGCTCGTTGCTTTCCGGATGCGCATGCTCCCCATATCCACAGTTGAAATCGCCGCTCGAGCACCGCGATCGGCCGATCTCCTCTCGCTCATTCGAGCGGAGTACCTGGAGATGCCAGGGCTCTCGGTCACCCTGCCGCAGGCGGTGCGTCTGTGGAACGCCGATCGACGCCAGTGCCTCGACGCGCTCGAGACACTGGTGTGCGACGGTTTTCTGCGACGATGTCGCGATGTGTATCTCAGATCGACGTGCGGGTTCATGTGAATCGTGAGCCGCCGTTCGTCACCGAACGAAGTCGATCCGACGGAGAACTCCATGTTCCGAGTGCCGGTGTTCTATGCCACGACCGAAGGCCACACGAGGCGCATCGCTGAAGCCATCGCGTCGACGTTGCGGGAACGCGGTTTCGATAGCGAGGCCCTCGACCTCGCATCGCAGGTGGAACCCGACTGGTCGCAGATCGAGGGAGCGATTGTCGGCGGGTCGCTCCACGGCGGGCGTCATCAGCGCGCGGTGGAGATCTTCGTCGAGCGCGAAGCGGCAAACCTGTCGTCTAGGCCGGCTGCGTTCTTCTCGGTGAGCCTCAGTGCGGCCTCGCGCAATCCCGAGAAGATCGCGGCCGCGCGGGGGATTGCCACGGCGTTCTTGAAGAACGCCGGCTGGTTTCCGCATCGCTTGCGGTGCTTTGCGGGAAAGCTCGCCTACTCGGAATACGGATTCATCAAGCGCTGGATCATGCGGCGAATCGCCAAGGCCGAAGGGCAGCCCACCGACACGAGCCGGGACTACGACTACACGAATTGGTCCGAGGTTCGAGAGTTCGCCCTGGCGATCGCGTCAGACCTCGGCGCGGACGATCGCGGCGGACCGCTGATCGTTCCTCCGCCGTCCGCCGATCATCGCGCCGCGTGAATAGCAGTGTGAGGCTCGTGTTCTCGAGCATCACGCGTCCAGGCACTCGCGCACCTTGGTGGCGAGCGCGCGAGACGCGAACGGCTTCGCGAGGAATTGCGTTCTCGTGCCGATCGTGCGCTGCAATGCCGCGTGATTGGTGTAGCCGGACACGTAGAGCACCTTGATGTCGGGACGCGCGGCCACGACGCGCTCGGCGAGCTCGGGGCCGCTCAGCACGGGCATCACGACGTCGCTCAAGAGCAGATCGATCCGTCCGTCGTGATGCTCCGCGGCGGCCAGCGCCTCGGCGACGGTTTCCGTCGCGAGCACGGTGTAGCCGTAGTGCTCCAGCGATCGGCGCATCAGCCCTCGAAGCCCCGCTTCGTCCTCGACGAGGAGAATCGTCTCGTTCCCCGACGTTCTCCGCGCGGTCGATTCCGGGAGCACCCGCGCCGGTGAGTCGCCGTTCATCGGGAAGTACGTCGTGAACACCGATCCGACGCCCGGCGTGCTGTCGATTGTGATGTACCCGCCGCTCTGCTTCACGATCCCGTAAACCGTCGACAGGCCGAGCCCCGTGCCCTTTCCCGGCGGCTTTGTCGTGAAGAACGGTTCGAAGAGGTGCGTCAGGACCTCTGGCGTCATGCCGCATCCGGTGTCCTGGACCGAAAGCGCGACGTAGTTCCCGGCGACGGCGCCGGCGTGTTCGCGGACGAAGTCGGCGTCGAGCCGTGCGTTCGTTGTCGTGATCCGTACCGTGCCGCCGCGGGGCATCGCGTCGCGCGCGTTCACGACGAGATTCACGATGATCTGCTCGAGCGCGCTCGGATCCGCCTTGATGGTCGGGAACTGCGCGTCAGCCGCGATGTCGAGCAGCACGTCTTCGCCGATGATCCGCTGGAGCATCTTCTGCAGCTCCGCCACGACGTCGTTGAGATTGAGAACCACCGGCGAGAACGTTTCCTTGCGGCTGAACGTGAGCAGCTGGCGAGTCAGACGGCTGGCGCGCTCGCCGGCCTTGCGGATCTCATACACATCGGCGGCGAGCTGTGGATCGTGGGCGATGGACTCGGCCAGCATCTCGCTGTATCCCAGAATTGCGGTCAGCAGGTTGTTGAAGTCGTGCGCCACGCCGCCCGCCAACTGGCCGACGGCCTCCATCTTCTGGGCTTGCGCGAACTCGCGCTCGAGGCGCTTCCGCTCGGTGACGTCCCGAGCGACGCCCATCACGGCGTTCGTTCCGTCCGATCCTCGGGACATCGGCGCCAGCCACGCGCCGAGCCACAAATCGCCGGCCGGCGACTCGAACCGATCCTCGAAATAGGAGCGCTCGCCCGATGCCAGCACGGACGACACTTCACGCCACAGCTGCTCGGCCACTTGCGCGGGAAACACGTCGTGCACGCGGCGTCCGATGACGTCCTGCGGGTCCACGCGAAAACGCGCGCAACAGACGGCGTTCGCGTACTCGATGCGCGCATCGGGGCTGATGATGAAGATCGAATCGTGCGCGGCCTCGGCGAGCGTACGGTACCGCGCTTCGCTCTCTCTCAGCGCGGCTTCCGTCGCTCGGCGCGAGGTGATGTCGCGCTGTACGCCCAGGAAGCCCACGAGCTCGCCGTCGACGACAATCGGGTTTGCCGAGCTCTCGATCAGAACGGTGAGGCCGCTCTTCGTTCGGTTGACGAACTCACGCCTGACGACATTGCGGCTCTTCAACTGCTGCCAGAACGCGGCGTATTCTTCCGCCGGCGTCGTCCCGCTCTGCAGGATGCGAGGCGTGGTACGCCCGACGAGCTCTTCCGGTTTGTAACCGTAGACGCGGACGAACTCCGGGTTCACGTAGGTGATGACGCCTTCGGCGTCGGTCATGAAGATGATCTCGCCCGACGCTTCGAGCGCCATGCGCAGCCGGATCAGCTGCTCGGATGACGTCGACAGGAGCGGATCGCGATCTTCGGCGTGGGCCGTCACGGCGCGCTCCTGCGGCATCCAAGCGCGCCGCTCACGGCTCTCGCGACGTCGTCCAGGTCGAACGGTTTGCCGAGGACGTCGTGAGCGCCCAGGCGGATGGCTTCTTCGTTGAAATCGCGGCTGGCGTCCGATGTGATCAGAATCACCGGGATCGCCGGCTTCAGCGTTTTCAGCTGCCGAAGCAGCATCAGACCGTCGGTATCCGGCAGGCGTCGGTCGAGCAGCATCACGTCGAACGCGGCGGACAGGTGCTCCCTGGCCGAACGGCCGGAATCCGCTTCGAGCACGTCGTAGTCCTCCGCCTTCAGACGCGCCGCGACCGACCATCGGATCAGCCGTTCGTCGTCGACGAGCAGGATCGTGGGCGACATACGACCGTCATCCAATCCTGGGCGCCCGGCGCGGCCGATCGATTTGCAACGGTGCTGTGAGGATATCCAGCGCTGCGACTGCGGCGACGAGACGCTTGTACGCGCCCATCGCGGAGACGTCGGCGGGCAGGTCGACGACGCCGTCCGGCTCGCACCGGCGGATAGGAGCGCGCTCGAAGAGATTCGGGTCGAGTCGCATGTGCTCTCGGCGAAGACGGATGTAGTCGCGCGCGAAACGCACGAACCGGATAGCGCCTGCGGCTTCCCCCTCGTCGAGCGCACGCAGCGCTTGACGCATCCCTCCGAGCGCGACATGCGCGAGGCCGTATTGATTGGCGCAGCAGCACGACGCTGACGCGCCGCCCGTCAGGAGCGCTTCGAATGCCGCTTCCTCCGAGGCATCGATGAACGTGACCACGTCGGTCAAGACCGACATCGGCACGTACGATCGCGAGTCGAGACGCGTTGCCGCGTATTCGAGGATGTCCAATGCAAGCTCTATCCGGCCGCGTTCGCCTTCACAAGTCATCCGATACATGACGTGATCCCGATATCGTGTTAAAACGGCGAAAACCCTGGCGACCCGAACCGCGTCATCTGCAGGTGATTCCAAATCGGCGGCCCGTACGCGATCACAATCAACACGACCGCAACGATCGTGAGCAGGCCGAGGCGATCGAACACGAGCGCGCGCGGGCCTGGCGCGTCGAGCGGTTCAGCGAACTCGATGCTTTCCGCTTCGGCGTTCGCGCTGAACACCGTGAACAGGATGACGAGCAGGAAGAACAGCGCGCTCAGGAAGAGCAGCAACCCGCCGATTGCCGACACGTTCGTCATCGTCGTCCACGAGAGCGCGGTCGGATGGCCGCCGTATGACGCGTCGTAGACGCGGCGAGGCATGCCCATGATCCCCGTGATGTGCGTCGGAATCGAGAAGAGGAGCATCCCGCCGAACCAGAGGTAGGGCTGCACGGCCGCCATCGGTTTGAGCTCGAGCCGCTTTCCGAGCAGACGGGGCACGAGCCAGTACGACGCGCCCATGAACGTCAGCGCAACGGCGCTCCCGACAGTCGTGTGAAAGTGACCTGGAATCCACGACGTGTTGTGGACCACGGCGTTCATGCCGAACGCCGCGTTGATCGCGCCGCCCCATCCGCCGAGCGCGAATAGCAGCATCGAGAGGATCGCGCTCGAGACGAGCGGATCGGTCCACGGCAGGCGGCCGATCCAGCCGAAGAGACCCTGACCGCCGCGCGCGCGGCCAGCGAGCTCGAGCGACGCCACGATCGTGAACGCGGTCACGAAGCTCGGATAGAGAATCCACATCGTGTTGAACGTGTGCAGCATCTTCCATCCGCTGGCGATCCCCGGATCCATGAACTGGTGATGAAAGCCGACAGGCGTCGAGAGCAGGATGAACAACGCGAACGCGAGACGGCCCAACGGATCGCTGAACAGATATCCGCCGGCCGCGCGCGGCAGCACCGTGTACCAAATCACGTAGGCCGGCAGCAGCCAGAAGTAGACGAGCGGATGACCGAACCACCAGAACAGCATCCGCGCGAGCTCCGGATCCACGGTCTTCGTGTAGCCGAGCGACCAAGGGATCAACATCAGCAGCATTTCCGCGGCGACGCCGGCCGTCGCGAGCAGCCACACGATCACCGTCGCCGCGAATCCGTACATCGCGAGCGGAATGGGTTGCCCGGCGTTTTCCTTTCTCCACCCGGCCAGCGCGAGGAGCATCACCGCGCACCATCCCCACGAGCCGACGACGACGAGCGTGAGGCCGATGTAGAACGTGGGATGCGCCTTGAGCGGCGGGTAGAACGTGTAGAGCACGGTCGCCTTGAACGCGAGAATCGCGGCGACGGTCAACAACGTTCCCGCAACGGCGACCCAGAACGAGACCCACGCGATCCGCCTGAACGGCATCGCTCGATCGAGCGCGCGCTCCGCGACGACATAGCCGGCGCCCATGATGAAGAACGTCGTGAACACGAGCGCCATCAACGTCCCGTGGGCCGTGACCGACATGTAATACAGCGAGGGGCTGCGGAAAGGCAGATCGAGATCGGCTCTCGAGAGGGCCTGCATCATCGCCATCGCGGACGCGATTCCGAACGCGCCGATCGCCACGCCGAAGTGCGCGAGCGCGAGCCGCCTGACGCCGCTCGCGAGCGCAACGTGCGCCGGCGCGAGATGGCTCTTCACCGTCGTCGGCGCCGTCGTCATTGGTGCGCCTCCTGGTGGGACGCTCCGGACGCTTTCGCGACGGGCGCGTTGGGATCGACGATCACGCGGCCGTGCATCGCGTGATGCCCGTTGCCGCAGAATTCGTGGCACACGAGGAGCAGGTCGCCGGGCGCGTCGAACACGGTCGTGAACTGGCTGATGTAGCCCGGCACGATCATCGTGTTCGCGTTGGTGCCGGCGATCATGAAGCCATGCGTGACGTCCGCGCTCGTCATGCGGAATCGGATCCGCCTGCCGGGAGGCACGCGGATCTCGTTCGGGACGAACGCGAACATGATCACCGCGACCTGCACTTCGATCGTCCCGTCCGGCAGCTCGGTCGGCGTGCCGATGCGCGAAAAGCGCGGGTCCTGAAACACCTTCGACGGATCGATGGTCTCGACGTGGCTGGGTGGACGTATGCCCTCCGCGAACGTCGAGGCGCCGACCAGCCCGAGGAACAGGACGACGATCGCGGCCGCCAGCCACATCCAGATCTTTTCGTAGAAGTCGACGTTCATGGCGTGACGCGCCCTCGCGAGAGAAAGACGAAGACGTACATCGCAATCCATCCGCCGACGAATAGGAGCGCGTAGATTGCGACGATTGCGAGCGTTCCAGATGGATGTCGATCCGGGGTTTCTTTCGAACGCATCATTCCTCCCGATGTCGCTCCAGCATTTGCGCCCGGCTTGTGCAATCGACGCTCCAGACGGAACCGGCTGATTCTTCGAGGTTTTGTCGCGCGCAGCGCGAACTAGTCCGCGGCGGTGCGCGATTCTTCGCGCGCGCGCGATGACACCTACCCCAATCGACACACGCGCGCGAGCGCGAAATTTTCCCTGTTTCCGCGAAATCTTCCGCGTTGCGTATCGGAAGTAGCCAGGCTACTTTTCGGCAGCCAGGAGCGGCGTTGATGAACCCATACAAAATGGTCGTGTTAGCGGTGGTGTCGATTGGCGGGCTGCTGTGCGCGGGCCCCGCCAGCGCCCAGGACAAGGCGGCCGTCGAGCACGGCATGAAGGTGTATACCGCGCAGAAATGCAGCACGTGTCATTCGATTGAAGGCAAGGGGAAGAAAACCGGTCCGTTGGACGGCGTGGCCTCGAAGCTCTCGGAAGCCGAGATCCGCGAGTGGATCGTCAATGCCGCGGAGATGACGAAGAAGACCAAATCCACGAAAAAACCGGTGATGAAGAACTACGCGAAGCTGCCGAAGGAAGACGTCGACGGGCTCGTCGCGTACATGATGACGCTCAAGAAGAGCTGATTCCCCGTGGCGTGGTTCAGCGTTCCCGCATCACTGCGCCACCCGGTAGCGCTCCTGGGCGCCGCGGTCACGACGGTGGCGGCGCTGCTCTTCTTTGCGCTGCTGCTGCTGGAAGCGCTCGGCGTCTTCACGAGTCCGTACTTCGGGCTGCTGCTCTTCGTCACGATTCCGGCAGCATTCGTCGTCGGACTGCTGTTGATTCCGGTCGGGGTGCGTCTCGATGCACGCCGCAGAAGGCGGTTTCCAGGCGCGCCTCCGGCCGATTGGCCCGTTCTCGACCTCACGATTCCGCGCCAGCGGAGGATTATCGGCGGCGTCCTGCTGCTGACCGTCGTCAATCTGGTGCTGTTGTCGATGGCATCGGTTGGCGCCGTGCATTACATGGAGACGACGGAGTTCTGCGGCCGCGTGTGCCACACGACGATGGAGCCGCAATACGTCGCTCACCAGACCGGACCGCACGCGCGCGTGCCATGTGTCGATTGCCACGTCGGCCCGGGGGCGGGAGCGCTGATCGAGTCGAAGATGGCAGGTACCCGACAACTGCTGCAGATTGCGATGAACCGCGTGCCGACGCCGGTCCCCTCGCCCGTTCAGACGATGCGGCCCGCGCGGTTCACGTGTGAAAATTGCCATTGGCCGGAAAAATTCCACGGCGACGAGCTGCGCATCTTCCGCGAGTACGCCGATGACGAGCCGAGCACGGAGACGGCGACGGTGATGACGATGTTCGTCGGCGGAGGCAACGCAGCGCTCGGAATCGGGACCGGAATTCACTGGCACATGAACCTCGCGAACGAGATCGAATACGTCACGACCGATCCCGCGCGGCAGGTGATTCCGTACGTCAAGCTGCGCACGCGCGACGGCACGGTGCGTGAATACACGGCGCCCAACGTGACGGCCGAGCAGATTGCCTCGGGAGAGCGGCGCCGCATGGACTGCCTCGATTGTCACAGCCGTCCGGCCCACACGCTCTTCGCGACCCCCGAGCGCGCGATCGATACCGCCATCGCCCAAGGGCGGATTCCCAGGGATCTGCCGTTCGTCAGGCGGGAAGCGGTTGCCGCCGTTCGCGCGGAGTACGCGGACAAGGATGCCGCGGTCCGCGCCATTGCGAGCCGCCTGAGGGAGTTCTACAAGAACCGTCCTGCGTCCGACGCCGACCTCGTGAGCCGGATCGTCACGGGCACGCAGGATGTCTGGCTGCGCAACGTGTTCCCCGCGATGAAGGTGACGTGGGGAACCTATCCGAATCACATCAGCCACATCGATACCCCGGGGTGTTTCCGCTGTCACGATGACGAGCACGTGACGAAGGACGGCCGCGCCATCAAGCAGGATTGCGAGATGTGCCACAAAGAGCAGGAACAACCGCAATGAGCGCATCCACGCCCGATCGAAAACGGTTGCCGTTTCAGCTGATTGCGACTGCCGTCCTCACGACGATGTGGGTCGCGGCGATCCTCGCGATGAGCGGACGCGAGGAGCAGCAGCCGCAGAAGCCGCAGCAGAAGGAGCAGCAGAAGCTGCAGCAGAAGGAGCCGCCGAAGGAGCCGCCGCAACAGCCGCCGACGGCGCCTCCCGCCGGCATGCGCCTTCCGCCCATCAGCAAGAGTCAAGAGGGGGCGACCTACGTCGGAGACGAGACGTGTCTGACGTGCCACGAGGAGAAGAAACAGAGCTATGCGGGGTCGATGCACGGCAGGACGGATCATCCGCGCGCGCCGGGCGCGAAGATGGGATGCGAGACCTGTCACGGCCCGGGATCGAAGCACGCGGAGGATGAAACGATTCCGGGATTGATCCGCGCGTTCGTCAAAGAGCCGGCCCGCGAAGTCAACGGCACGTGTCTGACCTGCCACGAGCGCGGCACGCACGCGCTCTGGGAGGGCAGCGTGCACGACTCGAGGAATCTGTCCTGCTCGACGTGCCACAGCGTGCACAGCTTCAAGTCCGAGCACGCGCAGCTCAAGACGGTGCGCGAGATGGACACGTGCCGCTCGTGCCATCGCGACAAGGTCGCGAAGGTCGATCGGTCAGGCCATATGCCGCTGCGCGAGGGCAAGATGGAATGCTCGACGTGCCACAACCCGCACGGCTCGACGAGCGTCCGCCAGCTTCGCAAAGGCGACTCGATCGCCGAGATGTGCACGTCGTGCCACGCGGACAAGCGCGGACCGTATCTCTGGGAGCATGCGCCGTCGCGCGATGGATGCGCGACGTGCCACGATCCGCACGGCTCGTCGAACGAGCGCATGCTCGTGACGAAGCCGCCCATCTTATGCCAGCGGTGTCACGTCGGCACGCGGCACCCGAGCACGATCTACGACGGCGCGGTGATTGGATCCGCTCCGGCGCCGAGCATCCGGATCTACGCGCGCTCCTGCGTGACGTGCCACTCGAACATTCACGGGTCGAACCACCCGAGCGGTCAGCGCTTCATTCGGTGAGGGAGAGCTCTATGCGCATGTCCTGCATTCCGGCGGCCGCGCTCCTGCTCGTGCTGCCGCTGGCCGCCGCGGCGCAAACGGCGGCCGAGGAAACCCCCACCGGCTGGGTCGGGCTCATCGACTTCGGCGTCCGCGCGACCAACCTCGACGGCGACGGGGCGAGGTTCGAGCGGTATCGCGATCTCGGCGACGGACTCTTCCTGGAGCGTGTCCGCGCGAGCCGCGAAGCGAAGGGGTGGCTGCTCGATTTCGGAGGCGATCACGTCGGCCGCCGCGATCAACGCTTCACCGCATCGGCCGTCGATCCCGCGCGGTTGCGGGCGTCGTTCGTCTGGGACCAGATTCCGATGCTGCTCAGCCGAAGCACGCGGTCGCTCTATTCGGGAATCGGAACGGGTGTGCTGTCGATCGACGACGCCCTGCAATCGCAAGTGCAGGCGACGCCGAGCGCCATTGCGCCGGTCTTTGCGCAGTTCGGCCGCGTGTTCGATACGAAGACGCGCCGGCACATCGGCCGGGGATCCGTCGAGTACTCGCCAACGGAAGCGGTCACGATCACGACCAACTACCGCCGCACGAATCGAGAGGGGACGATTCCGTTCGGCGGGAGCTTCGGCCACAGCAGCCTCGTCGAGATTCCCGCGCCGACGGAACACACGCTCTCTGATTTCGACGCCAGCGCCGAGTACGTCCGCGATCCGGTGATCGTGCGCGGCGGCTATACGGGCTCGTGGTTCCACAACGACGTCACGAACGTCGTCTTCGACAATCCGTTTCGCGCGACCGACATCGCCGCGACGCCGTCGCGCGGCCGGCTCACGCTCGCGCCGAGCAACTCGTTCATCGGCGTCAACGGCATGGTGTCCGTGAAGCTGCCGCGCCGATCGCGCGCCATGGCGTACGTCTCGACGGGGATGCTGCAGGACGCGGGGGACGCGCTGGTGCCGCAGACGATCAACTCGGCGAACACGACCGCGCCGCTCGAACGCCAGACGGTCGAGGGTGAAGCCCGGACATCGTCCGTGAACCTGCGGTTCACGTCGAGGCCGAACCAATTCGCGGACGTGACGGTCAGCTATCGATCGTACGACTACGACAACCGCACGCCGGTGTTCGATATGACGCAGCGCGTGTCGTACGACAACGCGCCCGCGGCGGTCACGCCGCCCGCGGAGACCGAGCCGTTCGGCGTCACGCGACACACGTTCGACGCGGACTTCCGCACGACGCCCTTCGGCCGCAGCACGGCGGGCGTCGGGTTCACGCGGAATTCGGAGGACCGTACGCACCGCATCTTCGAGGCGACGACCGACAACGTGTTCCGTGTGACGTTCGATACCGTGACGCGCCAGTGGTTCACGTTGCGAAGCAAGTACGAGCATGCGCAGCGGCGGGGCGAGGGGCTCGACGAAACGCTGTTGACGTCGATCGGCGAGCAGTCGAAGCTTCGGCACTTCGACATCGCGAATCGCGATCGCGACCGCGTGACGCTGATCGGATCGGTCACGCCGACGGGATTCCTCAACGCGAGCCTCACGTTCGCGGCCGGCAAGGACGATTACCTCGAGAGCGTCTTCGGGCTGCGAGACAACACGCACCGCGTCTACGGCGCCGGCGCCGACTACGTCGTGAACGACAACGCCAGCTTCGGGGTGTCGTACTCGTACGAGCGCTACAAGGCGCTGCAGCGGTCCCGTCAGGCGAACCCCGGCGTGCAGTTCGACGATCCGTCCAGGAATTGGGCGGCCGACTCCACGGATCTCACACACGCGGTGTTGGTGAATGCGGAGATCCTGCGCATCGCGGAGAAGCTCGATCT
This sequence comes from Vicinamibacterales bacterium, assembly GCA_036556425.1. Classification (GTDB taxonomy): domain Bacteria; phylum Acidobacteriota; class Vicinamibacteria; order Vicinamibacterales; family 2-12-FULL-66-21; genus DATBJJ01. Next base: position 19,029 of record DATBJJ010000157.1, read on the forward strand.
GAGAGCCAGCTACGACTTCAGCCGCGGCCGCGCGCGCTACAACTACATCACCGGGCCTGTGGCCGATCGCACGCTGCCGGAGGAAGTGCCGGTTCCAACGAGCCTGCCGACGCCGACCGAGCTGCCGCCCACGCTCAGCGAGTTCAGCCGCGGGACCGTCGATCTGATCTACACGCTCACGAGCCGCGTCTCGATCGGCGTCTCCTATTGGTACGATCGCTATCGCGTCAACGACTTCACGCTCGACGTCGATGCGAATCCCGAGTTGGCCCGCGGACAGGCGTTGCTCATGGGATACCTGTATCGCCCCTACACGGCCAACACCGGTTGGCTCCGCCTGCTCTATCACTGGTGAATCGCCCGGCGAACGTCGGCGCTGCTAGCCCCAGCACGCGAACGCCGCGTCGCTGCGACATGGTGATTTCGCGCGCGACCCGCGGATAATTTCCGCGGCCCATGCCTCCTTCGTCTACTGGCATTGCGAGCTGCCGCTCGACGCGGCGCCGAATTACCGTGACGGCGGACGCGAGCGCACCGCGCCGTCGCGCATCATCTCGATGAAGGCATCCACCAGATTCGCGTCGCGAAGGCCGCCGGCCGCATCCGCCCGCAGCTCCTTGTACGCGTGTTCCGGAGAGAGAGCGTCGCGGTACGGCCGCGTCGTCGTCATCGCGTCGTAGCCGTCCACGATGCTGACGATCTGCGCGAGCAACGGCACGGCGCCGCCGACGAGGCCGTCGGGATAGCCGGTTCCATCCAGGCGCTCGTGGTGATGTCGAACGATCGGCCGTACCAGCCGAAGCGATCGCAGGTTTCCGCAGAGGCGCTCGCCGATGACGGTGTGCTGCTTCATCAGCTCGAATTCGGCGTGGGTGAGGGCGGAAGTCTTGTGGAGGACTGCATCTGGAATGCCGATCTTTCCGACATCGTGCAGATAGCCGCCTTTGTCGAGCGCGTCGAGCTCCTCGTCAGCGAGTCCGAGCACTTCCCCGAGCGCGGCTGAATAGGTCGCGAGCCGTTGACAATGATTGTCGGTGTACTGATCGCGCGCCTCGACGGTCAGCGCGAGGCTGAGGATGACATCTTCGGCCGATTCGAGATCGTCGGTGTAACGCTTCAGACGAACGAGTGAGCGGACGCGCGCTTTCAGCTCCTGGCCGTCGACCGGCTTTCCGAGAAAGTCGTCCGCGCCGGCTTCGAGCGCGTTGATCCGATCGTCTCGGCTCTGCAGCGCGGTGACCATGACTACGGGCGTGAGACGTGTCAGTGGATTCGCTTTGATGCGGCGGCACACTTCGAAGCCGTCGAGACCGGGCATCTGCACGTCGAGCAGGATCACCTCTGGAAGGTGCCGCTCGACGGCGCGCAGCGCCGCCTCTCCGTCGGCGGCGCTGTGCACGATATAGCCGTCGCTTTGGAGCAATCGGACGAGGACGTCGCGATTTGCGTATTCATCGTCGACGATGAGCACGACGCCATGGAGCGGGTTGCGCGGCAGCGACGTACGCGGCATCAAGCGCTCGCTGAACGGCGCTTGGCCAGATACTCCGATACCACTGTCGGGAGCGTTCGGGTGTCGATGGGTTTCGTGACGTAACCGTCGAAGCCTGCTTCGATCGCGCGTTGCTCGTCACCTTTCATCGCGTATGCCGTGAGTGCGACGATGACCGTTCCTGCCAATGCCGGCTCCAACTTGAGCCGCCGCGTGAGCTCGAATCCGTCGATGCCTGGCAGTTGGAGATCCATGAGGATCAACGCTGGCGTGAAGTGCTGGAGGATAGCGAGCGCTTCGCGGGCGTGAGCAGCCGTCTTCACGTCGTAGCCGCACTTGCCGAGCAGGAGCTTGGTCAGCTTGGCGTTGAGCGCGTTGTCGTCGACGATCAGGATCGGTGTTGGCGTCATTGCGGCCCCTCGGCGGGCGCTTCGGACATGAGGTGTCGGCGCACACAGTCGAGCAGCGCCGACGCGCCTCCCTCGCGATTGATCACGATATCTTGCGCGACCGACAGAAGCTCTGTCCGCTCTATCGGTGTCATATCTCGAACGGTCCAGATGATGACTGGTGCGTGAGTGGCAGCGCTGATTGCACGGAACCGCTTCAGAAACGTCATCGCGGACAGGCCGGGCATCAGGGGATCGAGAATCAGCAGATCCGGCGGAGCCTGGGCTGCGGCCCGCAGCGCTGCTTCCGGATCTTCGAAGCCGTCCGGCCGAAACCCGCGCTGTTGCAATAGCGTATCGAGCAGCTTGAGCGCGGCAACATCGTCGTCGACGACCATGATCCGGGGTTCCGGCGACAGAACCGCGCGGCGTGCCGCCGCATGACCGTAGCTGGGAGCGGACGCGTCGCGTGCGACGGATGGAAGCACGGCGTAGAACAGGCTGCCCTCGCCGAACCGGCTCGAGACCCCGACCTCGCCGCCTTGCGCTTCGACGAGGCGGCGAGTGAGGGCGAGTCCGAGGCCGGTGCCCTGGAAACTCTTCGCGTCGCCGGCGTCGAGCTGCTGAAATTCCACGAACAGACGACGGACGTCCTCGGGGCGGATGCCGACGCCATTGTCCTCGACTTCGATTCTGAATCGTCCGGCCGCATCAGGCCTGGCGCGAATGTGGACCGTGCCGTCGTCGCCGGTGAACTTCAGCGCGTTGGACAGATAGTTCGAGATGACCTGCGTCAACTTCGCGGCGTCGATCACGACTTGCGTCAACGCCGAATCGACCTCGGTGTGAATCTGGATGCGCTTGGCGGACGCGAGAGGACGGACCATGTCGCGGACAGATCCGATGAGCGCCGCTAGGTCGACTGGTTCGGGGAAGAACTCCATCGTGCCGGATTCGACCTTCGAGAGATCGAGTACGTCGTTGATCAGATGGAGCAGGTGCCGCGCGCTGGTCAGGATGTCCCCCAAATACTCGCGATGATCGGCGGCGATCGGGCCGAGCATGCCGTCGTGCATCATCTCGGCGAACCCGATGATGCTGTTCAGCGGCGTCCGGAGCTCGTGCGACATGTTGGCGAGGAACTCGCTCTTCATGCGGCTGGCTTCTTCGACACGCCGGTTCTGCGCCGCGAGCTCCTGGTTCTGACGGCGGATGTTCTCCTCGAGCCGTTTGCGATCCGTGATGTCGCGGACCGCGCTCGTGATGAGCAATCCCTCCTCCGTCTCGAGGGGGCTGAGGCTGATTTCGACCGGAAACTCGCTGCCGTCCTTCCTCCGCCCGTACAGTTGGAGCCCGGCCCCCATCGGACGCACGTGCGGATCCCTCGCGTAGGCCTCGCGATGGTTTGGATGCTGGGCGGCGAAACGCGACGGCACGAGAATCTCGATCGGCTGTTCGAGCAGCTCGTCGCGGCGATAGCCGAACAGGCGCTCGGTCTGGCCGTTCACGAGTCGAATGCGGCCGTCTCGGGAGGCAACGATCATCGCGTCGGGGGCAGCCTCGAGCAGGCCGCGAAACTTGGCTTCGTTCTTCCGCCGGGCCGAGCTGTCGCGAATCGCTGCGATCGTCAGGCGGCCGGCATCGGTTTCGACCGGGCTCAGGCTGATTTCGAGCGGAAACTCGGTGCCGTCCTTCCGTAATCCATGAAGGTCCAAGCCGGCGCCCATCGGACGCGTATGCGGATTACGGGCGTAGTCCTCGCGGTACCGCACGTGACGATCGCGGAACCGCGTCGGCACCAGCGCTTCGATTCGCTGGCCCACAAGCTCATCGCCTTCGTATGCGAACAGCGCACGCGCGTGCCGGTTCGCGGCGAGGACCCGTCCGTCCGCGTTGACGACGACCATCGCGTCCGGCGCGGCGTCGAGAAAGCCGCCGAAGCGATCCGCGACGAGACGCGCTTCGCGGCGCACCTTCATCGGTCGAGCACCTCCCGCACTTTGGCGAGCAGTCCGTCGCGCGTAAACGGCTTCTGCAAGAAGCCGGCGCGCGAGATCAGCTCACGGTATCGCGACATCGTGTCATCCAAGTAGCCGGACATGTAGAGCGCACGGAGGTCCGGCTGCACGGCCGCCAGCCGCTCGTAGAGCGCAGGACCGCTGGATCCCGGCATGACGACATCGGTCAGGATGAGATCGACGCGGCGCCCATGTCGACGAAACACCTCGTCGGCCTGTTCTGGCGACGCGGCGTCGAGCACACGGTATCCCGCGCTCTGCAGCAGCCGGCGCGACAGCGCGCGAACGGCGTCCTCGTCTTCGACGAGCAGAATCGTTTCCGCGCCCCCAGGAGCGTGCCGTTGCTCGGCCCTTGGCGGTTCGGCCTCGCTGCGATCCGCGATTGGAAGGTAGACCTCGAACGTCGAGCCCCGCCCTGGCTCGCTCGATACCGAGATGAATCCGCCGCTTTGGTTGACGATCCCGTACACCATCGCGAGGCCGAGGCCCGTACCCCGGCCGCGCTCCTTCGTCGTGAAAAACGGCTCGAAGATGCGCCGCTTCGTGGCCTCATCCATGCCGATGCCGCTGTCTTTGACGACGAGCGTCGCGTAGGTTCCTGGACGCGCGCCTCGTCCCGCGGCGGCGTGCTCGTCGATCGTAGAGACGCCCGTCTGAATCGTGAGCTGTCCGCCGCCGGGCATTGCGTCCCGCGCGTTGACGACGAGGTTGATCAGGATTTGTTCGAGTTGTCCAGGGTCCGCGTGCACGGCGTTGCCGGCCGGCGCGAACGAGGTCACGAGCTCGATGTCTTCGCCGATCAGGCGCCGGAGCATCTTGGCCGTATCCTCGACGACGTTGTTGAGATCGAGGAAGACCGGTTGCAGCACTTGTTGCCGGCTGAACGCGAGAAGTTGGCGCGTCAGGCTGGTGGCCCGATCTGCGGCTCTGACAATCTCCTCGAGATCCGAGATGGCGGCAGCGTCCGGCGCGGACGCGCGCAGCAGCTCGGCGTACCCGTGAATCGCCGTCAACAAGTTGTTGAAGTCGTGCGCGATTCCTCCGGCGAGCTGTCCGACGGCCTCCATCTTCTGCGCCTGCCGCAGTCGATCTTCGAGCGACTTCCGCTCGCTGATATCCATGGCGACGCCGATGACGCGGATCGGCATCCGGCGGTCGTCGTAGAACACGCGCGCGCGGCCCGCGAGGTAGCGAACACGCCCATCCCGAGGCACGGTCCGAAACTCGTTCGTCAGGTCGATGCGATCGTGAACCGCACGTTCGAACGCGTTTCGCACCGCGGCCCGGTCCTCGATGTGGATCATGTCGAGAAACGCGTCGAACGTGGTCGGCGCCATCGTGGGCTCGAGGTCCAGCAGGCTCACCATGGATTGGGACAAGGACAGACGCGCGCTGACGAGATCGAGCTGCCAGATCCCCATGCCCGCGGCTGTGAGAGCGAGCTGGGTGCGCGACTCACTTTCGCGCAAGGCCATCTCGATCTTCTTCCGATCGACGACCTCCTGCTCGAGTGCCGAGGCATGTCGGCGCATGTCCTCGTAGAGGCGCGCGTTCTCGTAGGCGATGGCCGCCTGCGTGCCCAGAGTCCGCGCGACGTCTTCGTCGGCGTCCGTGAACGCCGGCGCGCCCAGCTTGTTATGAAGCTCGAGATACCCATACACCCGGCGTGATGTCGCGACCGGCACGACGAGATACGAAACCATGGAATCGTACGGCGACGCACTCAGCGCTCCCGCGGCGTCTACTCTCGGACGTCGAAGCGTGAGCCGTTCCGTGATGACCGCACGGAGCGTAGTCTCATCGAGCGCCGGCGGGTCGACCGACGCCAGGCCGGTTCCGCTGCTCGCGAACGACCGGAGAGCGCCGTTGTCTTCATCAACGACTCCAATGGTTGCGTGCCGTGCCAACGTGACGTCGCGCGCGGCGGCGCACACTTTTCTCATCAACTCTCCCGGATCGCGCTCGGCGGAGATCTCGCGCGAGACGTCGACGATGGCGGCCATCCGGTTCTCGCTCGCTTCGAATTGATCGGTTCGCATGGCGAGCGCGGAGGTGACGACGTGGAGGTGATCGCGCGCAAACGTCTCGGCATCGCGCTCCTTCGCCGGCTCCGCGCCTCGCGCGAGCGTCTCGTCAACCTTCGCGAGGACCTCGGCGGCTTTGATCGGTTTGGTGAGGATTCCAGACACACCGCATTGCTGCGCGAGCGCGAGAGCCTCGCGCTCGTGATACGTCGCCGTGTAGAAGAGTACGGGCGTTGCGGCGAGCGAGGCGCTCTGGCGCATCCGGCGCACCAGCTCGTACCCGTCGAGACCGGGCATGAGGATGTCGCTGATGACGAGATCGGGGTCCGCGCGCTCGGCCAGCTTCAACCCTTCGATGCCGTCGGCTGCTTCAATGACGACATGGCCGGCGGACTTGAGCATCGTCACCAGCACTTTTCGGCTAAGAGGGCGATCGTCGACTATGAGAATGGTCGCCATGAATCGCGCAATCAACTTCCAGGCTCAACAAGTTGTTCCCTGACACCTCCACGCATAACGCGATGAGACCTGCCCCTGTGGCGGGCAGTATAGCGCGGCCGAGTTGAGCTAAGTCGGTAAGGAACCGGTAGGACGTCACGAATACAACGATTTGCCCGGGTCTGCACCGCCAGCATGTCTTCGCCATGCCGACGAGGGTAGAGGCGGTGCTCGGTCTACTGCTCCGCCATTTCCTGCTCACGTACGCGCAACGCGACCCCAACTGCGGCAGCCGCTCTGCGACGCCCCGCATGAGGTGAAAACGATCGAGATCGTCGAGTCCGGTGTCGAAACAGCCCGAGTGCGGTACGTCTAGTTCGCGGCTCGGGCCGGTTCGACGAGCGTGTCCGCAGCGGAGAGGTGGTTGGGTGATTGACTCGCTACGACATTCAGTACTCGACGCGGCGGCCCGGACGCCCGCGTTCCGTCGACGCTACGCGGACGCGGGCGTCCGCCACGCGTGCGCCGGAGGGCAGCACGACCACGGGATTCAGATCCAGCTCTTGGATCTCGGGCGCCGCATCGACGAGCGCGGAGATGCGAAGCAACACTTGCTGTAGCGCGGTCTCGTCGGCCGGCGGCGCGCCGCGGTAGCCTCGCAACAGGCGCGCGCCCCGGAGATCGCCGATCATCTCGCGTGCGTCCGACGCCGTCAGCGGGTGCAATCGAAACGCGGTGTCGGCCAGCACGTCGACGAGCACGCCGCCCGTGCCGCATGCGATCACCGGCCCGAACAACGGATCGTGGATCGCGCCGACGATCATCTCGACACCCTTCGGTACCATCTGCTGCACGAGCACCGCCGTCATGTCGGCAGCGAGCCGCGCGCTGAAATCGTTGTAGGCCGACTTGACCGCGTCGGGCGTCGCGAGGCTCAAGGCCACCGCGCGGCGCTCGGTCTTGTGGACGAGCGCGGGCCCGAGGGCCTTGAGCGCGACGGGGTATCCGATGGCCGCCGCGGCCTTCAGCGCGCCCTCGAGGTCGTTCGCCACGCGCGCGCCGGCGCTCTCGATGCCGGCGGCGGCGAGAAGTCCCGAGACTTCTTCGGCGGTCGTCCATCCGCCGCCGCGCGAGAGGACGCCGTCGATGATTTGTCGAATGCCTCCGCGATCGAAATGGCTCAGCAGCGGCTGCGGCTCGATCGGCTTCGCGCGCCACTCTCCGTACGTCGTGACGCGCGCGAGCGCGAGCGCGGCCGATTCCGGAAACGCGTAGCAGGGAATCGGCGCGAGCGTCGGCGGCGCGCCTTCCGCGCGCATGAACACGCCAAGGACGGGTTTGTCGCCCGCCGCGCGTGACGCCTCGACGATCGCGCGCGCGACGTCAATCGGTTCGGTCACGAGCGGTGGAATGAAGATCGCGATCACGCTGTCGACGTTGCCGTCGCGCAGGATCGCGGTCAAGGCGCGGCGATAGTGCTCGGGGGGCGCCGACGCGAGCATGTCGATCGGGTTGCCGACGCTGGCGGCCGGCGGGAGAAACGACCGCAGCTCGTCGCGCGTCGCTTCGTCGAGGGCGGGCAGTACGAGGCCGTCCGCTTCGCACGCGTCCGCCGCCAGAATGCCCGGCCCGCCGGCGTTCGTGAGAATCGCGACGCGGCGTCCGCGCGGCACCGGCTGATTCGCCAGGAGGGCGGCGACGTCGAACAGATCTTCCAGCCGCTCCGTGCGGATCACGCCAGCCTGCCGGAACAGCGCGTCGACGACGGTGTCGCTCGAGGCGAGCGCGCCGGTGTGCGAGCTCGCCGCGCGCGATCCCGCGGACGATCGTCCGGCCTTGACCGCCACGATCGGCTTCGTGCGCGCCACGCGCCGGGCGATCTCGCTGAACTTCTTGGGATTACCAAAGCTCTCGAGGTACAGCAGGATCACCGACGTCCGCGGATCCTCGGCCCAGTACTGAATCAGATCGTTGCCGGAGACGTCCGGCTTGTTGCCGACCGACACGAAGCTGGAGATGCCGATGTTGAGCCGCTTCGCGTAGTCGAGGATCGCCAGACCGAGCGCCCCGCTCTGCGTCGACATGGCAACGCCGCCCGCAGGCGGATAGACCGGCGAGAACGTTGCGTTCAGCTTCACCGCGGGATCCGTGTTGAGCAGCCCCATGCAGTTGGGACCGATCAATCGGCAGCCCGCGCGGCGAATCCGCTCGACGAGCGCGGCCTCCCGCGCGCGCCCTTCCTCGCCGCACTCGCTGAAGCCCGCGCTGATGATGCAGATCGCGCGGACGCTCTTCTCGATGCACTCGTCCACCGCCGCCAGCACGTGCGCGGCGGGAACGACGATGACCGCCAAATCGATCGGCTCGGGAATCTCGCCGACACGCGGATACGCGCGAATGCCGCCGATCTCGCGCGCCTGGGGATGAACGGCGTAGAGCGTTCCGGTGAATCCGGCCGCGGCGAGATTGTGGAGGATCTCCGATCCGATCTTGCCGCGCTCGCGGTTCGCGCCCACGACGGCCACGGTGCGCGGCTCGAAGAAGGCCTTCATCGACGCCGTCGCCGCGGCGCGCGATCGCGCGGCCGCCTTGTCGGCGAACGCCTCCGTCATCGAGAGCGACAACGTCACGTGGCACACGCCGCGCGCGATGGCCGTCTCGACGCCGAAGCCGGAGTTGCGGAAGACCTCGAGCATGCGCTTGTTGTCGCCGAGCACCTCGGCGTCGAACGTCTCGATGCCCTGCTCGCGCGCGATCGCGGCCAACTGCTCGAGCAACCGCGTGCCGAGGCCGTGGCCTTGCAGCGCATCGGATACCGCGAACGCGACCTCCGCGCGGCGCGGATGCGCCGTATGCGGGTAATACCCGGCGAACGCGACGATGCGCCCGCGCGACTCGGCGACGAGCGCGGTTCCGCCTCGTCCGTCGGCCGCCGCCAACACACGCACGCGCGAGGCATTGAGCATCGGCAGGCCCATGAAGCGGTGATAGCGGCTCTGCTCGGAGAGCGACTCGAGGAAGTCGAGCAGCGCGGGCACGTCGCGATCCGTGGCGCGCCGCAGGCACACGGTGGATCCGTCGCGCACGACCACGTCGATCGTGGCCATATCGTTCGTCATACGCGAACCCTCGGCGGGTCAGTGGGCTTCTTGCGCGATCGAGAGACCGAATTTCTCGATGCGGTAGCGGATCTGATCGCGGTTCAGGCCGAGCAGGCCGCCGGCCCGCGTCTGATTGCCGTGGCTGCGCCGGAGCGCCTGCACGAGGAGGCTGCGCTCGAGCTGCTCGAGATCGACGCCGGTGGCGGGAAGCTCGAACTCGCTGCCCGCGCTGACGGACTTCGCCATCGCGGCGAAGTCGCGCGTGTCCAGACGGTCGCCGTCCGAGAGCAGCATCGCGCGCTCGATCACGTTGCGGAGCTCGCGCACGTTGCCGGGCCAGCCGTAGGCTTGAAGCAGCGAGTAGGCAGCCGGCGTCGCGCCCAGCACGCGCTTCCGGAACTCGGTGTTGAACGTGTCGATGAAGTACTCGACGAGCAGCGGAATGTCCTCCGCGTGCGAGCGAAGCGGCGGCAACGCGATCGGCAGGACGTTCAGACGGAAGAAGAGATCCGATCGGAACTGGTGCTTCTCCACTTCTTTCTCGAGATCGCGGTTCGTCGCCGCGATCACGCGAACGTCCACGTGAATGTCCGTCGATCCGCCGACGCGCTTGAAGCTCTTCTCTTCGAGGAACCGCAGGAGCTTCGCCTGAAGCGCCGGCGTCATCTCGGCGATTTCGTCGAGGAACACGGTCCCGCCGTCCGCCGTCTCGAGCAATCCCTTCTTCTGCGTGCGCGCGTCCGTGAACGCGCCGCGCTCGTGCCCGAAGAGCTCGCTCTCGAGGAGCTGCTCCGGCAGCGCCGAGCACGTGATGTTCATGAACGGCTTCGACGTTCGATCGCTCGCGTAGTGGATCACCTTCGCGACGAGGTCCTTGCCGGTGCCGCTCTCGCCGGTGAGCAGCACGGTTGACGCCGGACTCACGGCCACGCGAGCGACGAGGTGGCGCAGCGCGGTGATCGCGTTCGATGCGCCGACGATCCGCTGCAAACTGTAGGGACGCGCCGCGTTCGTGCGGAACTGCCGCACTTCACGCCGCAGCCGCGTCGTCTCCAACGCCCGCTCGACGGTCGCCGACACCTCGTCGAGATTGAACGGCTTGTTCGCGAAGTGATACGCGCCGAGCTTCATCGCCTCGACCGCGGTCTCGACGCTCGCGTAGGCCGTGAGAAGGATGACGAGGATGTCCTGATCGAATTCCTTGATCTTTCGAAGAACGGCGACGCCGTCGGTGTCGGGAAGGCGGTAATCGAGGAGGACCAGGTCGACGCCCTCGGGCAGCTTCTCGAGGGCGGCCCGCCCGGTCTCGGCTTCGAGCACGTCGTATCCGTCGGACTTCAGGCGTTCGGTCAGCGACCACCGGATCAGCGGCTCGTCGTCGACAACGAGAATCGTGGCTTTGGACATGGCGTCGGAATCCTCAGAAGGTACGTGCACCTGGAGTGCAGGAGCGGTGCCGCGCAGAAAACCCCGGTTTTCAGGACCGATTTCTTGCGGTACAGGCGATTAATGGGAAATTATCCACGTTTCCGGGGAAAATTTACCACTGATTTGTAGGGACTCCGATGTCGAGGATTCCGGAAGCTTCGACGAGCCGGTCGTAGATCCGTCGCGTCTCTCTGGTTTCGACCGATTCGACGGCATCCGGCGCGCTCGCCTCCCTCGGCTCTCGCGCGGCGGTGGCAAAGAGGCGATCGTCGGCGCGCAGATGATCGCGCCGAAGTCGGACGTA
>DATBJJ010000158.1:0-25772 GCA_036556425.1 Vicinamibacterales bacterium
CGCATCTCTGGCGGCGGCGATTTCTGACTTCTCCGCGAGGAGCTGCGTTTCACGCGTGGCGAGTTGGGTTGCCGCGGCCGCCAGTTCTGCGTCGAATCGCTGCTCGAGGGCGGCATATCGCTCGGATGCCAGTCGCGCGTCGTTGGCTCTCTCTTCCGATGCGCGCTGGGCGGCCCGTTGGTGCGCCATGGTGGCGTCGGCGAGTCTCTGTTCGAACGCATCTCTGGCGGCGGCGATTTCTGACTTCTCCGCGAGGAGCTGCGTTTGACGCGCGGCGAGTTGGGTTGCCGCGGCCGCCAGTTCTGCGTCGAATCGCTGCTCGAGCGCGGCATATCGCTCCAACGCTTGTCGCGCGTCGTTGGCTCTTTCTTCCGATGCGCGCTGGGCGGCCTGTTGGTGCGCCATGGTGGCGTCGGCAAGCGTCTGTTCGACCGCACCTCTTGCCGCGGCGATTTCTGATATCTCCGCAAGGAGCTGCGCTTCACGCGTGGCGAGCTGTGACGCCGCGGTCGCCAGTTCCAACGCGTGTCGTTGTTGCTCGTCCTGTCGTGCCGCCTCCGTCTGCGACAATCTCTGCTCGAGCGCCGTACGCTGTTCGACTTCTCGATCGAATCGCTGCTCGAGGGCGGCATACCGCTCGGACGCGTGTCGCGCGTCGTCGGCTCGTTCTTCCGATGCGCGCTGCTCGGCCTCTTGATGCGCCGTGGTGGCATCCGTAAGTGTCTGTTCGAACGCATCTCTTGCCGCGGTGATGACCGCCACCTCCGCGAGGAGCTGCTTTTCACGCGTGGCGAGTTGTGTCGCCGCGTTCGCGATTTCCCACGCGTATCGCTGTTGCTCGTCTTTTCGCGCTGCCTCCGCCTGCGACAGTCTCTGTTCGAGCGCGCTGCGCTCGCTGGCTCGTTCTTCCGATGCGCGCTGTTCGGCCTGTTGATGCGCCGTGGTGGCGTCGGCCAGCTTCTGTCCGAGCGCGTCTCTCGCCGCGACGATCTCCGCCAACTCCGCGACGAGCTCCGCTTCGCGCTCGGCCCGCTGCGCCGCCGCGGTCGCGAGCTCGGACGCGTATCGTTGTTGCTCGTCCTTTCGCGCCGTCTCAGCCTGGGCGAGCCGCTGCTCGAGCTCGGACGCGTGTCGCGCGGCGATGGTCTGTTCTTCCGATGCACGCCGCTCGGCCTGCTGGAGCGCGGCCTCCGCATCCGCCAATTTCTGCTCGACCGCTTGTCGCGCGGCGGCTTCTCGCGCCAGCTCCGCCTTGAATTCAGTTTCCTGCTGCGCGACGGCAACGCGCTCGATCGCGGCACGTCGTCCGTGCTCCTGCAGCGCGCGCTCGAGGTCAGCCAGCTTTCGTTCGAGCGTCTCCTGGTACGCCGAGGCTTGCGACAGTTCGGACGCGTGCGCGGCTTCACGCTCATCCAATCGCGAGGTCGCGGCCGTCAGCTGGAGCAGATGCTGCTGCCGTTCGTCGTTCCGAGCCGTCTCCGTGTCGGTCAGTCTCCGCTCGAGGGCCGTGCGCAGTTCGACTTCTCGATCGAATCGCTGTTCCAGAGCGGCGTACCGCTCGGACGCCTGTCGCGCATCGATCGTTTTCTCTTCCAGCGCGCGCTGTTCGGCCTGCCGAAGCGCAGCTTCGGCGTCGGCCAGCGCCTGTTCGACCGCTTTTCGTGCGGTCGCCTCTCGCGTCAGCTCCGCCTTGAATTCAGTTTCCTGCTGCGCGGCGGCGACACGCTCGATCGCGCCACGCCGTCCTTGCTCGTGCAGCGCGCTCTCGACTTCAGCCAGCTTTCGTTCGAGCGACTCGCGTTGCGCAGCCGCCTGCGACAGTTCCGCGGCGTGCGTGGCCTGACGCTCCGCCAATCGCTCGGACGCCTGTCGTGCGGCGACGGCGTTCTCTTCCGCTGCGCGCTGTTCTGCCTGCTGATGCGCGGTCGTGACGTCGGCGAGTTTCTGCTCGAGGGCGCTGCGCTGCCCGATCGCCTGATGGAAGCGCTCTTCCAAACTAGCGCGAGCGTCGAGCGCTTCCGCAAGCGCGGCGCCGAGCTCCGCTTCACGCCGCGACAATCGCTCTGTGGCGGCAGACGCGTCTGCGGCTCGATCCCGTCGGCTCGCTTCGAGCGCTGCCTCGACGTCGCTCAACTGCTGCTTCAGAGCGGCTGCTTCCTGCGCGCTGCGTTGTTCGACCGCCTGCCGCGCCTGATCGAGCTCCGCGACTTTCTTTTCCAGGGCTTGGCGCTTCGCGGCGTGCTCGCTTAGATCGTGCTTGAACTCGAACTGGCGCCTCATCGCCTGTTGAGTAGCGGTGATCCGTTCCGCTGACGCGCGCTCCTCGGCGGCCTGCAGAGCCGCCTCTGCTTCGGCGAGCCGGTGCTCCAGCGTGCCGCAGGCGGCGATCGCTTCGCCGAGCGCCTCGCCGAGGTCCGCTTCGCGCTGCCTCAATTGCTCGGCCGCGGCGGCGGCCTCAGATGCCCGTTCGCGTCTCGACGTGTCGAGCTCCGTCGCGGCGCTGCTCAATTGCTCTTTCAGCGTGTCGCGAGTGCGAATGACCTGTGCGAGCGTGGCCTTGAACTCCGCCTCGCGCCGCGCGAGGCGATCCGCGGATGCCGTCGCGTCCGACGCGCGCAATCGCTCCGTCTCTTGAAGCGCCGCTTCGACGTTCGCCACTTTGTCGTCGAGCGCCTCTCGAGCGGCCGCCGTCTCCGCCGCGTGCGCTTCCGCGGATGCCGCGCGTTCGCGCTCGAGCTGCGCCTCCGCCGCTCGCCGCGCGGCTTCGGCCCTCGACAGCTTCGCTTCGGCCGCCTCCCGGCTTGCGCGTTCCTGCGCGATGACTGACTGGAAGCGCGCTTCGCTGCTGCGAAAGTGTTCCGTGGCCGTATCGAAGCTTCGCTGCGTTTCGTTGGCAGTGGCCAGCGCATCGCGAAGCTGCCGTTCGAGCTGCTGCCGGTTCGCCGCGTCTTCCGCGAAACGCCCGGTGCGCTTTTGTACTGGGGTCGAGTCGGCGGCCCCGCTGCGCGCGAGCGAGAGACCTCGATCGAGCTTGAAGAGCAGCGCTCGGAAGGAATCGGCGGCCTTGACGACATAGTCCACCGCGCCGAGCTTGAAGGCGGGAAGCGCGAGCTTCTCGTCCCACTCGACGACGAGGATGGCGCTGACGCCGAGCGATCGCGCGGAAATATCCTTGAGAATCGCGAAGGCGTCGACGCCGGGATGCTCGTGCTCGACGAGCACGACGTCGAACGGCCGGCCGGCCGCTGATTCGGACGGAATCGACTGCAGCCGCCGGTTCGACGACAACGTGGCCTCGGAGATCTCGATCGACCACGACGAGCTCTCGAGGCACTGCCGCGCGAGCGCCGCGTCCCCGACATAGAGAAGCTGCACCGGCTCCGCGCGCATGTGGGGTGTTTTGTGCGCGCGTTCGAACGCGGTGCTCACTACGGCCGGCAGGTCCGTGACAATCGAGGCGCCGTTGACCACATAGTCGTCGGCCCCCGCCTTGAGCGCCGAAATCGGCACTCCGATCTGCTCCGGAGAGACGACGACGATCGGGGCCGCCAGGCCGAGGCCCCGGAGGTGATCCACCAGAGGCGCGCAGCTCTGGCTCTGGACCTCGGCTTCGACGATCAGGGCCCCCACGTCCCGGTTGTCAGACGCCCATCGACGGGCATCCGAGAGCGACCCGGCCCACGCTAACCGGACATCGGGCCAGACGCGACGCAGGCCGTCGGCAGCGAGCTCGACGGTTCGTCGTTCGTTCGCGACATAGAGAATTTTCATGCGCCGGAAGGGGGAAAAACGAGCGATCTCGCTTCGTTCTCTTATCGGTAAGAAGGCACTCGGGCTGCAATTCGCGAGCCCGATGCGACTCCACCCCCTGCTTTGGCGCGGCGGCCGGCTGGCATTGCGCGGATTGGCCCAAGAGATCAGGCCGACGGCGCCAGCTCAAGAACAAACTCGTCGTTCATCATACAAAGATGGTTCGTCACGAGGAGTTCTTGGCGATGGGTTCGTCACCCAATGCGGGCGAGGCAGGCGTGTTCTGTCCGCGCGATTCGAGGTGGGAGGGCGTAATCCTGAACCACGCCTGGAGGCGGACCACGAGGAAGAACATCGCGATCCAGAAGCGCGTCGCGAGCGACGGACGCCAGTAGCCGGCGAACACGGTGACCACGGCGTGGAAGATTCGCGGCGGCGGTTCCTGGCTGAAGAACAAATCGCGGAACTCCGTCGTGTAGAAGCCGCGGACGAACCGACGGAACGACAGGTAGCGCGCGCGTTGCCGTCGATCGAACGTGCGGAACGCCCGAGCCGACAGGTCGCCCCGCGCCAGCGCCGCGTCTATGGCCTGCGCGCCCTCGAGCCCGGATTCCATGGCGATCGCCACGCCGCTCGAAAAGACCGGATCGAGGAACGATCCCGCGTCGCCGACGACGACCCAGCGATCGCCTGCGTAAGAGGAGGCGGCGTACGAGAAATCGCGCTCGACGCGCACGGGCCAGCGCCGCTCGGCCTTGACCATCAGGCGCGCGACCGCGGGTGTTTCCGCGATCAGCTCGTTGAGCAGCGCTTCGGGCTCCGTGCGCGATCGCGGCTTGAAGATCGCGCGCGGCAGCACGGCGCCGACGCTCATGAGCTCGGCCGAGATCGGGATCATCCAGAACCATCCGAGATCGGACCGCGCGATGACGCGGATATCGCCGGAGCGGCGGCCCTCGGCGCGCGGCACGCCCGCGTAATGCGAGAAGATCGCGACGTTCGTGAGATCCGGCTCGTCGATCCGCAGGTTGAATCGGTGCGAGAGGAGCGCGGCGCGGCCCGACGCATCGATCACGGCGCGCGCCCGGACGCGGCCAGACGCCGTCGTCACGCTCACGCCGTCGTCGTCGAACGCGATGTCGATCACGCGCTGCCGCTCGCGCACATCCGCGCCCGATCGGCCGGCATGCCGCAGCAGCAGCTCGTCGAACCGCTCGCGCGGCACTTGCCACGTCTGCGGCCGCGGGACCTCGCGCGCGATCGCGAAGTCCGCGAAGCGCTCGACGCCTCCGTCGCACGTGATGAACGTCGCGCCCCACTTCTGCGGAAAGCTCGCGGCGCGCACGAGATCGTCCGCGCCGATCGCGTGGACGACGTCGTTGATCGAGGCGAGGAGCGATTCGCCGATGTGGAATCGTGGAAAGGTGTCGCGCTCGAGCAGCACGACCGTTCGTCCGGCGCGGGCGAGCCAGGCCGCCGCGGTCGAGCCCGACGGCCCGCCGCCAATCACGACGACATCGCAGTCGAAGGACATGCCGAGGCCGCGCCTAGTATACCTACCGGGCACTCATTTCTTGGGACCGAGCCTCGCCAGCAGATCTTCTTTGTCGCGCAGGAGCTGCGGATTGTCCTTCTCGATCGCGAGCTGCCGATCGATCGCCTCCAGCGCTGTCGTCCAATGTGTCCGCGCCTCGGCGGCTCGTCCTGTTTTGGTGAGCGCTTCCCCGTACGCGTAGTGGAAGATCGCCACGTCTCGAAGCCAGCCCGGCGGCGCGTTCTCGCGATCGACGAGCGGCGTCATCAACGCGATCGCGGTGTTCAACGCGTCTCGCCACGCGGTCGTCGCCGGCGACGCTTCCGCTCGGGTCGATCCAAGTTTGTACCAAAGAACGGCGAGGTCGCGCGTCAGGATCGGATCCGAGGCGGTGTGATCGCCCGCCGCGGTGCGCAGCTCGCGCGCCTCTTCGTAGAACTTCAGCGCCCCGTCGCGATTCTTCGCCGCGCGCGCGAGATCGCCGTGACGTTCCAGCGCGACGGCAAGATCGCGCCGCGCTTCGCCGCTCGACGGATCGCGGGACACCCGGCCGCGCCTCAACGCGACCATGCGATCGAAGGCGGTCCTCGCGCTTGCGAGATCGCCGATCTGCAGCATCACGTCGCCAAAGCGCTCGAGCGCGACCGAAAGGTTGCGCGCGTAGTCGATCCGCGTCGGATCGCTTGCATGCGCCCGCTCGAACACATCCAACGCACGGCGATATTCGGGGATCGACACGTCCCACGTGTTCGTCGCCGCGTACCGCGCGTCCGCGTGGCGCGTCAGCGCCTGGCCGAGGCTCTGAAGCACGCTGTTGTCCGACGGCGACGCCTTCTCGAGCCGATCGAGAATGTCGATGACCTTCTGTTGATCCGCGAGCGCTTCCTGCGCGCGGCCGCTCTCGAAGAGGAGCTGCGCGCGATCCGAGAGCGTCGCGGCGCGCTCGGCTGACGGCGCGGTGCCGGCCTCCTTTCCGAGATGCGCGTCCAGCGCGGCAATGGCCGCATCGTGCGCGGCGCGTGCCTTTGCCAGGTCGCCGCGGTTGTAGTGGTGCTCGCCCAAGCGCGCCCAGAACCGCGCCACGAAATCCGGCCGCGCCTCGCGCACGGCGCGCTCGCGGCCGCTCTCGAGCACGGAAAGCGCTTCCGCGTCACCGTCCTTCGCGCCGCCGAGCGCCACGGCGAGCGCCTCCATCGCGCCGAGCTGCTCGCTCGTGAGATCGTGCGCGCTTGGCAAGGTCGCGAGCCACGTCGACGGCGCCGTGAGCCGCCGGCGCGCCGGCACGCGCTCGAGAGTTTGGAGCGCGACGCGCGCGCGCGCCAGCTGTTCGGTGGGTTGGCCGAGCTTCTCGTACAAACCAGAGAACAGAACGAGAAGGCGTCCGCGCTGCAATTCGAGCATCGGCACGCCGGTGTCCTGCTCGCCGATCAGCGTTCGAAAGTCCTCTTCGGCGCCCGTCAGCAACTCGCGGATCACCTCGATGGGGACGCCGTATCGATCGCCGTATTTCGCGCCGGCATCGACGCGCCGGGCCGCCATCTCGATCGAATTCGACAACTGCGTCCGCGCGTTGTCAGCAGAGTAGGCCGCGACGACGGCGGCAATGCCGGCGACGATCGCCAGTGCGGCCATCACGCCGGCGACGGTGCGGACGATCCGGCGATCGCGCCGCTCCGCCTCGAGCTGCCGCTGTGTGAGCTCGGTGAGCGGGATGTTCGTGAGCTTCGCGACGATCTTCAGCCGCGCGAGATCGAAGCCGTCGCCAGTGGGTCGAATGTCGGCGGCCAGCGGCTCCGCGTCCCGGTCGAACAGCGCCGGCGGGAACGCGCCATCGGGCGCGCGGTCGGGATCGTACTTCGCCGGCGTTCCGGCCACGACAACCGGAAAGATGCGCGTCCCGCGGCCGAGCGCCGTGAAACGCTGAATCTCGAGGTTGACCCACTTCGATCGCGCGGCCGTGGGACTGCACAACACGACGAGCGCGTCGGATCTCTCGAGCGCGTCCTCGAGGACGGCCGACAAGCTCTTGCCCACGTCCGCGTCGGATCGATCTCTGAAGATCGGCGTCAGGTACTTCGGCGTCGGGCCGGCGCCGCGATCCGATCCGCGGAGCGCCTTGGGGATGCGATAGTGCTCGATCGCGCGCTGAAAGCGCTCCCCGATCGCGCGATCCGCGCTCGCATAGCTGATGAAAGCGCGATACCGCATGATCGGTCTCCGTCAGAAGCGCACGCGGGCCTGCAGCGCGATCGTGCGCGAGTTGAAGAGATCGTCGGCGTGCAGCTTCGTCACCTCGAGCCGCGCCATGAAGCGATTGCCGCCCACCGCGCTCACGCCGAACCCCGTGACGAGCGAGTCGCGATCGAACGGATCGTTGCCGAACTCGAACACGCTCGGCGTTGGACGACGATCCTGGACGAAGCGGGCGGTGACCGTGTGGAAGTCGTCCTTCAGCTCGCGGCGCCAGTAGCCGGAGACGAAGGGCACGATCGGACCGAGACGAACCGCGAACTCGCTGCCCGCCTCTAACACGACCGACGTTCGCGACTGCTCGTCGAACGCGAGCTCGAATCCGATGGGACCGCCGAGCCTTCGTATGACATCGTCGCCTTCGTTCGGATCTACCGTGTTCGCAACCGTGCTCACGCCCGTCTCCGCGTATGCATCCGTTGTCGCGCGCGCCATCGTGAGCGTGACGCGTGGCCCGATCAGAACGGTGTCGTTGCCGAGATTTGCCCCAGTCCTGATCGACAACGCGGTCTCGCGCGTCGTGTTGTTGCCTGACAACGTTCCGGCGAAGATGTCGTCGAGCACCGTGGTTCCCGATCGAAACTCGCCGTTCGTGAAGACGATTTCGTTCGAGCCTTCGATCGCGCAGACGTTGCGCGCGTAGTCCTGTTCGCGTCGCGTCCAAGCGACCGTCGCGTCCACGAAGCCCGGGCCGCCGACGCCCCATCCAGCAAAGCCGCCGACTCGCGTCGAGGTCTGCTCGAACCTGCCGGCGGTCGTCAAGCCGCCGCAGATGAGGGTGAGCTTGTCTGGTTCCCTCTGGAACAGTCCGAAGTCTTGTGCCGCCGAAGTCCCTGCGAGGATCGGGGCGAACCGCGTGAAGTCGGCATTCTGTTCGGACCGTCCGGCGAACCCTCCGACGATGCCGTGCCCGCGCACGAAGTCGAGGCCACCGGAGAATCCTTTGATATCGGACTCGTACGCGCCTTCGAATGGCGTGTCCGCGCGATCGCGCCGATCGAATTCGACGGACCCGAAAACGGCGACGCCGTCGGCGAGCGTGTCCAGCGATGAGAGACTCGGCGACGGTTGCAACTGACCGAACGCCGCCATGCGAAGGACACGCCGCGGTTTCGTCGTCGCGCCGGTTCGAAGCCGCTGATCGATCCGCCCGCGTGGCACCGCGAACTGGGTCGAGGACTTCGTGGGCTGTGTCGTACCCAGTCCGCCGCCGAGCGACGACGACGAGTTGACCGCGCTCGGTCCGCAGATCGCGCGAAGCTCGTTGCCGAACTGAGTGCCGAGGCTGGCGAGGTCATTCGCCACGTCGAGTTGAGTCTTCAAGCTGCGCTGAGCTTGGTCCGGGTACAAAAGCTCGAGGCAACCGAACGCGTCGCCTAGCCCGAGGATCTGAGTCAAGCGATCGGTCTGCGTCGCTGGTGTCGGCGGAGTCGTCTGCGCGGAAGTGGGTGACGCGTGCGACGCGATCGCCATCGACAGGGCGAGGACGAAGAGTGCTCGAGGCATTGATGATCCAGCCATGGTGAAATCCTCTAAAGGGTTGCTCGTCAGAGAGATGGTCGACGACGAACCGCACTGACGGCGCCTCCGGAACACACGTCGGATCGCGGCCTTCACTCGTGATAAACGTTCAGTTCGTCCCGACCGTACACGCGCACGCGCGCACACCGCGCCTTTACCGGGCTCCACCGGTCGGGGTATGGTAGGAAGTTGGCCAGGGGCGGATAGCCTGGCCTTTTTTATTGGGGATGCATTGCCGAAGACCTTGGTGATCGCGGAGAAACCCTCCGTGGCTCAGGACATCGTGAAGGCGCTGACGCCGGTCGCGGGCAAGTTCGAGAAGCACGAGGAGCACTTCGAGAGCGATCGGTTCGTCGTCACGAGCGCAGTCGGGCATCTCGTCGAGATCCAAGCACCGGAAGAGTTCGACGTGAAGCGCGGCAAGTGGAGCTTCGCGCACCTTCCGGTGATCCCGCCGTACTTCGATCTGAAGCCGGTGGATCGAACGAAGACCCGCCTCGCCGCCGTCGTCCGTCAAGCCAAGCGTCCCGATGTGACCGAGATCGTCAACGCCTGCGACGCGGGGCGCGAAGGCGAGCTGATCTTCCGCCTCATCCTGCAATACGCCGGCGGCAAGAAACCCCTCGACAAACCGGTGCGCCGCTTGTGGCTGCAGTCGATGACGCCTCAAGCGATCCGCGAGGGCTTCGACTCGCTGCGCACGGACGAGCAGATGCACGGGCTCGCGGACGCGGCGCGCTCGCGATCCGAAGCGGACTGGCTCGTCGGCATCAACGGCACTCGCGCGATGACCGCGTTCAACTCGCGCGACGGCGGCTTCTTCCTCACGACCGTCGGCCGCGTGCAGACGCCGACGCTGGCGATCGTCGTCGAGCGGGAAGAGAAGATCAGGAAATTCGTCAGCCGCGAGTACTGGGAGATCCACGCGAGCTTTCTCGCCGAGGCGGGCGATTATCCGGGCAAGTGGTTCGATCCCAAGTGGAAGAAGAACGAAGACGACGCCGAGCTCAAAGCGGACCGTGTGTGGAGTCTGCGCGACGCGCAGCAGATCGCGGACGCCGTTCGAGGGAAGATCGCGACCGTCACCGAAGAAGCAAAGCCGACGACGCAAGCGAGCCCGATGCTCTTCGATCTGACGTCGCTCCAGCGCGAAGCCAACGGACGCTTCGGCTTCTCGGCGAAGACGACGCTCTCGATCGCGCAGAGCTTGTACGAGCGCCACAAGGCGCTCACGTACCCCCGCACCGACTCGCGCGCGCTGCCCGAAGATTACCTGCCGATCGTTCGTCAGACCTTCGAGATGCTCGCGAAGCGCGGCATGGCGCATCATCGCCCGCACGCGCGAACGGCGCTCGACGGCAACTACATCAAGCCCAGCAAGCGCGTGTTCGACGACGCGAAGGTCAGCGACCATTTCGCGATCATCCCGACGCTCGAGGCGCCGCATGGCCTGTCGGATGCGGAGCAGAGGCTCTACGATCTCGTCACGCGCCGCTTCATGGCGATCTTCTTCCCGTCCGCGGAATACCTGGTCACGACGCGCATCTCCGTCGCCGAAGGGCACAGCTTCAAGAGCGAAGGCAAGGTCCTCGTCCGTCCGGGCTGGCTCGCGATCTACGGGAAGGAAGCGCAGGAGGAAGGCTCGAAGGATTCGCCGAGCCTCGTGCCCGTGAAGCCGGGCGAGACCCCGCGCGTCAGTAACGCCGAGACGAAAGCGTTGAACACGCGCCCGCCCGCGCGCTTTACTGAAGCCACGCTGCTCGGCGCGATGGAAGGCGCCGGCAAATTCGTGGAAGACGACGAGCTGCGCGAGGCGATGCAGGAGAAGGGACTGGGAACGCCCGCGACGAGAGCGGCCATCATCGAAGGGCTGCTGAACGAGAAGTACATCCTGCGCGACGGCCGCGAGCTGATACCGACGCCAAAAGCCTTTCAGTTGATGACGCTGCTGCGCGGCCTCGGCGTGGAGGAGCTGTCCAAGCCGGAGCTCACGGGCGAGTGGGAGTACAAACTCGCGCAGATCGAGCACGGCAGGCTCGCACGCAAGGAGTTCATGGGCCAGATCGCCGAGATGACGCATCACATCGTCAGGAAGGCGAAAGAGTACGACCACGACACGGTGCCCGGCGATTACACGACGCTGAGCACCCCATGCCCGAACTGCGGCGGCGTCGTGAAGGAGAACTACCGGCGGTACACGTGCACCGGGAAAGAGGGCAACGGCGAAGGCTGCGGGTTCTCGTTCGGCAAGAATCCCGGCGCACGGACGTTCGAGACTTCGGAGGTCGAGGAGCTGCTGAGGGAAAAGCGCATCGGCCCGCTCGAAGGATTCCGCTCGAAGGCCGGCTGGCCGTTCACCGCGACGATCGTCCTCAAGTACAACGACGACGAAAAGAACTGGAAGCTCGAGTTCGATTTCGGCAACGACGACGAGGATACCGGCGAGCTCGTGGATTTCACCGGCCTGGAGCCGCTCGGCCCGTGTCCGAAGTGCGGCGGCCGCGTGTTCGAGACGACGAACAGCTACGTTTGCGAGAACGCCGTGCGCACGGAGGCGCGGACGGATCCGACGTGCGACTTCAAGACGCGCAAGATCATCCTGCAGCAGCCGATCGAGCACGCGCAGATGGTCAAGCTTCTCGAGACGGGGAAGACGGATCAGCTCGAGAAGTTCATCTCGAACCGCACGCGCCGTCCGTTCAAGGCGTTTCTCGTGTGGGACAAAGAGGCGGGGAAAGTGAACTTCGAGTTCGCGCCGTCGAAGTATCCGTCGCGCCGGCCGCGTCGCGAACCGCGTCCGGCACGCGAGGCGGCCGCCGCTGCCCCGCCGCGGTCGAAAAGGGCGAGCGGAAAGCGCGGGAAGACGGAATCGGCAGCGGAAGGCGCTCCCAAACCGCGCCGCGCGCCGAGCGGGAAGCCGCTGAAGCCGAGCGCCGAGCTCGCCGCCGTCGTCGGGAGCGATCCTCTGCCGCGGACCGAAGTGATCAAGAAGCTGTGGGATTACATCAAGGCGAACGGCCTGCAGGATTCCACGAACAAGCGCGCGATCAACGCCGACGCGCGTCTCCTGCCGATCTTCGGCAAGCCGCAGGTCACGATGTTCGAGCTCGCGAAGATCGTCGGCCCGCATCTTTCGTGACATGAGCGACGGCCTCATCCTCGACGTGCGATACGCGCTGCGGATGATGCGCAGGAGTCCCGCGTTCGCGGCCGCCGCGATCGCGACGCTGGCGCTCGGCATCGGCGCGAGCGCGTCGATCTTCACGGTCCTGGACGCGGTGCTCTTGAAGCGCCTTCCCGTCGCCGCCCCAGCAGAGCTCGTACTGATCGATCAGACGACCGAGCGCGGCGAGCAGCGCGACGCGTCGTTTCCGCTCTTCGAGCGTCTTCGCAGCGATCCCGGCCTGACGGGGACACCGAGCGGTGTGTTGAGCGGCGTGGTCGCCGTGGTGGATGGCACGCAGCGCGTCGACGTCGCGCGGAATGGATCGCCAATCGGCGACGCGCCCGCAGCGATGCAGCTCGTGGACGGCGGCTACTTCTCCATGCTCGGCGTGCGCGCGCGGCTCGGACGGACGCTCGCCGCCGAAGACGATGGTCCGCGCGATCCGCAGGTCGTCGTGTTGAGCCACCGATTCTGGTCGAGGCGGCTCGCGAGCGATCCGGAGATTGTCGGATCGACGATCGTCGTGAAGAAGCACGCGATGACGGTCGTCGGCGTCGCGCCGGCGGAGTTCTTTGGCGAATCGGTTGGCCGCGCGCCGGATCTCTGGGCGCCGCTCGGCATGCAGCCACGGCTCGACGGTCAGTCGTACCTCGATCGCGCGAACGTCGGCTGGCTGCGTGTGATCGGCCGCGTTCGTCCGGAAATCGCCGGGCCGGCTCGGCTCTCGCAGGTCAACGCCGCGCTCGACGTCGTGCGCGCGCGGCTCCAGGACGACGCGACGAGCGTCGGCCGCTACTCACGAAACATCGGTCTGCGCGCGGCCGACGGCAGCCGGGGCCTCGAAGCGTTTCGCGTACGGTTCGCGCTGCCGCTCGCCATCCTCGCAGGCATCGTCGCGCTCGTCCTGATCGTCGCGTGCGCCAACGTGTCGAACCTCCTGCTCGCACGCGCGATGGCGCGCCACCGGGAAATCGGCGTCCGGTTCGCGATCGGCGCGGCTCGCGCGCGCATCGTCCGTCAACTGTTGACGGAAAGCGCCGTGCTCGGCGCGATTGCCGGATCTCTCGGCTTGCTGCTCGGGATGTGGGGCAGCCGGATACTTTTGGTGCTGGCGGCGGGCGAGGTGAGTCCGAGCGCCGCGGACATTCCGATCTCGACGGCGATCGACGGACGCGCAATCGTCTTCACCGCGGGCGTGTCTCTGCTCGCCGTGGCGATCTTCGGCCTCGCACCCGCCGTCATGGTCTCGGGCGTCGACGTGAGCGCCTCGTTCAAAGGAACGTCCGCCGATGCGCCGCGCCCGCTTCTCGGGCGCGCGCTCGTGGTTGCGCAAGTGGCGCTGTCGATGATCCTCCTCACGGGCGCGGGCCTCTTCCTGCAGACGCTGCACAACCTCCGCACGCGCGACGTCGGGTTCGCGCCGGACGCGCTGATCGAGGTTCAGGTGCGGCCTGCATCGCCGCAACCGCCGGATCGGTTCGCCGATCTCACGCGACGGCTGAGCGATCGGCTGCGGACGGTGCCCGGCGTCGCATCGGCGTCGTTCGCGCACGCCGGCTTCGCGACGGGGATGTCGCGGACGTGCTGCATCGCGGTTCAGGGCTACGCCCATCAGCCCGGCGAGCCGCGCGAGATTCGAATGCTCGGCGTCGGTCCCGACTATTTCAAGACGATGGGCCTGCGACTGATCGAAGGCCGCGACTTCGCGATCCACGAGGCGGTACGCGATCCCAATCGCTTGCAGGTCGCGATCGTGAACGAAGCGTTCGTACGGCGCTACCTCGCGGGCCGATCGGCGATCGGCGCTCGATTCGGCTGGGGGAATCCTCCGAACGTCACGTACGCGCTCGAGATCGTCGGCGTCGCGCGCGACGCGGTGTACGACGGCCCGCGCGAAGTCTCCGCGCCTCTCGTATACTTCCCGTCGCTTTCGGGCGATACGCTCGTCGTGCGCGCCGCCGGATCGCCGGACGCGATCGCGTCATCCCTCAGGCGCGAGATCGACGCCGTCGACAACACGCTCGAATCGAACGTCCGCCTCATGTCGTCGCTGCTCGACGCCGCCGTCTCGAGAGAGCGGCTGCTGTCGCGTCTGTCGAGCTTCTTTGGCATCGTCGCGATCGCGCTTGCCGCGATCGGATTGTACGGCGTCATGTCGTACGGCGTTGCGCGACGAACGAAGGAGATTGGGATTCGCATGGCGCTCGGCGCGGATCGAGGCGCGCTCTTGCGATCCGAGTTGCGCGTCGCGGTCGCGGTCGCCGCTATCGGTGTCGCGGCGGGAATCCCGTTGACGACGATCGCCGGCAGCCTTGTCCGCAGTCAGTTGTTCGGCATTCAACCGGCGGATCCGATCACGCTCGGAATCGCGGCCCTGCTTCTGACGGCGGTTGCGGCCGCTGCCGCCCTCGCTCCGGCGCGGCGCGCATCGCGCGTGGATCCGATGACCGCGCTCAGGGCCGAATAGCTGCACGTTATTTCCCCGTATTGAGCAGACCGTTGGTGGATGTTTTGGCAACAAAAGTCTGCCTATCGAAGGCCTTCCGATCATTGTCTTCTCGACGGAAGTGAAATCCTGCGAAGGGCTTGGCGCCTCCGGCCGGGCGCCGTCTCCTCGGCAACGCGAGGCAACGTGCTGCTTCTCACGCATTTACCGAAACCCGGCGCGTTCCTGTGCCGAGGTGTCAGCGAGGAATGGACCGGATGGCCTTGAAGTTGCCATTTGGAGGACTCGTCAAGGAGCTGACGCATCCATGGAACGTACGAAAAAGAATCTGGTCGTGGCCGCCGTGATTGCCGGCGCGCTGACGGTTGCCGCCGGGACGGTGGCCGCGCAGGATTATTTCTTCCCGCTGTTCGGCGCCTACGTCGACCACGCGGTGCCGGGCGACTCGCCGTGCGGGTACTCGCCGATCAAGAGCATCACGCCGTCGACCTATGAAGACACGTTGATGGTTTGGTATCTCTGCGAGGACAACCGCGTCATCGCGCGGCGCTTCTTCCGCGCGGGCGGCAGCTCCGAAATTCCGAAGCCGGTGTACCTCGTGAACGCGCCGGGATCTGGTACGCCGACGTCGACGCAAGACGCGCCCACGCCGATCGCGTGTCCGCCTGGCTTCGTGCCGGCGACCGGCGGCGGCTGCGTGCCGCCAGATCATCCGTTGGCGCTTCTTCGATAACGCGGCTTCCCCCGAGGCCGGCGCCCGGCAGCGTTTCGTCATCTCAGCCTTACAGCGGCTGATGACAGAACGACGCCGGGCGTTTTGCTGTACGCTCACTCGTCATGAGCGATCGCATCGGCTTCATCGGTCTTGGCGTCATGGGCAAGCCCATGGCGCGCAATCTCCTCGCGCGCGGATTCTCGCTCGTCGTTCACAGCCGCAGCCGCGGACCGGTCGACGAGCTCGCCGCGGCCGGCGCGCAAGCGGTCGATTCACCCGCCGACGTCGCGCGCCACGCGCGCACGATCCTCACGATGGTTCCCGACTCGCCGGACGTCGTCGCCGTCCTCGAAGGCGCGAACGGCGTGTTCGGCGCGCTGCAGCCCGGCACGCTCATCGTCGATCACAGTACGATCGCTCCGGCTGTCGCGCGGCGCCTCGCGGATCGCGCAGCGTCGCTCGGCGCGGTGATGCTCGACGCGCCCGTCAGCGGCGGCGAAGTCGGCGCGATCAACGCGTCGCTTTCGATCATGGTCGGCGGCGACGCCGCGGCGTTCGAGCGCGCGCGTCCGATCCTCGAGGCCATGGGGAATCCCGAGCGCATCATTTTGATCGGCGCGTCGGGCTCGGGGCAGTTGTGCAAGGTGTGCAATCAGATGGTGATCGGCGGAACGCTCGCCGCCGTCAGCGAAGCGATCGCGCTCGCGCGCAAAGCGGGCGTGGATGCGTCGCGCGTCCGCGCCGCGCTGCTCGGAGGATTCGCGAGCAGCCGCGTCCTCGAGGCGCACGGCGAGCGCATTCTGCAGTCGAACTACAAGCCCGGATTCCGCACGCGTCTCTTCGCTAAAGATCTTCGGATCGCGGCCGATACGCTTACCGAACACCAGAGCCCCGCACCTGTCGCGGCCGTCGTGCAGCAGCTCGTGTCCGCGCTGATGGCTGCCGGACACGCGGACCGGGACTATTCGGCGCTCGCGACGGTCTTGTTCGAGTTGGGGAACCTTGAACCTTGAACCTCATCAATACTTTCTTCCCTGTTCGCTTCCCGCCGAGTCGGCGTTATCTTCAGTAGCGCGCTACGGGTACGGCTTGACGTGCGCCCGTGTGCGATTCTTCACGACATCCTGCAGGTCGGGAGGCCAACGATGAGCAATCGCGGGTTGATGACGATCACCGCAGGCAGTTCCATCTGGCTCCTCACGCTTTTCACCGTCGCTCTCACGAACATCGCCGGCAGCGCGCAGACTAAGCCGCCCTATCCGCAGGACGAGGACTACGGATACGGCAAGGGCTACCTCACGGACGCACAGCGCGCGGGCCGCGACACTTGGTACTTCTGGACCGGCGGCAACGAGAAGTTCTGGGTGAAGATGGCGGAAATCACGGAAGGCAACGTCAACCTGCTCGCGTATGTCGACTCGCGGATGCACGGGCGCCGGTTCGCGATGCTTGGCGCAGTCACGCAGCCGGGCTGCCGCGCGGCCACCAAGCCCGATCAATACGGCCTGTGGATGGACGAGTGCGAGCAGCCGCAAGTGCCCGGCGTGCCTGGCGGTCCGTCCGGGATCGTCGGGCTTCGGCGCTTCCCGAACCCGAAGTTCGACGCGGCCGCGTGGAACGCGGACGAGTACTTCAAGAAGCCGGGCACGATGCAGCCGCCCTATCTCATCGGCATGGCGTGCGGGTTCTGCCACGTCGGCTTCAATCCGCTCAATCCTCCCGAGAACCCCGAGATGCCGCGCTGGACGAACCTCGCCGGCGCGATCGGGAATCAGTACTGGGAGGAAGGTCGCCTGTTCAACCTCCGCATGCCCGCGACCGACTTCAGATGGCACGTCGGAAACCGCCAGGCGCCCGGCACGTCCGACACGTCGCGCTTCGCGACGGATCACATCAACAATCCGAACGCGATCAACTCCGTCTTCAACCTCGCGTACCGTCCGACGACGACCGAGACGATGGCGGATGGCACGACGCGGGAAGTGCACCACATTCTCAAGGACGGAGCGGACTCGATTGGCGTCGCGGGCGCGTCGCTGCGCGTCTACGTCAACATCGGCATGTGCTCGGACTACTGGCTGACGCTGCACGATCCCGTCATGGGGCGCAAGCCGCAGCAGCCGTTCCTCGTCGACGTCGCGCGCAAGACGTGCGAGGACTGGCGCAACACCGAAGCGCGGATGGAGAACGCGGAAGCGTTCCTCAAGACGATCGGTCCGATGAAGCTGAAGGATGCGCCGGGCGGCGCCGCGTATCTCACGGCGGATGACGAGACGCTGCAGCGCGGCAAGGTCGCGTTCGCGAGCAAGTGCGCGCGATGCCACTCGAGCAAGCAGCCGCCGCGAGAGATCGCGACGGATCGCGTGAAGGTCGAGGCGTTCTATCGCGACTCGGTGCTCGCGTCCGACTTCCTCGAGAAGAATTTCCTTTCGGACGACAAGCGATATCCGGCGTATCAGCTCGGCACGAACATCGCGCGCGCGGCCGCGACGAACGCGACGAAGGGCCAGGTCTGGGACAATTTCTCGTCGGAGACGTACAAGCAGCAGCCGGCGATCGGCAAAATCAACGGCCTCTACAACCCGCGCAACCCGGACGAGCCGATCGATTGGGATCTGCAGGGCGGAGGCCGTGGGTACTATCGGACGCCGACGCTCATCTCGATGTGGGCCACCGCGCCGTACCTGCACAACAACGCGCTCGGGATGTACGTGAAGGATCCATCGGTGCGCGGACGCATGCTGTCGTTCTACGACTCGGTCGAGAAGCTGTTGTGGCCGGAGCGCCGCCTGGGCGTGCAGTCGGTCATCACGACGTCCATCGACAGCGAGCTGACGATTCCCGGACGCAACCGCCCGATCCGCGTGCCCGCCGGCACGCCCGTCGATCTCATCGCCAGGGTCGATCCGCGCGAGGTTCCGGCCATCGTGCAGAACCGCCTCGTGCTGAACATCCTCTCCGATCGGACGCTCTTCCGCGGCCTCATCCGGCGGAACCAGGCGCCCGATTTCGTGTTGGACCGCGGTCACCTTTTCGGCACGGAGCTGCCCGATGCCGACAAGCGCGCGTTGATCGAGTTCTTGAAGATGTTCTAGGTAGCTATCAGCTATCAGCTATCAGCTATCAGCTCTCAGCAATGCTTTCAGCTGACAGCTGATAGCTGACAGCTGATAGCTGATAGCTGATAGCTGGTCGAGGTGCCCCATGCTCACGCGTCGACGAGTCTTGGAAACGATGGCTGCGATATTCGCGGCCGGGCGTATTCCGAGGTCGCCCATCGATTCCTCGATCGCGGAATCGCCGTCTGCCGCGTCGCCCGGCGCGGCCGCGTACCCTCACCTCTTCGCTCCGCTGAAGTTCCGGCAGCTGTCGGTGAAGAACCGCGTCTTCCGATCGAACATCGCGGGGCGGTTCGACAACTACGACGGCTCCGGCAATCAGGCCCGCATCAACTGGGAGATGAAGTTCGCGCGCGGCGGCGTCGGCGCGATCATCTCGTCGTTCGTGCCCGTCGCGCTGCGCGGCCGCATCATGCCGAACTACGCGACGATCCATCTCGACGCGTACGTGCCGTTCTGGCGGAGGCTCATCGAGCAGGTCCACGGCGAGAGCGACTGCAAGTACATCATTCAACTCAGCCACGGCGGACGCCAGCGGGACATTCGCGGCGTCGAGTTCGAGAAGGGCCTGAGCTCTACGGATCAATCGGATCCGCTGCACGGCTTCGAGTGCGAGCGGATGACGATCGATCAGATCAAGGAAGTCGTGGATGCGTTCGCGAAGGGCGCCGCGCGCGCGCGTACCGCGGGCGCGGACGGCGTGGAGCTGCACGGCGCCAACGGCTATCTCATCACGCAGTTCCTCAGCTCCGCGATCAACGATCGCAAGGACGAATACGGCGGAGAGCTGAAGAATCGCGCGCGCTTCGTCCTCGACATCGTCCGCGCGATCCGCGCCGAGGTGGGCCCCGATTTCCACCTGCAGATGAAGATCAGCGCGATCGAGTACAACGACGCGATCCTCGGGCGCGAGCCGAAGGGCAACACGCTCGAAGACGCGGTGCAGGTCTGCCAGT
This sequence comes from Vicinamibacterales bacterium, assembly GCA_036556425.1. Lineage (GTDB taxonomy): Bacteria > Acidobacteriota > Vicinamibacteria > Vicinamibacterales > 2-12-FULL-66-21 > DATBJJ01. Next base: position 19,458 of record DATBJJ010000158.1, read on the forward strand.
GGCTCGAGGCAGCCGGCGTCGATGCGATCCACGTGTCGTCCGGGAGCTTCTTCCCGCATCCGCGGAATCCCGCCGGCGATCTGCCGCTCGACGAGCTGCGGAAAACCTACGCGGCGCTCATCTCGAGCGGCACGTCGACGAAGCGCAACTACCTCCTGTTCAGCGGACGGCTCACCGGCGACGCGTTCAAGCGGCGGTGGGAGCGGGCGCGCGGCGAGTACAAGAACATCGAAGGCCTCAACCTCCCCGACGCGCACCGCATCAAGCAGGCGGTCAAGATTCCGGTGCTCTGCACGGGCGGCTTTCAAACGGCAACCGTCATCGAGCAGGCGCTCGCCGATCAGTATTGCGACGCCGTGACGATCGCGCGTCCGCTCATCGCGAACAACGATCTCGTGAAGATCTTCGAGAGCGGCGCCGCCGCGGCGCCGAAGCCGTGCACGTACTGCAACCGCTGCCTCGTGAACGCGGTCGCGAATCCGCTCGGATGCTACGAGCTGAAGCGCTTCAACTCGTACGCCGAGATGATGGATCAGGTGATGAGCGTGTTCCGGCCGACGCCGTTCACGTAAAGGTGCAAGTCGACAGTCGTGAGTCGAAAATCGGACGTCGCAGTCGGGAGTCGCAGTCGACTGTCGACTATGACCGTCGACTGTGACCGTCGACTGTCGACTGCGGACTGTCGACAGTGGACTGTCGACTGTGGACTGTGACCGTCGACTGTGACCGTCGACTGTGACTGTCGACTTCCGACTCACGACTGTCGACTGACTGAGGTTGTCCAACTTATGCATCGTCTGACGGCCGCATTACTCGGAGTCCTCCTGCTCACCGTCCTGGCGCGCGCCCAGAGTTCTCCGGACACCGAAGAGTTCGCGGACGTCGTCGATCATTTCAAGTACGGATCGATCGGCACGGAAGAGGGCGTCGGCATTCCGTACTGGATCTGGCGCGTGCTGCCGACGGTCTTCGAGGACAAGCTGCCGAAGCGGCCCGGCCGCGGCTACGAGCGGATTGGGTTCCTCCTCGACGAGACGCGGAACGCGCGGCCGATCGGCACCTCGTTCAAACGCGGACGCGTCGCGCGCGTCGGGCTCAACTGCGCGACCTGCCACGTCGGGACGATTCGGGAGACGCCGGACGCGCCGCGGCGGATCGTGGCCGGGATGCCGGCGAATCAGATGGATCTGCAGGGGTACGCGAATTTCCTGACCGCGTGCGCCAACGATCCGCGGTTCACCTACTCGACGCTGATGGCGGCGATCCGGAAGGAGAACCCGAACATCGGTTGGTTCGATCGGCTCGTCTACCGCTTGTTCGTCGTCGGCGCGACGAAGAAGGGGATCCTGCGGCGCGCGCGCGAGAACTCGTGGTTCGATTCACGTCCGCCGTTCGGGCCGGGACGCGTCGACACCTTCAATCCCTACAAGATCATTCTCAGGATCCCGATCGACGAGACGGTCGGCACCGTCGATCTGCCGTCGCTCTGGAACCAGCGCATGCGCGCGCGCATGTGGCTGCACTGGGATGGCAACAACGATCTGGTGGAGGAGCGCAACAAGAGCGCGGCGATCGGCGCGGGCGCGACGCCCGACTCGCTCGATCTGGAAGCGATGCGGCGGATCGAGAACTGGATCCTGGATCTGAAGCCGCCGGCGTATCCGGACTCGCGCATCGATCGCGCGCGGGCGGCGGAAGGGCGCCGCGTGTGGGAAGGCGCCTGCGCCAGCTGTCATGCGGTCGAAAGCCCCCTCGTCGGTCAGGTCACGCCGCTCGCCGACGTCGGCACCGACGCCGAACGCCTCAACTCGTTCAGCGAGGAGCTCGCGCGCGGGATGAACACGATCGGCGAAGGGAGGCCGTGGCGGTTTCGCCACTTCCGCAAGACGAACGGCTACGCGAACATGCCGCTCGACGGCCTGTGGCTGCGCGCGCCGTATCTTCACAACGGATCCGTTCCCACGCTGCGCGCGCTGCTCTTTCCCGACGAGCGGCCCACCGTCTTCTATCGCGGATACGACGTGTACGACTGGACCAACGTGGGATTCGTCTCGAGCGGTCCGCAGGCAGAAGCGAACGGCGTCAAATTCGATACGAGCTTGAAGGGGAACAGCAGCGCTGGACACGTCTACGGCGCGAAGCTCTCGAGGCAGGAACGCGAGCAGCTGCTCGAGTATCTGAAAACGCTGTGAACCGATCGCTCCTCCGATATTCGCTGGTCGGCGCGTGGTGCGCCGTGCTCTTCGCGTGCGCCGGTGGCGCGCGGCCGGCGACGGTTCCGCGCTTCGACAGCGCCGAGGAAGAGTTCAAGTACGGCAGCGTCGGGATCGAATCGGAAGAAGGGATTCCGTATTGGATTTGGCAGGTGCTGCCGCGCGTGTTCGCGGACAAGCTGCCCAGGCCTGGCGGATACGCGGCGTTCGGGTTCGCGTGGGAGCCGGGGAAAGAGCTGCCCGTTGGTCTTGCGAAGGCGGATCTTTTCGGCGGGCCGCGCGTCGCCGTCAACTGCGCGTTCTGCCACTCGTCCTCCGTGCGGACGGGACCGCTCGAGCCCCGGCGAATCGTGGCCGCGGGTCCAGGGAACCAAATCAATCCGCAGCTGTACGTCAAGTTCCTGCACGCGGTCGTCGACGATCCGCGATTCACGCCGAGCGTGTTGTTGCCGGCGATCGAGGGCATCACGAAGCTGTCGTGGTCGCAGCGGATGCAGTACCGGTTTCTCTTGATCCCCACGATGCGGCGCGCGCTTCAGAAGCAGCGGCGCCAATACGAGTGGATGTATCGGAATCCCGAGTGGGGTCCCGGCCGGATCGATCCGTTCAATCCGCCGAAGTTCACGTTCCTCCAGCAGCCGGTCGACAACACGATCGGCAACTCGGACATGATGCCGATCTGGAACATGAAGGCGCGAAGCGGCGCCGCGCTGCACTGGGACGGGTTGACGACGTCGCTGCGAGAGGCGGTGCTGAGCGGGGCGCTCGGCGACGGCGCGAGCCGGAAGTCGATCGCGCTGCAGAACCTCGGTCGCATCGAGCAGTGGCTGCTCGGCGTGCAGCCGCCGCCGTATCCGTTCACGATCGACAAGACGCTGGCGTCGGAAGGCCGCGGCGTGTTCGATGCACGGTGCGCGCAGTGCCATCGCGCCGGCGGCGCGCGGACGGGCACGGTGATACCGCTCGACGAGCCCGACCTTGGAACCGATCGCCATCGTCTCGACATGTGGACCCAGCAGGCGGCGGCGTCGTACAACCGGTACGCCAAGGGCTACGCGTGGGAATTCGTCGGGTTCAGGAAGACGAACGGCTACGTCGCCGTTCCGCTCGACGGGGTCTGGCTGCGTGCGCCGTACCTTCACAACGGGTCGGTGCCGTCGCTCGACGAGCTGCTCGAGCCGCCCGCCAACCGCCGCAAGACGTTCTATCGCGGTTACGACGTCTACGATCGCAATCGGCTCGGCTTCGTGTCAGACGGTGACGAGGCCGCTCGAACCGGCACGCTCTACGATACGGGCACGCCTGGCAACGGCAACGGCGGCCATCTGTACGGCGTCCCTCTCACACCTGCGCAGAAGAAAGCGCTCCTGGAATTCCTCAAGACGCTGTAGCTCCGCTGTCCGCTGTCCGCTGTCCGCTGTCCGCTGTCCGCTATCCGCGGTCCGCGGTCCGCTGTCCGCGGCCCGCTGTCCGGTATCCGCTGTCCGCTGCCCGCTATCCGCTGTCCGATCCAGCCGGACCGCGAGCAGCGGCTGCGATTAGTTTGCTCCTGGGCCACAAGGGGCAGATAATCAAAGAGTTGGGTCGGGTTGCCCAGGGTCCCCTATGCATCCTCGCGTTCTGCAGATTCAGCGCTCGCTCCGGTCGCTACAACTGACATCGATCGCGCTCCTCGGCCGCACGTTCGCCGCGAGGCCGCGCGCGCTCGCGGCGACGATCGGCGTCTTGGCGATGTCGCTCTTCTTCGTCGCGGGATGGCTCGCGTACGTCGCGTACGATCTCACGTCCGATCTGCCCACTCGCGAAGCCCTGCGCGGCATGGGCAATATGGTGCAGTCGACCACAATCTTCGACGCGAGCGATCGTCCGGCATTCACGATCTATAAAGAGCAGCGGATCGAAGTGCCGCTCGAGAAGGTGTCTGGCCACCTCATCAACGCGGTGCTCTCGGTCGAGGATCAGCGCTTCTTCGAGCACGGCGGGATCGACGCGGTCCGCGTCGGCGGCGCCGCGCTGCGGAACTTGCGCGAGTGGCGGCGGGCGGAAGGCGCGAGCACGATCACGCAGCAGCTCGCGCGATTGTCGTTTCTGAACCGCCACAAGGCGTATCGCCGCAAGCTCAAGGAGGCGATCCTCGCCGCGTACCTCGAGAATCTCTACAGCAAGAAAGAGATTCTGGAGATGTATCTCAACAAGGTCTACTTCGGGGACGGCTTGCACGGCGTCGAAGCGGCCGCGCGCGGATATTTCGGCAAGTCCGCCGCGGATCTGCAAGTGGATGAGGCCGCGCTGCTCGCGGGGCTCATCCAGAGCCCATCGAGCTACGCGCCGACGGTCAATCTCGATCGCGCGATCGCGCGGCGTGCGACGGTGCTCCAGACGATGATCGATTCGGGCGCGATCGACGCGGAAACGGCGGCGCGTGCGAAAGCGGCGCCGGTGAAACTGAACAACGCGCTCGAGATCAAGGAAACGTTCGGCCTCTATTTCAAGGAGCAGGTCCGCCGCGAGCTCGTCGAGCGATTCGGTTTTCAACGCGTCTATCAAGGTGGCCTTCGCGTCTACACGACGATCGACAGCGATTTGCAGCGTGCCGCCGAAGAGATGCTCGAGCACGGACTGAAAGACATCGAGAAGCGTGCAGGCTTCCGTCATCCGAAACGAGACAGCCCTCTGGCCGCGGCCGTTCGGGTCAGCGCGCCGCCGGACAAGGCCGCCGAAAAAGACGCGCCCGACTATCTCCAGGGCGCGCTCGTCGCCATGGATCCCGCCACGGGCCAGGTCCGCGTGATGGTTGGGGGCCGCGACTTCAACGACAGCCGCTTCAATCGCGCGACGCAGGCCAAGCGGCAGTCCGGGTCCGCGTTCAAACCGTTCGTTTACGCGACGGCGCTCGAAGCGGGCTATTCGCCCGCCTCGCTCATCACCGGCCTGAACGATCCGATTGCGACGCCGCAGGGCGGATGGCTGCCCGAGGACGAGCATGCCACGTCGGACGAGATGACGATGCGATCGGCGCTGCGAACGTCGAGCAACCGCGCGGCGGTGCAGATGTTGAACTCGGTCGGCATCTCGAAGGCCGTCGGCTACGCCGAGAAGCTGAACGTCGGCAAACCGCCGAGCGTTCCGTCGTTGGCGCTCGGCGCGAGCGACGTCACGCTCACGTTGCTCACCGCCGCATACGGCGCGTTCGCGAACGGCGGCGTCGTCCGGACGCCGGTGCTGATTCGACGCGTCGAGGACAGCGATGGCGTCGTGTTGTTCAGCGATGAAGGCCAATCGCACCGGGCGGTGAGCGAAGCGACCGCGTTCCTGATGTCGAGCATGCTGTCGGACGTGGTCAACGCGGGCACCGCGTATCGCGCGAGGCAGTCGGGCTTCACGCTTCCGGCCGCCGGCAAGACGGGCACGACGAACGACTACAACGATGCGTGGTTCATCGGATACACGCCGCATCTCGTCACCGGCGTGTGGGTGGGCTTCGATCAGCCGAAGACGATCGCGTCCGGTGGATACGCGGGCGAGCTCGCCGTGCCGATCTGGGCCGACTTCATGAAGCGCGCGACGCGCGGACACAAGCCGGATTGGTTCGATCGTCCCGCGAACGTGATCGGCGTCAACGTGTGCCGCATGTCGGGCAAGCTGCCGTCGCGCGGATGCGATAACGTGCTCGTGATCAATCGAGAGGGCATGACCGAGCACCGCTCGATGATCTACACGGAGTACTTCGTCCGCGGAACGCAGCCGGATACGGAGTGTCCGCTGCACGGAGGCCTGTCGTTCGGCGAGCGGCTCGCGGGGATCTTCGGCAAGGAAGTGGGAATACCGGTGTCGGTCGATGCGGCCGGACTGCCCCCGACGGCGAGCACGACCGGCGCGCCGGCGAACCCGCCGCAGGCCTCGCCGGACGCATCCGCGTCGTCCGCCTCGTCCGAGGTCAAGGGTGAGGAACCGAAGAAGAAGCGCGGATTCTGGTCCCGCGTCTTCGGCGGCGGAGACGACAAGAAAAAAGAAGAGGAGAAGCGGAAGGAGGAAGAACGGAAGCGCGAAGAAGAGCGCCGCAAGGCCGAAGAGCGCCGGAGGCGCGGTGGCTAGATTTCGC
>DATBJJ010000159.1:0-5903 GCA_036556425.1 Vicinamibacterales bacterium
TGCCCCTGAGCCTCCTCGATGAAGTGGCGGAAGAGCGTGGGGCTTGGCGCAAACGCCATATGGTCGACGTAGCCGTCCAGGGACTGGTTCATTCCGAACACGAGCTTCGCCATACCTAGTGAATACACCGGGTCCGCGTGCGTTTGACATACGTCTCGTCACGATATAGTGTGTCACGACTGAGTTGAGATGTCCGCGTCGCGCCGCGTCCCTTCCGAGCTGCTTCCACTGACGCCGGCGATGTTCCACGTCCTCGTGGCCCTCGCCGACGGCGACCAGCACGGCTACGCGATCATCAAGGCCGTGGCCCGTCACACCGACGACCGGGTCGTGCTCAGCACCGGCACGCTGTACGGCATCATCAAGCGGCTGCTCGCCGAAGGGCTGATCGTCGAATCGCGCAGGCGCCCGGCGGCGTCGTTGGACGACGAGCGGCGGCGCTACTACCGGCTCACCGACTTCGGGCGTCGTGTGGCGATCGCCGAAGCCGAGCGGCTCGAGGACATGATCGCCGTGGTCCGCGCGACGCGGCTGCTCGACGAGCCTGGCACTGCATGAGCTGATTGTCCTTCCGTGATCGCGCCGTGAGGTGATCGATGCGTGGCAGATCGCGCGCCGACCGTGTGTTTCGGTTGCTACTGCGGTTGTTTCCGTCGGAGTTTCGCGGCGATTTCGGCGACGAGATGTCTGCTGACTTCGGTGACGAGCGCGCGGATGCGAGAACGGCCGGGCGCCTCGCGATTGTGCGGCTGTGGTGGCGCACCATCGCTGGCAGTCTCAAAACCGCTCCGCGCGAGCACCTGGCGGTGCTCGTCCGAGACGCCGCGTATGGCCTGCGTCTCATGCGGAAGTATCCGCTGCCGACCGCCGCGGCGATATTGACCATCGCGCTGGGCGTCGGCGCCAACACCGCGATGTTCACCGTCGTGAACGCGGTGCTCCTCCAACTGCCGTTCGAAGATCCCGCGCGGCTCGTGAGCGTTCTCCGGCAGGATGCCCAGGGTCGCTCGGCGGCGATTCCGTTGACGCAACTTCGAACCTGGAACGAGCGCGTCGATGCCGTCGAGTCGCTCGCGGGCTACACGATGTCGTCGCCCGTGTGGACGGGCGCCGGCGCCCCGGATCGTCTCAGACTCGAGTGCTTCTCGGCCAACATGTTTTCCATGCTCGGCGCGTCGCCGGCGATCGGCCGCACGTTTGCCGCTCGGGAAGATAGTCCCGGCGCTCCGCCGGTCGTCGTCGTCAGTCATTCGTTCTGGAGCGACCGTCTTGGTGGCGACCCTGCCAGCATCGGGCGCGTCCTCACGCTCGATGGCGTGCCGGTCACCGTGATCGGTGTCATGTCCAAGGAGTTCGACGGTCCGCGCGCGCTCAGACGGCTCGACGGATGGATTCCGCTGACGTCCTGCTTGGAGAGCATCCGTTCGCAAGGACGGACTGCCGGCACTATCAACGTGTACGGCAGGCTGAAGCGAGACATTTCCCCGCGCGTCGCCGAGGAACAGATGGACGGTGCCGTCGACCAGGCGACGTCCCGTCGAGACGGCATCCGCGTGCGCCTCGTTCCTCTGACCGAACAGATTTACGGGGACGTCAAGAAACCGCTGCTGGCACTGCTCGGAGCCGCGGGCTTCGTGCTGCTCATTGCGTGCGCGAACGTCGCCAGTCTTTTGCTCGGCCGGGTGGACGCGCGCAGAAAGGAGCTCGCGGTGCGCGCCGCGCTCGGATGCAGTCGTGCCCGCGTCGTGCGCCAGCTCCTCACCGAGAGCATGGTGTTCGCGCTGTGTGGCGGTGCCGCGGGCCTGCTGATCGCAAACTGGAGTCTCGGTGCGCTCGTCTCGTTGATGCCGGGAGGAATCCGCCGCATCGACCACATCGCGCTCGACGGCTACGTGCTGGCGGCGTGCCTGGCGCTGTCGACAGGGACTGCGCTGCTCTTCGGGCTGTTGCCGGCACTCTACGCCTCCCGCCTGGATCCTGGCGCTGCACTCAAAGAATCTGCCCTCCTGACGACGCCGTCGCGCCGACGCATCCGCGGCGCCTTGATCATTTCGGAAGTAGCGCTTTCCGTCGCTCTTGTCGCCGGCGCCGGACTCATGATGAAGACCTTTCTTCATCTCCGGCCCGCGAATCCGGGCTTCGAACCAGACGGGAAGTTGATGGCGACGATTTCGCTGCCGCGGCCACAGTACGCGGACGGCCTCTCGTGGAACGCCTTCCTCGGGAACTTGCTGCAGCGGCTCCGACATCGAGCGGGCGTGGAGGCGATCGTGGCCACGAGCTACGTTCCGCTTTCCGGTTTCATCACCGGCGCCGAGGTCCACCACGTCGGGAGCGACGGCTCCACGCTCAGCGTGTGGTCGCCCCGCGTCACGCCGGATTACTTCAGCGAGATGGGCATTCCGGTGCTTCGAGGGCGGACGTTCACGCTGCGCGACGACGCGGGAGCTGGCGCCGCGATTGTGAACGAGACCATGGCGAGGCGCATGTGGCCCGGGCAGGATCCACTCGGCCGGCAACTGGTATTCAAGAGCGACCTGGGCCGCGTCTCGACCAAGACGATCGTCGGCGTCTCGCGAGACGTGCGGGACAGCGGCAGCCGGCTGACGGCGCGACCTGAGATGTACGTTCTCTTCGCGGATGACCCAGTCCCCGTGATTCGGATCGTGGTGAAGACGCCTTTCAGCGCTGAGCAGATGGCGCCAGTCATTCGACAGGAGGCGGCAGCGATCGATCCGCGTCTGCCCGTCGGCGATGTCGAACCCGTAGCGGAGATCGTCGCGCGATCCGTGGCGACCTGGCGCTTCGCGGCGTCGCTGTTGGCAGCGTTCGCCGGCATTGCGGCAACGCTCGCCGCGGTGGGCCTCTTCGCGGTCGTCGGCGGCTCGGTGACGGAGCGCACACCCGAGATCGGCGTGCGCATCGCTCTTGGCGCCGGACGCGGGACGGTGCTGCGATTCTTCCTCGCGCGCGGCGCGATCCTGACGGTTGTGGGCGTCACCTGCGGCCTCGCGCTTGGCGCGTTGACCACACGCTTCCTCACCGCATGGCTCGTCGATGCCAGTCCGCTCGATCGTCCGACGTTCGCTGCCGCCGCTGCGATGATGGCGACTGTCGGCCTATCGTCAACCTACCTGGCCGCCCGACGTGCCACGAGGATCGATCCGTTATCGGCGTTGCGGTCGTAGGCGCGAAGAATCCTTCCTTCGACGCGCGGCGGCCATGTTGACACTATAGCCACAGTGGCTATAGTGTCACGAGATGGGCTTTGACAACGCTGACGTCGAGGCGTTGCTGCCGCTGCCGCCCGCGACGTTCCACATCCTGATGGCCGTGGCCGGCGAAGACCGTCATGGCTACGCGATCATCCAGGCGATCAGCGTCCGCACCGACGGCGCGCTCCGCATGAGCGCGGGGACGCTGTATCGATCGATTCAGCGGATGATCGAGCAGGACCTCATCGTCGAAGTCCACGAACGCCCCGCGCCCGAGCTGGACGACGAGCGGCGGCGATATTACCGAATCACGAAGTTCGGCGAAGCGGTGGCCCGCGCGGAGACGCGTCGGCTGCAGGGCCTCGTCCGGCTTGCGCGCGCGAGCGGCTTCGTGCCGAAGAACGTATGACGGCCCTCTACCGCGCGCTGCTCCGGCTCTATCCGGCGTCGTTTCGCGCCGAGTACGGCGGCGAGATGATCGCGCTGTTCGCGCGACAGTGGCGACAGCAACCGGACCTGCGATCGCGGGCGGCGCTCTGCCTGTGCGAGCTGTCGGGCACGCTGCGCGATGCTCCGGCGCTGCATGCGGAAATCCTGCGCCGTGACGCGACGTTCGCGCTGCGTGCGCTGCGGCATGCGCCGGCGTTCAGCCTCACCATGATCCTCGTCGCGGCCATGGGCATCGGCGCGACCACGGCGGCGTTCTCGCTCGCGGATCACGTGCTGATCAGGCCGCTGCCGTTTCCCGACGCGGAGCGGCTCGTGAAACTCTGGCAGCGTCCGCCTTCGGGAGGACGACTGCAGCTCTCGCCGGGACATTTCCGCGACTGGCGCGATCGCTCCACGTCCTTCGAGCGGGTCGCGGCGTTCGATCCGCACTTCGCGAATCTCGTCGGCGCGGGCGAGCCGGTCAGGCTCGATGGCGCGCGGGTGAGCGGCGAGCTGTTCGCAGTCGTTGGCGTGCATCCGCTCGTCGGCCGATCGATCGAGGCGGACGACGACCGGGAAGAGGCGGCAGGTACGGTGATGATCAGCGAACGCCTGTGGCGGACGCGTTTCGCCGCCGATGCGCGCGCGGTCGGTACGACCGTCCGCCTCAACGATCAGCCGCGCCTCATCATCGGCGTGATGCCTCGGACGTTCGAATTTCCGATGCGCGCCGCCGACTTCTGGATTCCTTTCCAGTTCGCGCCGGCCGACTACGTCTACAACAATCCATCGATCGAAGCGATCGCGCGGCTGAAACCCGGCGTGTCGCGCGCGCAGGCGTCCGCGGAGATGCAGCAGGTTGCCAGGTCGCTCGCGGCCGTCGACCGCAGCGTCGCCAACGGGACGACGGCCAACGTCATCGCGTTGCGCGACGAGATGTCGCCGCAGTCGCGGCAGCTGATCTGGTGCCTGCTCGGCGCGGCAGGAGCCCTGCTGCTGATTGCCTGCACGAATCTCGCAAACCTGTTGCTCACGCGCGGCCTCGCGCGGCAGAGGGAACTGGCCGTCCGCGCCGCGCTCGGCGCCGGGCGGGAGCGTCTGACGCGGCAGATGCTGACCGAGAGCGTGCTGCTCGCCATCGCGGGCGGGACCGTCGGTGTGGTGCTCGCGGTGAGCACGCTGCCCATGCTGGCCCGCCTCGTGCCCACGGCGCTCCCGATCGCGGAGGTCCCCAGACTGGACGTGCGTCTGCTGGGGTCCGCGATGCTGGCGACGCTGGTCAGCGCGATCGCGTTCGGCATCATTCCCGCGCGGCGCATCGCGAAGCACGCCGACGCACGCGCGTTGCGCGAAGGCCCGCGCACCGGATCGAGCCGCCGAACGGAGCGCCTTCGCGCCGCGCTCGTCATCGCACAGGTCGGTGCGTCGGTCGTCCTGCTGGTCGGGTGCGGTTTGCTGCTGCGCGCAATGCTGCGGGTTGCCGCGGCAGACACCGGCTTCTCCGCCAGCGGCGTGCTGACACTTCGTACAGCGCTGCCCTCGCCGAAATACGACACGGTGGCGCGGCGTCACGAGTTCTATTCGCGCGTGCTCGATGACGTGCGGGCGCTGCCGGGCGTCACGGCAGCCGGATACACCACCGGTCTGCCACTGGTCGAGCGGGCTCGCGTCTGGGGCGTCTCGGTGCGCGACGCGCCGCCGCCCACCCCCGGCGAAGCGAGGTCGGCGAGCATGCGCTTCGTCACGCCTGGCTTCTTCGCCGCCATGGGGATCCCGATTCGCGCCGGACGCGACGTCGCCGATACCGATACGAAAGACGCGCCGCAGATCGCGGTCGTCAGCGACTCGTTCGCCAACCGCTACTGGCCGAACCAGAATCCGCTCGGCCGCCGCTTCGCCGTCCGCCGCGTCGAGCGCACGATCGTCGGCGTTGTCGGGCACGTTCGCGTGCGCGGTCTCGAGCGCGAGAGCGAGCCGCAGATGTATCTGCCGTCGCGACAGGTCGAAGACAGCCAGTTGATTCCCTACCTGCCGAAGGATCTCGTGGTGAGGAGCCACGTATCCGCCGGCCTGCTGACGTCGATCCGCGCGATCGTCGCGCGGGCGGATCCCGAGCAGCCGATCTCTGACGTGCACCCGCTCGCGGACATCGTCTCCGCGGAGATCGCGCCGCGCCGCGCGCAGGTGGGCGTCCTCGGCACGTTCGCGGCCGTCGCGTTCCTGGTCGCGGGCATCGGCCTGCATGGACTGCTGGCCTAC
>DATBJJ010000160.1:0-6133 GCA_036556425.1 Vicinamibacterales bacterium
GTCGACTGCTGACTGTCGACTGTGGACTGTCGACTGTGGACTGTCGACTGTGGACTGTCGACTGCTGACTGTCGACTGCTGACTGTCGACTGCGACTGCCGACTGCGACCGTCGACTCTCGACTTACGACTGCCGACTGACAGAGAGATCGTGTTCCATCCAACCTACATCCGCCTCGTCCTCAATCAGAATTTCGAAGACGCGAAAGCGCAGTTTCTCGAACCGCTGATGGCGATCCACTACGCGCACCTGGCGATGCTCGCCGAGTGCGGGATCGTTTCCAAGGCCGACGCGGTCGCGCTTCGCGAAGGGCTGCGGCGGGTGCCAATCGAAGAGGTCCGCTCTGCGGATTTCGACGGAACGTGCGAGGACCTCTTCTTCTACGTCCATCGGCTGCTCGTTCAGGCCTGCGGCGAGGACGTCGCAGGCCGGCTTCACACGGCCCGCTCGCGCAACGACATCGACATGACGATGTACCGCATGCGCCAGCGCGAGCTGATTCTCGGTCTCGTGCGCGCGACCTCGTCGCTGCGGTCCGCGCTCTCGACCCTCGCATCCGAGCACCTCGAGACCGTCTTCGCCGCGCACACTCACACGCAGCCGGCGCAAGCGTCCACCGTCGCGCACTACCTGGCCGGCGTCATCGAGCAGTTGGAGCGCGACTCGACCAGATTGAGAGCGGCGTACGCGTCGACGAATCTCAGCCCGCTCGGATCCTGCGCGATCACCGGCACCGCCTTTCCAATCGACCGCGGTCGTACGGCGGAGCTGCTGGGTTTCGACGGCCCGACGGGCAATACATACGGCAGCATCGCAACGGTCGACTACATGCTCGAAAGCGTGTCCTCCGTCGCCGTGCTCATCGCGGGCCTCGGTCGTGTCGTGCAGGATCTGCTGTTGTGGTGCACGGCCGAAGTCGGCTACCTTCGGCTCGCCGACGGCTTCGTGCAGACGAGCAGCATCATGCCGCAGAAGCGGAATCCGGTCGCGCTCGAGCCCGCGCGCGCGCTCGCGAGCCTGGCGCTCGGCCAGACCCACGCGATCTTCCTTGCCGTACACAACACGCCCTTCGGCGACATCGTCGACACCGAAGACGATCTTCAGCCGCTCGTGTCCTCGATGTTCGGAGACGCGCTTCGCGCGGTCAGCCTCGTCGCCGCGGCGATGGCTGGTGCCGAGTTCGATCGCGAGAGGATGGCCGCCCGTGCCAGAGAAGGATGGGTCACGGTGACCGAGCTCGCCGATACGCTGACGCGGGAGCACGACATGCCCTTCAAGGCGGCGCACCGCATCGCGGCGGCATTCGTCGTCGAAGCGACGCGGCGACCGCACGAGTCGCGCGCGGACATCCTGAAGGAGATCTCGTCGTCGATCGGCCGCGCGATTGCCTATGACGAGGATCGGATTTCGGAGATTCTCAGCCCGGATTATTTCGTGCGCGTTCGCAAGACGCCAGGCGGACCGGCGCCGGAAGAAGTGCGCGGCGCGCTCGCGCGATCGCAGGAACGAATGAAGGACGACGAGCGGTGGACCAACGAGCGCGTCGACGGATTGCGCCGCGCCGAAGAACGCCTGAACGCAGCTCTTGCCGCGCTCTGAAGGGCGTTGTTCTTAGTTCTTCGTTCTTAGTTCAGACCGTCATCACCCAATGCTGTCCGAGCTCGAGCGGAAGATCCGACAGCAGCCGATCGACTAGTCCCGGACCATATCGATTGAGGAGGTAGACGACGCCGAGCGTGCGCTCCTGCGCATGGCCGAGCGGAAAGATCTGTGCTTGAGCGCGCCTGAACTGGCGGCGCAGCGTGTCGTCGCGCCGCTTCACCGCCTGCACCATTTTGCCCTGCAGGCTGCGCATGTCGTGCTCCATTTTCGACAGCGTCGTCCGCGCCGCGCCGGCGAGCGTGGGATCGACGGCGGGCATTGCGTCGATCACGCGCTCCATGCTGCTGCGCACGGCGGTCTCGGCGTCGCGAATCGCCGACTCCACCGACTGCGGCATCTGCGATTCGAGCAAGTGATTCAGCGCGGACTCGTCCTGCCGCTGCAAGTCTTCCACGCGGACGTCGTATCGCGCGAGGAAGCGGGCGGTCGCGGAGTCGACGAGCGTCGCCGTCGCGCGTGGATACATGAGCGGCATCGGCACGCCGAAGCTGTCGTAGACCTTGCGAAGTTGTCCGAGGTACGCGAGCTCGCTGGGTCCCGCGACGTAACAGACTGTCGGAAAGAGCGAGTCCTGCACGATCGGCCGGAGCAGCACGTTCGGACTGAACCGGTGCGGTGCCGACGCGACTTGCTCGGCGAGCGAATCGGCGCTGAACGATCGATCGCCCGCGACGAACTCATCGCCCTGCCGGCGAATCGGACGACGAGCGCCGTCGATGTAGAAGAGCGAGACGCTGTCCGGTTGAGGGACGACTTGCGGCTCGTGGCCGCGCGATGTGAGCAGGTTGCCGGCGTCCGCGGCAAGCGCGGCGGTCCGTCCCGCGTGCCGCAGCTCGGACCGGAACAGATCCGCGACGAGCGGCTTCGCGGCGGGATCGGACGAATCGAACACGATCAAACCGTGCGGTCCCAGGATGGATTCGAGCCATCGCGCGAACGCATCGGCGACGCCGACGTCCGGCCGGTACGCCGCTCGAAGCGATGCCATCAGCTGCTCGGTGAATTCGGTCTGCCCGAGCGCGTCGGCAAGCTCGTCGAGGCTTTGCTCGACCCGGCCATCGATCGTCAGCGCCGCGATCGGCCGCTCGCCGGCCCCATCGGGCTTCGCGAGCGTGATCGTGCGCGGCTCGAAGGCCGCGTCGAGCACCGTACAGCTCGCAATCTCGTCCCAGTCGTGATCTTCGGCATCGACCCAAAAGACGGCGGCGACGCTCGCGGGGCGATCGCGATCCGAGGGATGTTCGCGCGCGGCCTTGCGCGCGAGCTGCAGCGCGGTGACGGCTTTCAGCAGGGTGAAGAGCGGTCCGCCGAAGGCGCCGGCCTGCTGTCCGGTGAGCACGGCAACGGTTTGGGGATTGGCGAGCTCGGATGCGGCGGCGCGTGCCGCCGCCGGCGCATTCCGGCGGCCTTGCTGCGCGGCGACGAGGTCGGCGACAGCGGCATGCGGCCGCGCCGTGGCACGCGCGCGCGCGATCGCCTCAGCCCATGCGTGCCGCGACGTCGGGTCGCCGGCGTAGAGCGGCGCGACGTTCTCGAAATTGAACGCGTAATCGCCTGCCAGGGGGCGGATCCAACTGAATCGGCGCACGTCGATCGCGGTGCGCGTGGACCGGTCGGCGAACGTGGTTTCCCCTGACACCGCCTCGTACTCTCTCAGAGCCCTCTGAAACATGTCAAGAAAGACGAAAGACGCGGATAAACGCGGATCACGCTGATCGGATCCGCGAGATCCGCGTCTATGACGCTTGGCGCGGCTCGATGGATCCGCCCGCGCGAAGTTCTTCATTACGTTTCTTCATTTCGTGTTACATTTTTTCAACCCACCTCCGGCGCGACACGAGGAGCACGGTACCTGACCAGAGACGACCCGACTGGATTCGCGGCCCCACCGGCGTTCGGCCCCTTTCGGGTGCTGCATCAAATCGGTGTCGGCGCACTCGGTCCCGTCTACCGGACATACGAGCCCACACGAGATCGCCTCGTCGCCGTAAAAGTGTTCCGCCTCGATCTGACGCCCGAGCAGGCGAGCGCGCTTGCGGACGAGCTGCGCCGCGCGGTCGACGCTGGCCTCGTCCATGCCTCCATCGTGGAACCTGTCGCGGCCGGCCTCGAGGGGACCGTCGCCTATCGAGCGGAAGAGTACGTCGCGGCCGAGTCGCTCGACGTCGCGATGCGCCATTACGCGCCCGCGACGGTCGATAAAGCCCTTCCATTTCTCACGCAGATCGCGGCGGCCATCGACGCCGCGCGCGCGGCAGGCGTCGGCCATGGCGCGCTGCACCCGAGGGACATCTTCGTCACCCCCGACGAAGCGCGCGCGACCGGCTTCGGCGTCGTCGACGCGCTCGATCGCCTGGGCATTCGCGCGCCGGTCCGGCGTCCGTATAGCGCCCCGGAGCGCATCGCCGGGCAGCCGTGGAGCACGCCGGCCGACGTGTTCTCGTTGGGCGCGATTGCCTTCGAGCTGTTGACCGGCCGCAGGCCATCGGGCCTCGGCGATCAGATGGGATCCCTCGCGGGCGCGTCGCTCGGCGCCCACGCGGACGCGATCCATTCGATCCTCGCGCGTGCGATGCACGAAGATCCGTCGCAGCGATTCCAGTCTGCCAGCGCGTTGGCCGCCGCGCTCCAGGAACTTGGCGGTGTCGAAGCCGTCGCGACTCCGGTGCCAGCGGACGAGACCCTTCCGGCTGACGCGCAGGGTCCGGCTAAAGCCAGCGAGGTGAGCGAGACTTCAGGGCTCGACGATTTCGCAGCGGAGCCGATCAGTCTGGGAGATTCGCCGAGGGAAGTCGCGCGCCGTGTGATTGCGGCGAGGAAACGCCGGCCGAAGCCCGTCGTCGACGACGTTCCCGCCGCGCCGCCGGCGGCGCTGTTCGACGCTGCGCCGCGCGCAGAGAAGGGCGACGACAACGTCGAGAGAGAAGATCAGATCGCTCCGGAAATCGCCGCAACTGACATCATCGCGACCGAGGTCGCGGCCGAAGTCGCCGCGCCTGATGTCGCCGAGGCGGAGATCGCCGCCGCCGGAGTGCCCGCGAGCGAACCGGACGCCAATATCGACGCGGACCTCGTCCCGGTCGAGCGCGCTCCGGAGATTCCATTAGACGATATCCCGATCGCGGCAGCGCCCGCGGAGCCGGAACGGTTGCCGGAGAGCGCGTCGATCGCGTCCGCCGCGTCGTTGGCTGCCGCGGACATGTCGATGGCAAGCGCGGAGATCTCGGAGCCGGCGGACGCCGAGGCGCCGATCGCTCGAGAGGTTCACGATCGCGTCGTCGCGGTCGACGAGTTCCGCGCGCGCGAGACGACGGGCGTGCGAGATGTGACGCTCGCTGCGCGCGATGCGTCCGGCCTCCGTTCCGATCGATCGTGGCCGCGCGCGCACGAACGCTCGACTCCGCTGCCCGAGCGCGCGATCGTGCCACCGATCGCGTCCAAGTCGCCTATCGATCCGATTGACTCGGACATTCCGTACGTCCCGATTGACGAAACGCCGACCGATCGGCCGCGTCCTTCGATGCTGCCGCTCGCGATGGCGCTCCTCCTCGGTCTCGTGCTCGGCTACATGGCTGGCTACGTCGTCGGAAGCCGCGAGCAGGCCCCGGACGCGACGGTCGCGCGCAGCACGCCGCCGCCGTCATCACCGGCCGCGACGACGCCCGCCGCGCCGGCGAGCAGCTTCAGCGAGGGAACCGTTGCGCCGCAGACGGGTGGTCCCGCGGCCGCATCGCCACGTTCGGAAACGACGGCCGCGCCCTCCGCGACTGTGAGAGCGCCGGCCGCTGCCTCGAAGCCTACGCCGCCGCCCGCGAGGTCGCGGACCGGCACGATCGTCGTGACGTCGACGCCGTCGAATGCATCGGTCACCGTCAACGGAAAGTGGACGGGCCGCACGCCGCTGACGCTCGAGCGTCCATTCGGCAAGTACGCGATTCGGGTCGTGCAGTCGGGTTATGACGTTGCGAGCGAGACCGTCACGCTGGCCCAGTCCGCGGCGTCGCGCACCGTCGACGTGACGCTGCGATCGCGATCGTCGGCGCGAGGACGCGGCGCGACGACTGCTGCGCCAGCCGCAACGGCCGCGCCATCCAAGCCCCAAGCGGCGGGCGCGGGCGAGATCTTCATCGATTCGCGGCCGCAAGGCGCGCGTGTCTTCATCGACGGCAAACCTCAAGGCGTCACGCCGCTGCGCTTGACGGGGCAGTCCGTCGGCGCGCACGAGGTCAGGCTCGAGCTTGCCGATCACCAGCCGTGGACCGCCACGGCGCGCGTCGTCGCCGGCACGACCGTGCGGGTGACCGGCTCGCTGGATCGCCTTCTTCGCTGACCGCGTCCCACGTACGATCGACGGAGCACGAATCCGACTAGAGGTCATCTCATCGATGCGCGAACGAGCGGTAGCGAGTGAGCCTGGGGAGCGGAGCGGGGCGATGGGGCCCCGCGAGCGAGCCAGCAGGGGAGTCCGAGG
>DATBJJ010000161.1:0-33347 GCA_036556425.1 Vicinamibacterales bacterium
CTGAACCAGTTGGTCGCGCCTTGATTGCCTGGATAGATGAGCACGCCATTGCGTGAAGGCGTCGCGTTGAGAGATCGGATCGGGCGCCCTTGATCGAACCCGGCATTCCAGTTCTGCTTGGCAATCGGGGTTGCGCGAAGAAACTCACCCGTTCTGCGATCGAGCACGTAGAAGAACCCATTGCGATTGGCCCACAGCATCACCTTCCGAGGCTTTCCCTGCCAGGAGATGTCTGCGAGCACAGGAATCTGCACCGCATCCCAGTCGAACTCGTCTGCGGGAGTGAATTGATAATGCCAATTCAGCTTGCCGGTGTCGGCATCGAGCGCGACAACGGAGCAACTGTACAGGTTGTCGCCCGGCCGCGATTCGGCGTTGTAATCGGGGCCTGGATTTCCGACTCCCCAAAACGTGAGATTCGTTTCGGGATCGTAGGAGCCAGTGACCCAGATTGAGCCGCCGCCGTACTTCCAGCCGTCGCCCCAGGTTTCGTGCCCGGGCTCGCCGGGCAGCGGCACCGTGTTGAACCTCCAGGCTTCTTTCCCGGTGCTCGCGTCGTATGCGGCGATGAACCCGCGGATCCCAAACTCGCCGCCGGCAGTGCCGATAATGACTTTGTCTTTGATGACGAGCGGCGCCAGCGTCATCGAGTACCCGGCAGTGCCAGGCGCCACGACGCGATGCCACACCGGTCTGCCGCTTTTCGCATCGATGGCAATCAGGTGCGCATCGACCGTCGCTAAAAACAGTCTGTCGCCAAGAATCGCCAGGCCCCGCGTAATGCGGCCGCAACAAAACCGCGCGTCCGAGGCCGGCGTATATGGAAAGATCCAGAATATTTTTCCGGTCGCGGCATCGAGCGCGACGACGTCGTTGCCCTGGGTGGTGTACATAATCCCGTCGACCACCAGCGGAGTTGCCTGGTAATAGTCGAGCCACCGGGCCTGAAACACCCACTTCAATTCGAGATCCTTCACGTTCGCTGTCGTGATTTGCGTGAGCGAGCTGTAGCGCTGGCTCATGTAGCCGCCCGAGTAGGTGAGCCAGTTGTGAGGCTCTTTCTGCGCGTGCAAAATCCGTTCGTACGAAACTTGAGCGCCGAGCGACTCCGCGAGCACGATTATCACGAGCAACACGACGAAGCGGCGTGCGGTCATTCGGCCGCGACTCCTTTCAACGAGGTCAGATACGCCACGATATCTGCGATCTCCTCCGGCGACAGCCTTTGGTCCTGCGCCGGCATCATCGATCCTTTGACGAAGCCGTGCTCACGCAACTCGGACTTTTGAAACGTCCGCAGCCGTTCCTTCGGGTCCATCATCAGGACTTGGAACGTGTCGTGGTTGAGAAGCCTTCCCGTGATGCTCGTCCCATCGCGCGTGACAACGCGATAGAACCTGTTTTCCGGGAGAACCTCAGCGTTGGGGTCGAGCAACGACGTCTGCAGCTGTACGGGGGTGCGGGTCGAGCCAATGTCGGTCAGATCAGGCCCGAGGCGCGATCCCTTGCCCTGCACCCGATGGCAGGTGAGGCACTCGCCTTTCCCGGCAACGAGTGCTGCACCCTTCGCGGTATTGGCGGGAGATGACGCTTGCCGGGCGAGTCCCACCAAGGTCGAGGCCACGACCGATAGCGCGACGAGCCAGGCCAGGATTCGCATGATTTCCGTATTGTCTGGCAGGGCGAACAGCCCCCGCTGCTACCGCCGACAGTAGCACAGCGCCGCGACGGCAGCGCTGGGACCTCGAATTATCGATTATCGATGGCGGATGGTGGCAGCAACGGACGCGCCTGTCAAGGGATTCGTGGTTTCGCGCAGCGGGCGCGGCCTCGACTAACGGCCCAGACGCGCGCGAACTTCGTGGGCAATCTGCGCCGGGGTGAGCCCGAACGCCTCGATCAGCTCTTCGTAGGTGCCGGAATGGATGAATTGCGGACGGCCGTCACCGCCCAGCGTGTTGATGGACAGCACATGTCGAAGCAGGTTCTCGCCGTGCGGCTGTCTCTGATACTGCAGCTTGAGCAGATTCTGAAGAATGTAGCCGTTGTTCTGTTCGGCGAGGCACACGAGTTTGCCCGACGCGCACACCTCAAGGAGGAGCGGGGGATCGATCGACGGCATGTCGATGACCGCAACACGCGCGGCGTCTGCACACAAGCGTGCGCCGGCCAGCGCCTCGTGCACCCCTCGCCCGCTGCTCACAATGACCGCGTCCGCGTCCTTGCTTCCCGCGACGAAAGCTCCCTTCCCGAACTCGAATTCGTAGTCGGCAGGGTATAACACGGCAGACGGGGTGCGCATCACGCGCACGTAGACCAGCCCGCGATTGCCTTCCATCACCCATTTCATGATCGCGAGCATCTGCTGCGGGCACGAGACGTCGATGATCTTCAGATGTCCCACGGCATCGAAGGTCGTTGAATCATCGTTTCCCATGTGCGTCGCGCCGTTGGTGCGCGTCTCGAAATTCGCTGCCGTCGCGAGCATCGTCAGATCCAGGCCATGCCCCTCGCTGAGCCACCCGTCCCTGGCGTGCATCGTCTCCAGCCGCTCCTGCTGGCCAACGGCAATGCGGCGCAGGAACTTCCAGTCATAGAACGGACAGAACGTGCTGATCCATGTGTTGTAGCCCAGGGCGGCAAAGGCCTCGCCGATGCCCATCATGTTGGCTTCGGCGACGCCGACGTTCAACGCGCGGCGTTGATCGACCGACGCGACGCCGGCCTCGAGGCCGCTCGTCGTGGCCAGATCGGCATCGATCGAGACGACGGACGGATCCCTCGCGAACACCTTCATCGCTGCCGTGACGATCTCGCTGGCCGCGTACTCCTTCGACGAATCGATCCGCGGCAGGAGCGCGGGATCGTACGCGATGCTCTTGCGCCGCTTCGGCGCGCGCTCGGTGATCACGGGACCGATGCTCGTCCGCAGCGAGAGATCGCCCGACGCCTGGCGGCTGACGTCGAGGTGCATCTGTCTCGCGAGGTCGACCAGCGTCTGCTGCAGCGGCACATCCTCGACGCTGCGGAAGAACCGGTTGAAATCCTCGACGCGATCCTGGCGCTGCGCCGTCTGCAGCGCGCGCTCCTGATCGACGATCGCGTCCGGGACCGTGACCTTGTGCTTGTTCAGGAAGTCGGAGAGCGCGCCGTGGCCTTTCATCCCATTGCAGATGATCGCGGTGGGTGTGCCGTTGCGAGGACCAAACCTGAACGCCTCGAGCGCCGCGTAGATGCCGTCGTACTGCGTCGCGTCGACGTTGTGGACGGTCCACGCGAACGACGCGAACACGCGCTCGAGATCCGGCATCGGAAACACGAGCCGGTTCGCGATGTCGAGCTGGCCGTTGTTCCGATCGACCATGACGCACAGGTTGTCCAGGTGCTTCTGGCCCGCGAACATGACCGCTTCCCAGATCGGCCCTTCCTGCAGCTCGCCGTCGCCGGTGAGGCAGTACGTGTCGAAGCGCGGCGACATCCGTCCGGCAATCGCGAATCCTTGCGCGACCGAGAATCCCTGTCCCATTGGGCCGGTTGCGACGTGCACACCTGGAAGCAGCGGGCCCGGATGCCCGTTGAGGATGCTTTCGTACGATCGCGAGTTGCTCAGCACCGACTTGTCGAAGTAGCCGAGGTCCGCGTAGATCGACGCCAGCGCCGCTACCGCGTGGCCCTTGCTGAGCACGAACAGATCCTGACCGCGCCGCGTGGGATCGACGATATCGATGTCCATGAAGCCGCCGTAGTGGAGCGCCACGAGCGGAATCGTCGCGGAGAACGCGCCTCCGGCATGCAGGCTCTTGTCGATGGCGTCGCGGCACTGCTCCAGGCAGAGCAGCCGGACGTCGGAGTCCTTGATCGCGAGAAGCTTGAGAATGCCCTGCCGGAGAAGATAGTGCTCGGTTGCCGCGGGCGGACGAACGAGCGGACGGCGATTCAGCGTTCCCGCGTGCGGGTTCACCCAGCCGCCTCGGTTTCCACGCCCTCGCGCTGGCGCTCGGCCTGCTCCTGCGCCGCGGCCGCGCGGATCCACTCGCCGGGCTCCTCGATGTGCTTGCGGATCTCCTTCTCGGCGCGAATCGGATCGCGCGAGCGCAGCGCCTCGAGCAGCGGCACGTGCCGCTCGGTGATCTCGTGGAGCGATCGGTGCGACATCGCGTGCGTCACGCACGTCGTAATCGACAGCCGCATCGTCTGCCACACGTGATCCAGCATGCGGTTGCCTGCCGCCTCGATGATCGCGTGGTGGAAGGCGCCGTCGGCGTTCGCCTGCGCGTGCGGATCGTCGCGCTTCGCGGCGTCGCGCATCGCGTCGAGGTGCTCCTCGAGCCGCGCGATGGTCGCGTCATCGATCTTGACCGCGGCGGCGCGGGCCGCGACGGCTTCGAGCGCCGCACGAATCGGATAGATCTCCAGGAGCTCGTCCGTCGAGATCTTGCGTACTTGCGTGCCGCGGAACGGGGAGCTGACGACGAAGCCGAAGAGCTCCAGGTCGCGGAGCGCTTCGCGAACGGGTCCTTGGCTCACGCCGAACTGCTGCGCGATGCGCGTCTCGACGATGCGCGCGCCGGGCGAGAGCTTGCCGTTGAGGATGTCCTCGATCAACTGCTCGCGGATTTCCTCGCGGAACACGCGCCGCTCGAGCGGTCGGGTCTTGCTGTCGTTGTCCATGCCGGGAGCCTCGTAGATGCGCCGATTCAGAAGTGGGACGAGCACTGGCGTCTCGCGCAGGGCGAGCGCTAGCGTGACTACAGATTATCGATTATGCTCTGTCGACTTGACGCAGAAGATAGTTGCTCGGGGGCGGGATTGTCAACCTGAGTATAGTGCAATCCGCGCGTTGGGGTCAGACCCCAGCGCCGTCTTTACCCACGCTGAGCTGACGTTGGACTACCACCTGCAAGGCACCACCGCGTACGTCAGCGCCGGCGCGCACGGCATCGGTCGCGCGATTGCGGATCTCCTCGCCGCCGAAGGCGCCCGCGTGATCGTCGGCGATCGAGACGACGCCGCGCTCGACGCCAACGCCGCGCGATGGTTCGGCACGGTTGCGGCGAATCTCGCCACAGCCGACGGCGTCGCGCACGCCGTCGGGCACGTGCTCGATCGATTCGGCGGACCGCCCGACATTCTCATCAACAACCTCGGCGTCGGCGATTCGATCCCATTCGAGGAGACGACCGACGACACCTGGCTGCGCTCGTTCGAGGTGAACCTGCTCGGCTCGGTGCGAACCGCCCGCGCGCTCGTGCCGAAGATGGCCGCGCGCGGATCGGGATCGGTCGTGAACACGGGCTCCGATCTCGCGAAGCAGCCCGAACCGGGATTCATGGAATACGGCGCGTGCAAAGCGGGCCTGTTGTATCTGACGAAAGCGCTCGCGAAGCAATATGCGCCGGCGGTGCGCGTCAATACGGTGCTGCCAGGTCCGATCTGGTCGCGAATGTGGACGCGCGAAGGCGGAATCGTGGATCAACTCGTCGCACACTACGGGGTCGATCGTGACAGCGCCGTCAAACGCTTTCTCGAGGACCGTCAGATGCCGATGGGCATCGGCGAGCCGCAAGACGTCGCGCACGCCGTCGTGTTTCTCGCGTCCCCGCTCGCGCGCTTCATCACGGGCGCGGCCCTGGACGTCGGCGGAACGATTCGAGGGTTGATCTAGTCCGAGTTGGAGACTGCCGTGGACTATTCGAGTTTTGGATTGCACGACAAGATCGCCGTGGTGACCGGCGCGTCGCAGGGCATCGGACGCGCGATCGCGCTCGGGTTCGCGCACGCTGGCGCGCACCTCGTGCTCGCGAAGCATCCATCGGGACGGCACGAGGAAATCAAGCAAGTCGTCGCCGAGATCGAAGCGTTGGGACGCAAGGCGATCGTCGTCCCAACCGATGTCTCGCACGTCGATCAGGTGCGCGGGATGATCGACAAGGCCAAGGAGACCTTCGGCCGCGTCGACGTGCTCGTCAACAACGCGGGGTGGACCGGGACAACGCCCGCGCTCGACGTCACCGAAGATGAATACGATCGGACGATGGCGGCGTCGCTGAAGAGCGTGTTCTTCGCGTGTCAGGCTGCCGCGAAGGTGATGATCCCGCAGGGAGGCGGAAAGATCGTCAACATCGGATCGAACTTCGGCGTCGTCGCGTTCCAAGGCCGATCGGTGTATGCGGCGGCGAAGGCAGGCGTGCACCACCTCTCGCGCGCGCTGTCGCTCGAGTGGGCCAAGCAGGGCGTTACCGTCAACGTCGTCGCGCCGTGCATCACCGAAACGGATTCGAGGAAAGTGATCCTGGAGCGTCCAGGATACAAAGAATGGGCGACAGGTCAGATGCTGCCCGTCGGCCGTTGGAATCAACCAGACGATGTCGTTGGCGCGGTGCTGTTCCTATCGAGCCACATGGCCGACATGATCGTCGGCCACGTGCTGATGGTGGATGGCGGATGGACAATCCACTAAACGCGGATCACGCGGTGTGACGCGGATCACGCGGAGTGACGCGGATCACGCGGTGTGACGCGGATCACGCGGTGTGACGCGGATCACGCGGATCGGATCACGCGTGACCGGCGTTATCCGCGAAATCCGCGCCTATCCCATGCCGTTGCGGATCTCGACCGTGGTCTGTCCTGATCCAACCGTCTTGTTCTTCTGTTTCAGCGTGAAGCGAATCCGATACTGAATGCTCGGATTCGGGTTGGTTCCCGCCGGGTCGGACAGCGGGCTCGACATCGCGCGGAACACGTGCTCCATCACGTATCGCCGCTTGATCTCGCTCTTACCAGCCTCGTACGGATCGCAGTCCGCTTTGGTTTCGGACTTCGTGTCGTCGCCCCAATCCCATTCGACGCTCGCGCAGTAGAAGTCCTCGTAGTCGTTCGCGCCGCCCTTCAGCTCTGCCGTGACGACAACGCGGAGCGGCGTGAATCCGACCGGCGGGCTCACCTTGAGACTGATCGACGGCTTCTTGTTCTGCGCTTTTGCTTCTTCAGTCGCCGGGGCGGATGCGGACGTGCCCGCGGTGAGGGCACCGATTATCGACAGGCACAGCAACCAACGCCAGGTGCAGGATCGTAATTGCATGTCACGCTCCCGAACAATTCTGCGGCAGGAGTGTCTATTCTAGCAGGAAGCTCTGAAGGACCCGCGGGGATTCACTATAATCGATCGAATGATCCGTTCCATGGTCGGTAACGCGGTGGCGCTCGCGGTGTCCGCGCCGGCAGACGTCGACACCGATCTCCTGGTCGTTCCGCACCTCGAGGGCGAGAACCTTCTCCAAGCGGTGCCGGAACTCGCGCACGCGAGCGGCGGGGCCGTGGAGAAGGCGCTGAACACGCGCGAGGTCCAAGGGAAGCCGTACGAACTGTTTCTCACGCCGGCCGCGGGCGGATGGCGCGCCGGGCGCATCGCCATCGTCGGCGCAGGCCGCGCTGCCGATTTCGATCTCGAGCGCCTGCGCCGCGTCGCGACAGCGGCCGCAGCAGCGGCGAAGCAGCGCCGTGTCGCGCGCATCGCGTTTCTCTACCGGCCGTCGCCCGACGCGCGCTTCGACGCCGCCGCGGCGGCGCAAACGATCGCCGAAGGCTTGATCCTCGCGGCGTTCAACAGCGATCGCTACAAGAGCCGCGACCACGTCCCGCCGCCGCCCGAGCGGATGACGGTGGTCGTTCCGCCGTCGACGCAGGAAACGGCGCAGCTCCACGCCCTCGAAGAGGCGGTCGAGCGCGGACGCGTCCTCGGCGAGTCATCGAACATCGCGCGCGACCTCTGCAACGAGCCCGCGAACGTGCTGACGCCCTCCGTGTTCGCCGAACGCGCGGTGCAGATCTCCCGCGAGGTCGGCCTGTCCGTCGAGATCCTCGACGAGGACGAGATCGCCCGGCTGCGCATGGGCCTGCTGCTCGGCGTCGCGCGCGGCAGCGCGGAACCGCCGCGCGTGATCGTGATGACGCACGAACCTCCTGGCGCGCCGGCGTCGCCGGTCCTCGGGCTCGTGGGGAAGGGCATCACGTTCGACACCGGCGGCATCTCGATCAAGCCGGCCGAGGGCATGGACCGCATGAAGGACGACATGGCGGGCGGCGCCGCGGTCATCTGCGCGATGCGCGCGATCGCGATCCTGCGCGCACCCATCAAGGTGATTGGCGTCGTGCCCGCCGCGGAGAACATGCCGGGTGGCCGCGCGATCAAGCCCGGCGACGTGCTGACCGGCGCGAGCGGAAAGACGGTCGAAGTCCTGAATACCGACGCCGAAGGGCGTCTCATCCTCGGCGACGCGTTGTGGTACGCGCAGCGGCTGGGCGCGACGCATCTCGTCGACGTCGCGACCTTGACCGGCGCCTGCGTCGTCGCGCTCGGCAAGGCCGCGTCGGGACTCTTCGGTCAGCCCGAGCCCTGGGTCGAGGCGATCCGCAAGCTTGCCGCGCGGGCGGGCGATCGCGCGTGGCCGATGCCGCTCTACGATGAGTACTCCGAGCAGCTTCGGAGCGAGATCGCGGACATGGTCAACACCGGCGGACGCGCCGCGGGCGCGTGCACGGCCGCGGTGTTCCTCAAGGAGTTCGCGAACGACGTTCCGTGGGCACATCTCGACGTCGCCGGAACGGCGTGGGCGGACGAGCCGAAGCCGTGGCAATCGAAAGGGCCGACGGGCGTCGCCGTGCGCACGCTCGCGGAGCTTGCGCTTTCGAGCGCGGACTGGACGTAGAGGGGGCCGTGCTTCAGCCAACGAACCCGATCATCGTCAGAGTCGTCGAGGAGCCCGTCAAGGGCACGACGATCATCGACGTTCTCGTGGGCTCGCTCGGGTTGACGACGGCGCTCTTGCTGGCGGCCGTCGTGCTGGGCGCCATGCTCGGCGGCGTGCTGATTGGAATCAAACTCCTGCGCGCGCGGTTCAATCTCGAGCCGGTTCCGGATTCCGAATCACTCCGTGTGACGCCGAATTTTCAAACTAAGAACTGAGAACCAACGCAGGGTCGGAGTCTTCGTCCTTCGTTCTTCGTCATTCTCGTGCCGCGATCGTCGTCTTCGTTTTCAGCGACTTCTGGTACTTCGTAATCGCGTCATAGAGCGCGTCCGCGATCTGCTGGCGATACGCGGCCGTCTTCAGCAAGACCCCTTCCTGCTTGTTCGTCACGAATGACACTTCGGCGAGCACGCTCGGCATGCCCGCGCCAATGAGCACGACGAACGGCGCCTGCTTCACGCCGCGATCCTGCAGGCTCCGGTTCTTGCTGCCGAGGCTGCGCACCATCGATTTCTGAACGGCCGCGGCGAAGTCGCGCGACTCGTCGATCTTGTTGTTGAGCGCGATCGCCCGAACGATGTCCGGCAGCCGGTGCATCGTCTGGCCCGACGCCGAGTTCTCGCGCGCCGCGACGGCTTCCGCCTCGGGATTCGCCGCGAAGTTCAGGAAGTAGGTCTCGACGCCGCTCGCCTTCGTGTTGCGGCTCGCGTTCGCGTGCACCGACAGGAAGAGATCGGCGCTCTCGCGGTTCGCGATGGCGGTCCGCTGCTCGAGCGGGATGAACACGTCCGTCTCGCGCGTCATCACGACCTCGACGCCGGGCGTCGCCTCGAGCAGCTTCTTGAGGCGCAGCGAGACGTCGAGCACGAGCTCCGATTCGTTGACGCCGTTGCCGCTCACGCCGGGATCGTGTCCGCCGTGTCCCGGGTCGAGCACGATCCGGGAGACGCCGAGGCCAAGCTGCCGCGCGAGCGAGTACGCGCCGTTCGAGTTTGCGAGCGGCACGGTTGGGGCGGGCAGGGAGGTCACGCCGAGATCGCGCGACGGCAACGGACCGGTCGTCACCGACGGCGCCACGACGGCTGGTGGCGCCGCCGCGGCAGCCGGGGGCGTCGTGACAATGGGCTTGATCTCCAATCGCCGAGACCCAGTGGTCGGCACGACCGGAGGAATCGGCGGCGTGAACGTCATCGCCGGCGCGGCCGGGGCCCCGCGGCGCCGGAAGTCCACGATCACGCGATACGGGTTGTAGAGCGTGAACACGCTGTACGACTCCACGCCTTCCGTGTCCAGCACGACGCGCGTCGTATTCTGCGGGTGCCGCCCGAGGCGGATCTCGCGGACGATGTCGTCGGTGTAGGTGAGGGTACGATCGCGCAGCTCGGTAGTCGTCTGCGTGCCGCGCAGATCGAAGAACAAGCGCTTCGGATTCTCGAGCGCCTCTTTCCGGTACACGAGCTCGCGATCGATTTCGATCGACACGCGTACGCCATCGGGAAGGGCAGTGCGCGTAATGCCGCGCAGCGTCGCCACGCCTGAAGACACGCGCTCGGTCGTCTCCGACGCGGCCGGCGGCGGGGCGGCCTGTGGAATGACTGATTTGGCGACTGGCCGATCGAATTGCGCGAGTGCCGCGTCGACGTCTTTCGCGAGCGGGCTCGACGGATAGCCGGACTTCAACAGCTTCAGCACGCGCACGCCGCTGCGCCGATCGACATCCTCGCCGAACCGTTCCCACGCCAGTCGCGCCAGCTCTCCCGCCTGCCACAGCGCGTTGTCGGAGTACCCGCTCTTGGGGAATCGCCTCACGACGCGCTCGTATGCCGCGATCGCGCCGCGGATCTCCTGACGCGTCGGCGGCTGGCCGGCGTCGCGGACCGCGCGGTCGCGCAACAGCGCCCTCGTATACAGTTCCCGCGCGGGTTGCGCGGCAGCCGTCTGCGCCATCGCGAAAACGGCCGCCGCAAGCAAGATTCCGGTACGTATGTTGAGAGTCATCGGAATGCTCGTCCCTGAGCCTCGAGCCTACGCCTATCTGAGCTGGGCATCGACTTCGTCGAAATAGTCCTTCTTCACGAGAACCTCGCGCGCCTTGCCGCCGGCGCCGCCCGAGACGAGGCCCTCGGCTTCCATCATGTCCACGAGCCGCGCCGCGCGGCTGAACCCGATGCGCAGGCGGCGCTGCAGATACGAGATCGACGCCTGACCGCTCGACACGACGATGCGCGCCGCTTCGTCGTACAAATCGTCCTTCTCGAAATCCAGATCGGCGCCGGGCTGCTTGTCTTCCGCCGTGATCGTCTCGTCGTACGTCGGCTTGCCCTGTTTCCGCAGGAAGCTCGCGAGACGCGCCGTCTCCTGTTCCGAGATGTACGGACCGTGCAAGCGGATGAATCTCGAGGAGGCTGGCGGCAGATAGAGCATGTCGCCGCGGCCGAGCAGCTGCTCGGCGCCGTTGCCGTCGAGAATCGTGCGCGAGTCGATCTTCGACGACACGCGGAACGAGATGCGCGCCGGAAGATTCGCCTTGATCAGCCCCGTGATCACGTCGACCGACGGCCGCTGCGTCGCGAGGATCAAGTGAATGCCGACGGCGCGCGCCATTTGCGCGAGGCGCGCGATGGATTCCTCCACCTCGTTGCCGGCCACCATCATCAGGTCCGCGAGCTCGTCGATCAGGACGACGATGAAGGGGAGCGCCTTCACTTCGTTGCCTCGGTCGTCGAGGACCGGTCCTTTGTTCTCGATCTGCGTCTGTTTGAGGTTCCTGTTGTACTGCTCGATGTTGCGGACGCCCACTGCCGCGAGCGTCTTGTAGCGTTCCTCCATCTCGCGTACGGCCCACCGGAGCGCGTTCGCCGCGAGCTTCGGATCGACGACCACGGGCGTCAGCAAGTGGGGAATGTCCTCGTACATTCCAAGCTCGAGCCGTTTCGGATCGACCATGATCAGCCGCACGTCGTCGGGCGACGCGCGGAAGAGGATGCTCGACAGCATCGCGTTCACGCTCACGGATTTGCCCGTGCCCGTGGAGCCCGCGATGAGCAGGTGCGGCATCGTCGCGAGATCGCTGACGAACGGCTCGCCATGGATCGTCTTGCCGAGAGCGACCGTGAGCTTCGACGCCGAGCGGCGGTACGCTTCGGATTCCAGCAGCTCACGCAGCGAGATCTGTTCGCGATTCGGATTGGGAATCTGGATGCCGACCGTCGACTTCCCGGGTATGCGATCGATCAGCACCGATTCGGCCTGCATCGCGAGACACAAATCGTCCGCCAGACCGGTGATCTTGCTGTACTTCACGCCGGCGTCGGGCTTGAACTCGTAGGTCGTGACGACCGGTCCGGGATGAATCTGAACCACCGCGCCCTCGACCGAGAACTCGCGGCATTTCTCCTCGAGCAGCTTCGCGCCTTCCATCAGCTCGCGCTCGTCGACCTTGCGTTCGCCCTTCGGCGCATCGAGGAGCGCGAGCGGAGGTTCGACATACGCGCCGCGCTTGCGCTCGGCCGGCAGCTTCTCGGGCTCGGCCAACGGCAGCGACGGCTCGAGCGCCACGTGACGCTTGATGGCGGGCGGCGTCGGACGCGACGAGGCCGCGCGAAGAGCGGCGGCAGCCGCGCCGACGACGGCCGCGGCGCGCGAGGGCTTCGGCGCTTCTTCTTTCGGCGCCGCGGGCCTGGTCAGCGTCTTCGCGCGCGCCGTTATCACCGCCTCGCGGTCGTCCTCATCGCCTTCACGTTCGACGACCTTCGTATCCTTGCCCGACTTCTCGAGATGCTTCTTCAGGACTTCCTGCCGCTGCTGTTCGCGGCGCCGCTCTTCACGCCGCGCGCGAATGCCGCCGAGCACCGCGGCCCAGCGATCCTGCAGGATCTGGAACAGCACCCCGAACAGCCGTCCGAACGAGAACTGCGTCGACAGAATGATCGACAGGAAGAGCAGCGTCAGGATCAGGATGATCGATCCGGTCTTGTTGAGGTAATCGGAGAGGAACGTCGCGAGGAGCTTTCCGACGTAGCCGCCCGCGAGCAGCTCGCGCCCGGAGATCTTCAAGCTGCCGAACGCGAGCGAGAGGAACGACGCAACGCACGCGAACAGCATGCCGGCGCCGACGAGCTTCGTATACGCAGCGTCCGGCACGCGGCACCAGAAGTAATGCCAGCCGATCACGACGAAGACGATCGGCAATAGATACGCGGCGTATCCCAGCGTTTGGAACGACAGCTCGGCGATGAACGCGCCGACGCGCCCGCCGAAGTTCGACGGCGTCAGCTCGCTCGGGTCGGTGAAGAACCACACCGGATCGGCCGGACTGTAGCTGACCAGCGAGATCAGCCACATCAGCGCCATTGCGAACATCGCGACGCCGGCGAACTCGCTGAGCCGGCGCGACACAAAGGATCCCGCCATCAGATCTCCATGATCACCGGCAGCACCATCGGCCGGAGTCCCGAACGCTTGCGGAAGAACCGCTGCAGATCCACGCGAATCCGCTCCTTGATGAGCCCAGGGTCCGTACGTTCTTCGACGTTGGCGCCCTCGATCGTGGCCGCGAGAAGAGCGGGAATTTCCTTGAGCAGCGCCTCCGTTCGCGAATCCACGACGAAACCCCTCGTGATGACGTCCGGCGTTTCCTCGAGCGTCCCGGATTGCCGGCCGATCGCCACGACCGGCACGACCAGTCCGTCCTCCGCGAGGTGGCGTCGATCGCGGAGGACTTCATCGCCGACCTCGCCGCTCCGCGTCCCGTCGATCAGAATGCGGCCGGCGGGCACCTTGTCCGCCAGGCGTCCGCCCGAATCGTCGAAACGGATGAGGTCGCCGTTCTCGGCCAGCAGCACTTTGGTGTCTCGAGACACACGTGCAGCCACCCGGGCATGCCGGGCAAGCTGGCGGTACTCCCCGTGTATCGGCACGAAGTAGCGCGGCCTGACCAGGGACAGCATCAATTTCAGCTCTTCCTCGCTCCCGTGGCCCGAGACGTGGACGTGCTTGATGCCCTCATAGACGACTTCCGCGCCCCGGCGGGCGACGTGATTCATCACCCGGCCGATCGCCTTCTCGTTGCCCGGAATTTCACGCGCCGAGAACACCACGACGTCCTCGGGCTCCAGCCGGACGTGGCGGTGGTCGTCGATCGCAATCCGCGGCAGCGCCGCCTGCGGCTCGCCCTGTGAGCCCGTGCAGATGCAGACGACGTCCTGCACCGGAAAATTCCTGACGTCGCTGTCCTTGATCTGCACGCCGGCCGGCACTCGCAGATAGCCGAGCCGCTGGGCGATCTCCGAATTCTCCACGACGCCGCGCCCCACGAACGCCACGCGACGATCGAACTGCGCCGCCAGATCGACGACGATCTGCATGCGGTAGATGCTCGAGGCGAACGTGGCGACGACGATCTTGCCGGTCGCGCTCGTGAAGATCTCCTCGAACGCATCCGTGACCTCGAGCTCCGATCCCGTGAACCCCTTGCGATCGACGTTCGTGCTGTCCGCGAACAGCGCGAGGACACCGTCCGAGCCCAGCTGCGCGAGCCGGTGGAAATCGACGTGCTCGCCGTCGAGCGGCGTCTGGTCGATCTTGAAATCCCCCGTGTGAATGATCACGCCGTGCGGCGTCTCGATCGCGAGCGCGACGCAATCCGGAATACTGTGCGTGACCCGCAGGAATTCGATCGTGAACCGCCCGACGGTCACACGCTCGCGCGGCCGCACCGCGATCAACCGCTGCTTGTGCGCCGCCCGGCCTCCGCCCTCCTCATCGTCATCGCCCAGCTTGTTCTCGACCAGCGCGAGCGTCAGCGGCGTCCCATACACCGGCCCCTTGACGACGTCCATCACGTGCGGCACGGCGCCGATGTGATCCTCGTGTCCGTGCGTCAGCACCAGCGCCGCGATCTCGTACTGCTGCAACTGACGGAGGTCGGGAATGATCAAATCCACTCCCAAGAGCTCCGGCTCGGGAAACATCACGCCGGCGTCGACGACGATCGCCGTTTCGCCGCAGGCGATCACCATCATGTTCATGCCGAACTCGCCGAGGCCGCCCAGCGGCACGACCTCCAGCGGCGGCAGATCAGCGGGCATCGACGTCTATGCGCATCGAGATCAAAATCGAAAAGTCGAAAGAGGCGGCCGTCGGACGAGTACGAAGGGCTGCCGCGCGCGCCACCCGGGAGGGTGCGGGCCGACAGCGTCGAGCGGAAGGGCGCCGCCCATCGCGTACCCAACCTGGCGCCTGCTGGGACAGACGTTCAGGGACGGGAAAAATTGCGCAAACTATAGCACAGCTCACGCCGGGGACGAAGAGAAAACGTCCGCAAGCCGCGCCAGCTCTGTGAGTTGCAGAGTCTCCGGCCGGCGGATGCCGTCCAACCCGGCGCGATCGATGGCCTCGCGCGGATCGAGCCCGTGCTCTTCCGCGAACCGCCGCAGCGCGTTCGACAGCGTCTTCCGCCGCTCGGTGAAGATCGATCGCACGAGCCGCTCGAAGATGTCCTCGTCCGAGACGGTCGCCTCGGGATCGTGAAAGTCGAGGCGCAGGACCGCCGAGTGCACCTTCGGCGACGGACGAAACGCGCCGGGCGGCAGCGCGAGCACCCGCCGGACGCGCGCGCGGAGCTGGACGAAGATCGACAAGGTCCCGTAGTCCTTCGTGCCCGGCTTCGCCTCGATGCGGTCTGCTACTTCGCGCTGGAGCATCAACGTCGCGTCCGCGATGGGAGCGCCATCGCGATGCGCGCGCAGCAACGTGAAGAGGATCGGCGACGAGATGTTGTAGGGAAGGTTGCCCGCGATCCTGAGGGGCTCACGCGACTCGCGCGCGAACGCGGCGAGATCGAAGGCCAGAAAATCTTGATGAACGATCGTGACGTTCGACGGAACGCGCGAGCGGAGAGCGCCGACCATCTCCGGATCGACTTCGACGGCCGTCACGTGCGCGACCGCGGCGGCGAGCCGCACCGTCAGCGCGCCGGGCCCCGGACCGATCTCGAGAAACCGATCGCGCGCGGACGGTCCGATGGCCGCAATCAGCTTGTCCGCCCACGCGTTTTCGAGAAAGTGCTGGCCGTACTTCTTGCGCGCCTTCATCACACGTCATCGAGCGATTCGCCGCGCCAGTACTTCTCTTCGATCTCCTCGATCTCCTCCTCGCTCATGCCGAAGTAATGTCCGAACTCGTGGATGACCGTTTCGGCGACGCAATCGCGAATCTCTTCTTCGTCCTCGCACGCGTCTTCGATGGGAAATTGATAGATCGAGATGCGATCCGGCAGCGCGTTGCCGTAGCCCCATCCGCGCTCGGGGAGCGGCGTGCCTTGATACAAGCCGAACAATGTATCGTCGGGGCCAATCTCCATTTCCTCGAGCACGTGCGGCGGCGGCTCCTCCTCGACGACGACGGCGACGTTCTTCATCGCGTCACGAAAACGGCGGGGGATTTCGCGCAGCGCTTCTTCGACGAGATGAGTGAAGCGTTCCTTTGTCATTTCTTGGTTTGTCGCGGGGCCCCACCCCCGCGACCTGTCGTCGCTCGCCCTCGCTCGCGACGGTCCTTGCGGCTACTGGGTGCTTTACGCGTCAACAGCGCATAAAAGTTGCACTGCGACCGCACGACGCAGCGATCGCAGAGCGGACGCGGTCTGCAGACGCGGCGCCCGTGGAGGATCAGCGTGTCGGACGTCCGCGTCCATTCCTCGGGCGGCATCGCCGCCGAGAGCTGCTGCTCGACCATCTCGGCATCGTCGCCCTTCGCGATGCCGATCCGGTTCGACACCCGCAGCACGTGCCGATCGACCGGAAGGCCCGGCACGCCAAGCGCGTGGCCCAAGACGACATTTGCGGTCTTGCGACCCACGCCCGGCAGCGCCACCAATGCCTCCATCGTCGCCGGAATCTTGCCGCCGTGCGTCTCGACGACTTCGGTGGCCATCCCGAGAAGCGATCGTGACTTCGCGCGGAAGAAGCCGGTGGACTGAATCTGCGGCTCGAGCTCGGCGGTCGTCGCGCGCGAGAGCGCCGCGGCGTCAGGGTAGCGGGCGAAGAGCGCGGGTGTGACCTGGTTCACGCGCTCGTCGGTGCACTGCGCGGAGAGAATCGTTGCGACGAGAAGCTCGTACGGATTGCGGTAGTCGAGCTCGGTATCAGCATTCGGATGCTGAGTACCGAGCGCGTGCACGATGCGGCGCGTTTCAGCGGGCGTCTTCGAAGGCTTCGGGATCTTCCGGCGCGATGCCGCGCGCTTCGGCATCCCGGAATTCTAGCAAGTCCGGTGATTAGTCGCGCACGGTTGTCGATGCCCCGCGCGGCGGCACGGCGGTGAGCAATGCGATCAGGGCTTTGGCACCGCCCCTCAGACGGGACGTGCCGACCACCACTGTTTCACCGGTGTCCATCGTGAACGTCGTATCGAGCACCGCGCGCTTGGACGGCACCGCTCTTGGCCCCGTTCCGCGGCCCTGCCGCGTACTGAGATCCTCGATTCGGCGCTGCTCGCTGCGCACTTCCATCTCGAGTTTCGTGACCTCCGCCTTGGGCGCGGTTCCAACCTCGAACTTCTTGCGCGCTTCCTGCAGCTGCACTTGAAGAAGCGTCAGCCGGTCGCGCGCGTCCGCGAGTCTTCGCGCAGTCGTCGCCTCGCCGTCCGTGCTCGCGACGGCGGCCTCGTTCTCGGACGGACCGAACAGCGTGAACCGCACGACGAACTCGCCGCCGCTCTCGCGCGACGTCGTAAGTTTCAACTCGTATTCCTGCCCGTCAGGGCCGCGCAACAACTGCGTCGTGGTCTCACCAGAGCGTCGAAGATCGTTGCCGCAGCAGAGAAGCCATGCGGCATCGAGCAACTTGAACGATTTGTACGGCAGGAAGTCACGCATGTCGGTGAGTGCCTTCCGCGCCGCCGGCGGCACGTCGTCGCTAGGCGCCGCCGTCTGAATGTCGCCGAGCACGAGCACCACGCTGAAGCCTTGAGGCACGCGCGTCTTCGCCGCTGGTGTTTCGCGCGGCTGGGGGGTCGTTTGCGCAGTCCGCGTCGTCGCAGATGGAGCGGCCTCGGGCCGGGCCGTTTGCGCCTGCTGCGCGAAGGCGTTTGAAGTCAGCGCGGTGAAGCACAGCACCGCGGAGAGGGCGGGAATCGGCAGTCTTTGTATCGCCATCACGGCATGGACTCCTGAAGTCGAAGATTCGGATCGAAGATCCAGATGATCCGCGTTCCACCGGGCGTCGCGAATCGAAGTTGCCGCGTTCCGGAAGAGCCCAAAGCGGTCGTCGGGGTGTCCGGCGCGCTCGACTCACTCACGGTCGATGAAGTGCGATGCCCGACGGCGCCACTCACGCCAAGAATCAGAGCGGCCGCCGCCGCGATCGTCAGCGGGCGGCGCCACGCGGGCACCGTCACGAGAGGGTCGGGAATCGCTCCCATCATCTCGCGCCGGATCGCCTGCGCTTCGTCGCACGACAATCCATCGTCGTCGCGCAGCGGATCGGCGTCCTTCAAGAGCTTGTTGATATCAGTCATGGGATTACCCCTGGGTCTTTCCAAACTGCCCCTCGACGGCCGCCGCGAGCTCCCGCCGTCCGACCGAGAGGTGCCACCGGACGGTGACCGAGGTCACGCCGAGCAGTCGAGCGATCGCCGGTATCGCGGCGCCTTCCAACTCGTAGAGGACCAGAATCGCGCGCCGTCGAGGCGGCAGGCGCTGCAGCGCCTGCCAGATGATCGAGCGGGCGAGCATCGCGGACTCGGCGTCCGATGTTTCGGCCGCGGCGTTTGCGATCTCCGTCGCGCCGCGCCGGCGCACCGCCATCTGCCGCCAGCGATCGCGCGCGACGTTGATCATCACGCGCACGAGCCACGCTTCCTCGTGCCCGGCGCCTTCCGGCACCGACGCGGCGTGGCGCGCGGCGCGAAGGAAGGTCTCCTGGACCAAATCGCGCGCGTCCTCGGCGCTTCGAGAGAGCCGCCGCGCCAGGCGGTGGAGCCGCTGGTGGTGAGCGTCGAAGAGATTGCCGAGCCGGGCCGCGCTATCCTCGGCCGGCCGGTCTGCGGTCGCCGTCATCGCGATCGCCTGCCCGGTCATACCTGTCCTAGACGTGCCTCGAATTCCGAATGTTGGTCAGGGGCGGCTCAGTGCACCGGGCCCTTGTCCCAGCTCGCCCCGGTCGATTCGCTGTAGACCCGCATGTGTTCCTGAAGGGCTGCAATCAAATTGGGGACGACCTGGAGCGGAACCGCAATTCGGGCGCGCACAGGGGCCCGGACGACGTGCTCGGTCTGCGCCTGGCTGATGTCCTTCTCCGAAAGCGGCAGCACCTCGCAAAACGAGAGCGTGAAATCGAATGGAGTATGAGAGATCGCGCAGAAGTTGGCGTAGATTCGGGGGGCGTCCCCCGATTCTTCGGGGACTATCGTGAAGTTGATCTGCTTGCGCTCGTCCATGTGGATAGCTTATCCGCACAGGACGGCTTCGGTGTTTCAGTATTTCCGCATGACGCCGACGACGACCCCTTGAACCTGGACCTGATCGGCCGCCACGATGATCGGCTGCAGCGCCGGATTCGCCGGTTGGAGCCGGATGCGGCCCTGCTCCCGATAGAGCTTCTTGAGGGTGACGTCGGATCCGTTCAACAGCGCAATGACCATTTCGCCGTTGTCCGCCGTGCGCCGGTCTTCGACGACCACGTAGTCGCCATCGCGAATCTGCTCGTCGATCATCGAATCGCCGCGCACGCGAAGGACGTAGCTGTCGCGCTTCCCGACGAGATCTTCCGGAACGGCAATCGTCTCGCTGCCGACGACCGCCTCGATGGGAGCCCCGGCGGCGACGTATCCGAGGAGGGGAAGTTCGAGGGCGCGTCCTCCGAGCCGCGTCGGCACGAGCTCGACCGATCGGCTGCGATTCCACGCGCGTTTGATGAATCCCTTTTCCTCGAGATTGGTGAGATGCTTGTGCACCGTCGCCAGCGAAGACAATCCGAATCGCCGGCCGATTTCTTCCAAGCTCGGCGCGTAGCCGTGCTGCTGGATGAAATCGTTGAGATAGTCGAGGATCTCGCGCTGGCGCTTGGTCAGTGGCAGCATGATGGGCTGCACTATACGCAAAGGAAAAGCGAAAGTCAACGGCTCCGTCGTTTTACCTCGTTCCGTGCTCGACGGTCTAAGTTCATGAGATGTCGGAACGTAGCCCGGAAAGTCCGGAACATCGCAGCGATGAGGACGCGCGGTGCTGAGGACCGACGCACTTGCCCGGATGGGCCGCGTGCGGCCTGAGTGGACGATTCGTGTCGGGGGCGAAGCTGCCGGTGCGGCTGAGCCGGCTTCATCCGCCTGGCAAAAGGCGGACGACCCGACGCTCGTCGACGCGTGTCTCGCGGGTCATCGCGAGGCATTCGACGTCATCGTCGAGCGCCACCGCCGCTCGGTGTATCAACTCTGCTATCGCTACGTGGGCAATCACGAGGACGCGTCGGATCTCGCGCAGGACGCGTTCGTCAGGGCGTTCAAGGGCCTGAAGGGGTTCAAGCGGCAGTCGGCGCTCTCGACGTGGCTCTATCGGATCGCGATCAACGTTTGCCTGAATCGCGTGTCGCTCAAGGCGCCGCGGATGACGTCGATCGATCCGGTCGACCGGCCGGACATGCGTCTCGAGCGTGCCGACGCAAAGCTGTTGAGGGAAGAGCGCGCCGCCGCGGTTCGCGCGGCGATCGCGCAGCTGCCGCGCAAGCAGCGGGCGACGCTCATCCTTCGGATTTATCATGATCTGCCGCACGAGCAGATCGCCGGGATTCTCGGAAGCTCGGTCGGCGCGGCGAAGGCGAATCTCTTCCACGCGCTGGCCAATCTGAAGAAGCTGCTGACATGAAGACGCACTTGACCGATCTCGAGCTGCTGGCGATCGCGGAACGCGATCAGGACCTGCCTCACGAGGCCGCGCACCTCGACGTCTGCGCGGACTGCCGCGAGAAGCTCTCGGAGCTGCGCGACGCGCTGCACGCCGCAAGCGCAATCGACATCCCCGAACCGTCGCCGCTTTTCTGGGATCATTTTTCGGCGCGCGTTCGCGAGAGCCTCGACGGCGTCGAGCCGGGCGCGGGGTCCGGTTGGCGCACGTGGATTCTGGGCTCGCCGTTCACCGTCGCGACGGCTGTCGCCGCTGTGATGCTGATCGCGATTGGTGGCGCGCTCTGGCGGGCGGCTGGTCCCGCGCCGGCGAATGAACGGCCGGACATGATTCTCGACACCGCCGGAACGGGATCGAACGGCGCAGCGGCGTCCGCGGTCGATCTCGACGCGGACGCTGACAGCGAATGGGCGCTCGTTCGCGACGTCGCGGACGAGATGTCATGGGACGATGCGGCGGCGGCGGGTTGCCTGGGAACGCCGGGATCGGCAGACGACGCGGCGTTTGCGTTGACGGCGGCCGAACGGCTCGCGCTCGTTCAGTTGCTGCGCGAAGAAATGAAATCGGGAGCGTAAGAGATGCGTCGAAACCTCTGTGCTGCGGCAATGCTTCTTTGCACGCTCGTCACCGTCGACGCGCAACAACCGCCGCCAGGGCCGGCAGGTGGTCCACCGGCGACGCGCATGGGACGCGCGAGGCAGGCGCCGGATGATTCCGCCGATCCCGGTTCGCTGCCGGAAGCGCAGCTCGCGGCAATGCTCGATACGTATGCGATCGTGCAGGCGCAGGGTCAGCTCGGCATTCCCGACGAGAAGTACGGCGCGTTCGCGGCGCGCTTGAAAAAACTGCAGGATGTCCGCAGACGGAATCTGCGGCTTCGCCGGCAGATCATCCAAGAGCTGCGCAAGCTCGCGGGCCCGCGATTCGTCACGCAAGGCGTCGCTCCCGACGAAGCCGCGATTCGCAAGCAGCTCGCGGCGCTGCGCGATCTCGACGAGCGTTCGGCGGTCGAGCTCCGGCAAACGTACGACTCCCTCGACGAGCTGTTGAATCCAAGCCAGCAGGCGCGCTTCCGGATCTTCGAGGAGCAAATCGAGAAGCGCAAACTCGACTTGCTGTTCCGCGCGCAGGAACGAGCTCGAGCGAACAAGAACCCGTCGTAGGCGCGGCGCTTCGAGCTGCGGCCCGGCTCGAAGGTGTACAATGCTTTCATGGGTAACAACCGGCCAACCGCTGGTTTCGCTCTTGCCCTAGGCTTGCTGCTCGCCGCCCAGCTGCCCGCGCAATCGCGGCTCACCAAGCAAGACGCGGACAGGTTCGAAACCAAGCTCCAACGCATCAACTCCTTCGCGAGCGCGCCGCGGCCGAAAAGCGCCGCCAACAGCAGCTCGACCACAGGTTCTCAGACCACGCAGTTGACGGACGTGGAGCTGAACTCGTACCTGCGATTTCAACTCAAGGATCAAGTCCCCGTCGGCATCGTCGAGCCGACGCTCTCGTCGCTCGGCGAAGGCCGCGTCAAAGGCGGGGCCGTGATCGATCTCGACGCCGTACGGAAGCAGCGGCAGCGCGGGTGGACCGATCCGTTGAGCTATCTGCGGGGGCAATTGCCGTTGACCGCGGCGGGCACTCTCGTGACGCAGAACGGCGTCGGCCGCTTCCAGCTCGAGTCCGCCGAGATCTCGGGAATCTCGATTCCGAAGAGCCTCGTCCAGGAGCTCTTGTCCTACTACTCGAAGACCGACGAAAAGCCGCAGGGGATCGCGATCGACGATCCGTTCGAGCTCCCGGCACGCATCAAGGAGATCCGCGTCGGCCGCGGCGAATCGATGATCGTACAGTAGATGTTGGTCGATTAGGCCGGCTTGACCGATTCGCTTCAATCCTCACTGCAATATCTGAAAGGCGTCGGGCCGCGGCGCGCGGCCGATCTCGAAAGGGTCGGCCTGCACACCGTCGAGGATCTGCTCTATCGCTTTCCAATCCGCTACGAAGATCGCGGCAGCTTTCAAACGATCGCGTCGCTGAGGCCCGGCGTCGCCGCATCCGTCCTCGGAGAGGTGGTGAGCTTCGGCGTCCGGCCGACGCGGCGGCCGCGCTTCAAGATCTTCGAGCTG
Source organism: Vicinamibacterales bacterium (assembly GCA_036556425.1). Lineage (GTDB taxonomy): Bacteria > Acidobacteriota > Vicinamibacteria > Vicinamibacterales > 2-12-FULL-66-21 > DATBJJ01. The sequence goes on from DATBJJ010000161.1 coordinate 22,773, forward strand.
CTGCTCCGCGATCGCACGGGCGCCATTCGCGCGATCTGGTTCAACCAACCGTTTCTCAACGACGTCTTCAAGCCGCACCAGCGCGTCATCCTCTTCGGCAAGCTCGAGCTGACGTCGCACGGCCTGCAGCTGCAAAGCCCGCAGTACGAGATCCTCGCGTCGGAACCTGGCGATACGGAGACGCCCGATCAGGAGACGCTCCATACCGGTCGCATCGTTCCAATCTATGAAAAGACCGGAACGCTGACGACGAAGATGCAGCGGGTGCTCGTGCACCATGCGCTGTCGCAATTGCCCGCGTCGATCCCGGATCCGCTGCCGGCGGACATCCGCGAGCGGCAGCTGCTGATCGATCGACGCACGGCAATCCACGACGTGCACTTCCCGCCGGAGCACGCGGCGATCGACGAGCTGAACGCATTTCGATCGCCGGCGCAGCGCCGGCTGATCTTCGAGGAGTTCTTTCTCTTCCAGTGCGGGCTCGTCCTTCGCAAGCGGCGATCGGACTCGGAGCGCAAGCCGAGATCGGTCGTGATCACCGACGAGATCCGGGAATCCGCGCGGCGCGCGCTGCCGTTCAGGCTGACCGGCGATCAGAAGAAGGTCATCGCGGAAATCGTCGAGGACATGAAGCGGCCGCACCCGATGAATCGTCTGCTGCAGGGCGACGTGGGATCGGGGAAGACGATCGTCGCGCTGATGGCCGCGATCGTCGCGATGGAGAACGGTTTTCAGGTCGCGTTCATGGCGCCGACGGAGATTCTCGCGGAGCAGCACTTCATCACGATCCGGCGTCTGCTCGAAGCCTCGCGGTTCCGCATGGGGCTCGTCACCGGCACGACCGCCGGCCGTAAGCGCCGCGAAACGCAGGCGGAGCTCGCCGGAGGATCCCTCAACCTGGTGGTCGGCACGCACGCGCTCGTCGAAGATCCAATTGCGTTCCGCGAGCTGGGGCTGGCGATCATCGACGAACAGCACCGCTTCGGCGTCATGCAGCGCGCGGCGCTTCGCGCGAAAGGGCTGCACCCCGACATCCTCGTGATGACGGCGACGCCAATCCCGCGCACGCTCGCGTTGACGACGTATGGCGATCTCGACGTGTCGGTGATGCGCGAGCTGCCGCCCGGCCGGAAGGCCATCAAAACGATCGCGAAGCCGGAATCGCGCAGGGAAGAGATCTACGACTTCATGCGTCAGCAGCTCGACGGAGGGCGGCAGGCCTACGTGATCTATCCGCTCGTCGAGGAATCGGAGAAGGTCGATCTCAAGGCGGCCACGGAGATGTCGGACCACTTGCAGCAGGACGTGTTCCCCGCGTACCGCGTCGCGCTCCTGCACGGCCGGATGAAACAGGATGCGAAGGATCGCGTGATGCAGGGGTTCCTGCGCGGCGAGTTCCACGTGCTCGTCTCGACGACCGTTGTCGAAGTCGGCGTGGATGTGCCGAACGCGTCCGTGATGGTCGTCGAGCACGCCGAGCGCTTCGGCCTCTCGCAGCTCCATCAGCTTCGCGGACGCGTGGGGCGCGGACCGCATCAGTCGTACTGCGTGCTCTTGTACCAGGCGCCGCTCAGCGAGAACGGCCGCGAGCGCTTGAAAGCGCTCACGGAAACCACGGACGGGTTCGAGATCGCGGAACGCGATCTCGCGCTGCGAGGGCCCGGCGATTTCTTCGGCACGCGACAGTCGGGCATGCCCACGCTCCGCGTCGGCGATCTCGTGCGCGATCATCAACTGATGGAAGAGGCGCGCCGCGAAGCCATCGTGGCGTTGGATCACGGACGGGATGCCGCGGCGCTCGCCGCGTTCGTCGGGTCGAGTTGGGAGCGGCGGTTCGGGTTGGTGGGAGTAGGGTAGCTCTCAGCTCTCAGCTGTCAGCTCTCAGCTGTCCACAGTCGATCGGCTAGGATCGGAATGCTCTAGCCAAACGCTGAGAGCCAAACGCTGACAGCTGACAGCTACGATGCGCATCATCGCCGGCACGCTGAAAGGGCGGCGTCTGAAGGCGCCGGACTGGCCCGGGCTTCGGCCGACGTCGGACAAGCTGCGCGAGACGCTGTTCAACGTCCTCGGTCAACGCCTCGATGGGCAGACCGTGCTCGACGCGTACGCGGGCACTGGTGCAGTGGGCCTCGAAGCGCTCAGCCGCGGCGCCGCGCACGTGACCTTCGTCGAGCGCGAACCGCGCGCGGCCGCGCTCATCGAGGCCAACCTCGCGCGCTGCGGCGTGACCGAACGCTATGCTATTATCCGCGTGGAGTTTGCGCGCGCGGCGTTGCAGCTGGCCGGCACCGGGTTCGACCTGATCTTTCTCGATCCCCCGTATGGCGCGTCCGAGCTGAACCGGGCGCTCGAGGGCGCCGCGGCGCTCGCGCGGCCGGACACGACGGTCGTGATCGAGCACGCGAAACGCGACGCACCGCCCGAGCGATGCGGACCGCTGGCCCTTGCGCGCAACCTGATCTCGGGCGACAGCGCTCTGGCGTTCTATGGATCTTCCGGCTGACGCCGGAAGCCGCGAAATGAACACACTAGCGATCTATCCCGGTTCATTCGACCCCATCACGATGGGGCACGTCGACATCATCCAGCGCGGCGCGCGCCTGTTCGAGCGGATCGTCGTCGCCGTGCTGATCAACGCCGACAAAGCGCCGCTCTTCACGGTCCAAGAGCGCGTCGACATCGCGCGCGAGGTGTTTCGCGACCGGGCCAACGTCGAGGTGGACACCTTCGACGGCCTGCTCGTGGACTATGCTCGCCGCAAGCAAGCGGGCGTCATCGTCAAAGGCCTTCGGGCCGTCTCGGACTTCGAGTACGAGATGCAGATGGCGCTCATGAACCGTCGCCTCAATCCCGAGGTGGAGACGGTGTTCATGATGCCGACCGAGCCGTACACGTACGTCAGCTCGCGTCTCGTGAAAGAAGTGGTTGCGCTCGGCGGATCCGTGAAGGGCATCGTTCCGGACATCGTCGAGCGCCGGTTGCGCGAGAAGAAGCTCGCGCGGGAGACCTTGAGGGCCTGACATGCTAGCTCCGCGTGCCGCACGGATTGCCGTCTCTCCGACCATGAAAGTCGCCGCCGAGGCGATGGCGCTGAAAGCCAAGGGGATCGACGTCGTCGATCTCGGCGCGGGCGAGCCCGATTTCCCGACGCCGAAACACATCGCGGCCGCGGCGCATGCCGCCATCGACGCGAACTTCACGAAGTACACGACCAACTCCGGCACCGACGAGCTCAAGAGAGCGATCGTCGCGCGGTACACGACCGACTACGGCGTCGAGTACGCGACCAACGAAGTGATCGTCACGGCCGGCGGCAAGCAGGCGCTGTACAACGCGGTCATGGTCCTCTTCGGCGAAGGCGACGAGGTCATCACGCACATGCCGGGATGGCCGACGCTCGTCGAGCAGATCAAGCTCGCCGACGCGACGCCCGTCATCGTGCACACGCATGCGGAAGAAGGATTCGCGATTCGCGCCGAGACGTTCCTCGACGCGCTCACGCCGAGGACTCGGGGGATCATCATCAACTCGCCGGGCAATCCAACCGGCGCGCTGATCTCGGAAGCGGATCTGGAGAAGGTTGCCGCGGAAGCGGCCAAGCGCGGCATCTGGATCCTGCTCGACCTCTGCTACGAGAAGCTCATTTACGATCCGACGCCGCACAATCTGCCGGGCGTTCTCGCGCGCACGATGAAAGACCACGCAGTGCTGTGCGGATCGGCGTCGAAGGCGTACGCGATGACTGGCTGGCGCTGCGGCTGGACGCTCGGCCCGAAGGACGTCGTGGCCGCGTGCAACGCGCTGCAGAGCCACTCGACGTCGAACGTCTGCTCGATTACGCAAAAGGCCGTAGTGGCCGGACTCACCGGTCCGCAGCAGTGCGTGACCGACATGCTCGACGAATACCGCGTCCGCCGCGATCGCTTGTGCCAGTGGCTCGGCGCGGAGCCGCGTCTTCGGTTGGTCAAGCCCGCGGGGGCTTTCTATCTGTTCCCGGACGTCTCCGACTTTCTCTCGCCCGACGGCGTGCGCACGTCCGCTGAGCTCGCGCAGTCGCTGCTCGACGGCCCTCGCGTCGCGCTCACACCGGGCGAAGCCTTCGACGCGCCGGGGTTCGTCCGGATCTCGTACGCCGCCTCGATGGAGGATCTCGAGCGCGGCGCGACGAAGATCATCGAGCACCTGCGGTCGGTCGAAAGCAAAACGACGGCGTGATCTCCACAGCGCTGAGCGACGTTCTCGAATCCATCGTCGGGTCTGCGCACGTTCGCGTCGACGACGATTCACGAATCAAGTACGGAACCGATGCCCTCAAGCGCGGGCATCCGGCGGACGTCGTCGTGCTGCCCGGCAACACGAAGGAAGTGGCGGCCGTCGTGCGCGCGTGTGCCGCGGAGCGCGTGCCGATCGTGCCGCGCGGCGCCGGCACCGGCTACACCGGCGGATCGGTTCCCACGCGCGGCGGCGTCGTGCTGTCGCTCGAGCGGATGAACAAGATCCTCGAGATCGACGAAGCCAACCTCATCGCGATCGTCGAGCCCAACGTCATCACCGGTGATCTCCAGGATGCCGTCGAGCGCGTCGGGTTGTTCTATCCGCCGGATCCCGCGTCGCTGCGCCAATCATCGCTTGGCGGCAACGTGGCCGAGGGGGCGGGCGGACCGCGCGCGTTCAAGTACGGCACGACGAAGCAGTACGTGCTTGGACTCGAGGCGGTGCTCCCGACCGGCGAGATCATCGAGACGGGCGGGAAGGTCGTGAAGAACGTCGTCGGCTACGACCTGACGCATTTGCTCGTGGGCTCCGAGGGCACGCTGGCGATCATCACGAAGATCATCCTCCGGCTGATCCCCAAGCCGCCGGTGCAGGCGACGTTGAGAGCGACGTTCGCCAGCGTCGAAGAGGCCGTCGCCGGCGTCACCGAGATCATCCGCGAGCGCGTCGTGCCCGCCGCGATCGAGCTGATCGACGGCACGTCGCTCGAAGCGGTCGCGAAGAACCTTCAAGTGCGCTCGCTCGGACCGGAAGGGACCGCGGCAATCCTGCTCGTGGAGCTCGACGGCGTTCCCTTGTCGGTGGACGAGGAGGCGAGCCGCGTGCAGCGTGCGCTCGCGGCAGCGGGCGCCACCGAGATTCTGCTGGCGCGCGACGAAGCCGAGCGCAACGAGCTCTGGCGAGTGCGGCGCGAGCTGTCGCTCTCGCTGAAGATGGTCGCCGCGCTGAAGCTGAATCACGACGTCGTCGTGCCGAAGGGCAGGATCCCGGAGCTCTTCGAGCTGATTCGCCGCATCGCGTCGGAGTACCGCCTGCGCATCCCGTGTTTCGGCCACGCGGGTGACGGCAATATTCACGTGAACTTCATGGTCGATCCCGACGACGCGGACGAAGTCCGCAGGGCGCACGAGGCGGAGCACGTGCTGTTCAGCGGCGTGGTCGCGATGGAGGGCGCGATCAGCGGCGAGCACGGGATCGGCTTCTCGAAAGCGCCGTTCATCGGCCTCGAGCTGACGCGCGACGAGATCGCGCTGATGAAGCGCGTCAAGGCCGCGTTCGATCCACACGGCATTCTCAACCCCGGCAAGATCTTTCCGACCGACGCCGCATGACTCGGGCGATGCTCGCGATCGTCCTCGCGCTCGCGACGCCCGTGCAGGACGCGAAGCCGGTCCGCGTGCTGATTGAAACCGACGCCGGCGAGATCGAAGCGGAAATCGACACCGTCCACGCGCCGATCACCGCCGCCAACTTCCTGCGGTACGTCGATGCGGGTCTCTTCGACGGCGGCCGGTTCTTCCGCACGGTGCGTCCCGACAACCAGGTGGACAAGCCCGTGAAGATCGCGGTCATCCAAGCGGCTGGAAGCCGCGAGAGGCGCGCGGAATTCTTTTCCGCCATTCCGCTCGAACGCACGAGCGTGACCGGCCTGTCGCACAAGGACGGCACGCTGTCGATGGCCCGCGCCGCGCCGGACACCGCTCGAGAGTCGTTCTCGATCTGCGTTGGCGATCAGCCGTCGCTCGACTACGGCGGCGCGCGCCAGCCCGACGGCCAGGGATTCGCCGCGTTCGGCCGCGTCGTGCGCGGCATGGACGTCGTTCGCAAGATCCAGATGTCGCCCGCGACAGGGGAGACGCTGACGCCGGCGATCGCGATCGCGCGGATCAGACGCCTGTAAGCAGCACACTGCGCGCCGAGTGATCGGCCCCGGCCTTTCTGGTAAAGTTTCCTTATGCTGTCGAAAATCGCGACCGTCACCGTCGTGGCGCTGTTTTCGCTGTCTCCGCCCATCGAACAGGACGTCGCGGCTCTGAAGCGGGAAATCGACGCGCTCAAGGCGCAGCAGGCGGCGATGCAGAAGGACCTCGATGCCATCAAGACCTTCCTGCAGCAGCTGCTCCGTCAGCCGGAGGAAGACAAGCTGACCGATGCGTCCATTTCGATCGCCGGACGGCCGGCCAAGGGGTCGCCGACGGCCAAGGTCACGCTCGTCGAGATCTCGGACTACCACTGCCCGTACTGCCGGCGGCACATGCAGACGACGCAGCCGCAGATCGATACCGAATTCATCAATAACGGAAAGATTCAGTACGTGTTCATCGATTACCCGATCGAGCAGCTGCACCCGGAAGCGTTCAAGGCGCACGAGGCGGCGAATTGCGCGGGCGAGCAGGGGAAGTACTGGCAGATGCACGCCAAGCTCTTCGCGACGCCGACGCGCGACGTCGCGCAGCTCGTGGCGCAGGGGCAGGAGATCGGACTCGACGGCGGCAAGATCAAGGCGTGCCTCGACAGCGGCAAGTACTCGAAGCCCGTGCGTGAGAGCGTGGCGAGAATGGAGCAGCTCGGCATCAACAGCACGCCGACGTTCGTCGTCGGTCTCACGCCGGCGCCCGGTCAGCCGATGAAGGTCGCGAAAGTCGTCAAAGGCGCGCACCCGTTCTCGGAGTTCAAGAAGGCGATCGATTCGCTGCTGACGCCGGCGGCCAGTCAGTAGGTTCGCAATCGCCGGCGCCCCGGCAGGAACGGCGTGTCGGTGATCTGTCCCTCGAATCGCGCGCCCCACCGTCCGGGGATCGACGTCCCGCAGTCCGGACACGCGCCCGTCGACGTCAGCCTGTACTGCAGCACGTGATATCCCATGCGCTCGACGAGCAGCGCGCGGCAGTTGTGGCACCGCGTGTTCTCGAGATCGCCGACCGCGCCCGGAAGATTCCCCGCATAGACGTAGCGCAAGCCGTTCCGCGCGCCGATCTCCGCGGCGCCGGCGAGCATGGCGGGCGTCGTGTTTGCCGGATCCGTCATCCGGTAGTCCTTGTGAAACGCCGTCACGTGCCACGGGATGTCCGGCGACACGCTCGCGACGAACGTCGTCAACGCGTCGAGCTCGCCGGCCGAGTCGTTGAATCCAGGAATCAGCAGCGTGACGATCTCGACCCAGAGTCCCATCGCGTACAGCGCGCGGATCGTGGAGAGGATCGGCTCGATGCGTCCGCCAAGCTGACGATAGTGGCGATCGTCGAAGCTCTTGAGATCGACTTTGTAGAGATCGATCCACGGCCGGATGTAGTCGAGCACCTCCGGCGTGCCGTTGCCGTTCGAGACGTATCCCGTCATGAGGCCACGCGCCCGCGCCGCCTTGAACACCGCGACAGCCCATTCGCTCGTGATGAGCGGCTCGTTGTAGGTGCTCACGACGACACGCGCGCCGAGGCTCAGCGCGTTGTCGGCGAGCTCGTCGGGCGTGACGTCGCGCGGCGCGGAGACGGCGGACGGATCGCGCAGCGCCTGCGACGTCACCCAGTTCTGGCAGTACGAGCAGTGCAGATCGCAGCCGAGCATCCCGAAGCTGAACGCGAGCGCGCCGGGACGCGCGTGGAAGAACGGCTTCTTCTCGATCGGATCGCATTGCACGCCGCCGACGTATCCGAACGGCACGCGCAGCCTGCCGCCCTCGTTGAAGCGCACCTTGCACACGCCCGTCGCGCCCTCGGGGATCGGACAGGCATGGCCGCAGGCGAGACACTGAATCCGATTGCGCGAGATCGCGCGGACGAGCTCCGGCGCGGCGTCGACCGTGCGGACCGCAAGCACGTCCGCGAGGGAGGGCATAGGGTGATCGTAGCCGGGATCGGGGATTCGGGATCGGGGATTCGGGATCAGGGATTCGGGATCAGGGATCCGGGATTCGGAAGAACATTCAGATCTCAATCGACCGGCTAAGGCCTGAGTATTTTTCGGATCCAGGGTCCCGGATCCCGGATCACGAATCCCGATCCCGGCTACGATCGTCGCATGGCCAAATCCGTCGCGGTGATTGGCGCGTCGAACGATCGCGGCAAGTTCGGCAACAAAGCGCTCCGCGCGTTTGCGAATCGCGGCTACACCGTGTTCGCAATCAACCCGCACGAGCAGACGATCGAAGGGCATCGCGCGTATCGGTCCGTGCTCGACGTTCCGGATCGGATCGACATGGCGACGGTCTACGTGCAGCCAGGCGCCGGCGTGCGGGTGATGGAGGAGCTGGCGAAGAAAGGCGTCGCCGAAGTCTGGCTGAACCCCGGCGCGGACGCGCCGCAGGTCGTCGCGCGCGCCGCCGAACTGGGCCTCAAGACGATCCAGGCGTGCAGCATCATCGGGATCGGCGACAGCCCGTCGCGCTATTGAATGTCGCGTCCGGACGGCCTGGCTCGTCGACCGCGAGTCGACCGCGAGTTGACACCCGAATTGACGGTGCCTATACTGTCGGGACATAGACTCCACGACAACCTCTCTCGCCGCGGGGCCTCACGGGCGCGCCAACACGCCCGCTCCGATACAGCGCGAACGCCAACATTAACGTCGCGAAGCGTCAGCTAACACTTCACACAACACGTCAACTTCTTTTCGGCGATCGGGAACGCCAGTACTCTCATGCCAACCTCCAACAAGCGCACGCCGCGCCAGCCCGCTGAAGCTCGGGCGGCCGAAGACACCATCGCCACCGATACTGCCACCGACACCGCCGTCGAGACGAGCGAGCCGGAACCGGCGGCTCCCGCGGCACCGGAGACGCCGCCGGCCGCGGCGCCGCCCGCGCAGCAAGGCGCGCCGGGCGGCGGCCAGCGACAGGGTGGCGCAGGGCAGCGTCAGGGCGGCGGCGGGGAGGGCCGGCGGCAAGGCCTGAACATCACCGAGCTGAAGGACAAGAGCATCCAGCCGCTCACGCAGATCGCCAAGGATCTCAACGTCGCCGGCGCGACGGGCATGCGCAAGCAGGAGTTGATCTTCCAGATCCTCAAGGCGCAAACGGAGCAGAGCGGATTCATCTTCTCCGAAGGCGTGCTCGAAGTGTTGCCGGATGGATTCGGATTCCTGCGCGCGCCCGATTACAACTATCTGCCGGGCCCGGACGACATCTACGTCTCGCCGTCGCAGATCAGGAAATTCGATCTGCAAACGGGCGACACGGTGTCGGGGCAGATTCGCCCGCCGAAAGAAGGCGAGCGCTACTTCGCGCTGATCAAGGTCGAAGCGGTCAACTTCGAGGCGCCGGAGCAGGCGCGCGACAAGCTGTTCTTCGAGAACCTGACGCCGCTCTATCCTCAGGCGCGCTTCATGCTCGAGACGACGCCCGACAATCTGTCGGGGCGCGTGATGGACCTGATGACGCCGATCGGCCGCGGCCAGCGCGGCCTGATCGTCGCGCCGCCGCGCACCGGCAAGACGATGCTCCTCCAGAGCATCGCGCAATCGGTCGCGAAGAACCATCCGGAAGTGTTCCTCATCGTGCTGTTGATCGACGAGCGGCCGGAAGAAGTCACGGACATGCAGCGATCGGTGCAGGGCGAGGTGATCTCGTCGACGTTCGACGAGCCGGCGCAGCGCCACGTGCAGGTCGCCGAGATGGTGATCGAAAAGGCGAAGCGCCTCGTCGAGCACAAGAAGGACGTGCTGATTCTGCTCGATTCGATCACGCGACTCGCGCGCGCCTACAACTCGGTGATCCCACCCTCCGGCAAGGTGCTCTCCGGCGGCCTCGACTCGAACGCGCTGCAGAAGCCGAAGCGCTTCTTCGGCGCCGCGCGCAACATCGAGGAGGGCGGATCGCTCACGATCATCGCGACCGCGCTCATCGACACCGGCTCGCGCATGGACGACGTGATCTTCGAGGAGTTCAAGGGCACGGGCAACATGGAGATCCATTTGGATCGCAAGCTCACCGACAAGCGCGTGTTCCCCTCGATCGACATGCAGAAGAGCGGCACGCGCAAAGAGGAGCTGCTCCTCGCGCGCGAGGATCTCAACCGCGTGTGGGTGCTGAGAAAAGTCCTCGCGCCGCTGTCAGCCGTCGAAGCGATGGAGCTCCTACTCGACAAGATGGGGAAGACGAAGTCGAACGGCGACTTCTTGTCGTCGATGCAGAAGATGGGATAGACGTGGATAGACGCGGATAGACGCGGATTACGCGGATTCTCGCGGATTACGCGGATCAGGTTAGACGCGGATTACGCGGATTTTCGCGGATCGCGCGGATCGGATAGGCGCGGATTACGCGGATAGACGCGGATCACGCGGATTCGGATAGACGCGGAT
>DATBJJ010000162.1:0-13599 GCA_036556425.1 Vicinamibacterales bacterium
GCTATCCAAAACAATCGAGACAAAAATGTCCTCCTCTCGCGACCCGTACCTCGTCAAAGCGGTGGTTCACGCATCGCGCGTCCTCTCGGCCTTCCGCTCGTCGGGAGAGGCGCTTCCGTTGCGCGAAGTGTCGGCGCGCAGCGGTCTGCCCAAGAGCATGACGTTTCGTCTGCTCTACACGCTTGAACGCTGCGGCATGATCGAGAAGGTCGGCGAGAACCTCTATCGATCGTCGCTGCGGCCGTTCAAGCAGAAGCTCTATCGCCTCGGCTACGCCGCGCAGGGCCACGACTACCAGTTCTCCAAGGAAGTGACCGCCGGCCTGCAGCGCGCCGCGGCGCTCGAAGGCATCGAGCTCATCTCCGTGGACAACCGCTACAACCCGAAGATCGCGCAGCGCAACGCCGACGTGCTGGTGCGTGAGAAGGTCGATCTCGTCGTCGAGTTCCAGACCGACGAACAGGTGGCGCCGATCGTCGCCGCGAAATACCGCGAAGCCAACATCCCGATGATCGCGATCGAGATTCCGCACCCCGGCGCGATCTATTACGGCGCGAACAACTACGAAGCAGGCCTGCTCGGAGGTCGTTATCTCGGACGCTGGGCCAAGCAGCAGTGGCACGGCGAAGTGGACGAAATCGTGCTGATCGAGCTGAAGCGCGCCGGCAGCCTGCCGCAGATGCGGCTGACCGGCATGCTGGTCGGCATGAAGGACGTGTGTCCGCCGCTCGAACACTGCCGCGTCACCTATCTCGACGGCGACGGACGCCTGGGCAACAGCTTCGAGGCGATGCGGAAACACCTCCGCATGAGCCGGGCGCGGCGGTTTCTCGTCGGCGCCATCAACGATCCGAGCGCGCTCGGCGCGCTGCGCGCGTTTCAGGAAGCGGGCCGCGCCGAGTCCTGCGCGGTGATGGGACAGAACGCGTCACCCGAAGGACGCGCGGAGCTGCGCGAGCCGGGCACGCGCTTGATCGGATCGGTGGCGTATTTCCCGGAGAAGTACGGCAGCGAGATCGTCGCCGTCGCGCTCGACATCCTCCACCGGCGGCCCGTGCCGCCTGCCGTGTTCGTCAAGCACCAACTCGTCACGCCCGAGACCGTCGATCACATTTATCCGAACGACCGGTTGCTGCAGTTGACCAACCGATAATGGCCTAGGAACACGAGAGGGAGGGATGTTCGTGAGCCTGTTCCTCCAGAATCTGCGCCACGCCGGCCGCGCGTTGCGGTTCCAGCCGGCATTCAGCAGCGTCGCGATTCTCACCCTGGCCCTCGGCATCGGCGCGACGACGGCCGTCTTCACCGTGGTCTATGGCGTGCTGCTGCGGCCGCTGCCATATCGCGATCCTGACCGTCTGGTCATGCTCCTCTACGGGCACCAGGGCACGACGTCGCCGTGGTACTCGCCGCTGAACTATCGCGACTACGCAACCCAGAACGATGCCTTCTCGGCGACGGCAGCGTACGCCCCCGTCACCGCCAACGTGACCGGCCTCGGGGAGCCCGAGCGTCTGCAGGGCGCGCGGGTCTCGTGGAACTACTTCGACGTGCTCGGCGCCGCGATGTCACATGGGCGCGGATTCGCGAACGCCGACACGCAAGGCGACGGCAATCAGATCGTGTTGAGCCATGGCCTTTGGCGCCGTCGATTCGGTGGGCGCGCGGACATCGTCAACTCGACCACGACGCTCGACGGCCGCGCCATGACCATTGTCGGTGTCGCCTCGGCGGATCTGAACTTCCCACCGAACGCCGAGTTCTGGCAGCCACTGATCTTCGCCGCGCGCGACCTCTCGCCGGAGTCGCGGGGCGCACAGTGGGTGCGGGTACTGGCCCGGCTGAACACCGCGGTATCGCCTCAACAGGCGTCGACCGCGCTCGACACCGTGGGACGCCGCCTCGCGCAAGACTTCCCTGGCACCGAAAAGGATGTGACTGCGCTCGCCGTGCCCCTGCACGAACGCATGGTGGGAGACATCCGGCCAACGCTGCTCGCGCTCCTCGGCGCCGTGACGCTCGTTCTGCTGATTGCGTGCGCCAACGTTGCGAGTCTTTTGCTGGCGCGCGCGCAGGCGCGCGGCCGGGAGATCGCGGTCCGCATGGCGCTCGGCGCGACTCGCCGCCAGATGATCACGCAGTTGCTCACTGAAAGCTTCGCGCTGGGGATGCTTGGCGCCGCCGCCGGTGTCGGTCTGGCCATGTTGCTCGTCCGCGCGCTCGTGCTGCTCGGACCGGCGTCGATTCCGCGTCTGGCCGATCTGACCGTCGACGCCAACGTGCTCGCCTTTGCGATCGCTGCGGCTGTCATGACGAGCGTCGTGTTCGGCCTGGCGCCCGCGGTGATGGTGTCCGGACGATTCACCCACGGCTCTCTCGCGCGTGGCAGCCGCGGTGCGGTGGGCAAGAGCACGACCGGAGCGCGACGCTTGCTGGTCGTCACGGAGCTCGCGTTTGCCGCCATGCTGTTGGTCAGCGCTGGCTTGCTCATTCGCAGCTATCTTCAGCTGCAGCGTGTCGAGCCTGGATTCGATCCTGACGGCGTCGCGACGTTCGGCTTGTCGCTTCCTTCCGGCAAGTATCCGGCTCCCGCAAATCGCGACGCATTCGTGTCCACGCTCCTCGCGCGATTTCAGACGGAACCTGGAGTGGCCTCGGCCGCAATCGCTTACGGGCTGCCATTCACGGGGAATCTCAACGCCATCACCGGGTTCCGCCGCGCCGACCAGCCCGAGCCCGACTCGGCGTCGATGCCGTCGGCGTCGATGCGGATCGTCAGCGCGGACTACTTCAAGACGATGAGGATTCCGATCCGCTCGGGACGCCTGTTCGACAGACGTGACACGGCGGCGGCGCAGGAAGTCGTCCTGATCAATGAGCGAACGGCACAGAGGTATTTCGCGGACACCAATCCCCTCGGTCAGCAAATACTCGTGGCCGCGGAGCTCGCGCGACAGGCGCGCAACGGGCCCAAGACCATCGTCGGCATTGTCGGCAACGTCAAGTACGGCGGCCTCGACGAGGAGACGCCCGCTGAAATCTACGTGCCGTACGACCAGCATCAGGTCGATGCGTTCACGGTGGCGGTGCGCACAACGGCAGATCCGCTTGGCATGGTTCCTTTCTTTCGGCGCGAGGTCGCGACGCTCGATCCGTTGCTGCCGCTGGCCAACGTCAAGTCGCTTGCTTCACTCGTCGACGCATCGATCGCCGGACGCCGGTTCACGATGGTCGTGTTTCTCGCGTTCGCCGTCGTTGCCGCCACGCTTTCCGTGATTGGCGTCTACAGTGTGCTCGCGTACCTGGTCAGCCAGCGGACGAAGGAGATCGGCGTGCGGCTTGCGATCGGCGCATCGCCGTCAGGCGTGATCTGGCTCGTCGTCCGCGAGGGCATGCTCCTGACCGCGGTCGGCCTGACCGCGGGTCTGGCCGGCGCCCTGGCGGCAGACCGAGGGATTCATTCGCTGCTGTTCGGAGTCACACCCGCCGACCCGGCGACCTTCGCGGGTGTCGCGTGCGCATTGACCGTCGCGGCCGTACTGGCGACGTACATACCCGCGCGACGAGCGGCGAGTATCGACCCAACCGACGCGTTGAGGAGCGACTAGCTAGGATCGGCTAGCGCAAGAACGCTTCGGGCAACCCTCCGTCGACGGGAATGACGTGGCCCGTCGTCTTCGCGCTCTGGTCGCCTGCGAGCCAGCAGATCGCGTTCGCGCAATCCTCGGGCAGGATCGGACGGCGCGTCAGCGTCCGGCGCGCGTAGAACTCCGCGAGCTTGCCGCGCAGGCTCTCGGTCGTCTCCGAGTCGTCGAACGCGATCTCGTATTTCTCGAGCGAGACGATCACGCGATCGCGCGGGAACATCGCCGAGCCCGCGACGACGGTCGCCGGCGCGATCCCGTTGACTCTGATCTGCTTCGGCCCCAAGCCCATCGCGAGCTCGCGAATGAGATGGTTGATGGCCGCCTTGCTGACGTCGTACGGCTCGCTGCCGTGCTTCGGCACGACGGCGTTCGCCGAGCTGGTCAACACGATCGACGCGGGCAGCGCCTGCTCGCCGAGAATCTTCGCGGCTTCTTCGGCGAGCACGTAGTTGCTCGTCACGTTGACGTGCATGGCCTTCTGCCAGACGTCTTCCGGGGGCGTGCCCGGCGGCGGCGTCGGATAGATCGCGGCCGTGTTGATCAGGACGTCGATGCCGCCGAAGCGATCGACCGTCGCGCGAAAGGCGGCGGCGATGCTCGTGCGCGACGTGAGGTCGAGCGCCGTCGCGAGCACCATCTCTTTCGACGACAGCGCCGCGGCCTCCTGCGCGACCGCTTCGGCCGCCGCGGCATTCTGATCGGCGACGACCGCGTGCCCGCCGCGGCGCGCGATCTGGAGCGCGACCTCGCGGCCGATGCCGCTCGCGCCGCCGACGACCACCACGATCTTCCGGCTGAACTCGCGCTCCGGCGGCATGCGCTGCAGCTTCGCTTCCTCGAGCGCCCAGTATTCGATCTTGAACGCCTCCGAGCGCGGCAGCGCGACGTAGTTCTGAAAGCTCTTGAAGTCGCTCGCCTGTTCGGGGCGCCTCGCTTGCGGAGCACCCGCAGTCGCGGCGTCTCCAGGCGCGGCACCCAGCGCGTTGGCGCCGGCCATGACATGGATCGCGTTGACGAAGAACTCGGACGTGATGCGCGCCTCGCGCTTGTCCTTGCCGAATCCGAACAGCCCAACGCCTGGAATGACGACGACCGAGGGATTCGCATCGCGGAGCTTCGGCGAATCCGGAAGCGCGTGCGCCTTGTAGTACGCGTCGTAGTCCTTGCGATACTGCTCGAGGCGATCGCGAATCGTTGCTTTCAGCTCGGGCACTCCCTCCTCGGCGGACGTCCACGGCACGTACAGAGGCGAGATGCGCGTCCTCAGGAAATGATCCGGACAGCTCGTGCCGAGCTGACACAGCGGCTCCGCCGATCGCGAGCTCGCGAACGTCAGCGCATCCTCGCCGCCCTCGAAGTGCGCGACGACGCGGCGGTTCGACGAGACGGCCCCGCGAAGGAACGGCAGAATCGCCGGAACGAGATCGCCGCGGTCCGCGCGCGGAGGAACCAACGCGCCGCCGAACGGCGCGCCGCCCGCGCGCTTCGCGTGATCCTGGACGAACTCCCCCATCTGATCGATGGTCTTGATGCTGTTGACGTACGCCTCACGCTGCGTCCCGCCCCACGTGAAGAGCCCGTGGCCGCCGAGCAGAATGCCGTCGCACCCGGGATTGGTTTCCACCGCCTTCTTCAACATCAGCGCGAGCTCGAAGCCGGGGCGCTGCCACGGCACCCACACGATCCGCCGGCCGTACTTCTTGTTGAACTCCTCGAGCTTCTGTTTGCCGTTCGCGCTCGCCGCGAGCGCGATCGCCCAGTCCGGATGCAGGTGATCGACGTGCGGGAACGGCAGGAACGCGTGCAGCGCGGTATCGATCGACGCCGCGACGCGGTTCTCGCCGAACGCGCAGAGCGGGTAGTACCCGACCATCTCGTCCTCGTGCGCTTCGCCGCGATAGCGGGAGACGAGATCCTCGAGCTTGTCCATATAGAGGATCGCGAACCCGGACGTGCCGATCGATCGCAGATCCCCGCCGCTCCCCTTCACTGCCATCACGCGTCGCGGCGCGCCGGTCAGCGGATCGGGCAGATCGAACTTCGAGCTCGTATTGCCGCCGCCGAAATTCGTGATGCGCAGATCCGCGCCGAGGAGGTTGGAGCGATAGCGCAGCAGCTCCAGCGGAGTCTGCTCGAGTGCAACCGCGTCGCGTTCGTCCCAGAGGTTCTTCAGAAAGGTGGTTTCGATCGTTGGGGTCTCAGACACAAGTGGGCTCCAGATATCCGTGGAAACGCCGGTATTGCGAATGCCATCGATCGCTCGCGATCGGCTCGAAGCGCTCGACCGGGAACGATCGCTCGATGATCTGCCGCGCTTCGGCGAGCGACGTGACCGCGCCGGTCGCGACCATCTGCATCGCGATGTTCCCGAGCGCGCTCGCCTCGACCGGACCGGCGACGACCGTGCGTCCCGTCGAATCGGCGGTGAATTGATTCAGCAGTCGGTTGCGCGATCCGCCGCCGACGACGCGAATCTCGGTGATGGGAATGCCGGTCAGCTGCTCCATCGACTCGATCACGACGCGGTACTTGAACGCGAGGCTCTCGAGAATGGCGCGCGCGAACGCGCCGGGGCCATCCGGCTCCGGCTGACCGGTCTCGCGGCAGTACGCGGCGATTGCCGACGACATGCTGCGCGGATGCAGGAACGACGGATGATCCGGATCGAACAGCGATCGGAACGGCGTTCGCTGCTCGCTCGCCATCGTCAAGAGCTCGTCGTACCCGAGCTGCAGTCCCTGCTCCGCCCAATCACGCCTGCACGATTGCAGGAGCCACAGCCCCGCGATGTTCTTGAGAAGCCGCGTCGTGCCGGCGACGCCGCCTTCGTTCGTGAAGTTCAACTCGCGCGCGCGCGGCGTGATTACCGGCTCGGCGAGCTCGGTGCCGAGCAGCGACCAGGTTCCCGAGCTGAGGAACGCGCGGTGGCCGTCGGCGCGCACGGCCGCGACGGCCGATCCCGTGTCGTGGCACGCGGGCGCAACGACCGGCGTACCCAGCAGTGACGTCGGCGCATCGCTGATGATCTGCCCGACGATCGTGCCGGGCTCGACGACGCGCGGGAGGAGCCGCGTGGGCACGTCGAGCTTGCACAGCAAATCCGTCGCCCAGGTGCGCGTCCGCGCATCCACGAACTGCGTCGTCGTCGCGTTGGTGAACTCGGCGGTCATGTCGCCGGTCAGCCAGAAGTTCATGAGATCGGGAATCGTGCCGAACGTGCTTGCCGCCGCGATCAGGCGCGGCGTCGACTGACACGCCGCGTAGAGCTGATAGAGCGTGTTGATTTGCAGGAACTGAATGCCCGTGACGGCATAGATCTCGTCCGCGGACACGCGCTCGAAGACCGCTTCCATGACGCCGTCGGTTCGCGTGTCGCGGTAGTGATAGGGATTCTCGAGAAGCGCGCCCCGCTCGCCGACGAGCGCGTAGTCGCAGCCCCACGCGTCGACGCCAACGCTCTCGACCTTGATCACCGCGGCGCGCTCGAGCCCGCGCTTGATCTCGAGCCACAGCCGCAGCACGTCCCAATGGAGCGATCCGTTCTGGCGAACCGGCTCGTTGGGAAACCGGTGAATCTCGCTGATGTCCAGCAGGCCCGAGTGGAGGCGGCCCAGCATGACCCGGCCGCTCTCGGCGCCAAGATCAAAAGCGAGGAATTGAGCGCTCGAAGCCATGGTGCATCAGTTCCACAGGCCGCCGGACGCGCCACCGGCCGAAGCGGAAAGTGCCACAGGATACCGCCATCACGAGCGGCGCGGAAGAGACTTCCGGCATAGTGCGGTGGTTTCGCAGCCCGGAACGCGGCGGGAGGTGTGCGGTGCCGGACATCGCAGCTTTCCTGAATTCGTCCGACCCGCCATATATCGGAGTGCGAAACCGGCCGCTTACCTCGGCGGCGAGAGCAGCCCTCGGCCTCGCAGCCAGGTCGTCAGGAGGTTGGGCCAGGCGCTCAGCGCGGGATCGTTCAGCGCGAGGCCGACGCCGTGCGGTCCGTTCTCGAAGATGTGCATCTCGGCGGGAACCTTCGCGCGCCGCAGCGCGAGATAGAAGCGCACGCTGTTCTCCGCGACGACACCGGTGTCCGCGTTGGTGTGAAAGAGAAACGCCGGCGGCGTGTCCGCGGTGACGCGCAAATCCGCCGAGAGATCGTCGATCGATTTCGGATCGGGCTTCTCGCCGAGCAGGTTGCGCACCGATCCGGCATGCGCGATCGCGGGATCGAACGAGATCACCGGATATGCGAGGACGATGAAATCGGGCCGGCTGCTTTCCCGATCGATTGGATCCGCGGCGTCTGTTTTTCCGCGATCGAACTGCGTGCCGGCGGTCGCCGTCAGATGGCCGCCCGCGGAAAATCCGAGCATGCCGACGCGGTCCGCGGCGATGCCGAATTCCTTCGCGCGCGATCGCACGAGCCTGATCGCGCGCTGCGCGTCGCCGAGCTCGATCGGATGGTGATAGCGCGGCCCGAGGCGATACTTCAGCACGAACGCGGTGACGCCCATCGCGTTCAGCAGATTCGCGACCTGCCGTCCCTCGTGATTGGACGCGAGGTTCTGATAGCCGCCGCCCGGCGCGACGACGATCGCGGTCGCGTTCGGCTGGCGCGCGCGGAAAATCGTCACCGACGGACGATCGGAATCGTCGGTACCGAGCGCGCCCGGCGCGCCGGCTGGCCACAACAAAAGCGTCTCTGGGTCGGCGTTCGGGTTGGGTTTCTGCTGCGCGGCGCACGGCAGCGCGACCGCAAGCGCGATGACGAAAGCAATGAATCTCACAAGTGCAAGGTTACTCCGAACCTGGAAGCTGGAAGCTGGAAGCTGGCAGCTGGCAGCTGGCAGCTGGAAGCTGGCAGCTGGAAGCTGAAAGCTGCCAGCTTCCAGCGGCAACCCCGCACCGACTGAGCTCATAAGATCCATCGATACTCGGTCAGCGAGCTTTGCGCTAAGATCGGCCGCCTGAACGCTTGAACGAGTGAGGTATCTCCTGATGCGATTCGTGACACGCGGACGACGTGCGGCGTGGGTGATGGGCGGAGCGCTGGCGATGTGGGTGGCGGTGGGGTCGCCGCGGTTGCCGGTGTCGCTTGGCGCGGGCGTCGCGGGCGCCGAGCGGGGGCTTCAACGGGCCCCCGGTGGAACCGGTTCCACAGCCGGCACGCCGTTGAAGGTCCTGATCCTCATGCAGGAACAGACGCAGCCGCAGCCGCATGCGGCGCTCGCGGTCTATCAAGCGCTCGGCGCGCCCCTCGCCCGGCGCGGCATCCAGCTCACGCCGGCGCTCACGCCCGCCGCCGCGCTCGCGCCCGAACGGCTGAACTACTACGACGCGCTGATGATCTTCGGCAATCACACCGCGATCACGCCGGAGCAGGAGAAAGCGCTCGTCGATTTCGTCGAGGGCGGCAAGGGCGTCGTCGCGATCCATTCGGCCATCGAGATGTTCGGCGGATCCGAGAAGTACGCGGCGCTCATCGGCGGGCAAGGAAAGATCGAGGGCGGCGGGGAGTTCACGGCCGAGCTCGCGCAGCCGTCGCACGCGGCGCTCCAGGGCGTCAAGCCGTTCGCGACGTGGGACGAGTCGGTCGTCCTCACGAAGCAGAACACGACGGATCGCACCGTGTTGATGGAGCGTGTCGACGCGAAGGGGCGCACGCCGTGGACGTGGGTGCGCACGCAAGGAAAAGGACGCGTGTTCTACACGGCGTACGGCCACGATCAGCGCACGTGGGGCAATCCAGGATTCCAAACGCTCGTCGAGCGCGCCGTGACGTGGGTCGTCCCCGAGCCCGCGCGTCAAGCGTTCCTGCAGCTGAAGATGCCGGAGGTCAAGTACGTCGACGGCCTCATGGTCCCCAACTACGAGAACCGCGAGCCCGCGCCGAGGTATCAGCTGCCGTTCGAAGTGAACGACGCGACGAAGTTCGTGCAGGTCCCCGCCGAGTTCACGATGGATCTCTACGCGGCGGAGCCGGACATCGTGAAGCCGATCACGTTCGCGTTCGACGAGCGCGGCCGCATGTGGATCGCCGAGACCGTCGACTACCCCAACGAGGCGCTCGCCGGGAATCCCGGCGACGATCGCATCCGCATCCTCGAGGACACGAACGGCGACGGCCGCGCCGACAAGTTCACCGTCTTCGCGGATCACCTCAACATCCCGACGAGCATCGTGTTCGCGAACGGCGGCCTGATCGTGGCGCAGCCGCCGCACATCCTCTTCCTCAAAGACACGAACGGCGACGACAAGGCGGACGAGCGCAAGATCCTCAGCACGGGATGGGGACAGCGCGACACCCACGCGGTGCTCTCGAACCTCCTGTATGCCCCCGACAACTACATTTGGGGCGTCGTCGGCTACTCCGGCTTCAACGGCGAGATCAACGGCAAGCATTTCCAGTTCGGGCAGGCCGCCTTCCGCTTCAAGCCCGATGGCAGCGACTTCGAGGTGATGACGGGATCGACGAACAACACGTGGGGCCTCGGGTTCACGGAGACGTTCGACGTCTTCGGATCCACGGCGAACAACGACCCGAGCTGGCACATGGCGATCCCGAATCGCTTCTTCGAGGGCATCGAAGGACTGCCCGTGCCCGGCCAGCGCGGCGTCGGATCCGGCTATCAGAGCATCGCGGCGTTCTACAACGTGCACCCGCTCACGCCGTACATCCGGCAGGTGGACGTCTTCAACGGCTACACGGCGGGCGCGGGACATCTGTTCTACACGGCGCGGCAATTCCCGAAGGAGTACTGGAACCGGATCGCGTTCATCAACGAGCCGACCGCGCATTTGATCGGGCAGGGGATCGTCGAGAAGCAGGGCGCCGGGTTCGTCACGCGCGATGGATGGAATCTCGTGGCGGGCGCGGAGGAGTGGTTCGCGCCGGTGCACACGCAGGTCGGGCCCGACGGCGCCGTCTGGTTCGCCGACTGGTACAACTTCATCATTCAGCACAACCCGACGCCGCAAGGCTTCAGCAACGGGCCGGGGAACGCGTACGAATCATCGCTCCGCGATCATCGCCGCGGACGGATCTTCCGGATTTCGTACAAGAACGCCACGCCGGCGAAGAAGCGGTCGCTCTCGATCAAGGACACGGCGGGCCTCCTCGATGCGCTCGCGTCCGACAACATGTTCTGGCGGCTCACCGCGCAGCGCCTGCTCGTCGAGCGCGGCCAGAAAGACGTCGTGCCTCAGTTGATCGCGCTCGTGAAGAACACGACGGTCGACGCCATCGGCATCAACGGCGGCGCAATGCACGCGTTGTGGACGCTGAAAGGCCTCGGCGAAATCGACGCCGCCGACTCCGATGCGTACCGCGCGGCCGTCGGCGCGTTGAGCCATCCGGCGGCTGGCGTGCGGAAGGCGGCGGCGCTGGTCCTGCCGAAGTCCGTACGATCGGCCGGCACGATCATCGGCGCCAAGCTGCTTCAGGATCCCGATCTGCACACGCGCCTCGCGGCGACGCTCGCGATCGCGGAGATGCCGGAGCTGCCCGAAGCCACGGAGCTCTATCGCGAGAGTCAGAAGCCGGAGAACTACGGCGACAAGTGGCTGAGCCGCGCGTTCTACATCGCGGGGATGCGGCACAAAGCGGCGTTCACGGCCGCGTACAAAGCGGACAAGAAGGCGCTGCCCTTCGACGCGCTGCCGGTCGCGCTGCGTCTCGGCGCGCTCAAGCCGGATTGGCGCACGCCGAACGCCAAGGACATCGCCGCCGAGTGGAAGGACATGCAGCTGCCAGGCGCGTGGGAAACGCGCGGGCTGCCGGACTTCGACGGCGTCGTGTGGTTCACGCGCACCGTCGACGTGCCGGCGGGAAGCGGCGATCTGTCCGTCTCGCTCGGCGCGATGCGCAACACGGCGGAAGTGTGGGTGAACGGCATCTCGATCACGCCGCCCGGCGGTGGACGCGGCGCGGCCGGCGGCGGCCGAGGCGCGATGCCGCCCGCCTTCACGATTCCCGCGGGGACGATCAAGCCGGGACCGGCGCAGATCACCGTCCGCATCCAGAACCCGCGCAACGACGGCGGGTTCGTCGGCTTGCCGGAGCACATGTTCGTCCAGGTCGGTGAAACGAAGAACGCCATCGCCGGTCCGTGGAAGTACCGCGTCGAGCGGCAGACCAACGTCGGCGCGCTCTACTCGAACCCCGGCGAGCTCGCGGCGCACGTCGCGTTCACGGCAGGCGGCGGCCTTACCGGCGCCGCGGGCGCGAGCCTCAAACCGGTCGCGCCGCAAGCGCCGGACGTCACGCTGCGCATCGCCGCCGTCCCGGGCCAATTGAAATTCGATCTGTCCGAGCTGACGGTCGCGGCCAATCAACTCGTCGAGATCGTCTTCACCAATCCCGACGCGATGCAGCACAACTTCGTGCTCGGCGCGACGGGATCGATGGAAGCGATCGGCACCGCCGCCGACAAGCTGGCGCAGTCGCCGCAGGGCCTCGCGCAGGCATACGTGCCCGATATGCCGCAGGTGCTGTTCTCGACCAAGCTCGTCGAGCCGGGCGAGACCGCGCGCTTCCAGTTCCGCGCGCCGGCATCGCCGGGCGACTATCCGTACATCTGCACCTTCCCCGCGCACTGGCGGATCATGAATGGCACGCTGCACGTCATTCAGCCGCAAGGACGAGGGGGACGAGGGAACTGACGCAGTCGCGGTCCGCGGCTCGCAGTTCGCTGTCCGACGAGATCTCAGTCGAGCGACTGAGATCGGAATGATCTTCGAGCAGCGGACTCCGAACCGCGGACCGCGACAGAAACGACACCACTCATGCCCACAGACCAGAAAATCAGAATCGCCATCATCGGCTTGGGATTCGGCGCCGAGTTCATCCCCATCTATCAGCGGCATCCCAACGCGGAGATGTACGCGATCTGCAGACGGAACAAGAACGAGCTGGACGCCGTCGGCGATCGGTTCGGCGTGAAGACACGCTACGCGAGCTACGACGACGTGCTGAAGGATCCGAACGTCGATGCCGTGCACATCAACTCGCCGATTGCGGATCATGCGCCGCAGTCGATCGCGGCGTTGAAGGCGGGCAAGCACGTCGCCAGCACCGTGCCCGCGGCGACGACCGTCGACGAGTGCCGGCAGATCGTCGAGGCGCAGCGGAAGAGCGGCAAGGTCTACATGATGATGGAGACCGTCGTCTACAGCCGCGAGTATTTGTTCGCGAGGGAGCTGTACGACAAGGGCGAGCTGGGACGCATCCAGTTCATGCGCGGCAGCCATCAGCAGGACATGGACGGATGGCCGGGTTACTGGGAAGGCTTTCCGCCGATGCATTACGCGACGCACTGCGTCAGCCCGTGTCTCGCGATCCTCGGCAAGCACGCCGAGCACGTCGTCTGTCACGGATCGGGAAGGATTGCGGAAGACTTGATCCCGAAATACGGCAGCCCGTTCGCGATCGAGACGGCGACCTTCAAGCTGCGCGACTCGGACGTCGCCGCTGAAGTGACGCGGAGCTTGTTCAACACCGCGCGCCAGTATCGCGAGAGCTTCGACGTCTACGGCTCGAAGAAATCGTTCGAGTGGCAGCAGGTCGAGAACGAAGAGCCGGTGATCCATACGAAGAGCACCACGGCGAAGCCGCTGTCAGAGGCGGAGATTCCCCAGCGCGTGAAGGTCCCCGACTACGCGCACCTCTTGCCGGAGCCGATCCGCAAGTTCACCCTGCCGGCGGAAATCCAGGACGCGGATCATCTCTCGTTCCTGCAGGGCGGCGGCCACGGCGGATCGCATCCGCATCTCGTCCATCACTTCCTGCAGGCCTGCATCGGCGAGGAGCCCGCGATGCCCGACGCGGAAACGTCGGTCAACTGGACGATGGTCGGCATCTGCGCGCACCAGTCGGCGCTGAAGAACGGCGAAAAGATCGTCATTCCGAGGTTTTGAGGGCGGGGACACCCAATCGGGACACCCAACGTTGGGTGTCCCGATT
>DATBJJ010000163.1:0-44035 GCA_036556425.1 Vicinamibacterales bacterium
CAACGTTGGGCAATAATTTACTTGACACATGTAACCCGTCCGGGTAGACTGTGTTCATGGTTGCTTCGACTTGGCCCAAAACCCTGCAGGCCGCAATCGTCTACTTCTCGGACCCCGAAAACGCCTTCGCGGAAATGGTGAAATTTCGCTGGCCGGACGGCATCGTGAAGTGCCCGACCTGCGGGAGCACAGACGTGTACTTCACCAAGTCGCGGCGCATCTGGCAGTGCAAGAATGACCACGCCAAGCGGCAGTTCTCCGTGAAGATCGGCAGCATCATGGAAGACAGTCCACTTGGTATCGACAAGTGGTTGATCGCCGTGTGGCTGATCACTAATGCCAAGAACGGCATCAGCAGCTACGAACTCGCTCGCGCTATCGGCGTGACCCAGAAGTCCGCATGGTTCATGCTGCACCGCATCCGCCTCGCGATGCAGGATGAAACCGGCGGGACCATCGACGGCGATGTTGAGGTTGACGAAACCTACATCGGCGGGAAGGCTCGCAACATGCACCATAGCAAGCGCGCCCGCGTCATCAAGGCTCGCGGCGCCATGGGCAAGGCTGCGGTCATGGGACTGCTTCAGCGTAATAGCCCGGAAGGGCACAGCACTGTCCGCCTGACTCGCATCGACAGCACACGGCGGCACGTTCTGCAAGGTCACGTCCGCGCTCACGTCGAGCCCGGAACCAACGTCTACACCGATGCGCTTCCGTCGTACGACGGGCTGTCGAAAGACTACGTGCATCAGGTCATCGACCATGCCGAGAAGTACGTCGACGGGCAGGTTCACACCAACGGCCTGGAAAATTTCTGGTCGCTCTTGAAGCGCGCCCTGAAAGGCACCTACGTGTCGGTCGAACCGTTCCATCTGTTTCGCTACCTCGATGAGCAAGCCTTCCGGTTCAATCAGCGCAAGCTGAGTGACGCTGGCCGGTTCGCACTCACTGCCGCGTCCGTGTTCGGTCGTCGGCTCACCTTCAAACAACTGACCGCAGCCGATGCGACGTGTTGATCGGTCTGCACCCATGAAACGCCGTGGCAAGAGAAAAACTCATTCCAAAACCACCAGGAAACGATAGACCTCCGCGTGAGCAATTCAACGCTCTTGCGCGTCGGGTTTTTTCAATCTCAAGAGAAGAACTCGACAAACGCGAGAGCCGTTGGCGAAAAAGGAAAACTAGGAAGTCGTCCACTTAGGCCCCTTCCAAACTATCGGTGTACGCGTGTCTTCTGAGATCCGTGTCGCCACAGTTGCATAAACGCTCGCACGTGCGTGAAGAGTAGCCGGGCCTCATCTCGGCTATAGACGTCTCGTGTGTGCGCAACACGATTTCGATACGCATTCTTAAATCGACGAAACTCCATCATTGCACCGTGGTAAAACTCGTACTGGGCCTCGCGCGCCAAGGTCTTCGGATAACCCTGTATCGCCGTTTCGGCCTTCTCCAGCTCCTTGATCACCTCTTCCCAAGTCGCAAGATCGATGGGCTTATTCTTCGGGATTCTGATGCGTCGATCGTGAGCAAGGGCGCGCAACCCATGCTCAACGGCACGCATCAAGTGAAAAACGGCCGCTGTGCAACATTCAGCTGCCAAGCAATTCCCAGCCTCGCGGATGTCTGGCGTCGCTTTGCTGAAACTCCGCGCGACAAGAGCGCCGAACAGATCATCGCGGTCGACAAAATCGCTACTGTCTACGGCAACACGCAGGAATCGTCGCCCCGTCAACTGCTCGATCACCAACTCACGCGCATGTCTTGCGTTCTCGGCTAATGCAGACGGATGCAACTTGCGACTGGTCACGTACTCCAACAACTGCCGCATCTTCTTCGTCGCGCTCCGAAAACCCGTTTCCTCAAAGTTCCCCGCGCAGAAGGCCAACTGGTTCGTAAAATTCGTGAACCGTTGCTTCGTTTGGTTTGGGTCGGCATTCGGGTAAACGGCTGCTTCTTCGGTGAACTCGGCTTGAAATGTGGCGAAGTTCCCGACGCGGAGGGCGAGTTCTCCAGCATTGATCTTGTTCATGAGATCCCAAAGGCTCCACAGCCGATGGGATGACCACACCCGTTGACAGTCCTCGCCTTCGGGCTGACCTTCGCGACACTCACCGGCTGGTATAGTCAACATTGGGACACTTACATGCGTCAAGTAAGTTTATGCCCAACGTTGGGTGTCCCGATTGGGTGTCCCCGAATTGGTCAAATGCCTTAGACGGCGGACGCTGTCGGCGGACACCGCGGCCTTCTGGTCGCGGCCGTCGCGCGCGGCGCGGCCGACGTGGACCTCGCTGACGGTGCGCAGCGTCGCGAACAGCGCCACGCACGCCTCGTCGACGCCGCCGCCCGCGACGATCGTCAGCCGATCGCCGGCGCGCGCGACGAACTCGCCGAGCCGCTCCGCGCGGACCGAGGGGCTCCCGGCGCCGCCGCTCGTGAGAATGCGATCGATCTGCGGAACGCTCGCGATGGCGTCGATCGATCCGAGCGGATCGGCGAGCGAGTCGAACGCGCGATGGAACGTCGCGCGCATCCCGTCCATGCCATCGAAGAGCGCCGCGACGTCGTCCAGCGCGGCCGCGCCGTTCCGCGCGAAGCCGGTGACGATGGCGACGTCGACGCCTTGCGCAGCGATCTCGCGGAGCGCCTCGATCGCGCCGCGCATCCGCCGCAGCTCGCCGGCGTTGGTCTCGAATCCTGCGTTGTCGCGAATCATCACGCGCAGCGGGAGCCGCGTTTCCGCCGCGATCGCGCGGACCAACTCGATCGGCGGCGTGAGGCCGCCCAACGTAATCTCGCGGACGATCTCCAGCCGGTCGGCGCCCCCCTGCGCCGCCGCTCGCGCGTCGTCGATCGTTTGGACGATGACCTCGAGCAGCATTTCGCTCTATTCGTTCATTGCGCCGCCACGATCGTGACCGGCAGATCGCGATTCGACAAGGCGACGTTTCCGCTGATATCGCTCGCCCACGCGCGGACGATGTAATCGCCGGACGGTAAGGTCGTCGTGTCCCAAACGCCTGGCTCGGCGATCCCACCGTGAAAGCTATTCGTCACGACGTACAAGAATTTCGTGCGCCGGCGGCCGTAGAACGGAATGCCGCTCCCGTTCGAATACACGATGCGCGGCGCGTTCGGATCGGACGCGAGGCGATCGAAGCGCAGCGTGTGCCGCGGCGATTCGAAGCCCGCGACCGGCAAGCCCAAACCGTCGAGGATTTGGTATCCGAGATCGTACACGCCGAGCCGCCGATCGGGACGATTGCCGTCCGCCTGATCCCAGGCGTCGACGACGATTTGCACCCGCCCTGACACGACGATTCGTCCGCGCACCCGGCGCGTGATCGGCTGACCAAATTCGTCGAAGAGCTTGACGCCGCCGCGCGCGATCGTCGGCGGCACCGAATCCTCGAAATACAGCAGCCGGAACTCGAGGGGGTTGTGCTCCTCGCCGGGCCAGCCCACGTTGAGGTGCACGTGGTTGAACGCGTTCACCGACCCGACGATATCGCCCGTCTCGAATCGCGCGCCCCGCTTGACGCGCATTCGCGCGAGCGTGCCCTTGTCGTCGTAGCTCGCGACGAATCGACCGGGATCGAACGCGGCATCGCTCTCGGACGGCGCGCCGCGCCCTACGCGCCCCACGCGCACGTGCACGTACGCGACCGCGCCGATTCGAATCGACTCGCCCAGCGATCCGAAATCGTGCGCAGCGGTCGGGCTGGTCACGACGCCGGGGCGGACCGCGAGTACGAGCGTGCCCTCCTCTTTTCGCACGTCGATGCCGGCGTGGAATCGCTCCGCCGATTCGCCGCGCGCCTCGCCGAGCGTTCCCGCGATCTCGTGAGGACCTTCCATTGGATCGACCGGCCAGAGCAGCGGCTCCCACGAGAACCGCTCGCGATCGAAATGCGGCGCGATGCGCGGCGACGGCGGCGGTCGTACGTCGAGCCGAGATGGCGCGGCCACGAGCCGGACGAGCGCGTTGCCGGCGTCGGCGACGACGAGGCGCCCCGGTCCGGCGACCGCAATCCCCGCCGGATTCCTGAACAGCGCATCGACGCCGGGACCGTCGCGGAATCCGGCGTGCGATCCCGCAAGCGTTCGCACCGTGCGATCCCGGGCGATCGCGATGACGCTGCCGTGCTCGTCGGTGACGTAGATCGCTTCATCGCGTCCGCGCGCGATGCCGATGGGCCGCACGAACCCGCCCGGATATCCGACGGACGGCGTCGTGACGAAGCCGCTCGGATCGATCATCCGCACGAAGCCGTTTCCCGTGTCGGCGACGTAAACCGTTCCCGCCGCATCGATCGCGACGCCGCTCGGCGTATCGAACTGCGCATCGCCGGCCATGCCGTCGATCGAGCCAGGCGCTCCTGCGCCGGCGAGCGTCGTCACGGCGCTGCCATCGGAGGAGATCGCGCGAATGCGATCGTTGTAGGTGTCCGCCACGATTGCGCGGCCCGCCGCATCGACGGCGATGCCGATCGGTCCGTTGAACAAGGCCTCGAGCGCCGAACCGTCGCGATATCCCGGCGTGCCGTTTCCCGCGAGCGTCGAGACGTATCCATCCGGTGTGATTCGCCGGATGGCGTTGTTGCCGGTATCGGCGACGTAGAGCACTCCGTTGACGTCGACCGCGAGACCCGACGGCGTGTTGAAGCGCGCGGCGGCGCCCGCGCCATCCGCAAATCCCACACGGCCGCCGGCGAGTGTCGTCACGGTGCCGTCGGGGGAAATCTTGCGAATGCGCGGCATGTCGCCGGCGTCCGCGACGTAAATCGCTCCGTCGGCGCCGACGGCAATGCCGAATGGATCCGCGAATTGCGCGTGGTCGCGATCGCCGTCGCTCGTTCCCGGCGTGCCGTCGCCGGCGATCACCTGAACGACGGCTTGCCAGTCGCGTTCGAGCGTCCGGATGCGCGGCGGCTGGCGCCACAGCACGAAGGCGGCGCCGATCGCGACGGCCGCCAGCAACGCGATGATTGAGAGAACGCGGACCCGACGGAACACGGTAGGTGGACGATTCAGCCAAGTATAGGGCTGCGCCCCCGCGCGCCGCGTCGAAAAAAGCGCGCCACGCACGCCCGAGTTTGAGTAGCATGCACCATGCACAAATCAACACGCGTCCTGCGCCGCGCGCTGTGGCTGCTGATTCCCGCCGCCGTCGCATTTTCAACGCTTCCCGTACGCACGGCCGACAAGCGCATCGTCCTCATCGCCGGACGGCCGAGTCATCCGCCCGGAATGCATGAGTTCCGCGCCGGCTGTCTCCTCTTTCAGAAAGCGCTGGCCGGCGTCCCCGGCATCAAGGTGGACGTGTACGACATGGGCTGGCCGTCGAAAGAAGTCGACGGCAAACGCGTCGACGACAGCGCGCTGCTCGACGGCGCCGACGCGGTGCTGATCTTTGCCGATGGCCGCAAGGGCCATCCGGCATTTCAGGGCGATCGCGTGCAGGTGATCGATGCGCTCGCCGCGAAGGGCGCCGGGCTTGGCTTCGCGCACTACGCCGTCGACGTGCTCGCGGGCGCGCCCGGGGAAACGATGCAGCGTTGGAACGCGGGATTCTACGAGAACCTGTGGTCGGTCAACCCGATGTGGAAGCCGTCGTTCGAGAAGTTTCCGAACCATCCGGTCACGCGCGGCGTGAAGCCGTTCGCCACGCACGACGAGTGGTACTTCAACATGCGATGGACGGCGGATCCCAAGAGCAAAGCGAAGATGACGCCGATCCTCGTCGCGACGCCGGGCGACGAGGTCCGCAAGGGCCGCTACGTCAGCCCGCCGGGTCCGTTCGATCACATCATCGCCGCCAGCGGCCAGGAAGAGACGATGATGTGGGTGTTCGAGCGTCCGGACGGCGGACGCAGCTTCGGATTCACCGGCGGCCACACCCACGCGAACTGGGGCGATCCGAACCAGCGCAAGATCATGCTGAACGCGCTGCTCTGGATCGCGAAGGTCGACGTGCCCGCGCGCGGCGTCGAGGACAAGATCACGGCGGATGATCTGACGCAGAACCTCGACGACAAGACGAAGCGCTGACCATTGGACATGTCCGCAAGCGTCGGGATCCTCGTCGGGTTCGTCGCGTGGTTCGTCGTTCGCTATCTCCTCGCCGGCCTCTACACGGTCGATCAAAACGAGCGCGCGGTGAAGACGATCTTCGGGCGGGCGCAGCGGCTCGGCGCCGAGACGACGACCGACGATCCGATCGCGCAGGCGCTGCGGCCGGACGAGCGCGAGCGCTATCGATACCCCCAGCTGCGCGTGATTCAGCCCGGCGGCCCGTACTTCAGGTGGCCGTGGGAGCGCGTGCACAAAGTCTCGATCGCGACGCGCACGCTGAACATGGCGTTCGATCCCGAGACGCCGCAGGCGAACCGCGGCGGCACGGTGCTCGAGGCGGTCACCAAGGATCAACTCAACACGGGCTTGACGGGGCAGATTCGCTACCAGGTGTCCGAGCGGAATCTGTATGCGTACCTCTTTGGCGTCAGAAATCCCATCGCGCACGTGATGGGCTACTTCGTCTCGATCCTTCGCGAGCGCATCGCGAACTTCGAGGCGCCGGCGCCGACGAATGCGCGCGAGAGCCAGCCGACCGACGCGACGCTCGTGAGCGGCATCTCGATCAACGATCTTCGAAAGAACCTGCGCGATCTCAACGACCACATGGATCGCGAATGCCGATCCTCCGCCGCGCGCTACGGCGTCGCGCTGGACGCGTCGCTCATCACGGAGATCGATCCGCCGCCTGACGTCGAATCGGCGCTGGCGGCGATCAACACGGCGCACAATCACGTGTCGTCGGAGATCAGCCTCGCGCACGCCGGCGCGGATCAGAAGATCGTCCAGTCGAAGCGCGCCGTGGAGATCGAGACGCTCAAGGCGCAAGGCGAAGTCGAGCCGCTGGTTCGCCTCGCGGAACAACTCATCGATTTGAAGGCGAACGGGCCGCGCGCGCTGAACGCGTATCTTCGAAACGTGCGGCTCGGACTCTACAGCCAGGCGAAAGACATCATCCTGGAGGTGGATCGATGATCGAAGCGCTTCCCGTCGCGCTCATCACGTTCGGCCTCTTGTTCATCCTCGTGCCGGTGCTGCTGTTCCTCGTGCGCGTGCTCGGCCTCTACACGATCGTTCACGAGCGCACCTGCCACGTCTACGTGCTCTTCGGCCGCGTCGTCGGCGTCCTCGAGGAGCCGGGTCTCCACGTGCTCCCGTTCGCGATCGGACCGGCGGCATTTCTCGTGCACTGGATCGGCCAGCGGCACGTCCTCGACATGCGTCTCGATCAGGAGTACCTGCGCAGCCAGCCCGTCAACTCCGAGGAAGGTGCGCCGATGGGGATTGGGATCTGGTACGAGATGTACATCAGCGATCCGGTCGCGTTTCTCTTCAAGAACACCGATCCACGCGGATCGCTGCGAGCCAATGTCAGCAACGCGACCGTGCGCTGCCTGAGCAACATGCGCCTCGCCGACATGCTCGAGACGCGGCATACGATGAGCCAGTCCGTTCGCGCCGAAGTCTCCGACAAATCGCACGACTGGGGCTACCGCCTGGGCTCGGTCTACATTCGCAAGGTGCACTTCAGAGACGAGGGGATGATCCGGCAGATCGAGGAGAAGGTCGTCAATCGTTTGCGGCAGGTGACGTCCGCCATCCGCCAGGATGGTGCGAATCAGGTCAACATCATCACCAACACGGCTGAGCGCACCGCGGCGGTGGAGTTCGCGAAAGCGGCCGCGGTCCGGCCGCAGATCGTCGGCGCGGCGCTCAACAGGATCAGCGCGGATCCCGAGATCGAAGCGGCGCTCTTCGAGGTGCTCGAGAACCAACGGCTGCTCGAGGGCGAAGCGCGGATCACGATGGTGCCCAAAGGCGGCGAACTGCTGACACAGCTCCTCGCCGCGGCATCCAAGCAGCCGCGCCCCGCGTCGACCTGAGCCCCGCGATGCACGACGTCATTGTCATTGGCGCCGGACCGGTCGGGTTGGCGTGCGCAATCGAAGCGCGCCGCGAAGAGCTCGTCGTCGGGGTCATCGAGAAGGGTGCGCTGGTCAACTCGCTCGTCGGCTATCCGGTGCAGATGGAGTTCTTCTCGACGCCGGAGCTCATCGAGATCGGCGGCTATCCGTTTCCAGTGAAAGGCTACAAGCCGACGCGCGAGGAGGCGCTCGAGTACTACCGGGGCGTGGCTCAGCGCGAGCAGCTCGACGTGAAGCTTTACGAGTGCGTCCTCGCCGTGCGCGGTCGCAAGGACGACTTCACGATTGCGACCAGCCGCCGGGAGTACCGCGCGCGCAACGTCGTCATCGCAACCGGCTTTTTCGACATCCCCAACAGGCTGAACGTTCCCGGCGAGGATCTGCCGAAGGTGACCCACTACTACAAGGAGCCGTACCAATACGTCCGGCAGAAGGTGGCGATCGTCGGCGCGCGCAACTCGGCGGCGAAAGCGGCGCTCGATTGCTACCGGCACGGCGCCGATGTGACGCTCGTCGTTCGATCCGACGCGCTCTCGGACAAGATCAAGTACTGGATCAAGCCGGATCTCGAGAACCGGATCAAAGAGGGCAGCATTCGCGCATCGTTCAGCACGTCAGTGCAGGAGATTCGCGAATCCTCCATCGTCTTGCAGACGCCTGACGGCGTTCGCGAGATCGAGAACGATTGGGTCGTGGCGATGACCGGATATCGGCCCGACTATCGCTTTCTCGAGTCGCTCGAGATCCGCTTCGCCGACGACCCCTATCGCACGCCGATTTACGATGAGGCCACGTTCGAGTCGACGAGACCGGGAATCTTCCTCGCCGGCACAGTGTGCGGTGGATATCAGACGAGCCGATGGTTCATCGAGAACGGCCGTTTCCACGCGCGGCAGATCATGAAGCACATTGCCGGCGTTCGCACCGAACCGATCCAATTCGATGCCGTCCATTGGAAAACCGAGGAATGAGGTTCCTGGGTTCCGGGTTCTATCGACAAGCGAAGCTCGACTCGTCCTCGGTGCTTCCCGTCCCCCTATAAACAGCTTTCTGTGGATACGGGCACAGCGGACGCGTTCGCACTGTCGCGCCGTCGACGACGCGCGAGGCGATGAGGCGCGACGGAGCGACTCCGCGTTCGACCCATGCGTCGAGCGCCGCGAGAAGATCGTGGTTGGCGTCGACGATCGGCGATGGCGACGCGGTGTTGCCGAAATTGGTGGCACCAGGTCCACCCGCGCAGTGGCCCATGCCTGGAACGAGAAACAGCCGGAAGAACCGATCGGTCTCGCGCTGCGAGCCCTGGCGCGCGCGAACCTTCTCGTAGTACGCGATCGTGTCGAGCGCGCTCGTCACGGGATCCTGCCATCCTTGATACACGATGGCCTTGCCGCCGCGCGATTTGAACGCGCCAATGTTCGGATCGGTTTGATCGATCAACGCGCCGACTTTCCTGTCGGCAAGCGCGACGCCGCGATCGAAGTCGAACGTCCACCAATCCCATTTGGGATCCGCGAAGATCCAGTGCCGCCAGAACGCCGCGCGCGCCGGCTCCGCGCCTCCCCAATATTGCTGCCAGCCCGCGGCCGGTTGGCCGGCCGATGACGTCGTCAGTGCTTCGCTGCTCTTCGGCCAGCCCGGATAGATTTGCTCGCCGGTTCTAGGATTCCTCGCGCCCTCGTACATTCGTTTCATCGCGCTCACCTGCGCGGCGGTGAGGCAGTCGGGTCCATCGGACGACGCGCACGTCAGTGCGGCTGGATCGAACTCGCACGAGCGAGGGTCGTCGACGATGCCGTCGGCAACGCCGTCGAGCGCGTCGCATTTGGCGACGATGGCCCGAGTGATCATCGGCAGCTTCGAGGCCGGCACGATCGGCGTCGAGCCGCCGGAGCGATCGTGATTGGCGAGGTACTGCCAGAGAAAGCCGACGTTCAATCGTATGCGGTTGTTGCCGGGCGCGCCGGCGATCACCCCGTCGAGATCTTTCGGATAGCGTTGAATCTGCGCATACGCTTGATGCCCACCGGTGGAGCAGCCGTAGAAGTACGCTCGCGCCGGGGCCTTGTTCCGCAGCACGGCAACGATGCGTTTCGCGGGTGCGACGATTGCGTGAATAGACCGTGTTCCCCAGTCGGCGATCTGCTCCGGCCGATCGACACCCCACAGCAGATCGTCGGGCGTCGGCGTCTGATGACCCGTGTCGCCGCCGACCGCGGCGTAGCCCTGCGACAACGCGTACGCCATGTCGCGAAAGCTCGGCACGTTGCTGTAGCCGCCGTTGCCGGTTGCGACGAGCTTTCCATTCCAGCGTTGTGGAACCCACAGTTCGAAGTTGATGAGCGACGCTTTGCCGGATGACGTGGAGGCTGACACACGGCAGAACGCGGGAAGATCCTGAAAGCCTGCTGCCGGTCCGCTCGACGGTGTGAAACCGCCTGCCGTGACGACGTCGACGGATCGGATCGCTGCGCCGTCGACGTTCGCCGACGCGAAGGAGAGGATGTCGCAGCGGGCGCTCGCAGCGGGTTCTTGCGCGAACGAGGAGCTCCCACCCAGCGCGGACGGTAATGCGAGAGACGCAAGCGTCGCGATCGCGATGGCTGAACGCATGGGCGCTCCGTTCATCACGTTCCAATCGCGCGCGTCGCGAGCGCGACGATCGTCATGATCACCGAAACGGCGAAGGCGTACGGGATCGTTCGCCGTTGATGATCCGCGAGATCGACTTCGGCGAGGCCGACGAGGAGGAACGTCGCGGGCGTCAGCGGACTGACGGGAAAGCCGGTCGTCATCTGTCCGAGCGTGGCCGCGCGTCCGACCTCGATCGCCGACCCGCCAGCGGCCTGCGACGCGCCCGCGAGAATCGGCAGCAGGCCGAAGTAAAACGAGTCCGGATCGAACGCGAGGCTGAGCGGCATCGACGCGACGCCCATCAGCGCCGGCAAATGGCGCAGCACGCCATCCGGGAGCGCGCGGACGAGATCGGTCGAGAGCGACCCGAGCATGCCGGATTTGGTCAGGATTCCCGTGAAGACGCCCGCCGCGAAGATCGTCGTCACCATCACCATGGCGGCGCTTCCGTGCGCCGTCAGCCGATCGCGCTGCGCGCGTGGGTCGGGGTAGTTCACGAGGAGCGCGATCGCCGACGCGAAGAGAAAGACGAGCGCGAGCGGCACGAGCTCGGTGAACAGCACGACGAGTGTTGCGGCGGTCAGCAGCGCGTTGAAATACCACATCGCTCCGAGCGGCGATCGAGCGCTGTCCGCCGTAGTCTCCGCGACGGCATCGCGACTGTCGGCGTCCGGCGCGAGCGGAGTGTCGGGCGGCGCGGGCAGCCGTGCGAGGCGCAATCGCTCCTGCCGTCCGATCTGAACGGCGAAGAGGAACACCGCGATCATTCCGGCGATCATCGCGGGAACGACCGGAGCGAACAGCGACGCCGCGCTGACCTGCAGCGAGGCTGCCGCGCGCGTCGTCGGTCCGCCCCACGGCAGCATGTTCATCGTCCCCGCCGCCAGCGCGGTCGTGCACGTCAGGACGAGCGGGCTCATTCGGACGCTTCGGTAGAGCGGAAGCATCGCGGGCACGGTCACCATGAACGTACTGGCGCCCGCGCCGTCCAGATGCGCGACCGCCGCGATTGCGGCGGTGCCGACGGCGATCTTCACCGGATCGCGTCCCATCACGCGTACGAGCGTGCGAATGATCGGCTCGAAGAGACCGGCGTCGTTCATCACGCCGAAATACACGACGGCAAATGCGAGGAGCGCGGCGACCGGTGTGACGCCGCGGATGCCGTCCATCGCGAAGGTGCCGATCTGGCCGCCGAATCCGCCGAGAAGCGCCGCAGCAACCGGGACGAGCGTCAGCGCGACGAGCACGGAAGTGATCCGGAACAGGATCAGGACGAGCAGCGCGGCAATCGTGCAGAGGGCGAGCCAGGTCAGCATCGATGCGCGCCTAGGCGTCGCGCGTTTTGCGCGCGGCCTCGGTGTGCTGCCCGAGCGCCGGCGGCGGCATCGCCGGCAGCGGCGGCACGCCCGACAACTTGACCGGATTGCCGGGGACGGTCACGGTCTCTCCGCCGAGCGGAATGTCGACGAGCATCCCTCGCGCCGCGAGCTGCGGATCGCGCAGGACCTCGTCGATCGAGCGCACGCGCCCGCACGGCACACCCGCCGCAGTCAGACGATCGATCAGCGAATCGACCGTCTGCGACTCGAACAGCCCGCGAATCGCGTCGTTCAGCGCGGGCCGGTTCCTCAGGCGATCGCTGTTCGTCGCGAACCGGGGATCGTGCTCGAGATGCGGCGCGTCGACCGCGCCGCAGAAGCGCGACCACAGCCGCGGGTTTGCGACGGCGACGATGACCTGGCCGTCGGCGGCGGGATACGGCTCGTAGGGTGCGAGCGACGGATGCTCGTTGCCGAGACGTCCCGGGCTCTTGCCGGTCGCCGCGACGATGCCGGTGGGGAGGCCGAGCACCGACACCGCGGAATCGAGCAGCGCGATGTCGACGACTTGTCCTTTGCCGGTCTGCATGCGGCTGATGTGCGCGAGGAGAATGCCCTGGACGGCATAAAGAGCGGCGAGACAATCGGTGATCGCGACGCCGACTTTCGTCGGACCCGTCTCCGGAAACCCGGTGACGTCCATCAGGCCGGACTCGCCTTGGATCACCATGTCGTAGCCGGGCAGGTCGCGCCGCGGACCGGTTGCGCCGTAGCCGGAGATCGAGCAGTAGATCAGACGATCGTTCATCGCACGCGCTCGATCGGGACCGAACCCGAGGCGTTCGAGCGTGCCCGGCCGGAAATTCTCGACGAGCACGTCGGCGGTCCGAATCAGATCGTCGAGCAGACGAACACCGTCGGGCGACTTCAGGTCGATCGCGACGCTCTTCTTGTTGCGATTGACGCCAAGAAAATACGTGCTCCATCCGGCGACGAAGGGCGCCCACTCGCGCGTGTCGTCGCCGTGTCTTGGATCTTCGATCTTGACGACCTCTGCGCCCATGTCGCCGAGGAGCATCGTGCAAAGCGGGCCCGCTAGCACGCGCGTGAAGTCGAGGACCTTGAGGCCCTTCAGCGGCAAGTCGGCGCTCTTCTGATCCGTCATTTGCACAATCTGTCGGTGATCGCTCGCGCCTTCTCGGAGCCCTCGGCGGCGGGCGGCAGGATGGTCGCGGATGCAGCCAATTTGATCAGCCGATCGGCGTCCGCGCGGAGCAGAAATCGATCGTGCACCAGCGCTTCTGCCGCT
The DNA here is from genome assembly GCA_036556425.1 of Vicinamibacterales bacterium. Classification (GTDB taxonomy): domain Bacteria; phylum Acidobacteriota; class Vicinamibacteria; order Vicinamibacterales; family 2-12-FULL-66-21; genus DATBJJ01. Next base: position 13,266 of record DATBJJ010000163.1, read on the forward strand.
CGGCGGACCGCGCACGCGTAGCCTTCGTGCGTACCGTATCGCTCCTCGATTGACGGGCGCGGGTCGTTCGCTTTGATCCGATCCGTTTCGGTGATCGCGAACGGCACGTAGCCGCCGATGAACCCGCACAACTGGCCTTTGAAGAATCCGGATCCCTCGAGGTTCCATCCGAGATACGTGCCGAGCGGCGCTCGATGGAGCGCCGACTGCACACCCGAGGACTCGTTGCCGTCTCGATCGACGCGAGGCACGAGCGCGGGGATCGCGCGCTTGACGATGGGCGGCTGCCGGTCGACGATGCCGGAGAGATCGCTCGCGATGAACCGCGGCCCGAAGTCGTAGTCGAGCACGCCGTTGACGAGACGCTCGGGAAACGTCACGCCGGGAATGTCGGGAAAGCCGGTGTCGCGGCGAGTCGCGGCGACCAGCGTTCCGTCGGCGAGCGTCGGGTACCGGCTCGGCGGAGGCGGAGCGTCCTTGACGACCCAATCGATCAACGCGGCGGTCAGCGCCCGCATCGTGTCCGCCATGGGATTCGGATTCTGCGCGAGCACGCAGCGATTGTTCGTCGTCTGGGCCACCTGGAAGCCGCCGGGGCCCCCGCCGTGCGTCGTGCCCGGCATGTAGTAGCGGCGCACGTTCGCGGGCAGCGGAAGATCGCGGCGCGCGTCGGTTCCGACGAGCCCCGGCGACATCCGCAGCGCCCAGAGCTCCGTCGATCCGAACGCTTCGAAGATCTTCGGGCACGTCTTCGTCGCGGTGCAGCGGTCGAGCAGGCTGGATGACTTCCTGCCGCGTGTCGCGTCCGTGTAGCGGTTCCACCACAGCGCCGGCTCGCTGCCTGCCTCGTACAACGTGACGGCGCCGCCCGGCGAGCCGAATCGAACGTTGATGGGCGTCTGCCGTCCCGCGATGTATGGAAACGCCCCGTCCCAGACGATTCGTCCGGACATGTCCTCGTTGAAGCCAAGATGAATGAACGTCTTGATCAAGTTGCCGGACTGCGACGTGCCGAGCGCGACGGCGTGCGTGACGGTTTTCGCGACGGGATTCGGCGTGCCAGTAGCGTCGGCCGCGGCGTGCCGGAAGAACGACACGATGTCTCGCATTGCCGCGAGCCCGATGCCGAGCACCAGAGGATCTTTCGCGGTGTAAACGAGCTGGTAGAGTTTGGCGGGATCGAATCCGTCCCTCACGCACACGCGCGTCGGATCGGGAGCACCAGGAAACGGCGTGGTCCTGCAGTCGGCGAACGCCCAATTGGGCGGCGCGATCGTGCCCACGCCGGTCGTTTCGCCGGTGACCGTCTCCGTTGCGTGAAACGTCAGCGTGGCCTTCGAGGTGTCCAGCGACGCCGGCGGATAGAAGGCCGTCCCCAACGAACCGATGCGGATCGACGGCGTCGTCGTCGTGCCGTTCGGCAGATCCCAGAATCTCGCGAGGACGGGCCCGGTGATCGAGGAGCCGTCGCGATTGCGCGCGATCGGCACGGCAATCGTCTGGTTCGTGGCGGTGGGCGAGACATCGCCCTGCCAGCCGCTCACGAGTGACATGTGGCCTTCCGGGCTCGGCGACGCGCTTCCGTTGCCGCGGTTCACGACCGAGTACACGAGGACGCCGCTCGCCTTCGAGAGATCGACCGGCTTCATCAACGAGAAGGTCGCGACGTACTCGACGTTGCCTCGCGCGTTCCGCGGCGCGAGATCGATGTCTTGAACGATCGCGTTCCGCCGATCGCGCGGATCGACTTCGCCGTGGATGCGGCCGCGCAGATTCTCGTACGCTCCCGCATTCCCGAAGGCTTGGCCGTTCGCCACCGGCTCTCGCGACGTGATCTCAAGCCTCATGACTTGCGCGCCGGCCGGCGTCGCCGACGCGAGCGCCGCGAAGATCGCCAGCGCCATCGACGACACGAATTTTTCACGTGTGACCATTTATCACGCTCGGATAGATATCATGCTCGGATAGTATTGCCCGACGGGCTTCACAATGAGCGCTCTTTTCGCACGCGCGTCGTTCGCGCTCACCGGGCGATGAACCGCCGCACGTTTCTCGGCGGAATCGCGGCGACGACGATGTCGGCGATCGCACGCGCGACGGCATCGCCGCAGAGCAAGACACGATTGATTCTGTTGGGCACGGGCGGCGGCCCGCGCCCGCGCAAGGCCCGCGCGGCGCCCTCGCAAGTGATTCTCGTCGACGGCGCGGTCTACGTCGTCGACTGCGGCGACGGCGTGGCACGCCAGTTGGTCGCCGCCGACGTGCCGCTGGCCGCTCTGCGGCACGTGTTCATCACGCACCATCATTCGGATCACAACGCGGGCTACGGCAATCTCCTCCTGCTGGCGTGGACGGCCGGCCTCCGGACGCGGGTCGACGCGTGGGGTCCCGCGCCGCTCGAGCGGATCACGCGCCTCTTCTTCGAGATGAGCGCGTTCGACATCGAGACGCGCATCGCGGACGAGGGCCGCGTCCCGCTCGTGCCGCTCGTCCACGCGCACGAGATTGGGAACGGCGGCGTCATTCTGAAAGAGGAGGGCGTGACGGTCACGGCCGCGCGCGTGCACCATCCGCCGATCGCGAACGCGTTCGCGTACCGGTTCGATACCCGCGATCGATCGATTGTGATCTCCGGCGATACGGCCATGCCCGCCGACGCGCTGATCGCGCTCGCGCGCGGCGCCGACATCCTGGTGCACGAAGTCGTGTACCCGCCGGCGATCGATCGCCTCGTCGCGCCGCTACCCAACGCCGCGGCGCTGAAGAAGAGCATATTGGCGCATCACACGAGCCCGGAGGACGTGGGCCGCATCGCGCACGCGGCCGGCGTGAAGACGCTCGTGCTGTCGCACTTCGTTCCCGCGGAAGATCCGTCGATCACCGACGAGATGTGGACCGCGCCGGTGCGCGCACATTTCGGCGGGCGGATCGTTCTCGGGAAGGATCTTATGGAGATTTGACCGTCGCGTAGCCGCGGCGAGCGGTCACGCCTCTGCCTTCCTCGATCGTCAGCGTTTGATTGGCGTCGGCGCCGGGCAACGTCTCGAGCTGGCCGTTCGGCCACTTCACTTCGATCTTCGTCACGGCCTTCGCGGCGCCCAACCCGAACGTCAACGGCAGCTCGCTCTGCGAGCAGTAGCTCGATCCCGTCTTCACCATCAGCCACGGCGAGGTGCCCGACGCGTGCGCCACCCGGGCGAAGGCGCCAATCGCGTCGCGATTCGACGTCCGGCCCGCGAGTCGCAGGCGAAGCCGCTGATTCCGCTCGCCGCCTTCGTTCCGCAGCAGCCGCGCCGGACCGTTGTTCGTCGTGACGAGCAGATCGAGATCGCCGTCGCCGTCGTAGTCGCCGTACGCGGCGCCGCGCGCGACCATCGGCTGCATCAACGCCTTCCCTGACTTGGGCGCGACCTCCTCGAACTTGCGCGATCCGAGATTGCGGAAGAGAAGCGGCGTCTGCGCGTACGTGACGCGCGGCTGCACCGCGTTGATGTCGTCGGCGACATGTCCGTTCGCCGCGAAAATATCCAGCCGGCCGTCGGAATCGTAGTCGAAGAAGAACGACGCGAACGTGAGCTTGAGGAGCGACGCCTTGCCAATCGCCGACGTCGGCGCCTCGTCGATGAACAGGCCGTTGCCTTCGTTGTTGTAGAGCGCCATCATCTCGTTCGAGAAGTTGCCGATGACGAGGCTCTGCCGACCGGAGCCGTCGTAGTCCGCGGCGTCGACGCCCATGCCGGCGCGCGCAACGCCCGCTTCGTTGAAGGCCACGCCCGCTGCAACGGCGACGTCGGTGAAGGTCCCGTTGCGCTTGTTCTCGAACAGTCGGTTCGGCTGCGTGTCGTTCGCAACGAACACATCCAGCCATCCGTCGTTGTTGTAGTCGATGAGCGCGATGCCAAGCGATTTCGCCGACGGGTCCTTCAACCCGGCGCGCTCGGTGACGTCGTCGAACGTTCCGTCGGCGCGCCCGTGATAGAGCGTCGCGCTCTGGCCTTTGTACAATTCCGGCGTGCAGTACGACTTGGTCTTTCCGTCGAGCGTGCAGAAGCGATCGTTCTCAATCGTCCACTGAACGTAGTTCGCGACGATGAGATCCAGCCGTCCGTCGCGATCGTAGTCGACGAAGGCGGCGCTCGTGGAGAATCCCGGATCGCCGACTTTCGCGGTGTCGGTGACGTCGGCGAACTTCATACCGCCAAGGTTGCGAAACAACCGGTTGCGCCCGAGTGCGGTGACGTAGATGTCGACGCGGCCGTCGTTGTCGTAGTCGGCGGCGGTCACGCCGAGGCCGTACAGCGGAACCGCGAGGCCGGCCTGATCGGTGATGTCGGTGAACGTGCCGTTCTGATTGTTGTGATAGAGCGCCATGAGCGATCGCTTCGCCGGGCGGCCCGGCCAGGGCATCGAGTTGACGAGCAGGATGTCCTGCCACCCGTCGTTGTCGACGTCGAGGAACGCGCCGCCCGATCCCATCGTCTCGGGCAGGTACTTTTTGCCGAACGCGCCGCTCTCGTGGACGAAGTGAATCCCCGCCGCGTTCGTGACGTCGTTGAACGTCGGAAGCGCAGTCTGGCCGGAAAGGCCGAGCGCCGTGACCATCACACCCGTGGCGGCGACGAGCGTCGTACGAATCGACATCAATTGTTCCTGGACGTAGTTGCCGCGAGGATATCGTCTGATCAGACGGGCCTCCAATAATGCGTTTGAGTTATCCGGCTGTGCTTCCATTTCCAGGACGGGGACGATACGCTAGCCTACCTGGCGCCGGGCAGGCGCCCGACATCCAGTGACCGACAGTTCAACACCTTCGCGGCCGCGCCGCCGTTCTCCGGCGAGAACGCTGGCGATTGGCGTTGCCGTGGCGGTCGTCGCGATCGCCGCGGCGGGCGCGTATACGTACGGCGAGATCCGCCGGCTCCGCGACGAGCAGACGACGATCAGCGAGCGGAATCGCAAGGGCTCGCTGCAGCTGCTCAGGATTCAGAACGATCTCGCGTCGCTCGCCGTGTTGATGCGCGACATGGCGGACGGCACGGAGCCGTACCCGCTCCAGGGCTGGCAGCCGGCGTTCGATCGCGTCCGCCGCGACCTCGCCGAAGCGACGACGCTCGAGCGGACGCTCGCGCCGGCGGCGCGCGAGCCTGCGCAGCAGACGCGGCTCCTCGAGACGATGGATCGCTATTGGGTCGACGTCGATCGGATGTTCCAGATCGCGCGAACCGATGAAGCCGAGGCGCGCCGCGCGATCCGCTCCTCTTTGGTGCCGCAGCAGCGGGCGCTCGACGGGATGGTGTCCCAGTTCCTGATTGCGAACAACCGCGTGCAGGAAGAGGCGGCGCAGGCGAACCGCGCGATCTACGATCACGTCGGCCGCGAGATCCTGATGCTGATCGGCGCGCTGATTGTGGTCACCGCGATCGGCGGCGCGCTGGTCGTCCGCTCCAATCGGCGTGCGTTCGACGAAGTCGCCGAGCTGAGCGCCGAGCTTCGCACCTTGTCATGGCGCACGCTGCGCGTGCAGGAAGACGTCCAGCGCTCGATCGGCCGCGAGCTGCACGACGACTTCGGCCAGATCGTCACGGCCATCGGCACGCTGCTCGGCCGCGCCCGGCGGCACGCGCCCGCGCAGGCCGCCTTCGTCGAAGAGCTCGACGCGGTGCGCGGCGTCGCGCAGCAGGCGCTCGATCGCATTCGAACGCGATCGCGCTGGCTGCATCCCGGCGTTCTCGACGACTTCGGTCTCGTCAAGGCGCTCGAGTACTTCACGCAGCAGTTCGAGCAGCAGACCGGCATACGGGCGACGCTCGCGGCGACCGGATCGATCGACGGCATCGGCGAGGAATGCGCGATCCACGTCTACCGGATCGCCCAGGAAGCGTTGAGCAACGTGAGCCGGCACTCGGGATCTCCGGACGTTCGCGTTCGCCTCGACTGCAAGGAGGATCGGCTGGAGCTCGAGATCGAGGATCGCGGCAAAGGCATGCCGGTCCCGGATGGACGCAATGCCGCACACGGATTGGGGCTGATTAGTATGCGCGAGCGCGCGGAGTTGATGGGCGGCGAGCTGCAGATACGGCATCCGCCGCAGGGCGGCCTGGCGGTGTATCTTCGCGTTCCGCTTCCGGCGGCGCAGGGCGCGCGCGATGCCGCGCTGCGCAACGCGACGGAGGTCGCATGACGCCCTCGCCGATTCGCGTGCTGCTCGCCGACGATCACGCGCTCGTCCGCCAGGGGTTTCGCCGCATCCTCGAAGACGAACCCGACATCGTCGTCGTCGGCGAGGCCGGCGGGGGAGCGGAGGCGATCGCGCTCGAACAGTCGCTGGATCCGGATGTCGTCGTCCTCGATCTCGGGATGCCGGAGATCAACGGTCTACATGCGGCGATCGAGATCGTTCGCCGCCGTCCGGATCGCAAGATCTTGATGTTGAGCATGCACGCCGATCCCCAGTACGTGCGCAATGCCCTCGACGCCGGCGTGCGCGGCTACATCTTGAAGAACGCGTTGCAGACGGACCTGATCGGCGCGGTGCGCACCGTCGCGGCGGGGGGCGAGTTCGTCAGCCCGGAGCTGGCCGATGCCGTTGCCGCCCGCGCGGCGGACGACAGCGACGATAAGTTTTCGAAGCTGAGCGCGCGAGAGATCCAGGTCCTTCGCTTGATCGCGATGGGACGCAGCAACAAGGAGATTGCCGCACTGCTCGGCGTCAGCGCGAATACCGTTGCGGTACATCGCACGAACCTGATGGCCACGCTCGACATCCACAAGGCGGCGGAGCTGGTGCTCATCGCGGTGAAGAAAGGCCTGGTGAGCCCGCAATGAGCGCGCGTGCCGTCTGCGTTGCCGCGGCGTTGATCGCGGCGGCCGGTTGGATTCGCGCCGAGACCGCATCGTCGGAGGCGGGTTTCGCGCTCGTCGACGCGACGGCCGGCGCGCGCCTCACCTTCTCGCACTTCACGGGTGCGTTCGGCCGCAAGTATCTGCCCGAGACACTCGGATCGGGCGTCGCCGTATTCGACATCGACGGCGACGGCGCGCAAGACGTGTTGTTCGTGAGCGGCACGAGCTGGCCCGATCAACCGCGGGCTGCCGGGGCGACGGCGCGTCTCTTCCGCAACAACGGCAGCGGTGCGTTCGACGATGTGACGGCGGCGTCGGGATTGGGCGTGCCGATCTACGGCATGGGCGCGGCGGCGGCCGACTACGACAACGACGGACACCAGGACGTTCTGATCACGGCAATCGGCCAGAGCCGTCTTTTCAAGAACGCGGGCGATGGCCGGTTCACGGACGTCACCGAGCGCGCGGGGCTTGGCGGGCACAGCGCGTTCAGCACGTCGGCGCTCTGGCTCGACTACGACCGCGACGGCGATCTCGATCTCGTCATCTGCAACTACGTGCGATGGACGCCGGAGACCGACGTCTACTGCAGCACGGATGGCAAATCGAAGTCGTACTGCACCCCCGAAGCGTATCAGGGCGCGACGTCATGGCTATTCCGCAATCGCGGGAACGGCACGTTCGAGGACGTCACTGCCGCAGCGGGTCTCTTCGATCCGACGTCGAAGGCGCTCGGCGTCACGATGCTGGACTACGACGTCGATGGCTGGCCGGATCTCTTCGTCGCCAACGACACGCAGCCGAACAAGCTCTATCGGAATCAAGGCAACGGCACGTTCGTGGAGACCGCGGTCCAGGCGGGGCTCGCGTTCAGCGAGGATGGTCGCGCGCGCGCCGGCATGGGCACCGACGCCGCGGACTTCGACAACAGCGGCGTTCCATCGGTTGTGGTCACGAACTTCTCCGGCGAGGGTCTCGGGCTCTACTCGCCTGTTCGCCGCGGCGTCTACGCCGACAAGGCGCCGACGTCGGACGTCGGCCGCGTGAGCCGCTTGACGCTGGGCTTCGGCTGCTTTTTCTTCGACGCCGATCTCGACGGCCGGCTCGATTTGCTGGTCGTCAACGGCCACATCGACGACACGATCGCGAAGTCGCAGGGGCGCGTGAGCTACGCCGAGCCGCCGCACCTCTTCCACAATCGCGGCAACGGCCGGTTCGTCGACGTCGCCACGTCCGTCGGCGCTGCGTTCGCGGAACCGAAGGTCGGGCGAGGCGCGGCGTTCGGCGATCTCGATCTCGACGGCGATCTCGACGTCCTGATCACGACCAACGGCGGCCAACCGCGCCTCTATCGGAACGACCTGAGCGCCGCGAACAAGAGCGTCCGCCTGACGCTGCGCGGCGCGAAATCGAATCGCGACGGCATCGGGGCGCGCGTCCGCGTCCGCGTCGGCACGACGTGGCTCACACGTCTGGTGCGCACGGGGTCGAGCTATCTTTCTCAGTCCGAGCTGCCTTTGACGTTCGGTCTCGGCGCGAGCGATCGCGCGGATGAAGCGGCGATCGAGTGGCCCGCCGGCGCGCGGCAGTCCATCGGGCCCTTGCACGCCGGCCACGCGTACGTCGTCACCGAAGGCAAAGGGATTACCGGCGATCGGCCTCTGCGCCGATAGCGCGATGCATTCGAGAGCGGAGCTGGCCGAGGGCTTCCGCGCGCTTGGTGTTGCTCCAGGCGATGTCGTCATGGCGCACGCGTCCGTGCGCGCGCTCGGCGAGATCGCCGGCGGACCCGATCAGATTCACCTCGCGCTGAAGGATGCGCTCGGCGCGGACGGCACGCTGATGATGTACGCGAGCTGTCCGGCGTACTACGACGAAGTCGGACGCGGGAACCTGACGCCCGAGCAGGAGCGTCAGGTCCTCGAGAAGCTCCCCGCGTTCGATGCGCATGCGGATCGCGCGCAGCGCGACAACGGCACGCTCGTCGAGTTCCTGCGGACGTATCCGGGATCGAAGGTCAATTCGCACGTCGCCCGCTTCGTGGTGTGGGGCGCGCAGGCGGATCGTCTCATTGCCACGCAGCCGTGGGACTACGCGTTCGGCAAGGGATCCGCGCTCGACGCATTCGTCGATCTCGACGGCAAGATTCTGCTCATCGGCTGCGATCACGATACGGTGACGTTTCTCCACTACGCCGAGCACATAGTAGACATTCCCGGCAAGCGCATCGCGCGGTTCAAAGTACCGGTGCTCGACGGCGGCGTTCGCGTCTGGCGCGACATGGCGGAGTTCGACAGCAGCGGTCAAGGCGCGCACCCGAACTGGCCGGATCGATTCTTCGCGCGCATCGTGGATGCGTATTTGCGCCGCCGGAACAACGTCGGCGGACGCGTCGGCGACGCGGAATGTTTTCTCTTCGACGCGCGCGGCTTGCTGCAGTACGCGCTCGAGATCATGATCGCCGTTGCCGCCGATCCACGTGCGGCCGATTCAATCGCGTAGCATTTGCCACACGATGCTGCGACGTTCATTGGTCCTTCATCGCAGAGATCGCCGAGAGCAAGAGAACGCCGAGGCAGATCCTATTTGTGTCGTCTAGAATGACCGGCAGCCTGGCCGCTCGGCGATGTTGAATCAACAGTTCCGTATTCTCCGCGGCCCTCTGCCCTCTGCCGTCTCCGCGATGAGATCATGACAGTGAGGAACGCACGAGATCAAAGAGTGAAGCAGTTCGATCGACGCTGTCGTAGTAGTGCGGAAAGCGTGCAGTTTTCGAAAGGACGGAGCGAGGACGTCGATGACACGACGTGAAATGCTGGCTGGGACCGGATCGGCGTTGGCGTGGTGGTCGGTGGGTGGCATCCAGGCGCAGGCGCCCATGCTCAAGAACATGGGCGGCGAGCCGCCGGGGTTCGGGCATCGATCGCGCGCCGGCAACTTCAACATCCTCGAGCACTGCCGAGGCCTTGGGCTCGGCGCGGTGCGGATGAATCTCCCATCATCCGATCTCGAGGCGGTCCGGCAGCTCCGCAAGAAGATCGACAGCTACGGAATGCGCGTGATCATCAGCCTCGCCCCGCCGCGCGAGTCCGGCGCGGTCGCGCAATACGAGGCCGGCGTGCGCGCCGTCAGCGAGCTGGGAGCCGTTACGACGCATGCGTCGTTCACGGCGAGGCGGTACGAGGAGTTCGAGACGTTCGAGGCATTCAAAGCGAGCTTCGAGCGCCATCAGCGATCCGTGGAGCTGGCCGAGCCCATCCTGCGGAAGCACAAGGTCAAGCTCGCGATCGAGAACCACAAAGGGTGGCGCGCGGCCGAGCACGTCGCGTGGATCAAACGCCTCGGCAGCGAATGGGTCGGCGCGTGCTACGACTTCGGCAACAACATCTCGCTCTGCGAGGATCCGGCGGAGACCCTCCGCCTCCTCGCGCCCGTGACGATCTTCGTCAGCTTCAAGGACATGGCGGTCGCGCCGTACGACGAAGGCTTTCTGCTCTCGGAGATGGCGCTCGGGGAGGGCATGCTCGACATCCCCGGCATGGTCAAGGTGCTGCAGCAGAAAGATCCGAACATGATCTTCGCGCTGGAGATGATCACGCGCGATCCGCTGAAGATTCCGGTCTTCACGAAGAAGTATTGGGCGACGTTCGACGACAGCTACAGCCCGCTGCCCGGGCGCGATCTGGCGCGGATCCTCGAGATCGTCCGCGCGCGTCCGCCGAAGACGCCGCTCACGACGACCGCCGGGTTGAGCGCGGCCGATGGCCTGAAGCTCGAGGACGAGCTGATCAATCGATCGATCGCGTACGCGCGTAAGAACTTGTCGCTTGCGTAGTGCGTGCGCGTGTGTGACGCCCGGCTTCCGGCTTTAGCCGGAAGACACGTTCATTCCGCCATCCGCATCGTCGTGTTCGGATCGATTGACGATGCGCGGAAGGCGGGCGAGAAACTCCCAACGACCGTCATCACCGCGGCGACGAGCACCGCGGACGCGTAGATCGCCGGATCCGCAGGATTGACGCCGAAGAGCAGCGCGCTCATGCCTCGCGCGGCGGCATAGGCGAGCGGCACGGCGGCGGCGATCCCCACCACGCCGAGCACGCATCCTTGGCGCAGGAACATGGCCAGTATGCGGCCGCGCGGCGCGCCCAACGCGAGGCGCACGCCGATTTCCTGCGCGCGCGCCGAGACCGTGAACGACAACAGCCCGTGGATGCCGACCGCCGCGAGCAGGAACGCCAGCAGCGCGAACGCGCCGAGCGCGGCTGCCTGATCGCGGCGCGGCGCCGTCTGCGCGCCGACGATGTCGGAGAGCAGCCGTACGTCGGCGACCGCCTGCGCGGCGTCCGCGTCGTGCACGATCTTCGTGAGCGACGGCGCCAGCACCAAGGGATCGCCGTCCACGCGTACGAGCAAATCCTTCGGCGCGTAATACGTCGACATCGTCCCGAGCTGCGCGGCGGGGAAGTAGATCTGCGGATCGCCGGCGGTCTCGATGCCGCGGACACGAATCGAGCGCGCGACGCCGACGACGGTGCGCTCGGCTCTTGCGGCAAAGAGTTTCCGGCCCAGCGGATCTTGTGCCGGCCACAGACGATCGGCCAACGATTGACTGATGACGGCGACGAGCGGCGAGATCTCGTCGTCGCGATCATCGAAGTCGCGGCCGTGAACGATCGGTACGCGCAGCGTCTCGAAGAACCCAGGCGTGATGAAGTGAATGATGGCCGACGGCGCCTGCAGCGGATCGTCGAACACGCCGGGCACGAGCACGGGCATCTTGCCGCTGGCGGGTTCCATCGGCTGATAGCTGACGTACGCCGCCGACGTGACGCCCGGCAGCGCGCGCGCGGCGCCGAGAACGCGCGAATAGAAGCTCGCGCGCGCCGGCGGCCCACTGTACTTGGGCGACGGGAGCGCGGTGCGCAGCGTCAGCACGCCATCGGCGCGAAACCCGGGATCGACGGCCTGCACGCGCCACAGCGCCTTCACCAACAGCCCCGCGGCGACGAGAAGGACCACGGTGCCGGCCACCTCGGCGACGACCAAGGCTCCTCGCATCACACCGGTGCGGCGGCCCGCGCGCGATCGCGAGCGCAGCGCGTTCAGATCCGGCGCGCGGTACGACTGATACGCGGGCGCTGCGCCGAAGGCGACGCACGTCGCGAGCGTGAGCGCCGCCGCAAACGCGAACACGCGCCAATCGATCGCGGGCGTCGCGCCGACCGGCAGCGCGATCGGAACCAGCCGCGCGAGAAGCGGCGTCGCGATCGCCGCCAGCAGGAGACCGACCGCTCCTCCCGCGGCGCCGAGCAGCAGGCTCTCGACGAGCAGCTGCCGCGCGATCCGGGCTCGCCCCGCGCCGATCGCGACGCGGACGGCAATCTCCTGCGCGCGAGCCAACGCGCGCGCGAGAAGCAAGTTCGCGAGGTTCGTGCACGCGATCAGAAGCAGACAGACCGCGCCGCCGAACATCGCGAGCACGAGCAGGCGCGACTGCGGGGACAGCATGTCGCGCAGGCGGGCAACCGCGATCTCCGTCCGCGCGTTGTCCTTCGGGTACGCGCGCCGCAGCCGATCGGCGATGACGCTCATCTCGGCGCGCGCCCGATCGATCGAGACGTCAGGCCGAAGGCGCGCGACCGCGTACAGCACGTGGTTGCTCCGCGAGGCCATCAGCGCAGGCGAGAACCGGAGCGGCCTCCAGATCTGCGCGCCGCGCGATGGAAACGCGAACTCCGCCGGCATGACGCCGACGATCGTCTGCGCCTGGTTGTCCAGGTTGATGCGCTGGCCTACCGCCCGCTCAGGACCGCCGAACAAGCCGGTCGCGAGCGCGCTGCTGATGATGACGACATCGGCGCCGCCGACCCGATCGTCATCGGCCGTGAACACGCGTCCCGCCGCGGGCTGGACGCCGAGCGCTTCGAACACGCCCGCGTTGACGATCGCGCTGTCGAGCCGCTGCGGTTCGCCCGTGCCGGACAAGTTGACCGCGAACAGGATCGAGAAGTAGCCGCCCATCACGTCGAAGCTCTTGCTCGCGGCGCGCCAGTCGACGAAGTTCGGCGGAGAGGTCTGCGTGCGCGGGATGCCGTTTGCCGGCTGCGACTCGTAGAGCATGACGAGGCGCTCGGGCGCGGCGAACGGCAGCGGCCGCACGAGCACGTGGTCGAGCAGCGTGAACGACGCCGTATTGGCGCCGACGCCGAGCCCGATGACGGCGACGGCGGTGATCGTGAACGCCGGCGAGCGGCGCAGCACGCGAAGGCCGTACCGCACGTCGCGCAGCACGCTCTCGATTGGCTCGAACGCCCAGGCGTCCCGCGACGACTCGCGAATGCGCGTGCGGTTGCCGAACCCGCGCGCCGCCGCGGCGCGCGCGGCCTCCGCGCTCAGCCCGCGATCGCGATGCGCGTCGGCCTCCATCTCGAGATGCGCGTCCATCTCCGCGCGCAGCTCGTCGTCGACGGCTTTCCGCCTGAAGAGTCCAGCGAGCTTCGACCACCACGCGCCCATGGTCGTTACGTCCGCAGCGCGAGGACGCGCCCCATCGCCTGGACGAACCGCTGCCATTTCGACGTGGCCACGGCGAGCTGCTTTCGGCCCGCCGGCGTCAGCCGGTAGTATCGAGCGCGCCGCGCGTTCGGCGACGTCTTCCACTGGCCGACGATCCATTTGCGCTGGAGCAGCCGCTGCAGCGCCGGGTAGAGCGATCCGTTGTCGACGAGGAACTGGTGGTCCGATTCCTGTTTGAGGAATAGCGAGATGCCGTACGCGTGGTTCGGGCCGAGCGCCAGGCTTCGGAGAATCAGGACCTCCAAGGTCCCCTGGAGGAACTCGATCCGCTCAGATAGATCGTCTACGGTAGGCATGCCACTGATAGTAGGCAGCGGCGGCGCGCGATGTCAAGCGTGCGCTTACCGTCGAGGCGCGAGCGTGTCGGCGAGCCAGCGTTGGAGCCGCGTCCAGAGATCCAGGACGTTCGCGCGGTCCGCGATCGTGTGGCCTTCGCCGGCGTAGCGCACGAGGATCGCGCGCTTGTCCTGTCGAAAGAGCCCCGTGAAGAATTCCTCCGCCTGCTGGATCGGGATGAAGTCGAGATCGCCGTGCACGAGCATCAGCGGCGTCTCCACCTTGTCGACGCGCGTCAACGGGCTGTAGTCGCGATACCGATCGGGCTGCTCCCATGGCGGGCCGCCGAGCCCCATCGCGCCTTGCTCCATCTGCAGGATGCGCAGCACCTGCGCCGCTTCGGGCCTGCCTCCATCGCCGTTGCGATACTGACCGTAGAACGTTCCGTAGAGGCTGACGAAGTTCGAGAAGCCAGCGCTCGCGATCGCCGATCGAAAGCGATTGGTCTGCGCAATCAGGCCGAGCACCGCGAAGCCGCCGTCGCTCTGGCCGATCGCCCCGATTCGATCCGGATCGATCGTGCCGCGCGCGATCGCGGCGTCGAGCGCAGGTATGACGCCCGACAGGAGCGGCGCGAGCGCGTGCGTTTCGTTGGGATTCGCGGGCGCCGGCATGCTCGGGAGCAGCACGACGTAGCCGAGCGCCGCGAAAAGCTGCGGGTGCTCGAAGTTCGCCTGGTACGCGGAGAAGCTCGACGGCGTGGACGATCCGTAGACGGATCCTGGATAGACGATTGCGATGGCCGGAGCCTTCGTGCCTGCGGCATAGTCTGGCGGCAGCAGCATCCATCCGGTCAACGGCGCGCCGTCGGCCGACGTGTACGCGAACGACTCCGCTCGCCCCAGTTGCACGTCCCGCATCCAGTCATTCGCTCGCCACACTTCGTGCGACGAGGAGAGCGGGCGGCCATCGCCGCCTGCGATCCACAGATGCGATCCGTCCGATCCGTGCGCGACGTACAGCGCGGCAGCGCCCTCGGGCGCGACCGACAGCACACGCGCGTCGCTTCGCGGCGCAGCCACCCCGCTGTCGATCTTCGGCGGCGATCGTCTGGGCGGGGCGGGTGGCACGGCCACTCTCGCGCCCGTGCGCGCGTCGACGGCGTCCGCCTCCGTTCCCCAATTGACGGCGGCGTAGCCCGCTTCGGCGTCCTTCGCGCGCGTCGCACGATCGATGTAGGAAGACGCCGGCTCGCCCGGAATTCCCGGACTCTCGCGAAGAAAGCTGACGCAGCATCCGTCCGCGGCGATCGACAAGCGATGAAGCGCTCCGCGCGCGAGCGTCGTCCGCGCGCCCGTCGCGAGATCGAGCGCGAGGATTTCCGTGCTCGCGACGGTTGGCGCGTCGGCGCGGCCGGACTCGACGGCCGATGCGGTCGTCGTGTGCCCGGCGATCGCCAGCTTCCACGCATCGGCTGCGTTTCTCCCGCGGAGGACACGATAGTAGAGAAGCCCGTGCTTTGGTGCGCCCGCCGCCCACGTCATCGCCGCAAGACGATTGCCGTCGATCCAGGCGAGCGGCGGTTCAGCGGCGTTCCCCACTCGAACGTCGACGTTCGGCACGAGCCGCGGGGCCGCGGTTCCAACGCGCCACACCCACAACCGCACGTGTGCCCGCGCGTCGATGGAGAGGAACGCCAATCGTCGGCTATCCGGAGACCACAGCGCGTTGAAGAACCCAACGTATGCTGCTGATGGCGGACTGATCGGACGGAGCGTGCGCGCTCGAACATCGACGAGCACGAGATCGCTCGCGGGAACCGAGTCGAGCCAGCGGCCCGTTTTCGTGATCTCGACGGCGGCGTACTTCGCATCGGGCGACCACGCGACCACGCCCAGCCTGCGGATTCGGAACATGTCGTCCGGACGAAATGACCGTTTCTTCGCGGATTGCGCGGCCGCGAGATCGATCGAGACGGCGATCGTCAACAACAACGCGGCGGCACCGCGCGGCACCTGGTACGTCACGGTCACTCTTGACGCAGCGCGATCATCGGATCGACGTCGGCCGCGCGGCGCGCCGGCACGTAGCACGCGGCGAGCGTCACGAGCGCGAGGACGATGACGACGACCGTGTATGCCACCGGATCGGCGGGCTGCACGCCGAACAGTTGACTGCGGAGGAGGCGCGTCGTTCCCACGCTGGCCGCGATGCCGACCACGAGGCCAATCGCCACGAGTCTCGTGCCCATCGTCAACATCAACCCGAGCACGTGGCCGCGCGGCGCGCCGAGCGCCATACGGACGCCGAGCTCGTGCGTTCGCCGCGTGACATGGAACGACAGCACGCTGTAGATGCCGGCAGCCGCAAGAGTGAGGCCCAGCGCGGCGAACGCGATGAACAGCGCCATCGTGAAGCGCGGCTGCTCGATCTCTTGACCGATCAGTTCGGGAAGCTGCAACGGCCGGCCGAGCGGCTGCTCGGGATCCATCTCTCGCAGCTGCGCGCGGACCGGATTGATCAGCAGATTCGGATCCCCCTCAGCGCGCAGCGCCAGCGCGCGAGAGGGCGGCGCGACGAGGGAATACGGGATCATGATCGCCGGCGTCGGCGCGTCGCGCAGTCCGGCGTTCCGTGTGTTGGCGACGATGCCGACGATCGTGACCTCCGGCGGCCGCGTCGTGTCGACGCGCGCGCCGCCGGGCGGACGCTCGAGGATCGGAAGCCGGACGCGCGCGCCGATCGGATTCTCGCCGGCCGGCCATAGCGCGACGGCGGCTTCGCTGATCACGGCAACCCGATCCATCCGCGCGACTTCCGACGTATCGAACATCCGGCCCGCGCGGAGCGCGATGCCGTACATCCGCAGGTGATCGGCGCCGACCAGGCTCACGCCGATCCGCTTCGATTCGTCAGGCGCGCGCCCGACGATCGTGAACGGCCATTGCGCGCTGCCGATCGGGAAGCCAATCGTCGCGGCTTCGACGCCCGGCAGCGCAGACACGCGATCCAGGAGCTCCTCCGCAAAGCGGTTGCGCTGCTCGAGCGTCGCGTATTTTTCCGGCGGCAGCGGGACGCCCATGATCACGACGCGTTCCGTGTTGATGCCGGGGTCCGTGTTCTGCAACACGACGAACGTTCGAGCGGTGAGACCCGCGCTGACGAGCAGCACGACGGACAATGCGACCTCGACGACCACGAGCAGATTTCGCGTGCGCCCGCCGAGGGCGGTCGCGCTCGTGCTGCGGCCCGCCTTCAGCGCGTCGGTCGCGTCCGCCTTCGACGCCTGGAGCGCGGGCACGACGCCGAAGACGATGCCTGTCACGAGCGACAGCCCGAGCGAGAACAGCAGGACGGGCGTGTTGATCGCGACCCGTGATTCGTTCGGCACGTAGAACTCCGGCATCAGGGACACGATCGTGCGGATCGCGCCGAAGGCGAACAGCACGCCGAGCAGGCCGCCGCAGAGCGAGAGCAGCACGCTCTCGGTGAGCAGTTGCCGCACCAGGCGCCGTCGGCCGGCGCCAATCGACATGCGCACGGCCATTTCCCGCGCGCGCGTCGTGCCGCGCGCGAGTTGAAGGTTCGCCACGTTGGCGCACGCGATCAGGAGTAGGAACGCCACCGCGCCGAGCAGCAGACGCAAGCTCGTTTGCATCTCGCCGCTCGCGACCGTGACGTCGAGATAATTCCGGAGCATCGACGTGAAGCCCTGCGCCGGAAACGTGTTTGGTTTCTCTGACGCGAGGCGCTTGTGCAGCGCGGCGAGCTGCTCCTCCGCGACAGACGGCGCGACGCCGGGCCCAAGCCGCACGATGGGGTTGATCCACGGCACGTCCGTGCGCGTCGGCGAGAGCGGCAGCCAGAATCTGTCGTTGCCGTACCACCCGAACCGCGGCGGCATGACGCCGACGATCGTGTGCTCGCGACCGTTCAAACGGAGCGTCCGGCCGATCGCCGACGGGCTCGCGTCGAATAGACGCAGCCACAGCCGATGGCTCAAGACGACGACCGGTTCGGCATCGCCGTCGGCGCGGATATCGGAAGGCTGAATCGTCCGGCCAATCACGGGCGGCACGCCGAGAAAGTTGAACGCGTTCGCCGTGAGGAGCACACCGCCGAAGCTCTCGGGCGCGAACTCGCCCGTCATCAGCACCGTTTGCACCGACGTCGCCATCACGTCGGCGAATGCGGGCAGTTCTTTCAGCGGCCGAAGCTCATCGAGCGTATACGTGTGACCGCCGCGGCCATCGATCGCTCTGACTCCAGGCGCCCAGATTTCGTCCGGCTTTGCATACGGATACGGCGAGATCAGCACGCCGTAAATCACGCTGAAGATCGCCGAGGTCGCGCCGATACCAAGCGTCAGCGACAACAGCGCGACGAGCACGAACGCCCGGCTCCGCCGGAACGACCGCGTCGCGTAGCCGAGATCTTGAAGGAGTGTTTCCAGCCAACGTCCCATGCGCCTCTCCTCGAGTGGACCGACCTGTTAGACGGCCGCCGCGGTATTCGAGTTTGCACTATCATCGGCCGATGACGAGAATCGCCTGCGCGCTGGCCGCGGCGTCGCTCCTATTGGCACATCCTCATGCGCAGGATCCGCCGCCGCTGCGGCTCGCGATCGCGGGCCTCGTGCACGGGCACGTCAGCGGTTTCCTGCGATCGGCGCAGAAGCGCGCCGACGTCCAGATCGTCGGCGTGTTCGAGCCGGACGCCGCGCTGCTGAAGAAATACGCGGACGCCTTCAAGCTGCCGGAGGCGGCGCTCTTTTCCGATCTCGGCGCGATGATCGACCGCGCGCGGCCGCAGGCGATCGCGTCGTTCACGAACACGTTCGATCATCCGTCGATTGTCGAGGCCGCCGCCGCCCGCGGCGTGCACGTCATGATGGAGAAGCCGCTGGCCGTGTCGATCGCGCACGCCGACCGGATCCGCCGCGCCGCGATCAAAGGCCACATTCACGTGCTCGTCAACTTCGAGACGACGTGGTACCCGAGCCATGGCGCGATCTGGAGGCTCGTCAAAGAGCGGCGCGCGGCCGGCGAGATCCGGAAGATGGTCGCGCTCGACGGTCACAGCGGACCGAAGGCGATCAACGTGCAGCCGGAATTCCTGTCGTGGCTCTCCGATCCCGTCAAGAACGGCGCGGGCGCGCTCTTCGACTTCGGATGCTACGGCGCCAACCTGATGACGTGGATGATGGAGAATCAGCGCCCGGTCGCCGTCACCGCCGTCACGCAGCAGTTTCAGCCCACAGTGTATCCGCGCGTCGACGACGAGGCGACGATTCTGCTGGAGTATGCGAACGCGCAGGGAATCATTCAGGCGTCGTGGAACTGGCCGTTCAACCGCAAGGATTTCGAAGTGTATGGCGAGCACGGCCTCGCGATTGCCACCGGCGGCAACGGTCTGCGCGTCGCGCTGCCGAAAGAGCCTGAGCACGCGGTGGTGCCGGATCCGCGCGAACCGGACGAGCGCGATCCTATTTCACATCTGATGGCTGTCGTGCGCGGCGCGCGCAAACCGAACGCGTTGTCGTCGCTCGAGAACAATCTGATCGCGACGGAAATCCTCGAGGCCGCTCGCGAGTCGGCCCGTACGCGCAAGCGCATCGTGCTCGGTACGCCCGCGCGCTGAAATCCAACGTGCCGATCGCCAGCGACGATCCGGTCCTGCGGCGCATTTCCGAATGGGCGAAGCGGCGCGACGACGTTCGAGTCGTTCTGTTGACGAGCTCTCGCGCGCGCGCCGACGCCCGCATCGACCGATTCAGCGATTACGACATCATGCTGTTTCTATCCGGACCGTCGGCGCTCGCCACGGATGCCGGATGGCTGAACGAGCTCGGACGTGTGTTGGTCACCTTCGACGACATCGTCGATTCGTACTCCATGCGCCTCGTGCTCTTCGAGGATGGAACGAAGATCGACTTCGCGTTGGGGTCGCTCGGCGTGTTGGAGCGCATCGTCTCCGAACGCCAGCTTCCCGCGATCCTCGACGTCGGGTTTCGCGTCGTCCTCGACAAGGACGGTCTGGCCGCGCGCCTGCCGTCGCCGACCTGCACGGCACACGTTCCTCGACCGCCGACCGCGCGCGAGTTCGCCGATTTGGTGCGTGAGTTCTGGTGGGAGACGACGTACGTCGCAAAGCAGTTGTGGCGCGACGAGCTCCTACCCGCGAAGCACAGCCTCGATACCGTCATCGCGCTCGGCCTGCTGCGGCGCCTGTTGGAATGGCACATCGAGACCGGGCGCGACTGGCGCGTCAGACCGGGCGACCTGGGCCGCGGCCTCGCGAAACAGCTCGATCCTGCGACCTGGAGTGAGCTGGCATCGGTCTTTGCTGGTTCGAGACTCGAGGACAACTGGGACGCGCTGTTTCGCGCGATGCAACTCTTCCGGCGCATCGCGAGGGACGTCGCCGACCGGCTCGCTCTGGAGTATCCGATGGATCTCGACGCGCGCGTGACCGCGTACGTAGAGTCCGTGCGTGCGACAGCGCGAGTCTAGCGCTCGACGGCCGCTGGATCGGTCTTCCCGATGTACCAAAAAGATGAATAATACGGGGCGGGGAGAACAGTCATGCTGACGAGACGCGACTTCGGAAGGCTCGCATTGGCGGGATTGCCCGGCGCAGTGGTACTCGGACGAGGGGAGCTCATCGCCGGCGCGTTGGCTCAGGCGAAGCCGAACTCGCTCATCGACGGCGTGCAGATCGGCACGATTACGTACAGCTATCGCAGCATGACGGATCAGAGCGCCGAAGCCACGCTGAAGTACATCGTGGAATCGGGCATCAGCGGGATCGAGCTGATGGGCGGTCCCGTCGAGAGCTTCGCCGGCGCGCCGACGGCCGGCGGAGGCGGTGGCGGTCGCCGCGGCGAGGGACGCGGCCGCGAAGGCGCACCTTCAGATGCGCCGACGCCGGAGCTCAAGGGTATGTGGAACGGGAAACCGTGCGCGCTGCCGGAGGCGGCCGGTCGCGGCGGCGGCGGACGCCGCGGCGGCGGACGCGGGGAGCTGACGCCGGAGCAGCGCGCCGCGCAGGAGGAACAGGCGAACAAGCTGAAGGCGTGGCGCACGAGCGTCTCGATGGATCCCTTCAAGAAGCTGCGCAAGATGTACAACGATGCGGGCGTGACGATCTACGCGTGGAAGCAGCTCAGCACGAACATGTCGGACGAAGAGCTCGAATACATCTTCAACGTGGCGGAAGCGCTCGGGTGTACTCACACGACGGTCGAGTTGCCGACCGATCCGGCGCAGCTCAAACGGCTCGGCGACATCGGGATGAAGAAAAAGATCTATGCGGCGTATCACACGCACTTGCAGGGCAACATGACGGCGTTCGATCAGGCGTTCGCCGCCTCGCCGGGCAATCGCGCGAATGTGGACTTCGGCCACTGGATCGCCGGCGGCAGCGTCGGCGGCACGCCGATGCAGTTTCTCGAAAAGCATCACGCGCGCATCGCGAGCTTCCACCTCAAGGACCGCACCGCGCCCGCGAACTGCGCGTTGAATCTGCCGTGGGGGACTGGGGAGACGCCGATCAGGGAAATCCTGCAGCTCGTGAAGAAAAACAAGTGGGGGATTCCGGCGTCGATCGAGCTCGAGTACGACGTGCCCGAAGGATCGAATGCCGTGGCGGAAGTCAGGAAGTGCGTCGACTACTGCCGCGCGGCGCTGACGACGAAGAGCTGATTCTCGATCGGCAAAGAGCGAGGGGTGACGATGACAAGCTGCTGGGTGCGTCGCGCGGCGATCGCGGCGCTGATCTCGTGCGCGGGGTTCGGCGCGGCCGTTCTCGCGCAAGGTCCTCCAACGGGCCGCGGGCGCGGCGGACCGCCTGAGGCGCCGCCGGGAGTGCAGCAGATTCCGCGGGATCCTCCCGTCGACGCCGGGCTCGAGGAACAGGGCCGCACCTTCTGGGCGCAGCACTGCGTGTCGTGCCACGGGAGCCAGGCGCGCGGATCGGACAGCGGTCCGAACATCATCCGTTCGCTCGTCGTGAACAACGATCGATCGTCGCCGAACCCCGGCAGCGTGCTCGGACCGTACCTCAAGAAGGGGCACCACAACGTCGCCGCGCTGACGGATCCGCAGATCGTCGCGATCGCGCACTTCGTCAGACAGCGTGTGAACGATACGATGCGCGGCTCTCCCATATTCGTTCCCGGCGACGTGCTCACCGGCGACGCAAAAGCGGGCGAGGCGTTCTTCAACGGCGCGGGCGGCTGCACCACGTGCCACAACGCGACGGCGCGCAACCTCGCCGGCGTGCGCTCACGCGTGATCAACACGGTGGACCTGCAGCAGCGCATGCTGTTTCCGATGATGACCGGCCGCGGCGGCCGCGGGCGCGGACGCGGCGCGGCTCCCCAACCGCTGAATCCGAACGCGGAAACGGTCAGCATCACTCCGCCGTCGGGTCCCGCGCTCTCAGGCGTCCTCGTCGCGCAGGACAGCTTCTACGTGACGGTGCGCGAGGCCTCCGGGCAGATCAAAGTGGTCAAGCGCGTGCCCGGGATGAAAGTCGTGACGACGAACCCGATGCAGGCGCACATCGATCTGCTCGATCGCCTGACGGACAAGAACATCCACGATCTGGTGGCTTACCTGGAGACGTTGAAATGAGGCGCGCGCTGATCCTGCCTGTTGCGAGCGTTCTGCTGTGGTCCGTTGCCATGAACGGGCAGCAGGCGTCGAACACGACGCCCAATCTCGCTGGGCCGAACACGACGTCCTGGCCGACCTACAACGGCGACTACTCGGGCCGCCGGTTCAGCACGCTGAAGAAGATCACCGCGGCGAACGTGAAGCAACTCAGCCTCGCGTGGCTCTACGATCTGAGCGGCGGCGGGGTCGTCAAGGCCACGCCGCTCCAGATCAACGGCGTTTTGTACTTCACCACGCCGGATCACGCGTATGCGGTGGACGCGCGGACGGGCCGAGAGCTGTGGCACTACACGTGGACGCGCAACCGGGGCGGCATCCACATCGGCAACCGCGGCGTGGCGGTGCTCGGCGATTCGTTGTACTTCACGACGCCCGACTGCAATCTGGTCGCGCTCGAGGTGCAGACGGGACGCGAGAAGTGGTTCAAGGAGATCTGCTCGCTCGAGATGGTGTACTACTCCTCGGTCGCGCCGATCGTCGTCAAGGATCGATTGATCGTCGGCGTCAGCGGCGACGATCTGGATCAGCCAGGCTACCTCGACGCGCGCGATCCGAAGAACGGCGACTTGATCTGGCGATGGTACGTCGTGCCGCAGACCAAGGACGATCCGGGGATCGAGACGTGGCCGTCGCTCGACATGGCGAAGAACGGCGGCGGGATGACGTGGCAGCCGATCACCTACGATCCCGAGCTGAACCTGATTTACGTGACCACCGGCAACCCGCAGCCGGTCATCGCGTTCAAGAATCGGGAAGGCGCGAATCTCTTTACCGCGTCGATCGTCGCGCTGAATGCGGATACGGGGAAGATGGTCTGGTATTTCCAGTCGTCGCCGCACGACACGCACGACTGGGACTCGACGCAGACGGCCGTGCTGATCGACGGCGTCGTCGACGGAAAGCCGCGCAAGCTGATCGCGCAGGCCGCGCGGAACGGACATTTCTTCGTGCTCGATCGCACGGACGGCAAAGCCATCGTGTCGACCGAATACATCAAGACGAACTGGTCGTCGGGGTACGACAAACGCGGTCAGCCGATACCGAATCCCGCGAAGCGGCCGCAGCCCGACGGCGCGCTCGTCGTGCCCGATCAAGGCGGCGCGACGAACTGGTACTCGCCGAGCTTCAGTCCTGATACGGGACTGTTCTACGTCAACGCAAATCGCGCGTTCAGCGTCTATTACATCTACGACGCGAGCGACAATCCGATGGGATGGGGCGGAACGGATCGCGGCGGCTACGCGGAGCCTGGCCAGTTGAAAGCGATCGACTACAAGACCGGCAAGATCGCGTGGAGCGTACCGAGATACGGCAGCAACTCTGGCCTCCTCAGCACCGCGGGCGGCGTCGTGTTCGGCTCGGGCTCGGGCGGGCTGCAGGCCTATCGGGCGACGAACGGCGAAGCGCTGTGGCACTCGCGCATCGGCGACATCTCGAACGGACCGATCACGTACGAGCTCGACGGCCTGCAGTATGTCATCGCCGCGTCGGGCTCTCGACTCGCGGCGTTCGTATTGAATGAATAAGCTCTGGGTACCCGCGGTTGTCCTCGTCATGCTTTGGGGCCCCGCTGTCGGAGTTCGATCGGCGGGGTCAGCCCTCCCTCAGTCCGCGCCTGCCGAACCACCCGAGCCCTTCGTTCGCGTGTGTGGAAAATGCCACGATGCGGCCCGCATCGTCCAAGGGCGCCGCTTTCGCGAGCAGTGGGAAGAGACCCTCGACAAGATGGTCGCGAAGGGCGCCACGGGGAGCGACGAGGACTTCGACGCGATCATGACATTCCTCCTCACGGCGTACGGTCGCGTGAACATCAACGCGGCGCCGGCTGACGACATCGGTTCTGTTCTCCATCTCGAGACGTCGCAGGCCGAGGCGATCGTGAAGTTCCGCGACGACCACGGCAAGTTCGCCGACTTCGACGCGTTGACCAAAGTCCCGGGCGCCAACGTCGAAGCGCTGCAGAAGGCCAGAGACGCCATCGTGTTCTGACCCGCTCGTCGCCGAAGCGCGCGCCCCCGTTGACTTTATGGGCAGATATCTGCCTATAATCAGCCCATGCGCCGGAAGCCGGGCACGCTCGTCCCACTCGAGGAATGGATTCTGTCGGCAGCGATCGAATTGCGCCGGCGCAGGGAAGACTTCCACGGCTATCAGATCGCCAAGCACATCGCGGACGCGTCTGACCGTAAGCTGCTGACCGCGTACGGCACGCTGTATCGCGCGCTCGGACGCCTCGAAGCGATGGGGCTGCTGCGGAGCCGATGGGAAGATCCACAGCGCGCCGCGGATGAGCGTCGGCCGCCCCGCCGTCTCTACTCGCTGACCGACGAGGGGCTCGACACGGCGCGCGCCACGCGACGGGCACGCGCGAGCGCGCACGCCCGCACCGGGAAGCGACGGGTGGCGCCGGCATGATGACCACCGGCATGCGGATCGCCGTCGCGATCGTTCGCGCCTGGACGCGCCTCTACACGTGGCGTCTCGAGTCCTCCGTCCGCGACGCACGCCGCGCGGAAATCGAATCCGATCTGTGGGAACACGTTCACGAGCCCGAGCGCGCCGCGCGCTCGCTCGACGTGTGCACGCGACTCGTGCTCGGCATGTTCGACGACGTGCGGTGGAGTATCGGGCAGCGCAGTCCTCGGTTCTCGCGTCGAGCGATTGTGGTGGCAGCCGCTTCGCTGACGGTGTTCTCGATCTGGTGGATGAGAACGACCGCTTCACGAGTTGAAGCGCCGCCTGCGCCCGATGTGCCGGTGGTTCACTGGATCAATCGGGAACCGATTCCGCCGCCGCCTCCACCGCCGCCGCCGCTCTGCAATCCGCCAGGACTCCCGGTGATCTCGCCATGCACGCAATGGCCGCGGCGCTGATCGGACTGTTGGCCGGCGTCGTCGCCGCCGCGCAGGGTGCGGCGTTGCGCGATCGCGTCCCGCTCGATGCGATTGCCACGATCGTCGAGGCGTTCCGCACGCATCCGATCGTCGCGATCGACGAAGAGCATGGCGACGAGCGGTCGCATGCGTTTCGTGTGTCGCTCGTCCGCGACGCGCGATTCCCTCCGGACGTCAACGACATCGTCGTCGAGTTCGGCAATTCGCGATTTCAGAACCTTGCGGATCGATTCGTGATGGGAGAGCCCGTCTCCGCCGACGAGCTGAAACGAATCTGGCAGGACACGACGCAAGCGCACGCGATCTGGGATCGCCCGATCTACGAAGACTTCCTGCGGACCGTACGGTCGGTGAACGCCGCGCTTCCGCGAGAGCGCAGGCGCCGCGTGCTGCTCGGCGATCCGCCAGTCGATTGGCGCGCGATCACGACGCGCGAAGAACTCAATCGTGCGCGCGGCGATCGGAGCAAGCATCCGGCCGACGTGATCGTGCGCGAGGTGCTCGACAAGGGCCGGCGCGCGCTCGTGATCTACGGCGCGCTGCACCTCATGCGCCAGAATCCGCAAGGCGCGAATCTCATCGAGCATGTCGAGCGCGACGGGCGCGTGAAGGCGTTCGTCGTGGTGGCGCATCCGCTCGCGAGCCTGCACGCGCTCGGTCTCGATCCCGCGACGTGGCCGGCGCCGCGGATCGCGCTCACGCGCGGATCGTCACTCGAGAATCAGGTAGACGCAGTGCTCTATCTGGGAGCGGGCTCCGGTAGGCCCTCGCGGCTCACGGCGTCGCTCTGCGCCGATGCGACGTACCGGGAAATGCGGACCGCGCGGATGGCGCTCGCCGGACTCAGCGACGCAGTCCCGCGCCTCGCAAAAGAATGTTCCGAGGCGCAGGCGCGGCCCGATTTCTCCGGGCAGTGGATGCCGCTGGAGGATTCCGGCCCCTTGCCGGCTCCGCCTTCGCCGAAGACCGGTGGACCGCCGCCTCCGCCTCCACCTCGAACGCTGTCAGTGACGATTTCGATGTCGGCGCTCGAGATGAAGATCGAGCGCCGCGTTGATGGCGGCCGTGAGGCAGTGTTGACGTCCACTTACAAACTCGACGGAACCGAAAGCGTGAACCAGAGCGGCGCGGTCGTGAGCCGCACGACCGCGGCGTGGGACGGGAACAGTCTCGTCCTCTCGTCGGTCCTGATAGTCGCAGACAAGCCGCTCGGCAAGTCAACCGAGACGTATCGCCTGGAAAACGGAGATCTCGTCGTCGACACCAGCCGTGCGGTGCCCGCCGGCACGTTCACGAGCCGGACCATCCACAAGAAATCAAAGTAAGACCCCGCGAGAGGATCGGCCTCCGCCGCCGTTCTTAGAGAATAGTGGCGCATGTCCGATCCCGAAGCGCTTTTCAACGCGCATCGACACCGGCTCTTCAAGTATTTCTGCCGGGCGATCGGACATGCCGAGGCGGCGCGCGATCTCACGCAGGACGTGTTCGTGCGCGTGACGCGCGGCGCCATTCCGGCGGCGCCGGACGGCCAAGTCGCCGCGTGGCTGTTTCGAATCGCGCGCAACCTCGCGCTCGACTATCACCGCGACCGGCGGAGACGCCCCGAGCCGGTGCTCCTCGCGGACGGCGGCTCTCGCGAGGCGTCGCAGGATACGTCGGTGGCAGTCAACGAGGCGCTGGCGTCGCTCGACGATCTCGATCGCGACGTGTTCCTGATGCGCGAGGTGGCTGGCCTCGGTTACGACGCGATCGCGAGCGCATGCGGTCTGACGCCCGACGCGGTCCGCTCGCGGATCCATCGCACGAGATTGCAGCTGCGCGAAAAACTGTCGGCGTCGATCGAGAAGCAGCGGGCCGCGTCGATGCGCCGCTCGGACACGTCGAGGTGACGAGAGGACCTGGTGGACAACATGAGCGAGAGAGATTCGCACGACGTGATTTCTGCGTTCCTGGACGACGAGCCGTTCGATCCGCGCGAGCTGTCGGACGCGCTGAGCGATCCGGCGGGCCGCGCGCTGCTCATCGATCTCATAGCGCTGCGCCACATCGTCCAGCCCATCGACGTGATGCGTGAATCGGCGCATCCGGCGGGTGTGTGGCGCCGATCGATCCGGCCGCTCATGGCCGCGGCGGCGATCGTCTTCGCGCTCGCGGGCGGATATCTCCTCGGTCAACGGCGAACCGCGTCGAGCGAGATCGCGGCGCCGGCGCCGACGCGCGTCGTGCAAGGTCCGCCGGCGTGGCAATCCGTTCCTGAAGGGAGCAGGCAATGAGGATCGTTCGAGTGTGCCTGGTCGTGCTGCAGATCGCGATGGCCGCAGGCGCGTGGGCGCAGACGACCGACGACGTGACGATTACCGTCAAAGGTGTGACCTTGCTGACCAACGGCGGCGAGGAAACGAGCGTGTCGCTCTACGCGGGCCAGATCGCGCTCGGCGCGAAGACGACCGGCACGTTCTCTTCGAAGGGCTGCGGCCTGATTGGCGTTAGAGTGCCGGGCGGTCCGCCGCCGCATGAAGGCGCGACCGTGGCGTGGAGCGTCGAGATCGTCCCGGTTCGCGTGGTCGAGGATGCCATTACGTTCCGGCTGCGTTGGGCCCGCACGATCGATCCCCGCGGCAAGGGGATCGCACTTCCAAGCGAAGACATCGAGCTGACGATGAAGCCGGGCGAGTCGCGGCCGATGGACAGTGTGCCGGTGCCTCCGGACGTCGAGACGTCCGACGGACGTCCGTGCAAGGTGAGCGCGACGTCGTTGCGCGTGTCCGCCGACATCTATCCGCTCGAAGAATGGGACCGGCGCCTGATGGCGGCAGATTTGTGGCTCGTCGAGCGATTGCAGGGCGGCGGCGAGCGTAGTCAGGCGCTCTCGATCCGCGGCCTTCCGAATCGATCGATGCCGTTCTACTTCGACAGCATCAAGGACGGAAAGATGTCGCTCGAGATTCTTGGCCACGTGGTTGCGCATCCCGAGCAGGGGGCCATCGACATCGTGCTGAAAACACGCAGCCGATGGGGCGAGTCGTCGTTCGACTGGCGCACGACCCACAGCGTTCCGTCGCGGTGGATCGAATCGTCGCTGCGTTTGAAGCCGGATGAGATCGTGGAGCTGAGGCTGCCGCCGCTTGGCGACAGCGCCGGCTCGTTCGGCACACGGTCGTTCTCGATTAGACTGCGTGCGCGGCAGCTTCGCTAGGCCGAAGAGTGAACGAGGTCTTCATTCCGTGCGGAGCGCGCGCGTGGGCTCGATCCGCGCGGCGCGCCGCGCGGGAATGTAGCTCGCGACGAGCGTCAGCCCGAGGAGCCCAGCGGCTGCGAAGACGAACGAAACAGGATCGGTCGGCGCAATCCCGTAGAGCAGTCGCGATAGGACTCGGGCACCGGCCAGCGCTGCCGCAGTGCCGATGACGATCCCGGTGACGGCGACGATCAGCCCATCGCGCAGCACCATCATCTGTATCTCGCCAGGCGCGGCGCCCATCGCGACGCGGATCCCAATCTCTTTCGTGCGTCGAGAAACGGCGTACGCGACGACCCCATACAGCCCGATCGCGGCGATGCCCAGCGCGAGCGACGCGAACGCGGCGAGGAGGATCGTGCGGAACTGCGGTTGAGCGGTGGCCTCCGCCACGAGATCCTCGAGCGTGGTCACCGATGAGATCACCATTCCGTTGTCGGCGGCAGCGATCTCGCGGCGCAGCGTGTTCGCGAAATCAGAGGGATCGCCAGCCGTGCGAACGACGAGAAACGGCGCGACCCACGGCTGCTGCGCGAACGGGCGATAGACGATGTCGTCGGGCGGCGCGGCAAGGCCCGCGTATTTGACGTTCGCGGTCACGCCGACGACGGTCATCTCGGCGCTCGATCGCACGCCATCGCGCACGGTTGGCATCGTCAGCGCGCGCCCAATCGGATCGTCGCCGCCGAAAAATCGCTTCGCCGTGTTCTCGCTCAAGATGATCGCGGGCGGATGCCGATCGTCGTCCGCGTCGGTGAAGAACCGGCCCTTGATCAACCGCATCTGCAGCGCCGAGAAATATCCGGGCGTCGCGGGGACGGCTGCCGCTTGGTAGTCGACGACGTCGCCGCGGCGGCGAAGCGTAACGGCGATCCGGCTGACGCTCGGCGGAAGGCTGGTGCCTGCGCCGACGGC
This sequence comes from Vicinamibacterales bacterium, assembly GCA_036556425.1. GTDB lineage: Bacteria > Acidobacteriota > Vicinamibacteria > Vicinamibacterales > 2-12-FULL-66-21 > DATBJJ01. The sequence continues at coordinate 42,689 of DATBJJ010000163.1, forward strand.
GCGGACCCCTGGCAGCGCGGCGATTGTCTCGACGAGCCGGTTGATTCTCGCGATCGTCTGCGCGTCCGTGGGTCGCTCGCCGAATGCGAGATTCAGCGACGCCGTGAGTACGTGATCGGCAGCGACGCCGAGATCGACATTGAGCAGGCGAACGAGGCTGCGTCCCATCAGCGTCGCGCCCACGAGCAGCATCACCGCCAGGGCGACCTGCACGATGCACATGGCGCGCTGCAAACGCCGGGCGCCGAGCGGTGTGGCCGTCATGCCGGAGCCCTGATTTGGAATCGCCGTGCCGGCGACCGCGCGCAGCGCAGGCGCTATTCCCGTGAGCATCGTGGCGAGACCGGCGAGGCAGATCGCGAACAACAATGCGGGCCGATCGATCTGAACGGTCTCGAGCCGCGGAATGGCTCCGGCGGCGAGCCGCGACAATGCCGTCAAGCTGAAAGCTGCGAGGACCACTCCAGAAATCGCACCCGCCGCGCTGAGGATCGCGCTTTCGACGAGCAGCGCGCGTACGATGCGGCCGGTGGACGCGCCGAGGGCTCGCCGTATCGCGAGCTCGCGCGCTCGTACCGAGTTCCTCGTGAGCAGAAGATTGATCAGGTTGCCGCACGCGATCGCGAGCACCATCAACACGGACGCGAACAGAGCGAGGAGCGCCGGGCGAACGTTGGAGACGAGATCGTCGGAGAGCCGCAGCACGTTCGTTCGAAACGCGGTGCTCGGCCGGCCGCGGCCGAGCGTCGAGCTCTGGATCATCGAGTGCACGGCCGCGCGCGCGCGCTCGATCGTGCCGCCGGGCTCGAGTCTCGCGACGACGTGAAACCCGCAGCAGCGGGGATTCACGGCGTGAACGAACCCGGCGGGCATCCATACGTCGACGTTCGCGCTCGGGAACTGGAACGCGCGACTCGCCACGCCAACGACGGTGTAGGTCTGCCGAGTCAGCACCAGTTGCCCGCCAATCGCGCGATCGATCGATCCAAAGAGCCGCTGCGCAAGCCGTTCGCTGATCACAACCGATGGCGCGTTGTCGTCGCTCACGTCGAGCGGGCGTCCGGCCGCGAGCGGACCGGCAACCGTCGAGAAGAAAGTGCTGGATACGACGGCGGACGGGAGCACTTCCGATCCGTTATTGCCCGAGAGTGCGACAACCTCGGAGCTGTAGAATGCCGCCTGCGCGATGGCGTCGAAGGGCCGATTCCACGCCGCCAGCTCGTTCCACTGAACGGAGACCGTGACCGGCCGCTGCGCCCCGTCGTAGTCGACCTCCGATCGAACGACGACGATCCGGTCGGGCTCGTTGTAGGGCAGTGGCCTGAGCAGGACTCCGTAGACGATGCT
>DATBJJ010000164.1:0-25971 GCA_036556425.1 Vicinamibacterales bacterium
CATTAGAGGAGGCTGTCCCCCACCCACTCCTGAGCACTATACCGTCGGCAAACGCCAACCGTCTCGGGCTGGTGCTGCGAAAAGGAACTGCGAAACTACGAACGATTCTCGCGTGCTTCAAGAGTGTAGAGCGTCGGATCGCGGGAACTCGTTGCACAATGCACCGGCCACACGCGCGCAACCCTCGTGCCGGCAATGCGCGAACCCGACACAACTATCGAAGTACCAGTGATTTAGATTGGTGCGAAAGGAGAGATTCGAACTCTCACGGTATTGCTACCGCCAGCCCCTCAAGCTGGTGCGTCTGCCAGTTCCGCCACTTTCGCGTTGGGAGGGTGGTCCTTATTTCTTCTCCGGCTGCACCGGCGTTGCAGGCACGGGAGTCGGCGCCGGCGTCTGCACCGGGACCGACGACGTCGGCGCGGGACCCGAGACGCCGCGCATCAGCGAGCCTGGCCCCTGGCGTCCGATGATCCCGAGCGCGATCGCGCCGAGCATGAACAGGATGCCAAGAACCGTCGTCGCGCGCGTCAGCACGGTCGCGCCGGCGCGTGCGCCGAACGCGGTCTGGCTTCCGCCGCCGCCGAACGCGCTCGCCATGTCGCCGCCCTTGCCCTGCTGCAGCAGCACCACGAGCAGCAGCAACAGACAGGTCAGCACGTACAAGAAGACGGCCAGGTAGTAGAGCATAACGCCCGATTATACCGCGCTCTTGCGGCTCCTCGCCACAATGTCGTGGAAGCTCCGGATCTCGAGGCTGGCGCCGCCGACGAGCGCGCCGTCGACGTCGGGCAGCACCACGAGCTCGTGAATATTGTCCGGCTTCACGCTGCCCCCGTAGATCACGTGGCAGTGCTCCGCGGCGTCGGCCCCGAACCACTGCCGCAGCCGCTGGCGAATGTGCGAGTGCGCTTCCTCGGCCTGGACCGCCGTCGCGTTCCGGCCGGTGCCGATCGCCCACACCGGCTCGTAGGCGATGACGAGGCTCGCGATCTGCTCGCCGGTCATCGCGTCCAGTCCCACCGTGATCTGGCGATCGAGCACGGCCATCGTCTGACCCGCTTCGCGCTCTTCGAGCGTTTCGCCGATGCAGACGATCGGCGTGAGCTTCGCGGCCAGCGCGGCGACGAGCCGCTTGTTGATGACCTCGTCCGTGTCGCCGAAGAGCCGTCGCCGTTCCGAGTGTCCGAGGATGACGTAATCCGCGCCCGCCTCGCGGACCATCTCGGCGCTGATCGCTCCGGTGAACGCGCCCTGCTTTTCCCAATGCGCGTTCTGCGCGGCGACCCCGATGTTCGAGTTGCGCGCCGCCTCCGCCACCGCGTGGACCGCCGTGAACGGCGGCGCGACGACGATCTCCACGTCGTCGATGTCCTTCACCAGGCTGCGGAACTCTTTGACGAACACGACCGCCTCGTGCACGGTCTTGTGCATCTTCCAGTTCGCTGCGATGAAAGGGATACGCATGTTGGCTCTCAGCTGTCAGCGGTCAGCTGTCAGCAAACCCATTCTGATCTTGGTCGATCGGCTGTGATCGGAAAGCCCTCATCCTAGAGCTGACAGCTGAGAGCTGACAGCTGAAAGCTTACTTGATCGCCTCGACGCCCGGCAGCTTCTGTCCGCCGAGGAACTCGAGCGACGCGCCGCCGCCGGTCGAGATGTGCGCGATGCGATCGGTGACGCCCGCTTTCGCGACGGCCGCGATCGAATCGCCGCCGCCGATGATCGTGATGCCCTCGACGGCCGCGACCGCTTTGGCGATCTCGATCGTTCCGTTCGCGAACCGATCGATCTCGAATACGCCCATCGGTCCGTTCCACACGACGGTCTTCGCCCCGGAGATCACGCTCCGGTAACTCTGCACCGTTCGCGGCCCGATGTCGAGCCCCATTCGATCGCCGATGGCGGCATCGCCGACGTCGATCGTCTCGGCCTCCGCGTCCGGCGCAATCTTCGGCGCCACCACGTGATCCGAGGGGAGCTCGAACCGGAGCCCGCGCTCTTTCGCGCGCCGCTCGACGTCCCGCGCGGTATCGAGCCGATCGTCCTCGACGAGCGACTTGCCGACCGGCAGCCCGCGCGCCTTGAAGAACGTGTAGGCCATCGCGCCGCCGATCAGCAGGGCGTCGACGCGCGAGATGAAGTTCTCGATGACCTCGAGCTTATCCGACACTTTCGCCCCGCCGAGAATCGCGACGAACGGCCGATCCGGGTTCTCGAGAGCACGGCTGAGGTATTCGACCTCCTTCGCCATCAACAGCCCGGCAGCCGAGTGTTTGACGTGATGGACGATGCCTTCGGTTGACGCGTGCGCGCGGTGCGCCGATCCAAACGCGTCGTTGATGTAGACGTCGGCGAGATCCGCAAGCGCCTTCGCGAACGCCGGATCGTTTTTCTCCTCCTCCGCATGGAACCGCAGGTTCTCGAGCAGCACGATGCCGCCCTTGCCCGCCTTGTCGATCGCGCGCCGCGCGGGCTCGCCGATCGAATCCTCCGCGAATTCGACCGGCCGGCCGACGAGCTCCGCCAGCCGCGCCGCGACCGGCCGAAGGGAGAACTCCGGTGACGGCTTGCCCTTCGGGCGCCCGAGATGCGACGCGAGGATCACCGTCGCCCCCTTCTCGAGCGCCTTCTGAATCGTCGGCAGCGACGCACGGATTCGGGTATCGTCCGTGATGCGCCCGTCCTTGATCGGCACGTTGAAGTCGACGCGAACGAACGCCTTCTTGCCGGTGAGATCGAGATCCGTGATGCTTCGCGCGGCCACGGATCAGAGTCCCTTCTGCACCATGTAACGCAGCAGGTCGACGCAGCGGCTCGCGTAGCCCCACTCGTTGTCGTACCACGAGAGGAGCTTGACGAAATCGCCATCCATCACGCTCGTGTACTTCGCGTCGAGGATGGAGGAGTGGGGATTGCCGCGGAAGTCGATCGACACGAGCGGCGCCTCGAGGTACTCGAGGTACGTCTTCATCGGCCCGTTGGCCGCTGCCTTGAACGCCGCGTTCACGTCCGCCGCGCTCGTCTTCTTGTCGAGGATCGCGGCGAGGTCGACGACCGAGACGTTCGGCGTCGGCACGCGCATCGCGATGCCATCGAGCTTGCCTTTGAGCTGCGGAAGCACCTCGCCCACCGCGCTCGCGGCGCCCGTCGTGGTTGGAATGATCGAGAGCGCCGCCGCGCGTGCGCGCCGCAGATCCTTGTGGGGCAGATCGAGGAGCTGCTGATCGTTCGTGTACGAGTGGACCGTCGTCATCCACCCTTTCTTGATCCCGAACGACTCGTGAAGGACCTTCGCGAGCGGCGCGAGGCAGTTGGTCGTGCACGACGCGTTCGAGATGATGTGATGGCTGCCCGCGTCGTACTTCTCCTCGTTCACGCCGAGGACTACGGTGAGGTCCGGTCCCTTCGCGGGCGCCGTGATGACGACCTTCTTCGCCCCGGCCGCGACGTGCTTGGCGGCGGCGTCGCGATTCGTGAAGAGGCCCGTCGATTCGAACACGACGTCGACGCCCAGCGACTTCCACGGAAGCTGCGCGGGATCCTTGACAGAGAGCACCTGAAACTCGTCGCCGTCGACGTTGATCCGATCGGCGCTCGCCGAGATCGGCGCCTTGAGGTTCCCGAGGATCGAATCGTATTTGAGCAGGTGGGCGAGGGTCTCGGCGTTGGTGAGGTCGTTGACGGCCACGATGTCGATCGAGTCGTCATCCATCGCGGCGCGCATGATGTTCCGGCCGATCCGGCCGAACCCGTTGATGCCTACTTTGACGGCCATTCTCAGTTCTCTCCCTTGCGGTGAAGTGGCGGGCGTTCCAAATGAGCGTAAATCCCTGATTCTAATGAACGCGTCGCGCGGTGGTCAAACCAGAATTTTCGGGCTGTAATCGTTTACTTCGACGTTCGGCGGGTCGGCGCCCGCGCGCGCGAGCCGCGCCGGCCGCGCATGCTACAGTTAATGCAATCCCACCGATGTACGCGGCCTACAGCATTTCGATCGTGCTCTTCTTCATCGTGGTGTCGCCGTACCTCCTCTATCAGGCCATCCGGTACCGCAAATACATCCGCAGTCTTCCGCAGCGCATGGGCTACCTGCCGGTCTCGTTCAACCTGGACGGCGACGAGTCCATCTGGATTCACGCCGTGTCGGTCGGCGAGGTGCTGACCGCGCGCGCGCTGCTGCCGCAGCTTCGCGAGCGCTATCCGCGCCTGCGCATCTTCGTGTCGACGACGACGATGGCCGGGCAGCAAGTGGCGCGGACGAATCTGCCGTACGTCGACGAGGTGTTCTATCTCCCTTTCGATCTCGGCTTCATCGTCAATCGCACGCTGGGCCTCGTGCGGCCGCGACTGTTCGTCATGATGGAAACCGAGATCTGGCCCAACCTCCTCCGCGCGTGCCATCGCGACGGCGTGAAGACGGTGCTCGTCAACGGCCGCATCTCCGGACGCTCGTATCCGCGCTATCGGCTCGCGCGGTTCTTCATCCGCCGCGTGCTCGCGCACATCGATCGCTTCTGCATGCAGAGCGACGAGTCCGCCAGACGCATCATCGATCTCGGCGCGCCGCGCGAGCGCGTCACCGTCACCGGATCGCTCAAGTTCGACTCGCTCGAGTTCGGTCCGGCCTCCGAGGCGAGCCGGGGGACGTCTCCCGCGCCGGCGGTTCACGACGTCCATCAGCGCGGACGCACGCGCGTGCTGCGCTATTTCCGGGTCGACTCCTCGCGCCCGGTCGTCATCGCCGCGAGCACGCTGAAAGGCGAGGAGGAGCCCGTTCTCGAGGCGTTTCAGCGGATTCGCGCCACGATGACGAACGCCCTGCTCATCCTCGCGCCGCGGAAGCCCGAGCGATTCGACGACGCGGAGCGGCTCGCCCGGCGCGCCGGATGGAAAGTCGCGCGCCGCACGGAGCTGCGCGTCGATGCGGATCCCCGGCACGACGTCGTGATTCTCGACACGATCGGCGAGCTCGCGCAACTCTTTCAGATCGCGACCGCCGTGTTCGTCGGCGGCAGCCTCGTCGACGCCGGAGGCCACAATATCCTGGAGCCGGCGGTGTTCGGGAAGCCAATCGTCTTTGGTCCGCACATGCAGAACTTCGCCGAAATCGCGCAGACGTTCCTCGACAACGGCGCCGCGATTCAGGTCCGCTCGGATCGCGAGCTGGAGTCGGTGCTCCTCGATCTGCTCGGCGATCCGGTTCGGCGCGCGAGCCTTGGCGCCGCCGCGCGCGCGCTCGTCGAAGCGAACCGCGGCGCCCGCGGCAAGAGCCTCGCCGCGATTGCCGAGCTCCTGCCGCCACACCACACGAGCAACGTCAGGCAGTTCCGGATCGTGCATTGAACGTGTTGAGCGCGCTCTACGCCGCGATCGTTCGACGCCGGCGCGAGTTCTACGCGCGGCGTCCCGATCTCCGCCGGCGGTTGCGCAATCCCGTCATCAGCGTGGGAAATATCGCGGTGGGCGGGCGCGGGAAGACGCCTACGGTGATGCGCCTCGCGAGCCTGCTTCGCGAAATGGGGGAGCGTCCCGCGATCCTCAGCCGCGGCTACGCGCGCCGCGATCCGGCCGACGGCGTCGTCGTCGTTCGCGATCCGGACGGCATTCGCGCCGACCTCGATCGCGCCGGCGACGAGCCCCTGATGCTCGCGCGGCGGCTGCCCGGCGTGTCGGTCTTGTGCGCGAGCGATCGCTTCGTCGCGGGGCGTCTCGCCGAGCAGCATCTCGGCGCTACCGTGCATGTCCTCGACGACGGGTTTCAGCACCTGCAGCTCGATCGCGATCTCGATCTCGTGCTCGTGGCCGGCGACGATCTCGCCGACGGCGCACTCACGCTGCCGACCGGCCGCCTGCGCGAGCCGCCCGACACGCTCCTCGCCGCGGACGCCGTCCTCGCGATGGACGATCGCGTGCTGACGCTCGGTCCGGCGCCGAAGCATGCGCCGTTCGAGATCTTCAAGATGACGCAGATCGTCGACGCGGCGGCCGGCGATCTGCCGCCCTCAGGCGCGAAGGTCGTCGCCCTTGCCGGCATCGCGTCGCCTCGACGATTTTTCGACGATCTGCGCGCCGCGGGCTACGATCTCGTCCACGCGATCCCGTTCCGCGATCACTACGCCTATTCGCGGCGCGATCTCGACCGGATCTTCCAGCACGCGCGCGCCGCCGGTGCAGTTGGCGTGGTGACGACCGAAAAAGACTACGTGCGTCTGCTGCCGTTCCGCCCGTTTCCGGTGCCCGTCCACAGCGTGCCGCTTACAATGGAGCCCGATCCGCTTCCTGAGTTCCGGGGCTGGCTGCGCGGCGCGCTCGATGCGGCGCGCGATCTGACACCAGGTGACTGAGAAGCCGCCATCCTTCCGCCATCGTCTCGAATATCTGGGTGTGGTCAGCGTCGTCGCAGGCGTGCGGCTGCTGCCGATGCGCGTGGTGTTGGCGTTCGGATCGCTCGTCGGGCGCGCGTTCTACGTCGTCGACGGCGCGCACCGGCGCCGGGCGCTTCGCAACATCCGCGCGGCGTTTCCGCTGCGCAGCGCGTCGGAGTGCCGCGCGATCGCGCGCGGGATGTTCTCCCATTTCGGCCGGCTGCTCACCGTGCTCCTGAAGTTCAGCACGATGACGCCGCAGCAGATGCTGGCGCGCGTCACGTTCGAAGGGGAAGAACGGGTCGTCTCTGCGCATGCGCAGGGCAAAGGCGTGCTTCTCTTCACGGGTCATTTCGGGTTCTGGGAGATCAACGCGCTCGTGCACGCGCTCGAGCTGCGGCCGATGTCGGTGCTCGCGCGTCCGCTGGACAATCCGCTGCTGCACGACCTGCTCGAGTCGACGCGACGGAGGACGGGAAACTCAGTGATCTATCGACGCGGCGCGATCCGCCGCGTGCTGCGCGCGCTCGAATCGAACGAGGCGGTCGCCGTCCTGATCGATCAGCACATTCAAACCGCGGACGCCGTCTACGTCGACTTCTTCAATCGGCCCGCGGCGACGACGTCGGCGCTCGCCGCGCTCGCGCTGCGCACGGGCGCGCCGGTGGTGCCGGTGTTCGCGCTGCCGCTGCCCGGCGGACGATTTCGGATGGTGTACGAGCACGCGGTCGATCCGCCGTCGGCCGACGATCCGGACGCGATCCGCGAGCTGACGCAGCGCTGCACGGACGTCCTGGAGATGTACGTGCGCCGGTATCCGGAGCTGTGGCTGTGGATGCACCGCCGCTGGCGCGATCTCGAGCCCAAGGACGACAAGGTCGGCGGCATGTTCCCAGCGGCGTCGAGCGAAGAGGGCAATGTCTGACGCGAAGCGCGTCGTGATCCGCGCCCCGAACTGGCTCGGGGATGCCGTCATGGCGTTGCCGGCCATGGGCGTCATCCGCCGCGCGCTGCCCGAGGCGTGGATTGCGATGGCGTCGGTTCCATCGATCGCGCCGCTCTTCGATGAGATCACGAATGCGGCGCAGGACGAGTCGATCGTGATCCGCGATCCGCGCGCCGAAGTGAAAACGCTGGCTGCGGGAGCGTTCGACACCGCGATCCTGTTGCCGAACTCCTTTCGATCGGCGCTCTCGACGCGGCGCGCGGGCATCGCCGAACGCTGGGGCTATTCGTCGAGTCTTCGGGGTTTCCTGCTGTCGCGCCGCATCGTGCGTCCGCGGGGCAAAGTGCATCAGTCCGCGTACTATCTGGAGCTGGTCCGCGCGTTGGGGCTCGACGCGCCGCAGGAACCGCCGCGCATCACGGTGCGCGCGGAGACGGCCGCGCGCGCGAAGAAGATTTTCGACGAGTACGGCATTGCCGAAGCCACGCGGGCCGTGGGATTCGCTCCAGGTGCGGCGTACGGCCACGCGAAACGATGGCCGCCCGAACGCGTCCGCGAGTTGGTCATCCGCCTGTCGCGAAACGCGGGATCGATCGCGCTCCTCTTCGGCGCGGGCGGCGATCGCGACGCGGGCCGTGAGATAGAATCATCGCTGCCGCCGGACGTGCGCGTCATCAATCTGATTGGACGAACGGACCTGCGGCTCCTGGCGGGCCTCGTGGCGCGGTGCGCGGCGTTCGTGTCGAACGATTCCGGCGCGATGCACCTCGCGGGGGCGCTGGGCGTGCCGCTCGTCGCCATCTTCGGGCCGACGGACGAACGCGTGACGTCGCCGCTCGGCGGCGGCGCGATCGACGGCCGGAACGCCGAGCCCGAGGTATTGACGCATCCAGTCTTCTGCCGTCCCTGCATGCTTCGCGACTGTCCCATCGATCATCGCTGCATGAAGAAGATCACGGTGGACACCGTGTTCAACGCGGTCGTGCGCCGGCTGCCCGCGCGAGAGGCGGCCGGATGAGGCGTGCCGTTTTCTTGGACCGCGACGGGACGCTGATCGAGGAAGCCGGCTATCTCGATCGACTCGATCGGATCAGGTTCTTCCCGTACAGCGTCGACGCGGTTCGCTTGCTCGAGCGCGCCGGCTTTGCCGTGGTCGTCGTGACGAATCAGTCCGGCGTGGCCCGTGGTCTTTTCGACGAGCGCTTCGTTGCGGCAGCGCACGATCGCATCGCGCAAGCGCTTGCGAGCGGCGGCGCCGCCGTCGACGCGTTCTACTATTGCCCGCATCACCCCGACGGCTCCGTCGCGGCGTATCGATGCGCATGCGATTGCCGCAAGCCGAAGCCGGGACTGCTGCACCGCGCCGCGTCCGATCTCGATCTCGTGCTGGATCGCTCGTTCGTCGTCGGCGATCGGGCCGCCGACATCGAAGCGGGCTTGACGGTTGGCGCGCCGGGCGTGCTCGTGCGCACGGGTTACGGCTGCGGCCACGAATCGCGCGCTCGCGCGAGCGGCGCCGCGATCGTGGACAATCTCATCGACGCGGTCGCTTGGATCCTCCGACAGCCATGAGCCCACGCCGGAACACGCATGCGGTCGATCCGGGGCGCCTCCTCGAGCTCGTGGACGCGTTCGCGTCGATTCGCGTCACCGTCTTCGGCGATCTCCTCGTCGACGAGTTCATCTACGGCGAGGTCGCGCGCGTCTCGCGCGAGGCTCCTGTCCTGATCCTCGACTACGACTCGACGGAAATCGTGCCCGGCGGCGCGGGGAACGCGGCGAACAACGTCGCGGCGCTCGGTGGATCCGCGATGGCGGTTGGCGTCGCGGGGCGAGACGAGTCGGGCCGGCGCGTGCTCGAGGCCATGCGCGACAGAGGCAGGATCGACGCCCGCGGCATCGTCCGGCCGTCGAGCTATCGCACGCCGACGAAGACGCGAATCCTCGCGGGCGGCGTCCATTCGGCGAAGCAGCAGGTCGTACGGATCGATCGCGCGACGCGCTCCGCGCTCGGCGACGCCGATCGCCGCGCGATCGAATCGCGGTTGCTGACGGCGGCGGCCCGATCGCACGCGCTGCTGGTCTCCGACTACGGCACCGGGCTCGTGACGTCCTCGGCCGTGGCGCGCGCGAAGCGCCGGCTGAACGGCGGTCTGACGGGTCGGCCGGCGGTGCTCGTCGACTCGCGCTACGGGCTGCTCCGATTCCGCGGCATGACGGCCTGCACGCCGAACGAGTCGGAAGTCGAGCATCTCTTCGGCATCAAGATCGGCGAGAACGTTCGCGTGCTGGAGAAGGCCGGCCGCGAGCTGCTGTCGCGCACGCGCGCCGCGGCCGTGCTCGTCACGCGCGGCAGCCGCGGCATGGCGCTCTTCGAGCGCGATCGGCCCACGGTGCACATTCCGATCTTCGGCTCCGATCAGATTGCGGATGTGACCGGCGCCGGCGATACCGTCATCGCGACGATGACGTTGGCGCTCGCTGCGGGCGCGACGCCCGAAGAAGCCGCGCGGCTCGCGAATTACGCGGGCGGCATCGTCGTGATGAAGCGCGGAACGGCCACCGTCGGCGCCGAGGAGCTGCGACAGGCCATTCTGTCCGATGATTGACCGATGATCGTCACTCGCGGCGAGCTCGTCGATCTCGTGAAAGCCGACCGAGCGGCGGGGAAGACCATCGCGTTCGCGAACGGCTGCTTCGATCTGCTGCACGCCGGCCACGTTCGCTATCTGCAAGCTGCGGCGGCGGAAGCCGATCGCCTCGTCGTGGCCGTCAACGACGACGGCACTGCGGCGGCGAAGGGTCCGGGCCGGCCGATCATGACGGCTGCGGACCGCGCGGCGATCGTGGCGGCGCTGCGCGGAGTCGACTACGTCCTGATCTTTCCGGAGCCCACCGTGTCGCCGCTCCTCGAGCTGCTGAAGCCCGACGTGCACTGCAAAGGCACGGATTACACGGAGGAGACGGTTCCCGAGCGCGAGACCGTCCGCGCGTACGGCGGCAGGATCGCGATCGTCGGCGATCCCAAAGATCATTCGACGCGCGATCTGCTCGCGCGCATCGCCGGGCGGACATGAACATCCTCATGGTCCGCCTTGGCGCGCTCGGCGACGTGGTGCACACGATTCCCGCCGCCGCGGCGATCCGCGCCGCGCTGCCGGACGCGCGCATCGACTGGCTCGTCGAGCGCAAGCACCGCTCGATGGTCGACATGGTCACCGTCGTCGACGAGGTGATCCCGATCGAGGCACGCACGATCGGCGGATGGATCGACGCCATGCGCCGCGTGCGGCAGACTGCCTACGACATCGCGCTCGATTTTCAGGGATTGATGAAGTCCGCGGTGTTCGCGCGCGCGTCGGGCGCGCCGCGCGTCGCCGGGTTTTCGATCTGGCATTTGCGCGAGAAGAGCGCGCGGCCGTTCTACTCGGAGACCAGTCACGTCGCAGACGAGGACGGCGGCGACGCCACGCACGTGATTCGGAAGAACCTCCATCTTCTCGAGGTCATGGGGATCGAGACGAGCGCGATCGCGTTCCCTCTGGCGTCCGTCGACTCGAAGGCGCTCGACGAGGTGCGGCGCGCGATCGGCGATGCCGGTCTCGCGTTGATCAATCCGGGCGCCGCGTGGCCGAACAAACGATGGCCGCCGGAGCGGTTCGGCGAAGTGGCGGCCTTTCTGCGCGACGTGCGCGGCTTGTCGTCGATCGTATTGTGGGGGCCAGGCGAGCAGGCGCTCGCGCAGGGGGTCGCCGACGCGTCGAGCGGATCGGCGCGCGTCGCACCGCCGACAGAGATTCCCGATCTCGTCGCGCTCTCGCGCGCCGCACGGCTGATCGTATCGGGCGATACCGGACCGCTGCACATCGCCGCGGCCGTCGGCACGCCCGCCGTCGGCCTGTATGGACCGACGAATCCGCATCGCAACGGTCCGTGGCACGAGCGCGACGTGCTCGTCTCGCGATTCGAGACGTGCTCGTGCCATTACCAGCGCCGCTGTCGGATTCCCGACTGGTGCCTCGCGGGCCTCACCGTCGCCGAGGTCACGGCCGCGATTCAACAGCGGCTGACCGAGCGCGATGGCTGATCTCGCGCGCACGCTTGCGCGCTATCGCGTCCGCCTCGGATTCGCGGCCGCCGTTGCCGCATTGTGGTTCGCCCACCCCACCGAGCGCAGCCTCGCGCTCGGCGCGGCCGTCGCGATCGCCGGCGAGCTCCTGCGCATTTGGGCCGCGGGTCATCTCGAAAAAGGCAAAGAGGTGACGATGTCCGGTCCGTACCGGTGGACGAGACATCCGCTGTACGTCGGGTCCGCGCTGATGGGGATCGGTCTCGTGCTCGCGTCGAACAGTTTGCCGACGACCGCGATCGTGATCGCATATCTCGCGCTGACGATCGGCGCCGCGATTCGCAGCGAAGAGACGCATCTGACCGAGAAGTTCGGGAGCGCGTATCCGGATTATCGCGACGGGCGCGTGGCGCAGATCTCGCGGCGGTTCAGCATCGAGCGCGCGATGCGGAATCGCGAGTACCGCGCCGTCGTCGGGCTGGCCGCCGTCCTTGCGCTCCTCGCGTGGAAGTGCTGTTGACTTCCCGCATTGCAGCGGCGTAGGCTCACGGCAATCATCCCCGCAGCTGCGCTTTCAATCACAATCGGTCAGGGAGAATGGCCGTGACGCAACGTTTTTGCGCTCAGTGCGGCAAGCAAACCGATCGGAACGGGTCATTTTGCAGCCATTGCGGCAACCGGCTCGACGCCGATCCCGCGTCGCCGCCGGTCCCGCCGATTCAGGTTTCGCAGCAGCCAGCTGCGGCACCTGTTACCGTCGCGAAGAACACTCACCCGATCCTCACATTCATCGGCGGAACCGTCGTCGTATTGATCATCGTCGGCGTGGCCGCCAACATGTTGGACAAGAACGCATCGGCTGTGCGGTTCGTCGCGACCGACGTGCTCACCGACGACAACTGTACCGTCATGGGCGATTACTGCCTTCGCGTCCACTGCACGTTTCAGAATTCCGGCAGCGCCGCCGGAGAACGGAATGTTCGAGCGCAGCTGATCTCGGAACCGGACGCCAAGATTGTTGGCGACCAGACCAGCCGCTTGACGCTGATGGAAAACGCCACGCAGCGCGTCACGTTCAATTTCCCGGAAGCGACGATCGACATGAAGGCCAAAGCCCGATGCTCGGTCGACGAGCGGTAACCAGGATCCCGTGGCAGCTCACACGAAAGGTCGCGGCAAGAAAGTCAAATCGGGAACCGCGTCGCACGGTTCGTGGACCTGGGAGATTATCGTCCTCCTCGCGGTCGTCGTCGCCGTGCTGTTGCTCAAGGACCTCGGCCTTCTGTACCCGCTCGAGCGCTTCGTCATCGATGTGTTCGCGATCAGCGTGCCAACCGAGGCGGCCTCGCGCACCGCGATCATCGACATCGACGACGCGAGTTACCGCGATCCAACACTCTTCAACGCCACGTCACCGTTGAATCACGCGCTCCTGGCCCGGCTTCTGGTCGCGGCCGCTACCGCGGGCGCCAGCGCGATCGTCGTCGACGTGGACACGGACCCCGGATCAGTGCTGAAGGAAGTCAGTGGTCTCGTGCCGGACGGGAAACCGCTCGCAGTACCGATCGTGTGGGCCGCGATGAGCGACCCGTGCAACAGCGAAAGCAAAACGTGTTTGTTGCCTCGCACCATCACTCCGACCACGAGTCCGCCATTGCGGGCTGGTCTTGCCACTCTCCTCACGGACGGCGACGGCGTGGTCCGGCGATACATGCCGGAGTATCCGATTGGTCAACGCCTGGAGAACGGCGGCTGCACGTGCACGGACAAAACCGGTCCGTCACTCCCGCGTGCGGGCGTCGTCGCTGCGAACGAGAGCGAGACCCACGAAGCCGGCGAGGTCCAGGAGGAAGAGGAACCGTTGTATCTGAACTGGCGAGGCGATCGGTACCGAACGCCTCGCTTCTCCGCCGGACGCGTGCTGAGCGACTCGACGCAATCGTGGTGGAAGAACGCGGCGGCGCCGATCATGAGCGGTCGCGTGACGCTCGTAGGCGGCACGTTCCGGGAGGCGCGCGACACGCGGCAGACGCCGGCGGGAGAAATGTCGGGCCTCGAAGTCATGGCCCACATCATCGAAGCGGAGATGACCGGTGGCGGCATGGCCCCGTTTTCACACCTCGGCGCGATCGTCTTGGAAGTCGCGGGAGGATTTGCGCTGGCGATTCTGAATCGCCGATTCCACTCCACCAACAGGCTTCGGCTTGCGGCCAGGGGCATCGCCGTGCTGTGCATTCCCGTTGCTGGCGCCTGGCTGCTGCACCGCTATTCGATCTACTGGGTGAATCTCGCCCCGGTTCTTCTCGGCGTCCTGCTTCACCAATGGTACGCGCGCGCGCACGGCGTATCCGAAATTCTCAAAGCGGCAGACTCCGGACACGCGTGAAACGCTGATTGACTTCGGCTACGACGCAAGCGACAGCAGCGCTGCGCGCCTGACACGCACGACTGCCTCGGCGACGTCAGGCCCGCCGGCACGCCCTGACGCATCGAGCCGTGCGGCCAAATCGGCGAATCGCTGAACGACTGCTGCGTCGGTGGTGATCAGGATCCACGCGTCGCCGGAGATGCTCGGGTTGCTCTCGTGGCGAATCGTGATCTGCCAGAGCCCAGGGGTGAGACTGCTGCCGAACGTGGGAGGATCGAAACGGCCCGCCGCCGCCGTCACCGTTATCGCGCTCGTCCACTCTCCGATCGGCGCGGCGTCTGGACCCATTCGCCTGAAACGTGCTCGATACGTTCCGGGATCGAGAGTCGCGATGAGCGAACGCCACTCGTACGGCCCCGGCGACGACAGCGCCGCGTCGCGCAGCAACGCACCAGACCGCACGGCGCCGTCGACGAAGCGATCGTTGGTCAAACGCTGGGCGACGACGTTCGACAGGCGCGTCCACCACGAATCGCGCGGGACCTCGCCGGTCGGAACCGTTTGTCCGGCGCGCAGCGGGCTCACCGCGCCCGTCGCGTACAACATGACTTGCAGCTCGGGCGTCGAACCGGCGGAGGGCGAAGGAATGCGAATCAGGTCTCCAGTGCAGAGCACCATGCCCACCGATATTGGCTCGCGCGTCCGATCGATTTCCCACTTGGTGCCGGCGGGGATCTGAATCACGTAGCCATACGGCGGGGAGCTGGACGGACACGGCTTCGTTGCCGCGCTCGATTGACCGGCGACGAACGCGCTCGACGCTCCTGCCCACGACGCGCCGAGCAGAACGAACGCTGCAACGAGCGTCCGCGTCACCATCCTTCTCCGAAGAGCGTCCATCCTGCCCAGAGATACGGGGAACGCGGACGGCCGTTCGCGTCGACGCTCGCGGATTGCTGTGCCTCGCGCAACGCATCGGCGCGAGACAGTCCTCGTACGAGCAGATTCTCGTAGAAACGCTGCATGAAGGCTTTGGCTTCCGCATCCGGCACCTTCCACAGCGACGACACGAGGCTGCGCGCGCCGGCGACAACAACCGCGGTCTGCATGCTGGCCAATCCTTGAAACGCACTTTGATCGGATTGACCGAGATCGCAGGCGGACAGCACGACCAGATCGGTGGCGGTCAAATCCAGCGTGGCCAGATCGACGTCGGTGAGGAACGCGGGCGAGTTGGCGGCGAACGGATCGGCCACCGTGTTGGCGCCCGTCAACGCAAGAACGCCCTGCGTCACCGGCGCCAATTCGCGAGCCGACGCTGATCCCTTGGCTTGATTGACCGCCGCCATGAGCTGATCGTTCGTCGGCTGCCGGCCGGTGCGACGCGCTTCTTCGACGATCTCCGCCATGCGCTTTTCGTACGCCTTGAGATCGAAGCCGCCAATCACGTCCGGCTGCGCCGCCGGCCTGCCGCCTGGCGTGTTCCGCAAGGTCGGATCGAGCACCAGCCATGGTCCCGCGGCGAAGATGGTCGGCCGGAACCCCGCAGCACGAAATACGCCGTGCGTCGCGATGTGAATGATTCGTGCCGGGAGCGCACCGCGGATGGCTGGCTCGACGGCCTTCGCGCCCACGAGCACGGTGGCCTCGTGCCCGTTGGCCCGCGCGATCGATTCGATCGCGCTAATCTCCGACGCCGACTGCGGCAGCGGCGAGAACTGCGCGCCGGTTCCGTACTCCGGGTTGCCCGCGAGAAGCACTCGCCGGCTCGGTGTTGGCGGACGAGGCCGGCGCTCGCGAATCGTCTCTCCGGAATCGACAACCGAGATGGCCGGACCCGACGGGCCGGATGCGAGGACGCTTAGAGCCTGCCACGGTATCTGGCCGAGACGTCCGTCGGGAGAGAGCCACACGCGCTTCGTGCCGGCCGGCAGCGCCGCGGCGAGCGGCCGCCACATTCGATCTCCCAATGCGCGCAGCGCGGTCGCGTCGACGCGCTGCTTCTCGCCTATCAACTTGTCCCAGAAGTCGTCGATCGCCTGGTGAACCTGCTCGGCGGGGCCGAGCGACACGACGCGACGTTGCGGCGTACCGGTCGCTCCGGCGACAGCTCCAGGAACGATCACCGCGACGTAGTCTCGGCGCAGCTCGCGAGGCGTGTCTCCAATCTCGACCGAGTAGACGTCGATCAGAACCTCGCCCGCTTGCAGGCGGTTCGCCGGGTCGAAACCATGGAGGCCACGGTCGTCCCACACCTCTTCCTTCGTCCAGGTCAGTCCCCCGGCGCGCACCGGCGACGCGTTTCCGCCGGCCATCGTCGGCGTGCCGGGCGCGATGACTGGCCTGGCGACGATGCCGCGCAGGAATCTGCCCTTGTATTGCGCGAATCCTCGATACACGCGCATGAAGAGGCCTTGGTCGAGTCCTTCCGGCGAGGCCGATTGGCGCAGCGCGTCTGCCAACGCAATCGAGACGACTGGTGGAAAGACTTCCGCCATCGCTCGAAGGCGCTCGGTGGGCGCCGGCCACTTCTCGGCGGTTTCGAGGAGGCCGACGGAAAACTCATAGCGGTTCGGTTCGATTCTCGGAGCCTTCGTCGTGAGGCGAGCGCGCTGGAGATTTTGGACGTTGACGATCGCCGGATTGGGTGTCGTGCTGTACTGCTGTCGCATCGAGAGGCCGGCCGGCAACGCATAAGGGTCCGCGACCGACGGCCACGGCCGGCCCGCGTACAGGCGCTCGCCGGAAATCAGTGCTCCGCCGAACGCCACGGCTGCGCTGTCGAACCACCCGCGAAGCGCCAGCGCAACGCCGAGATTGTTGATGCGCGCGGACGCCGCGCGATCTCCACTGGCGGCAAACAGTTGATCGAGATTCGCGGCCGCGTCCGGTCCCAGCACGGCGATCGCTGGATGCGCCGCTGGGAGCGGTATCGGTTGCGCGAGCGCGCTCGCCAGCAAGCGCGTCGCGCCGGCCACGTCGCGCTTCGCGAGCGCCGCCGCGAGATCGGCGTCCTGGCGATTACCGGGTGTTTGCGCGCCGACGGTGCGCGGCGACGCGGGCGTGAAGCTGGCAAGGCCGCCAATGACGGCGCCGGCGATCCAAGGTTTCCAATTCATTGGGATGTTGGGGTGAGCGCAGATTGTAACCGGACGACTTCCGGCAGGCAAAACCAAAAGGAGGAGAGAAGTCGCAGGTAATCTGCGTCTTGGCGCTGGCCGCCGTGCTTGCGCTGCTCGGGTGGAAGGTCCTATAATCGCTTTTTTGGGGTGCCGTCGGCGGCGTCGTAAGGTGATCCCGCGCATCGGGAGTTGAGGGCGGTTAGCTCAGTGGTAGAGCACCGGCCTTACACGCCGGCTGTCACAGGTTCGAATCCTGTACCGCCCACTAGAGTTCTGGGGTCGTAGTTCAGTTGGTTAGAACGCCGGCCTGTCACGCCGGAGGCCGCGGGTTCGAGCCCCGTCGACCCCGCCAGCAAGTGACCGAGGCCCTGCATCGCGCAGGGCCTTTTTCTTTGTACTCCGATTCTCCGCGCGGCCTCGGCTACATCGTCACTCGCCAGGCAGCCTGCTTGCATAGTGTACGTGCGCGCAGCCGCGAAAATGGAAGTCCTCGTCATCGACGTCGGCGGAACGCACATCAAGGTGATGACGAGCGGCTGCGTCGAGGCGCGCCGCGCGGAGTCCGGCGCGGATCTCACGCCGTCGAGAATGGTCGAGCGCGTTCACGATCTGACGTTGTTCCTCGGCCTCGGGACGGGCCTCGGTTCGGCGCTGGTCAGCGAGCACATCGTCGTGCCGCTCGAGCTCGGCACGCTCCGTATCGCGACGGCGAGTCGATGGCGCAATGGGTCGGTCGCGCCGGCCTGAAGTCCCGCGGGAAGTCGTGATGGTGACGGGGCGCGAACTGTCGGATCTGTGCAACACGTTCTCGCAGACGGATCTCTTCGATCGAATCGTCGCGGAGAACGGCGCGGTGCTGTACCGGCCGGGCGATCGTTCGATCGCCGCGCTCGCGCCGCTTCCTCCGCCCGCGTTCCTCGAGCTGCTTGCAAAGGACGCCGTTCCCATCTCGGTGGGCCATAGCATCGTCGCGACGGTCGAGTCGTACGAGCATCACGTGCCGTCGGCGATCCACGACCTCGGGTTGGAGTGGCACGTCATCTTCAATAAAGGATCGGTCATGGCGCTGCCGAGCGAGGTCACGAAAGCGACGGGCTTGGCGGCGGCGCTCGACGAGCTGCAAATCAAGCCGGAGCAAGCCGTCGCTGTTGGCGACGCGGAGAAGGATCAGGCGTTTCTGCGTGCGTGTGGATTGGCGGTAGCCGTCGCGAATGCGCTGCCGTCCGTGAAGGAGCTTGCCAGCATCGTCACGACGAAGCCAGACGGGCGGGGTCGTCGAGCTGATCGATCGGCTGGCCGCGCGCGAGTTCGACTAACTGCCGGTTTTGCGCGACACTCTTCCGGTCCGATGACCCGATCGACGAGCGCACCTCCGGCGGCGGCCAAGCAGCTGGAAACCTTCATCGACAAGTTCGAGCCGAAGCACCGCACGCTCATTCGCCAGGCGCGCCGAGCGCTTCGCGCGCGGTTCCCGACGGCGCACGAGCTCGCGTACGACAACTACAACTTCTTCGTCATCGGCTACTCGCCAACCGAACG
Source organism: Vicinamibacterales bacterium (assembly GCA_036556425.1). Lineage (GTDB taxonomy): Bacteria > Acidobacteriota > Vicinamibacteria > Vicinamibacterales > 2-12-FULL-66-21 > DATBJJ01. Next base: position 18,413 of record DATBJJ010000164.1, read on the forward strand.
GCCATCGGATGCGATCGTCTCGCTGACCGCGGCCGCGAACGGCGTCGGCCTGTGCTTCATTCGCGGCGCGACGCTTCGCGATCCGAAGAAGGTTCTTCAAGGCTCCGGCAAACAGACGCGCTTCATTCGGCTCGAGTCCGTCGACGTGCTTGCGCGGCCCGAGGTCGAGGCGTTGATTGCCGCGGCGATCGCGCAAGCCAAGACCGCGCTGCCGAAAACGGGCCGCGGCCGCCTCATCATCCGATCGGTGTCGGCGAAGCAGCGGCCGCGGGTCCGATCCCGCCGCCCGTCTACCGGCGGGTCAACACGAAGGTGATCACCCGCGCGTCTCGAGTCCACGGCTCCCGCGTGGCCGCGTCGAACCCGGACGCATCGAACAACTCCATCAACGCGCGATAGGCATACGCGCGATGCGAGCCGTGCCGGACGTCGACGCGCCCGTTCGAGACGAACGTGTATTCGATCTCGAGACGCTGCCGCGCGGGATCGTACTCGTTCGCGACGAGCAGATAGACGTCGTCGACCTTCCACCAGGGACGATCGCCGATGTGCGGCAGCAGGTTCTCGAGCACCATCGGCGTCTCGAGCACGAAGCGCGCGCCCGGCTTGAGCGCCGCCGCGACGGCTCGCAGGAACGCCTCGTTCCCTTCGTCGTCGAGATACCCGAAGCTGTTGCCCACACAAAACGCGGCATCGAAGCGATCGCGCCACGGGAGATCGCGCATGTCGCGGCGATCCCACGTCACGGCGCCGGCCCCGTCGCGCGATTGCGCGTGCGCGAGGAATTCCGTCGACCAGTCGACGCCCGTCATCCGATATCCGCGATTCGCGAGCGCGAGCGTCAATCGTCCCCCGCCGCACGGCACGTCGAGCACGTCGGCGCCAGCCGGGACGCCGAGCGCGCCGAGCAGGCCGTCCGCCTCGCGTTCGTTTTGATCGGGCGGGATCGCCCGAAGCCAGAGATCCACCGCCGCTCCCTCGAAGAACGTTTCCCACCAGTTCGATTGTGCGTTCAAGACACTGCTCCCGTTTGCGGAGTCCGCACGCGCGGACACACGTTGCCTCAGTTGTGTGGGGAAGGAGAGAGAGACTAAACGCGAACGGCGGAAGTAGTCAGAGGCAGTTCCGAGGATACGGTACCACAACGCGGAGGATGACGCGACGCGGCTTGGCGTAAAATGGCCGTCAGGCCGAACGAGGCGGCCTACGGTCCGCGTAAAGGGTCGAACCCACCCGAACGCGCGCAACAGTCAGACACCCTGACTTCCAGCCCGAGAGACGCGGACGCCGGGCGCCAATGGAAGGAAGGGATCTATGTCGAGCTCGCAGCTTCCCGAACACGCCTCCCTCGAGTTCCTGAAAAAGCTTGCGAAAGGCCGGCTGCACGAGCTGCGGCGCGCCGATCCGCGCGCGAAGCTGGCGGCGGTGCTGCTCTCGATCGCGCGCGAGTACGGGTTTCCGAGCTGGCGCGCGCTGAAGGCGGAGCTCGACGCGCGTCACACGAAGCACGTGACGCGCTTCTTCGAGGCGTGCACCGCGGGCGACGTCGACGCGGTGCGCGCGTTTCTCGCCGCGAGCCCCGATCTCGTTCGCGCCGGCAATCCGAGCGCGCAGCACGAGGCGTGGACCGGACTGCACAGCGCCGCAAAAGGCGGACACGTCGAGGCCGTGCGGCTGCTGCTCGAGCGCGGCGCGGATCCCAACGCGCGCGAAGCCGGTGACAACACGTATCCATTGCATTGGGCGGCCGCCGGCGGGTTCATCGACGTCGTTCGCGCGCTCCTCGACGCCGGCGGCGACGTGCACGGCCTCGGCGACGTCCACGCGCTCGACACGATCGGATGGGCGACGTTCTATCACGCGCCCGACGAGGATCCCACGGGGATGAATCCTGCGCGGCGTCCGCTCGTCGCGCTGCTCCTCGAGCGCGGCGCGCGCCATCACATCTTCTCGGCGATGTCGGTCGGCGATCTGGATCTCGTTCAGAAGCTCGTCGAGGAGAATCCAGACGCGCTCGATCGCCGGATGTCGCGCTTCGAGCACGGATTCACGCCGCTCCACTTCGCGCTGCAGCGCAGGCGATACGACATCCTCGATCTCCTGATCGAGCTCGGCGCGGACCTCGAGGCATGCGACGCCGCCGGCCGCACCGCGCTCGACGTCGCGATGCTGCACGGGGATCGAGAAGCGATGCGGCGGCTCCATGCGGCAGGTGCGAAGGCGCCGGAAACCGTCGCGGCCTCCAGCTTCACGTCGACGATGGCGGCACTCGCAGCCGCGACGAAGAAAGGCGTGCCGATGATCTACGTACCCGACGTCGCGCGCGCGCTCGAGTGGTACACGTCGATCGGCTTCAAGGAGATCGCGCGCTTTGGCGACGACGGCGTCGTGAACTTCGGGATGGTGTCGTTCGGCCAGGCGGAGCTGATGCTCAACATGCACGGGAAAAAGGGGCGCCACGACGCGAGCCTGTGGTTCTATACCGATCGCGTCGACGAGCTGTATCAGTTATTGAAGGCGCGGCAGATCGACGCGGCGCGCGCGTCGCTCTCGGGCGAGCCGGGCGATCGCGAGGGGATTCAGTTCGACCAGGACATCGAGGACATGTTCTACGGCGCGAGGCAGTTCTGCATTCGCGATCTCAACGGGTACGAGCTCTACTTCATCAAGTCGACGGATTGAGCGGATAAAAGACAATGGCCCGATGGCTCACGTCATGAGCCACCGGGCCAATTCGAACGCTTCGCCGACCCGACCTAGTCTCGGTGCTGCACGCAGAGCATGCCGTTGTTGTAGTTGTCCATCTGGCGGTGGAGCGGTTCGCCGACCTTCCACGCGTAGCTCGAGGCCGCCACGTTGGAGCCCACCGGACCGTACGTCTTGAACCACTGCTGCGCGCCGTCGATCGCCGCCTGCACGCACGTGTTGTCGTTGCCGACGAGCGGGTGCGTGTTCAGGATCGCGGCCACGAGCGACGAGAAGATCGTGTACGTCTTGTCCTTCTGCACCGGCGTTTCCATCTTCGCGATCGCCTGCTCCTTCGTGTAGGTGACGTTTCCGATCGTGATCGTGCTCACCGGCCACGCCTCGGGATGGTTCTTCCAGTAGCCGGGCGTGCCCGTTCCAGGATTCGCGAAGCCCGAGGTCGTGAAGCCGAAGTCGGTGCTCGACGTCTGATTCGTTCCGTCCCAGTTCACTTTCGCGACGCTGTTGCCGTTGTTGTCCGAGACGCCATCGCTGTCGTTCGGCACGTCGCCGCTCCCAGTCTCGCCCACGTTCACCGGCGATGGCGAGGTGCCGTTCGGGATCTGCACGGAGATGTTCCATTCGCCGGGCGGGACGGCGGTCCCGAAATCGTACAACCCCGCAGGGCTCGTCGGTGTCTCGGCAGTCGTCATGACGGTGAAGTCGTACGCCGTGCCGTCCACGACATAGGTAACGGTCACGACCGCGCCGACAATTCCCGGCTCGCCTTCGTCCTGAACGCCGTTGCCGTTCGTATCGGAAAAGACCGTTCCGCAGATGCCGCCGGACGGACACGTTTCACCAACCTGCGTGCTGACGGCGACCGCCGCGAGCGGCACGAGCGCGAGCGCGAGCGCCGCCGTACGCGTGTGCTTCAGCGGACCCTGCAGCAGCTGCTGCGACTGCTTTTCGATTCCCTGGGACATGGCTCTCTCCTCCTGATGGACCGACACATGAATGCGTGCTGTTGACGGAGCGATGATCCGGTTTGTACGCTTCCTCTCGTGCGCTTCCTGCTCGTGAACAATCACTGCATCAGCGATCCGATCGCGGGCGTCACGCAAAGCCTGCGAACGATCGTGCAGTGGCTTGCCGACGCCGGACACGACTGCCGCGTTCTCACCACCGCCAGGTTCGAGAGCGCCGTGACGTTCACGATCGAAGAGCATCTGGCGCAGCAGGGCGTACCGCGCGCCGCGCTCGAATCCTCGTCAGTCCACGCGCGGCGTTCCTCGAAGGCCGCGCGCGCCGCGAACCGCCGCGTCGTGCAGTACGCCGTCAGGAACGTTCCGGTCACGCTGCTCCTGACGCGCCACAACGACGAGAAACATCCCGATCGCGGCGAGGCCGCGCAGTACCTCGCGCTCGTCGATCGACTCCTGACCGAGTTCGCGCCCGACGTGCTGATCGCCGCCAACGGGCACCCGATGATCTTCGAGTCGATGCGCCGCGCGCGCGGCCGCGGCATCGCGACCGCGTTCGCCGTGCGCGGCTTCGGGTACTACGATCCGTCGTACTTCGAGTCCGTCGATCACGTCTTCACGTGCAGCCGGTTTCTCTCCGGCGTCTATCGCGACAAGATCGGCCTGGCCAGCACGCCGATCGAGCCGCCCATCGACTGGTCCACGGTCGTCGCGCCCGAGGAGTCGCGCGCCTTCGTCACGTTCGTCAATCCGGCACGGCACAAGGGCGTCTTGCTCTTCGCGCGGCTCGCCGACATGCTCGGCGCGCGGCGCTCCGATATCCCGATCCTCGTCGTGCAATCCAGCCAGAGCGGCGGCGCGCTGAACGCGATCCCCGAGATCGACTTCAGCAAGTACCCGCAAATCATGGCGGCGCCGCCCGTGCCCACGCCCGCCGACTACTTCGCGCTCACGCGACTCCTGCTCGTGCCCTCGGTGTGGGACGAGCCGTTCGGGCGCGTCGCGGCGGAGGCGATGATCAACGGCATTCCGCCGCTCGTCGGCACGCGCGGCGCGCTCCCCGACGTCGTCGGCGGCGATGCCGCTGACGGCGGAGGCGGACGCGTGCTGCCGATTCCCGACTGGATGACGGACCGCACGACGCAGCTCCCGTCGGAAGCCGAAGTCGAGCCCTGGTACGAAGCTGTCTGTGCGCTATGGGATGACGACGCTCTGTACCGCTCGCTTGCAGCGAGAGCGCGTCAAATCGCCGCCGAGCGCTACAGCGAAGAGGTGTCGCGCGATCAACACGTGCGCTACTTCACCTCGCTGAAGCCTGGCGGCCAGCCGCTCGCAGCGCCTGCCGTCCTCCGGTAAAACCGTGCAGTAGCTAGCTCGATGCCAAGCGGAATTCGGTGGAAGCTGGCGAATTTCGAGGAGTGGGCGGCAAACGGGTGAACACTTCCGTCAGTGCGCTCGCAATATTCTCCAAGCGCATCCGGTTGCAGGATTGAGATCAGCGATCGAGATCGTCAGCGGTTATCCCGTCGGGCAATTAGTGCCGGAACCATTCGATCATCGATCGGCCGCGAGGCGATCGATCCGACGGCGGCGTGCGCGGATCGATCGGATCGATCGGATCGTCGGCCGCGCGCCTCGGGAGATGGATTTTCAGCACCATGTTTCCCGGAGGCTCCGCGGTCATCCACAAGTGACCGCCGCAATCGCCGATCAATCCGAGCAGCACGCCGAGATCCACGCCTGGCTTGTCCGAGGTTGCCGCGCTGGTGCTCGCGGTCGTGGATCCGTCCGCGGCCGCGACCGGCGCCTGCGCGCGGAGACCGCCCGTCATCTCGGTGACGGTGATCAGCACGTGCGCGCCGGGGCGGACGTTTGGATATCGCGCGAGGAACCGGCGATCGACGACGACGCTCGCAAGCTCGATGTTCAGCCGCCCGCCGGCCGGCATCCGCTGCCGCGCGTAGCTGGCGACGTTCACGAGGACGCGTTCGACGCGTTCGGTTTCGACGTCGACGTTCAGCGGCGGTGCGGTCTTCGGGAGCACGAGCTCGATGTCGTCTCCCGCGACGCGCTTCAATACGGGCGCGAGGTCCCGCAGCACTCGATGCACGTTGACGGGCTCGAGCGCGCTCGTTTGTTTGTCGCCGTACACCGAGAGCTGTCGCAGGAAGCCCGCGGCCCGCGTCACGTCGTCGAGGAGCTGTTCACCTCGCCGCCGCAGCGCGGCGTCGCTCTCGATGGCGGCGAGCCATTGCTGACCGTCCTGACGGACGTCGCGAAGGAGGTTGTCGCACGTGACCGCCACTTCGGACGCGAGCCGGCCGACCGCCTCCATCCGTTCGGCTTGGCGAAGCTTCTCCTCGACCGCGCGAAGACTGGTGAGGTCCTCCGCCGCAATCTCGATCGACTCGGGCGTCGTCGCGAGGCCGATCAGGCGCACGACCAGGCGGCGGCCGTCCTTGCGTCTCAGGGTGGTCTCCACTGATTCCGCGGTTCCCGTGTTGAGGCAGCGCTCGATCAACCAGCGGTAATCGTCGGCGGATTCGAAGACGGCGGCCGCGAGATCCACCTTTCGCAGTTCGTTGGGCGATCGATAGCGGAGCAGCTGCGCCATCGCGCGATTCACGTGCGTGAGCGCGCCGTCCGGACCGCAGCGGCACATGCCGTACGGCGCATGCTCGAACTGCCGCTGTTGCTCGGCGCGGCTCTGGTCGATTTCAGTCCGTGCCGCGAGCAGCTGTTCCTCGATCGCCAATCGAGCGCGCTCGTGCGTCTCTCGCGCGTCGGCGTGCGCGCGGCTCAGGCTCTCGAGCTGCTTCTGCGTGCCCTGAAGCGAGCGTTGAAGCGCTTCGAGCTGCGTTCGAAGATCCTGGATCTCGGTATCTCGCGCGGCGATCGCGCGCTCGCGATCGTGCTTCTCTGACGCGGCGCGCTCCTCGATTCGTGCGCGGTACTCGCGCGCCTCGGCGAGTTGTTGTTCGAGCGATTGCCGTGCGGCCGTTTCGCGCGCGAGATCCGCCTCGAGCGTGTTCTTGGTTGCGGTAGCCGCGGCAATCACCGCGGCGATTTCCGCTTCGCGGCGGGCCGCGTGCTCGCTCGCGGCGGTTTCCTTCGCGGCCCACGCCTGACGCGCGCCTTTGAACGCCGCCGCGGCCTCGGCGAGCTGCTGCTGGAGTGCATCGCGCGCGGCGCCTTCGCGAGCCAGCTCCGCGTCGTGGCGCGCCTGACGATCGGCGAGGTCCTGCGCGGCCTTCGCAAGCTCCGAGGCGTGGCGCTGCTGCTGATCCGCTTCACGCTCGCCGAATTGCGCTGCCGCGGCCGTCAGCTCCAACGCATGCCGCTCTCGCTCGTCGTTACGTTCCGTCTCGGTGTCCGACAGCTTCCGCTCGACCCGCTTGCGCTCTTCGAGCTCTCGATCGAGTCGTTGCGCGAGCGCGGCATATCGCTCGGATGCCTGTCGTGCTTCGACCGCTCGTTCTTCCGATGCGCGCAGTGCGGCCTCTCGATGCGCCGCGGTTGCGTCGGCGAGTTTCTGTTCGAACGCATCTTTCGCCGCGGTCATTCCCGCAACGTCTGCGAGCAGCTGCGCTTCACGCGTGGCCAGTTGTGACGCCGCGGCCGCCAGCTCCGACGCGTGCCGTTGTTGCTCGTCCTGTCGTGCTGTCTCTGTCTGCGACAGCCTCTGTTCGAGCCCCTGGCGCTCTTCGACTTCTCGATCGAATCGCTGTTCGAGGGCGGTATACCGCTCGGAGGCCTGTCGCGCGTCGTTGGCTCTCTCTTCCGATGCACGCTGTGCGGCCTGTTGATGCGCGGTGGCAGCGTCGGTGAGTCTCTGTTCGAGCGCATCTCTGGCGGCGGCGATTTCTGACTTCTCCGCGAGGAGCTGCGTTT
>DATBJJ010000165.1:0-11564 GCA_036556425.1 Vicinamibacterales bacterium
CCGGACGGTCCGGCGGCAGGGCATCCGGGTCAGCGGCGCGGACCGCGTGACCGTCCCGAGCCTCACGCTCGAACCGGGCGGCGCGGCGGAAACCGTGAACGTCACGTCCGAGGCGCCGCTCATTCAGGCGTCGAGCGGCGAACGCTCGTTCGCGATCTCGCAGGTGCAGATCGAGAACCTCCCGGTTCCGCACCTTGGCAGCTTCACTGCCTTCACGTCGTTCACGCCCGGCGTCATCGCGGGCGGCGCGTCGGCGGGCGGCACGCGCCTCGGCGGCGTCGGCCAGAACAACATCATGATGGACGGCATCTCGGCCATGGACACCGGCAACAACGGCCAGATGCTCCAGATGAACGTCGAGTCGATCGCCGAGGTCAAGGTCCTCACGCAGGGCTATCAAGCGGAATACGGACGCTCGAGCGGCCTGCAGATCACGGCCGTCACCAAGAGCGGCACGAACCGCTTCCGGGGATCGGCGTACGACTACAAGATCAACTCGGACTGGAACGAGACGCCTTGGTTACAGGCGCACAACAACGACCCGAAGCCGGTCAACAAGCGCGACATCTGGGGCTACACGCTGGGCGGCCCGGTCGGCAAACCGGGCGGCAACAACAAGCTGTTCTTCTTCTACGCGCACGAATATCGGCCGACCAATGCGGCGATCAACAACGGGAATCCGATCCGCCTTCGTCTGCCGACCGCGCTCGAGCGCGCGGGCGATTTCTCGCAGACGCTCGACAACAACGGGAATCTGTTCAATCTGATTCGCGATCACACGACCGGCCTGCCCTGCACGGCGGCCGACACGAGAGGTTGTTTCCAGGACGGCGGCGTCCTCGGTAGGATTCCGGCGAGCAAGCAGTATGGAGTAGGGATGTCGCTCCTGAGACGCTACCCGCTCCCGAACATCGAGCAGACGCAGGGCCGGAACTACAACTACGAAGTCGCGGCGCCCTCGGTGAAGAACCTGACGCAGCAGCCCGCGCTCCGCATGGACTATCAGATGTCGCAGAAGCTCCGCGTGACGGGCAAGTACTCGGGTGAGCGCGCGCGCCGCCTGACGACGCCCGGACAGATTCAGGGCTTCACCGACGTGTTCAATCCGAACCCGTTCATCACCAACTACGCGGTCACGGTGAACTACGCGATCAACCCGACGACCTTCATGGAAGGCACGTACGGGTTCATCCGCAACGAGCTCGTGGGCGGCAACGAGGGCGGCGTGCTGGTCAACGAATCGGCCAACCGTCTTGCCTCGATGCCCGGCTTCCCGCTGATCTATCCGGAGGCGGGCAAGGTCGATTCGCGCTACTACGCCAACCACGTCCTCAACGACGTCAACCCCGCGTTCTGGGACGGCAGCTCGATCAACCTGCCGCCGATCTTCAACTGGGGCGGCCGCATCGGCGCCGCGCCGCCGAACCAGCGCTATCCCGGCTGGCTGAACATCAACCGGACGCAGGACGTCGCGATCAGCTTGACGAAGATCGCGGGACGCCACACGTTCAAGGGCGGCTTCTACAACAACCACAGCTTCAAGGCGCAGAACGTCGGCGCCGGCGGCGGCCTCAGCTTCCAGGGCACGGTGAACTTCGGCAACGACAACAACAACACCCTGGATACGGGCTTCGGCTACGCGAATGCGGCCACGGGAATCTTCACGCAGTATCAGCAGGCGGAGAAGTTCATCGAAGGCAGCATGATCTACAACAACACCGAGGGCTACATCCAGGACAACTGGAAGGTGAACAACCGGCTCACCTTGGACTACGGCGTGCGCCTCACGCGCCAGCAGCCGCAGTACGACCAGTTCCAGCAGATGTCGAACTTCTTCCCCGATCAGTGGAACCGGAGCCAGCAGATGGTCCTGTACGTGCCGGGCTGCATCGGCGGAGCGGCCACGTGTTCGGGAAACAACCTGAACGCGATGGATCCGCGCACGCGGCAGATCGTGCTGCCGCCCGCCGGCGCGACGAACACGCAGGTGCTCATCGGCACGCCGATCCCCGAATCCGGTAACCCGTTGAACGGCATCCGGCAGGCGGGCGACGGCATCGCGAAGACCGGGTACGAGTGGCCGACGCTGGTGTTCGGCCCGCGCTTCGGCGCGGCGTACGACCTCACCGGCGCGCAGCGCTTCGTGCTCCGCGGCGGCGTGGGGCTCTTCTACGATCGTCCGGACGGCAACACCGTCTTCTCGATCCCGGGCAACCCGCCAATCGCGACCTCGGCTGACTTGCGGAACGGCAGCCTCACGCAGCTTGGCGTGGGTCTCAGCCCGCAGGCCGTGCCTCAGCTCGTGACCTTCCAGTACGATGCGAAGGTCCCGGCCTCCTGGCAATGGCAGGTGGGCGTGCAGATGGCGCTCCCGTGGGCGTCGTCGCTCGACGTCTCCTACGTCGGCAACCACGGCTTCAACCGGCTGGGCGGTCTCCAGGGTGGAAACGTCGTGAACCTCAACGCGGTGGACATCGGCGCGGCGTATCTGCCGGAGAACCAGAACACGACGCTTCCGAACCCGAGCACCGTGCCGGGCGCGAACGCCCTGACGCAGAACCTCCTGCGCGGCTACAAAGGCCTGGCGGCGATCAACCAGAACACGACCGAGTTCTGGGACACGTACCACTCGCTCCAGTTCTCGTATCAGCGCCGGTTCCAGAACGGCTTCTCTGCCGGCATCAACTACACGCTGGGTCTCGTGCTCGAGGGCAACACCGCGCTCGCGCAGCGCCTGGTGCACAACGCGGACGGGTCCATCTCGCTCCGCTCCGATCAGGCGGAGTACGAGGAGAAGTTCAAGCAGCTCAACTTGCAGCGGCACGTGGCCAAAGCGAATGCCGTGTGGGACATGCCTGACGTCTCGCTCGATGGCGGAGCCAAGAAGATCCTCGGCCATCTGATAAACGACTGGCAGCTCTCCGGCGTCTGGACCGGCAACTCCGGCAACCGGTACGACCTGGGCTTCGGCTTCCAGACCAACGGCGGCAACGTGAACATGACGGGCTCGCCGGACTTCGGCGCGCGGCCCGTGTACTTGAAGGATCCGTCCGGCCTCTCGGGCTGCTCGAGCAATCAGTACGCGCAGTTCGACGTGACGGCCATCACGGCACCGACGTATGGAAGCGTCGGCCTCGAATCGGGCCGCAACCTCCTGATTGGATGCCCGAACAACGTGATCGACGTCTCGCTGGCTCGCACCATCCGCCTCGGCGGCGGACGCGAGTTCAAGATCCAGGTCGATGCGTTCAACGCGTTCAACATCGTCAACTACACGGCCCGCAGCACGACGATCAACTACGAGACGCCGACGAACTTGTCGATTCGCAACTCGCAGTACCTCGCGGACGGCGTCACTGTCGATCCGGCCCGTGTGCTGCCGCGGAATGCCGGCTTCGGCGCGGCGACCAACGCGGCGGATCTGCGGAACTTCCAGGCGTCGGTTCGCTTCAGCTTCTAGGCTGACGAACCGTCGTTGAAGATGCGGGCGGGTGGGACGATCCCACCCGCCCGTAATTTTTTTGAGGAGGACGATCGTGCGATTCAGATCAGCGCCCGCCAGCCTGATCGCGGCATCGATCGCGATCGCTGGCTCGCATTCATTCGCGCAGAAGCTGACGCCCGTCGAAGCGGCGGCGCGCCTCTCGGGCACGTGGGTCTTCAACGCGGAGTTGAGCAAAGGCTTCGGTGCGCCGGCTGGAAGACGCGGTGCGGGTGGACGCGGCGGCGCGCTGCTCTCGATGGCCGGCGCGCCCCTGCAGCGCGGCGCGAGTGGTCCGACGCCCAGCACGCCGTCGGATCTCCGCCCCGACGAGCTCGCAGCGCAGGCGGCGATGCGCCAGCTCCAGCAGATCGCGAGCGAGATCACGATCGACGCGACGGTGGAGCGCGTGACGTTCCGCGACGCGCGCGGCGAGCGTGCGTACACGCTCGACGGGAAGAACGCGAAGATCGTCGTTGCGGGCGCGGAGGTCAGCACGAAATCGCGGTGGGACAAGACCGCGATCAAGCAGGAGTTCTCGACAACCTCGAACAAGCTGACGCAGACGTGGGACGTGGACGAGAACGGACGGCTGGTGCTCGTCGCGAAGATGGAAAGCCTTCGCCTCATCACCCCCGATCAGCGCGCAGTGTTCGATAAGAAGTAAGAGGAACTTCCGAGCCCCGAGCCCCGGATCCTGGACCCCGGCGTCAGCGCCCCGGCACTTTCGTCGGCGCGCGCAGATTCAGACCGCGCCGGTTGACCGAAACGTTGAGCCGTTCGATCGTCTTTGTCTTCGGCGGCCGGCTGTATTCGAGCGCGTACTGATTCTTCAACTCCGCGGCAATCCGGCCGAGGCCGAGGATGATCCCCGTGGCGGCGACGATTTCTTCGCGCCATCCGCCCGTCTGCTTCGGTCCTTCCCCGAGCACTTCGCTGAGATTGAGGTTCTCGCCGAGCAGCGCCGCCGGCTTTGTGATCTGCACGGTCGATCGCAGCGCGGAGTTCGCGACCTGAATCACGTAGAGTTTGCTGCGGCTCTTGGCGAGCTGATCGAGCACGTGATGCGCGGGGACGGTGCTGTGCTCCTCGCCGCCGACCGTGAGCGCGACGATCACCGGCCGCGCCGACTCGCGGCGCTCCTGATCTTTCGACGCTTGAAAGATCCCCTCGAGCAGCTGCCCGCCGTCGGGTGTGCCCGGCCGCGCGCTCAACGTCGCGATCGCGTTCGCGACCGCCTCGACGTTGGGCGTGTAGTCGACGAGCTTCATCGTCTGCCCGACGACGGAGCTCACGGCCATCTCGGCTCTTCCCTGAAGCTGCTGGATGAACTGAATCAGTCCCGAGCGAAAGAGGCCGGTGCCGTTGTCGTCGACGAGAATCATCACCTGCAAGGGAGCCCGGGCGAGCTCCACCTTGAGGATGTCTCGCGCCTTCCCGTCTTCCTTGACGACGAAATCGGCGGGGGTCAAATCGAGCACCGGCGCCCCGGTCTCTTCCGAGACCGACACGTAGATGGTGTTCGCGCGCGGCGCCGCGTTTTGCGCTCCCAAACCCGCGACCGACAGATAACACGCCGCCGTCAGAGCCACGAGCGGGCGGACCATAGAGGCCTCCGGAAGAAGTATAGGTCAAGGGTTCCAGGGTTCAAGGGTTCACGGGTTCACGGGTTCACGGGTTCACGGGTTCACGGGTTCAGGGGTTCACGGGTTCAGGGTTCAGGGTCGTGAACCCGTGAACTTGTGAACCCGTGAACCGATATATGATGACCGTTCCACATTTCACATCTGGAGGCAGTCAGGTGAAACGGATCGGGATGGGGATTGTCGGCGCGGGGTTCGTCGGTCCGCATCACGTCGATGCGGTGCGGCGGCTGGGCTTCGTCGAGGTAGTAGGCGTCGCGGGGAGCAATCAGGCGTCCGCGGACGCGAAAGCCAAATCGCTGGGCGTGCCGAAGGCGTACGGAAGCTACGAGGCGCTGCTCGACGATCCCGACATCCAGGTCGTTCACAACGCGACGCCGAACTACCTCCATTTCCCGGTCAACGCCGCGGCGATCGCGCGCAAGAAGCATGTCATCTCCGACAAGCCGCTCGCGATGACGGCCGCCGAAGCGAAGACGCTGCTCGACCAGGCGAACGCCGCGGGCATCGTGCACGCGGTGACGTTCAACTATCGCGGGAATCCGCTCGTGCAGCAGGCGCGCCATGCGATTCGATCGGGCGAGATCGGCAAGCCGCACTTCCTCGTCGGCTACTACCTCCAGGACTGGCTGCTCAAGGACACCGACTACTCATGGCGCCTCGAGCCCGACAAGGGCGGCGCCTCGTCTGCGCTCGGCGACATCGGATCGCACTGGTGCGATCTCGCGCAGCACATCAGCGGCCTGCGGATCACCGATGTGCTCGGCGACATCACCACGGTCGTGCCGAAGCGCAAGAAACCGAAGGGATCGCGCGAGGCGTTCGCCGCGGCCGGCGCGAACGAGACGTACGATCTCGTCGACATCAAGGTCGAGGATCTCGCGTCCGTGATGTTGAAGTTCGACAACGGCGCAAAGGGGAGCTTCTCGGTCGGTCAGGTCTGCGCGGGCCACAAGAACGATTTGATCCTCGAGATCTGCGGTCAAAAGGCATCGCTGCGCTGGCGCCAGGAGCATCAGAACGAGCTGTGGATCGGCCGCCGCGAGAAGGCGAACGAGATCCTGCAGAAGGATCCGTCGCTCATCGACGAAGCCGTGCGCGGCTACGCGCACCTCCCCGGCGGCCATCAGGAAGCGTGGGCGGACGCGTTCTGCAATCTGATGCGCGATATCTATCAGTTCATCGCCGAGGGCAAGAAGCCCTCGGACGCGCATCCTCCGGCTTTCGCCACGTTCGAGGACGGCTACCGCGCGAACTGCGTCGTCGAGGCGATTCTCGACAGCGCGAAAAAAGGAAGCGTTTGGACCAAGGTGAATTACTAGCTTGTCAGCCATCAGCTCTCAGCCAACAGCACGAGCATTCTGATCTCGTCGCACAGCCGGGATGGGTCAGTGGCTGCGCTGAAAGCTGAGAGCTGACAGCTGAGAGCTGAAAGCTGAGAGCTGAGAGCTGCGAGGCACATGTCTAGCAAACCGTTCGATCCCAAGTTCATGAAAGTCGGCGTGCTGACGGCGGCGCTCCAGGAGCTGACGCCGCGCGAGGTTCGCGATCCGGATCCGGATCGCGCGATCGAGGAGTGGGTCGCGTTCGCGCGCGATCTCGGCGCGGACTACATTCAGTTGTCCGCGGCGCTGCACCCGACCGAGACCGACGTGCCGCCGGAAGCGATGCTCGATCCGGTCGCGAACACGCTCGACCTGCGCAAGCCGTTCGACAAGGATCGCGCGAAGCGCGTCCAGGCGGCGCTGAAGGCCACGGGGATCGGCATCTCCGACGTCGGGTACTTCGACAACCTGCTCCACCACGATCCGGCGGTCCGCAAGAAGAAGATCGATTTCATGCTGCGCGTGTTCGACACGGCGGTGCTGCTCGGCGTCAACGCCGTCTGCGGTTTTGTCGGCAGGAATCAGCAGCACAGCATGGATCAGAACCTGCTCGACTTCGAGGAGATCTTCATTCCGCTCTTGAAGGCGGCAAAGGAGCGCGGCCTCACGTACCGCGTTGAGCAGTGCCCGATGCCCGGGTGGACGACGGGCGACAACTGGCACAACAACATCGCGTACACGCCCGGCGCGTGGATCGCGCTGCACAAGATCTGCGAGAAGCACGGCGTGGGCGATCAGTTCCGCATCCACTACGATCCCTCGCACGCGATCCTGATGGGCCAGGACACGCGCTCGATCTTTCAGTACTTGAAAGACGAGGGATATAACTTCCTGATCGGCGGCTTCCACGTGAAGGGGCAGGTCGTCGACAGCAAGGGATGGTCGGCCTGGGGATCGGGCGGCCAGACGCTCGAGCGCGGCGACTGGAAGAAGGGGAAGGCGTCAGAGAATCCGGCCGACCAGGTGAACGCGTGGAAGAAGCAGGTCGTGCTCGCGGAGCACGAGCTGCCGGGCACCGCGCGCCACGATCCGCTCGCGTACCTGCAGAACCGCACCGTCGATTGGCTCGATCATCAGCTCGCCGCGCGCGAGCTGCTGAAGCTCGACGTCGCGAACACGCACCTCGTCGTCGAGCACGAGTACCCGAAGGCGCGCATACAAGACAAAGCTCGCCTCACGCCGATCCTCCAAGGATCGATCGCGTTCGTGCGGCACATCGACGAAGCGGCGGGATCGATGTTCGCGCTGCACGAGGTGCTCGCGTCGCAGGGGATTCCGGTGCAGGGAGTGGGACGGCAGGCGTATAGATCGTAACGTCGCGGTCCGCTGTCCGCGGTCCGCGGTCGGCTGTCCGCGGTCCGCTGTCCGCTGTCCGAAGAACGTTCAGAGCTCAGTCGAACGGCTGGAAGCTGAATGCTCTTCGGACCGCGAGCCGCGGACCGCGAGCCGCGGACTGCGATTTCTTTCACTTCGCCGCGAAGCAATAGATCAGCCCATCGCCACCGGTTCCGCGCAGATTCTCCTGGCTGCAGCCCTTGGTCGCGTGCGCGGAGTTCCAGGACTTGGGATTCTGGCCGCCGCCGTCGCGATCGTGGTGGCCGACCTGCGCGGAGCCCTCGCCGCTGCTCGTCCAGTTGTTGCACGTGAGAGCGTCGCCGGCGAGCGTGCCGTCGAGATTCGAGCCGGTGAGGATGTCGTGTCTGTTCGGCGTATCGCCGCGGCCGTTGACGACCTCGCCTTTCTCGGTCAGCGAATTCTGCTTGCTCAACTGGTTCGCGTCGCTGTGCAGATCCGCGACGCTCTTGGCGACGGTCACGCCCTTCGCGTTGGTCCAGGGTCCGCTCCCGATGCGATCTTTCGCATTCACCGGCTTCGCGCCGCCGACGCTCAGATAGGCGCGCCACGTGCGGGTGCCCGCGCCCGCCGCCTGCGCCAGCTGCTGGCAATGTTTGTCGGCGCCCTCGACGCCGCCGAAGTCCGCGCCCTTTCCCGATCCGACGCTCGTGATGAAGAAGCCCATGCCTGCGGGCTTCTGCGCGCCGACCACGCAGATGGCGGCCATCGCCATCGGAATCGCGAACCGAAACGCCCATGCTCTCGTCATCGAACCCTCCTGACGTCACAGATCGTTGGCCTTCGCGCGGAGATCTGTCAAGCGGGCTCGGTGTATGCTCTGCCGAGCTTCCGCCTGAAGCCGGAAGCGAACTCTCCATGATCAAATCCCGCATGCTGACCGGATTCATCGCCGCCGCGCTCGTCCTTCAACTCGTTCCAACCGCTGCACAGAAAGCGGCGCAGCGCTCCGCGGCGAACGAGCACTGGGTCCCGACCTGGGCGACGGCGCAGCAGTTGGTGAGAGTGGCGCCGACGCCAACCGCCGCTCCGCCACCTGCGGCGCCGCTGCAGACCCTCAACAATCAAACGATCAGGATGACGCTTCGCACGAGCATTGGAGGCAGGCGCCTTCGCGTGAAGCTCTCGAACGCGTTCAACGGATCGCCGGTCGAGATCGGCTCGGCGCACGTCGCGCTGCGCGCGAAGGACTCGGGCATCGTTCCCTCCTCCGACCGTCCGGTGACGTTCGGCGGACGAGCGACCGTGAAGCTGTGGCCGGGCGTCGTCGTCGTGAGCGATCCGGTCGACATTGCGGTTCCGCCGCTCACCGATATCTCCGTGAGCCTGTACTTCCCCGGCGATACCGGCGCGCCGACAACGCATGCGAACGGCCTGCGTCCGACCTACATCTCCGGCGCGGGCGACTTCACCGCCAGCGCGACGATTCCCGATGCGTCGACGCGCATGTCGTACTACTGGCTCGCCGCCGTCGAGATGGACGCGCCGTCGGGCACGCCGCTCATCGTCGCGTTCGGCGATTCGATCACGGACGGGTCGCGTTCGACGCCAGACACGAACAACACGTGGCCCGCGATCCTCGCGACGCGGCTCGCGGCGAACAAGGCGACGGCGCACATCGCGATCGTGAACGAAGGCATCGGCGGGAATCGCGTGCTCACCGACGGCGCGAACTTCGCCGGCGTCAGCGCGCTCGCGCGGCTGGATCGCGACGTGCTCAACCAGCCCAACGTGAAGTGGCTGATCATGCTCGAGGGGATCAACGACATCGGGAACGGCACGGCGCCGAACGCGCTGTATCCCGTCAGCGCGGAGCAGCTGATCTGGGGCCTGCGGCAGGTCGTCGAGCGCGCGCACGCGCACGGCATCAAGGTGATCGGCTGCACGATCCTGCCGTTCGAGGGCGCGAATTATTTCCGGGAAGAGGGAGAGGCCATGCGCCAGGCCGTCAACACGTGGATTCGCACGTCAGGCGTGTACGATGCCGTCGTCGACTTCGACGCCGCGACGCGCGATCCTGCCAACCCGCGCCGCCTGCGCGCCGAGTTCGATCCGGGCGATCATCTGCATCCGAACGACGCCGGCTATCGCGCGATGGCCGAAGCGGTGGACCTGAAGTTGTTCAAGTAGAGATCGGATTCGGGGCTCGGGGCTCGACACCCGAGTCCCGGATCCCGCGTCCCGATCCCGTCAGTGAGACTCCCTGAGCACGGTCGATCCTCGGCACCCGACGAGAAAATCCAAATCGGCGCCCGTGTTCGCCTGCTGCACGTGTTTCACGTAGAGGCCTTGATATCCGCCCTTCATCGCTTGCTCGGGGGCCTTCCATGCGGCGCGGCGCTTTCTCAGCTCCTCCTCCGAGACGTGCAGCGTCAAGCTGCGTCCGGGAACGTCGAGCTCGATCGTGTCGCCGTTCTGCACGAGCGCGAGCGGTCCGCCGACGGCGGCTTCGGGGCACACGTGAAGAACGACGGTGCCGTACGCCGTCCCGCTCATGCGCGCGTCCGAGATTCGCAGCATGTCGGTGACGCCCGTCTCGAGCACCTTCGGCGGCAGCCCCATGTTGCCCACTTCGGCCATGCCCGGATATCCCTTCGGACCGCAGTTCTTCAGCACGAGCACGCACGTCTCGTCGACGTCCAGCGCCGGATCGCTGATTCGCGCGTGATAGTCCTCGATGCTCTCGAAGACGACCGCGCGTCCGCGGTGCGTGAGCAGATGCGGCGACGCGGCCGACGGCTTGAGCACCGCGCCGTCCGGCGCGAGGTTTCCGCGGACGACCGCGATCCCGCCGCTCTCGACGAGCGGCTGCTCGAACGGGCGGATGACCTCTTCATTCCAGGTCTTCGCGTCCTGGCAGTTGTCCCAGATCGACTTGCCGTTCACCGTGAGCGCGTCCTTGTGGAGCAGCTCCTTTTCGCCGAGCGCTCGAATGATCGCCGGCAGGCCTCCCGCGTAATAGAAATCCTCCATGAGGAAGCGGCCTGACGGCATGAGATCGAGGAGCGTCGGCACGTCGCGTCCGAGCGTGTCCCAATCATCGAGCGACACGTCGACGCCGACGCGTCCCGCGATCGCGAGCAGATGGATCACCGCGTTCGTCGATCCGCCGACGGCGCCGTTGACGCGGATCGCGTTCTCGAATGCCTTGCGCGTCAGGATCCGCGACGGCGTGACGTTGTCGTGCACCATCTCGACGATGCGGCGGCCGGAAAGGTGCGCCATGATGAGCCGCCGCGAGTCCGGCGCGGGAATCGCCGCGTTGTGCGGCAGCGTCATCCCCAGCGCTTCCACCATCGTCGCCATCGTGGAGGCCGTGCCCATCACCATGCAGACGCCGGTCGAGCGGCTCATGCCGGTCTGCGCCTCCATGAAGCTCTCGAGGCTCATCCGCCCCGCTCTGACGTCTTCGCTGAACCGCCACACGTCGGTTCCCGATCCGATGTCCTTGCCGCAGAACTTTCCGTTCAGCATCGCGCCGCCCGACAGCACGATCGCGGGAAGATCGACGCTCGCCGCGCCCATGACGAGCGCCGGCGTGGTCTTGTCGCAGCCGCAGAGCAGCACGACGCCGTCGATCGGATTTGCGCGGATGGATTCCTCGACGTCCATGCTGACGAGATTCCGGAAGAGCATCGCGGTCGGCCGCAGATTCGTCTCGCCCGTCGACGTGACCGGGAACTCGACCGGAAAGCCGCCCGC
>DATBJJ010000166.1:0-62085 GCA_036556425.1 Vicinamibacterales bacterium
GCTGTATCCCGCGACGGGCCCGTCGCGCGCGGCGACCCAGGGCGCAGTGGCGATGCTCGTTCGATCGGTTGGACCCGCCGGCCTGCGAACCGCGCATACGGGCACACTCCGCTACGTCGAAGGCCAGCCGCAGATTCCGGCCGCCGCCATTTCCACGGAGGACGCCGACCGCCTGCAGCGTATGCAGGATCGCGGCACGAAGGTGACGCTCAGATTGAAGATGGAGGCGAAGTTCCTCCCCGATGCCGATTCCGCGAACGTCGTGGCGGAGATTCGCGGACGCGAGCGTCCCGAAGAAGTCGTCGTCGTGAGCGGTCACTTCGACTCGTGGGACGTCGGCACGGGCTCGACCGACGACGGCGGCGGGTGCGTGGTGACGTGGGAAGCGCTGCGTCTGATGAAGAAGCTGAATCTCAGGCCGCGCCGAACGGTCCGCGTCGTGCTCTTCACCAATGAAGAGAACGGGCTGGCCGGCGCCCGCGCCTATCTCGAGCGCTATCGATCGCACCTTGCCAACCACGTGCTGATGCTCGAGTCGGACAGCGGTGTGTTCCGTCCGACGGGCTTCGGATTCACTGGCAGTCCATCGGCGCGCGCGACGATTCAGCAGATCGCGGCGCTGTTGCATCGCATCGGCGCGGACACAATCGGCGCATCCGGCGGCGGGGCCGACATCGGCCCGAGCGTCGAGGCGGCGAGCCTTCCCGCGATGTCACTCGAGACGAGCGGCAACTACTTCTTGATCCATCACACCGAG
Source organism: Vicinamibacterales bacterium (assembly GCA_036556425.1). GTDB lineage: Bacteria > Acidobacteriota > Vicinamibacteria > Vicinamibacterales > 2-12-FULL-66-21 > DATBJJ01. The sequence continues at coordinate 758 of DATBJJ010000166.1, forward strand.
GCCGACACGGTCGACAAGATCGATCCGATGGACATGGCGAAAGCATCCGCCGCGATCGCCGTGGTGGCGTACATCGTGGCCGACATGCCCGAGAAACTCCGGTAGCCGAGATTATTTGACCGTGTAGACGAGATAGTCCGCGCGGCGAAGATCTTCGGCGTTGGGCGCGGCGCGGTCGATGTCGTTCACCGGCAGGATCGTGACGAGGACGATGCGGCGGCCTTCGAGGCGGCGCCTGACGCGCTGCACGGTGCCTTGGCCGAAGTCGCTGTGGAAGGCGCCGTTGAAATGCACGATGGGCCGCGCGGCGCGGCCGTTCGCGGCCGCGACGATCGCTTCGGCCATCGTCTCGTCCTTCACGCACTGCGAAAAGTAATAGCGCTCCATGGTCGCGCGCTGTTCGGCGGCGCTGACCTTCTCGCTCCCGGGAACGGGATGCTCCCCCATCGTGATGCTGAAGCGATCGAAGTAGGCGTCGAGCGGGCACTGCACGTCGCGCGCGATCGAGGCGCGATCGTCGGGCCCGAGCGCATCGAACGCGCTCTTCCCCGTCTTCGCCGCGCTCGACGCGTGGCGGCGTGGCACGTTCGATGCGACGACTGTCCACCGCTCCGATTTCGCCATCTCGACGATCGGCCGGTAGTCCGTCGCATATCGCGGCCACGGACGCGACGCCTTCAGGAATTCTTCCTCGCTGCTGTTACCGGCGAGATACGCATCGAGGAGTGACTGCACGTCGCGCTCGAACATCTCGAGCGACACGACCGGCTTGACGCCGCGCCGGCGCAGGCCTCCGAGAATCGCCGCCTCGAGCCGGTGCGTATTGGGATCGTCATGCTGCTCGCCGACGAAGATCACGTCCGCCTTCGCGAGATCCGCCACCATCGTCTCGAAGTCCGAGAACGTTTGCCGCGCGGTGTCGTACGTGCGCTGCGGCACGTACGCCGGCGCGCTTGATTGCAGCGCGAGCAGAACCGAGAGCAGCCAGATCATCGGGCGAGCGGCGATCGCGCCGTGCCGTAGACGTGCTTCGTCTTCTTCCCCTGCAGCCAGGCGACCGCGCGCATGTTGGCGGCATTCCAGCCGCGATTCAACGCGACCTGCCCGTTCGCGACGAACGCTTCGCGCTCGAGCGCGCCGAGCGCTTCGAGCGACCGAACGACGGCGACGTGCGTGAGCGTACGGCCGACGTTCTCGCCGCGCTTGACGATCGACGCGAGGTCGTCCTCGGTCAGCGCGACGAGCGCCTCGATTGGCTCGGTCTCGGCAGGCGCGGCTGGGAGATCGATCGACAGGCGCACCGACAGGCCTTGCACACGCGCGTCGACTTTGAGCGGAAGGTGCGGGCGCGAGGCCGCGCTCGCGAGCGCGCGCCGCGCCGCGCGCTCATCGCTGCCCGTGAACTCGTCGCGGCCGTCCACGACCATCTGCGGCGTGTAGACGCGATCCTCGCCGAAGATTCGCGAATACGCCTGCTGCCGCGCCGTGAACGCCCGCGACGAGAACGGATCCTTCCAGCCTTGGTGATCCCAGTAGTCGACATGGAGCGACAAGGGAACGATCTCGACGTCCGGCAGCGGCTGATCGCGCAGCAGCGCGGCGAGGAGAGCGTCGGCAGGCGGACAGCTCGAACAGCCTTCCGACGTAAAGAGCTCGAGGAGGACCGGCGTGCGCGGCGCGGCCGTGGTGGCTGGCACCGCCAGGGCCGCCGCGACGAGGGCGATGACCAGCCTCATTCGATACAATTATCGTCGATCCGGCGACGCCTGCCGCGATCAGTTCAACGCGGTGCCGGGAGCGGACGCTCGATTGATTTCGATGTCGATCGTGATCGTCACCGTGTCGCCCACGACGGGGCCCGCCTCGACCATCGAGTTGTATTTCAGCCCGTACTCGAGCCGCTTGATCTTCGTGCTCGCGGTCGTGCCGGTGACGACGCCGCGCATCCCCTTCGTGACCGGCGACGGCGCCTCGACGTCGAGCGCGACTTCCTTCGTCGTGCCACGAATCGTGAGATCGCCGATCAACTTGAACGCGCCGCCGTCAGGCTCGACGCGCTTGGACGTGAACCGGATGCTCGGATGATTGGCGGCGTCGAAGAAATCCGCGCTGCGGAGGTGGGCGTCGCGCTTCGGCTCCTGCGTCGTGATCCCGTTCACGTCGATCGTGACGTCCGCCTTGATCGAGCGCACGTCCTTGCCGTCGTATTCGACCGTTCCGCTGACGCGTCCCAATTGGCCGCGGACCGTCGACACCATCAGATGCCTCACGCTGAAGTGCGCGGCTGAATGGCTCGAGTCGATCTGCCACACATTCGCCGCTGGTGCGTTCGCGGGCGCTTGAGCAGTGACGATTGCGGTTGCGAAGGCCGCGACGGCCAGGTACGAGAACACACGCCTCATCCTCATCAAGGAATCCTCCAGGTTCGTCTCTGGTAAGACGCCTGAGAGCGGATTGGCGTTTCACGCCCGGCTAGAGCCGGAGGCTACTGGTACGGCTCGTGGAGCTGCACGGGCTTCGTCGTCTTTCTGACGCGCAGGTTGATGGCTTCGACGAACACCGAGAACCCCATCGCGAAGTAGATGTAGCCCTTCGGAATGTGGTGGCCGAACCCTTCCGCGAGGAGCGAGAGCCCGATCAACAAGAGGAAGCTGAGCGCCAACATCTTCACCGTCGGATGACGATGGACGAACGCGCTGATCGGCTCGGCGGACAGCATCATGATCCCGACCGCGATGATGACGGCCGTCACCATGACCCACAGTTGATCGACCATCCCGACCGCCGTGATCACGGAGTCGAGCGAGAACACGATGTCGAGGAGCATGATCTGAACGATCACGCTCGTAAAAGATGTCGCCGTGCGCGCGGACGAATGCTCGCCCTCCCCTTCGAGACGATCGTGAATCTCGTGCGTGCTCTTTCCCAGCAGAAACAGCCCGCCGAGGATGAGAATCAAATCACGTCCCGAGAAGTCCTTGCCGTAGATCGAGAACCACGGCGCCGTCAGCCGGATGATCTGCGCCAGCGAGAACAGCAGCAGCACGCGCGTGACCAGCGCGCCGAGCAAGCCGAGCCGCCGCGCCCTTGGCTGATCGGCTTTGGGCAGCTTCCCCGACAGAATCGAGATGAAGATGATGTTGTCGACGCCGAGAACGATCTCGAGGAACGTCAGCGTCGCCAGCGCGATCCAAATTTGGGGGTCTGAGATCCAGTCCATCATCTCCTCACACGCCGTACGTCTCGGGCTCCCACTCGAGTCCGAGCGCCGACGGCGGCGCCATGAATCCAAGCAAGGCGGACGCGGCGACGACCGCGGGGCTCGCAAGATACCCCTCACCGCCGAGCCCCATGCGATTCTGCCAGTTGCGATTGAACGACGTGATGGCGCGCTGACCCTTGGTCAACGCATCCGGTCCTTGACCGAAACAGGGTCCGCACCACGACTGCCGGATTTCTCCGCCCGCCTCGCGAAACACCTGCGCGATTGATTCGCCGCCCAGGCGTGGATCCGGGCGTTCGATCTGACGGCCGACGCCGCCCGATCCCGGGAAGATCGCGAGCGTGCGCTCGACTCGCGGGCGTCCGTGTCCGCGCGCCGCGCGGAGCACGAGCGCCGCCTGCAGGAGATCGTCATAGCTGCCGTTCGTGCACGATCCAATGAGCGCCTTGTCGAACGTGATGCGCTCGCGGGCGACGTCTTCCGCAGGAAACGCGTTGCCAGGGCTGAACGGCTTCGCGATCATCGGCCGCACGGCGGAGAGATCGAGGCGCTCGTCGAGCGCGTAGACGGCGTCCGCCCCCGGCGCGATCGGCGGATACGGCAGATTCGTGACGTTCTTCTCGCGGTACCACGCATACGTCGTCGCATCCGGCGCGAAGATCCCGTTGAGCGCTTCCGCTTCCGCCATCATGTTCGCGATCGTGTTCCGATACGCGATCGGCAGCTGCCGATCCGCGTCGACGAGCTCGACCGACATGCCTTGCGCCTGCTTCGCGCCCCACTGGCGCAGCAGCTCCAAGACGATGTCCTTGCCGCTGACCCACGGCTGAAGCTGCCCGTGGAAGACGACGCGGCGCTGCTTCGCGAGCGTGAAGTAGATGTATCCCGTCGACCAGCCGAACCCCAACGTCGTCGAGCCCACGCCGATCCCCACGGCGCCGTATGCGCCATACGCACGGCTGTGCGAATCGGCGCCGGGGATGAGCTGACCCGGCATGACGAGCCCCTGCTCGGGAAAGTAGAAGTGAAAGATGCCGTCGCCCGGCGTCGCGTAGTACGGCTTCTCGATCCCGTGCGCCCGCGCGAACTCGCGGCCGATCGCCGTCTGCTTGTCGTCGGCCTCGAGGCCGGTGAAGACGAAGTGATCGTTGGCAATCGCGGCCTGGCGCGGATCGATCGTGCGGCCGCCGGTGATCTGATTGAACGTGTGAATCGCGAAGGGCGCCGTGCCGTCCGAGGCCGGCAGCAGGTCCGCGTAGACACGCAGCGTGGTCCCCGGCTGGAGATCGCGCGGTGCGAGATCCTTGTCCACGCGATGCGCCCACACGATCTGTTCGGTCGTCGTCATCCGCTCGGCGTCGCGTGGATCGGGGAACTCGATCGCCGGACGCGTCAGCACCGACTTTCGAAACTCGCGGCGGCCCACTTCGAAGATCCCGCCGCTGCGGCGGATCTCTTCTTCCTTCGGCGAGAGCGGAATCGGCTCGTACTGCTTGTCCTGCGTGTCGTTTCTGAGCGCGCGCGTCACCGGATCGAAGCTGAACTCGTCGCCGTCTTGCGCGTCGGCGACCGCCGCGGGACTCTGCACCACGTGCAGGCCGAGGTTGAAGCTGTTCCGGCGGAAGATGTCGCCCATGTTGTCGCCGCAGACGATCACCATCTCCAGTCCGGCTTCTTCGGCGACACCCTTGAGGCCGGCAGGGCTCATCTCGCGCGACGATCCAATCGCGAACCGATCGCCGGCAATCACGAACGTCTCACCGCGGTGCACGCGCTCGCGGAAGTCGGGCATCAGATAGCGAAACGATCCGGCCTTCCACCGCTCGTCGAGCGTGTCGAGACTCTCGGAGACGCAATCCTGGGCCGGCGTGATCTGATCGGTGTCGATCGCGTCGAGCTTCTTGGCGAACTTCGTGCCCGGCAGGCTCTTCGGATCCCAGAAGATGAGCGCGCGTCCGCGGATCAGTCCGGCGCCTGCGTCCGGCTGCGCGCCGTCGCCCGGCTCCGGGGCCGCCGGCAGATCGCGAAGCGTGACGCCGTCCTTGAGACGAGCGCCGGAAATCACGTGCATAACCGTCAATCCTAACAAAACCTACCGGTGCGTCGCATCGCCGCCGGACGTGGACGGGGTGAACCCGGAACACTGGATGACCGGGAGCCGCGGATACTTCGGAAAGCGCTCGTCGACGGCTGAGAGCCGGCACAGGTAGAAGCGGGACCCGCGATCGTTTCTGATGACGTGCGCGTGGATGCACTGCCCGCAGAGGCCCGCGCCTTGCCCGTCACCGGCGGAATCGTTCATGATCGATCCGTATGTTCACATCGGACGCCACGACCCAGGGCATTCGCGTGCAGGTCGTCTCGAGATATTCGCCCGAGCGCTCGCAGCCTTCCGGGAACAAATGGTTTTTTCTCTATACGGTCACGATCTCGAACGTCAGCACCGAGACCGTGCAGCTCCTGACGCGGCACTGGGTCATCACTGACGGCGCGGGACAAGTGGAAGAGGTCCGCGGCCCCGGCGTCGTCGGCAAACAGCCGACGCTCGCGCCCGGCGAATCGTTCGAATACACCTCGGGCTGTCCACTCGGGACGCCGTTCGGCATCATGGAAGGCTCGTATCAGATGATCACCGCGTCTGGCGCCCGCTTCGACGCGAAGATCGCGCCGTTCACGTTGAGCGAGCCGTATACGGTCCATTAGATCAAACGAACGTGCGATCGAGGCGGAGGCTGCGATCGAGATGCCGCAGGTAGTCCGATCGGCGGATCTCGATGGCGCCGAACTGCTCGAGGTGCGGCGTCACCCATTGCGTGTCGAGCAGCAGGAACCCTCGGCTGCGGAGCCGCTCGACGAGCGCGACGAGCGCGACCTTCGACGCGTCGGTCTCACGGTGGAACATCGATTCGCCGAAGAAGGCCCCGCCGAGCGCGACGCCATAGAGTCCGCCGGCGAGGGTATCGCCGCTCCACGCTTCGACGGAATGCGCGATCCCGCGCTGATGCAGAGCGGTGTAGCTGTGGATGATCTCGTCGTTGATCCAGCTGCCGGGGTCGTCGGGATCGCGCTCGTCGGCCGCGCAGGCGCGCATCACGTCGACGAACGCGCGATCGATCTCGATCCGGAAGGTTCCCCTGCGCACGACGCGGGCCAGCCGGCGGGAGATGTGAAACCGGTCGAGCGGCACGATGCCGCGCGGATCGGGCGAGAACCACTGGATCTCGCGACCCACCGCCATGGGAAACCACCCGCTCGCGTACGCAGAAACCAACAAATCGGAATCGATCACTCGTTGAAATTATGACAAATGCGGGGACACCCAACGTTGAGTGTCCCGATTGGGTGTCCCGATTGGGTGTCCCCGCCCTTACTCCGACCGGAGCGCGGTCATCGGGTTGACGCGCGTCGCTCGGCGGGCCGGGATGAGACAACCCGCGATGGCGGCACAGAAGAGGAGGACCGACACGGCCATGAACGTTCCGGGATCGTGAGCGGTGACGCCGAACAGCTGCGTCTCGAGAAACCTCGCGGTCAAGAGCGCGCCGGCGAGGCCCAACGCGACGCCCAAGCCGACCAACTTCAGGCCGTCGACGAGGACCAGGCTCAGCAACCGTGCCGGCGTGGCGCCAAGCGCAAAGCGAACGCCGAGCTCGTGCGTGCGCTCCGCAACCGAGTACGACACCACCGCGTACAACCCCACGAGCGACAACACGAGCGCGAGCCCCGCAAACGTGCCGGCGAGGAACATCGTGAACCGCTGGCGCGCGACGGCATCAGAAATCACCGCCCGCATCGGACGAATGCGCCCGGCCGGCTGATTCGGATCGAGCTCGTGCACGGCCGCGCGCGCGACCGACGCGTAGCCCGAGGGATCGTCGTGCGCGCGAAGGACGACGACCATCTGCGACGCGGGCTCCACGTGATGATGCACGTACACCTGCGGACGGAGACCGCTGTCGAGCGCGGTGTGGCGCGTGTCGCCGACAACCCCGACGACCGTGAACCACGGCGCGTCCTGATCGAAATTCGTCAGCTTCAACCGCCGGCCGATCGGATTCTCGCCGGGAAAGCAGGTGTCGGCCATCATCGAGTTGATCAGCAGAACCCGCGGCGACTCGGGACCGGGTTCGCGCGGCAGCGGATCCCCTGTCAGGTGAGGAATCCCCATCGCGAGAAAGTAATCGGGCGTGACGACGCGGAAGTCCGCGATGATTTCCTTGCCTGGGTCGGGACGCGGGCGGCCCTCTATCGTGACCTGCCGCAGGTTTTCCGATCCCGCGAGCGGCACGCTGGACGCCGCGGCGACCGCTTGAAGCCCTGGCACCGCCCCGAGACGCGCCACGAGTCGATCGAAGAATTCCGCAGGTCGATTCGCCGGATACGCCGTCCTCGGCAGCGCCACCTCCATCGTCAACAATCCTTCGGCGCGGAAGCCCGTGTCGACGTTCAACAACCGCACGAAGGTCTGAATCAGCAGCGAGGCGCCGATCAGGAGGATCGCGGCCAGCGCCACTTCGACAATCACCAGCAGGTTGCGCGTGCGATGCGCGCGGCGGCTGCCGACGGTACCTCGTCCGCCTTCGCGCAGGCCTTCGATGAGATCGACGCGCGCGGCCTGCAGCGCGGGCACGAGGCCGAAGATGATGCCGGTCGTGACCGAGAGCGCCGCGGTGAACGCGATGACGCGCCAGTCGAGCGTGGCCGAGGCGACCGCCGGCAGATCGACCGGGAGCATCACGAGCAGCGCGCGAAGACACCACCAACCGATCAGAATGCCTGCGGCGCCCGCGGCAAACGACAACACGAGGCTCTCGATGAGCAATTGACGCAGGATCTGGCGGCGCTCCGCGCCGAGGGCGTATCGAACGGCGACTTCACGCTGACGCGACGCCGCGCGCACGAGCAGAAGATTCGCGACGTTGACGCACGCGATCAGCAGCACGAAGCCGACGGCGGTCAACAGCACGACGAGCGCGGTACGGACGCTCCCGACGAGCTGCTCGCGGAGCCGCATCACTCTCACGGTCCAGCCCGCGTTCGACGCGGGGAAGGTGCGCGCGATGTCGGCGGCAATCGCCGCGAGATCCGCTTCGGCCGCGTGCAGCGTCACGCCCGGCTGCAGCCGCCCGACGAGCGCGAAGCTCTTGCCGCCGCGATTGCGCTGCTGCTCCGGCGTCAACACATCGAGGCTCCAGACCTCGGGCGTCGGCGCGTATCCAAGCCCCGTCGGCATTTCCCCGCCCGCGGGGAAATGAAACCACGCGGGCATGACGCCGACGATCGACCCCGGCTCGCCGTTCAACGAGATCCCCCGGCCGAGCACGTCGGGCGCTCCGCCGAATCGACGCTGCCACAAGCCGTATCCGATCAGGATCGCGCGGCCCTCTGCCCCATCCGTTTCGATGAACCCACGGCCGAGAACCGGCTGCACGCCGAGCGTCGCGAGAAAATTGCGGCTGACGCGCACGCCGCCGACGCGCTCGGGATCGCCGGCGCCGGTGAGGTTCACCCGCTCGGCGCGCATCGACGCGAGGTTCGAGAACGTCGTGTTGCGCGCGATGTAGTCCGTCACGTCCGCGGGCGACGACGGGAGCCGGTCGAATCCGACGCGCTGCTGAACGTCCGCGCTGAACTCCCACGGCATCACGAGGCGATCCGGATCCTCGAACGGCAGCTGCCGCAGGAGCACCGAGTCGACGACGCTGAAGATGGCGGTGTTGGCGCCGATGCCGAGCGCGAGCGTGACGAGGGCGATGAACGTGAACGCCGGCCGGCGCGCGAGCGACCGGAGCGCGATCCTGATGTCCTGCATGGGTGAGAGCGTGCGTCGACGCCGGCGGCCCGCTCGACGTAAACTCCAGGCTGACTCAAAGTATAGCGCGCCGCGCCCCGCGAATCAGACAGCGCGCCGCGAGTGCGGAGCGCGCACAGTGTGTGCGAACGAGCGAAGCGAAGTGAGCCACGCGAGCGGAGCGGGGATCATGGGGGTCCCCGCGAGCGAGCGTGTTGGGGAGTTCGGGGGCGAAGCCCCTCGATGAAAAACCATGCCGAAGCTAACCGTCGAGGGATTCGCACCAGTCGATGTGCCGGAGGGAAAGCGGCTCGTGCTCGCGCTCGAGCAGGACGCGGGCGTCGACCAACTGCACGCGTGCGGCGGCAACGCGCGGTGTACGACCTGCCGCGTCGAATTCATCGACGGCGAGCCGAAAAGGCGGACGGCGGCGGAGCGTCAGGTGCTCGCCGCGCGCGGCGTCACCGGCGTTCGATTGTCCTGCCAGATCATCTGCGATCACGACATGACCGTGCGCGCGATCTCGCGCCTCGCGGGAAGCGGCCGTCCGGATCCCGGACCAACGCCCGCACCCGAGATCACGCCGCCCCCTGTTTGGGAGAATCTCTAGAGTCTCCCTACCGGCGGTAGCGCTCGCGAATCTGAGGAATCAAATAATCGCGGAATGCGGCGTCGAAGCCGTAGCGCGGCGCGAAGCTCCAATCGCGCGCGGCGGCGCTCGCGTCGACGTCGGCGGGCCACGTGTCGATGATGCGCTGGCGCTTCGCGTCGACGTCCCACGTGATCTCCGCGTCGGGGAACGATCGCAGCACGACGTCGCGAATCTCTTCGGCGGACGGATTGAACGCCGTGACGTTGTATTCGGTCCGCGTCAGGCGCTCTCTGGGCACCGCGGCGAGCTGCAACAGCGCCTCGACGCCATCGGGCATCGCCATGAAGGGAATCCGCGTATCGGGCCGCACGAAGCACGCATAGGGCTCCCCTCTCGCGGCGGCGTGCATCATCTCCGGCGCGTAATCCGACGTGCCGCCCGACGGCATCGTCACCGCCGATATCAACCCCGGGAAGCGCACGCACCGAAAGTCGACGCGTCCGCTCGCGTCCTCGGCCGCGAGCTGCTTGTAGTAGTGCGCGTAGTACCGGCCAATCTGCTCGCAGTACAACTTGTTGCACCCGTACATCGTCGTCGGGTGCGACCACTGATCCTCGTGGACCTTTCCGGCGGACGTCTTGGCCGCGAGATCGGGCAAGCCGTACGCGGCGATCGAGGACGGATACATGAACACGACGGGACGGCCGTGCGATTCCGCCTCGCGCTGCGCGAACTCGAGGAGATTGAGCGTCCCCTCGACGTTGACCTTGTGCGCCGATACCGGCGTGAACTCCGCGCGCGTCGAGAGGAGGGCGGCGAGATGAAACACGAGCTCGACCTGGAATTCGGCGAGGACGCGCTCGAGCACGCCGCGATCGAGTATCGACGCGGTGATCTCGCGATCCACGTTCGAGGCGATCGAGGGTTCGAGCCGCGCGACGTCGAGCGTGACGATCGCGCGCTGCGACTGACCGGCGAGGCGCTCGATGAGACCGTGGCCGATCTCGCCGCCCGCCCCCGTGATCAGCACGACGGGTTTGCGCACGCGCGAATTATACTGGAGCCGTGATCGGAATCTGGCTCGTCCTTCTGCTCAATCTTCTTCAGCCGCGCGCGGCGTTCGACTTCACGAAGACGATGCGCGTCGACTACTTTCACACGGGCGGCCCGGCGTCCAGCGAGACGGTGTCGCTCGATCGCGTCGTGAACGACGGTCCGTGGCCCGGCAGCCGCACGCAGCTCGTCGATCCGACCAACCTCGGAAAGTACCTATTCGAGGTTCACGACAGCGCGGGCGGCCAACTGCTCTACTCGCGCGGCTTCGCTTCGGTGTACGGCGAATGGGAAACCACGCCGGAAGTGAAGACGGCGCACAGAACGTTTCACGAATCGCTGCGGTTCCCGTGGCCGTCGCAGCCGGTGCGCGTGACGCTCAAGAAGCGTCAGGCCGACAACAGCTTCGCTCGAATCTGGTCGACCGACGTCGATCCGGCCTCGCGCTTCGTGAACGCCGCGCCGCCGAAGCAGAAGATCGGCACGCTCTGGACGCTCTTCGAGAACGGGCCGCCGTCCGAAAAGGTCGACCTGCTCGTGATCGGCGAGGGATACACCGAGCGGCAGATGCCGAAGTTCCGCAAGGACGCCGAGCGTCTCCTGGCGTCGCTGTTCGCCGAAGAGCCATTCAAGGCGCGGAAGAAGGATTTCAACGTGCGCCTGCTCGGCGTTCCGGCGCCCGAGGCCGGCCTGAATCGTCCCAACGCGGGCGTCTTTCGACGGACGCCGCTGTCGGCGGAGTACAACATCTTCGATTCCGAGCGGTACGTGCTCACGCTCGACAATCGCGCGCTGCGTGATGCCGCATCCGCGGCGCCGTACGAGTTCGTCGAGATTCTCGTCAACGAGCCGACGTACGGCGGCGGCGGGATCTTCAACGATCAGGCGACCGCGTCGGTCGACAGCGCCTTCTCGGATTACGTGTTCGTCCACGAGTTCGGCCATCACTTCGCGGCGCTCGCGGACGAGTACTACACGTCCGATGTCGCCTACGAAACCGGCGGCATCAAGCCGGAGCCGTGGGAGCCGAACGCGACCGCCGATCCATCCGCGAGCAAGTGGCGCGATCTCGTCACGCCTGGCACGCCGCTACCCACGGTGTGGCCGAAAGAGGAATTCGAGAAGCACAGCCTCGCCATTCAGGAGCGCCGCCGCGCCATTCGCAAGCGCAACGCGCCGGAAGCGGAGATGGATGCGCTCTTTCGCGAGCAGCGCGAGTGGGAGGAGAAGCTCTTCGCGTCGATCAAGTTCGCGAAGGCAGTGGGCGCATTCGAAGGGGCCGCGTACGAAGCGCGCGGACTCTATCGGCCGCAAGCCGACTGCATCATGTTCACGCGCGACCGCGTTGGCTTCTGCCGAGTGTGTCAGCGCGCGATCACGCGCATTATTGATCTGTATTCGAATTGATCTGTATTCGCGTTGACCGAAAGCGCGATCAGAACGGCGTCGTGATCACCGATACGATGATCGCGAGCGCCGTGAGGACCATGCAAATCGCGGCGCCGAGCAAATGATCGATGCGCTCGCGCTTCAGCGGATCCAACCACGTCCCCGCGAGATACCCGCCGATGAACCCGCCCGCGTGCGCGTAGTTGTCGACGCCTGGGAAAATGAATCCGAAGAAGAACATCGCCGTCGCGTATCCCATGGCTTCGGTGCGAATGATCGAGCTGCCGCCGCGGCGACCGTAGTACACGAGCGCGCCAAGCAAGCCGAAGATCGGCGCGGACGCGCCGACGGTGACACGCGCGCCGCTCAACGGCCACGGGAGGAAGGACAAGTATTCTCCCGCCAGGCTCGTCAGCAGAAACCCGGCGACGCCGGCAACGGTATAGATGATGACCATGCGTCCGGGGCCGTAGATATCGGCGGTCGCCGGACCGAGCTGACGGATCCACATCACGTTGAAGAAGATGTGAAGAACGCCGGCGTGCAGCCAGCCGGCGCTGAGCGGCGTCCACCATCGGTGGTATTCGAACACGGGGAGCTGCCCGCTCGATCCAAGTCGAAACAGCTCTTCGCCGCCGGGCGCGAGAATCGAGAGCGGCCCTCCGCCCCCCATGATGTCGCCGCCGCGGAGGACCGTCATGATGAGCCCAACCATGTACAGCGTCGCGCAGCCGTAGATGACGAGCGTGACGAATCCGAGATCGTTGCCGAAGGTGCGCAGCATGGGGCCGAAGCCCCACAGGCCTGGGTTGCGGCGGCCGCACGAGTAGCACTTGTCGTCGTTGACGCCGACGAGCGACCCGCACGACGCGCAGACCACAGAGCCGGTTCTCTGCCGCTTGAACATCCCAGAAAGCATATAACATGCGCTTTGACGACCGGCCGATCTCATGCGCGTGCTCGTGACGGGCGGCACCGGATATCTTGGAGGCGCGATCGTGCGCGCGCTCGCGCGCGGCGGCCACACGCCGATCGTGTTCTCGCGGCGCGCGCGTCAATCCGATCTTCCCGGCCTCGCGATCGACGGCGACGTTCGAGACATCGCCGCGCTCTCGAGCGCGGCGCGCGGCGTCGACGCGATCTGCCACACCGCGGCGCTCGTCAGCGTCTGGCGTCCGCGATCGAGCGACTTCGACGACACGAACGTCGGCGCGCTTCGCAACGCGATCGACGTCTGCCGCACGATCGGAATTCCCCGCCTCGTGTACACGTCATCGTTCCTCGCGCTTCCGCCCGCCGATGGAGACGCACCGCTCGAAGCGAACGACTATCAGCGGACGAAAGTAGCGGCACGCGAGATCGCGCGGCGCGCCGCCGAATCAGGCGCGCCGATCGTGTCGCTCTTTCCCGGCGTGATTTACGGACCCGGTGAAATCACCGAAGGCAATCTCATCGGCCGGCTCGTGCGCGATCATCTCGCGCGGCGGCTGCCTGGACTCATCGGCGCGGATCGTCCGTGGTCGTTCGCGTACGTCGACGACGTCGCCGCGGCCCATGTGGCGGCGATCACGCGTCCAACCGTCGATCGCGAATACGTCGTCGGCGGCGAGAACGCGCCGCAGATGCGCGTGTTCGAGATCCTGCGGCGGATGCGAGGGACGCCTCTGCCGCGCAGGATTCCGTTCGGCGTCGCCCGCGCAATTGCCGCCGTCGAAGAAGCGCGCGCGCGCCTGACGGGCCGGCCGCCCTTGCTGACGCGGGGCGTGGTCGAGATCTTTCGCCATGATTGGTCCCTCGAGGGTGGGGCCGCCGCCGCGGCGCTGGGGTATTCGATGACCCCGCTCGAACAAGGGCTGGAGAGGACTTTGGCCGAAAAAGGGCGATTTTCATGAGCCTCGAGGGCCATCCGGGGCACTCCGGCGACCTAACCGGTCCGGGCAAGCCCCGTCTAACCAATCGGATGCCGCAAACGGATGCCGCAACCGTCGCGCTGGCCCGCGGCGGGGACAGCGAAGCGTTCCGCGCGCTGGTCGAGCGCCATAGCCGGGCTGTCTACCGGATCGCACATCGGATGACTGGCAACCCATCGGACGCGGAGGACGTGGTGCAGGAAACATTTCTGAAGGCGTACCGGCAACTGAACCGCTTCGAGTCGCGCGCGAACTTCGGCACGTGGCTGCATCGCATCGCGGTCAACTGCTCGATCGACCTGATTCGATCGCGGCCGCACCGCGAGGCGGGACACGACGCCGCGGACCTCGAAGAAATGGGCGGCGCCGAGGCTGCCGTCAAGACCGGCCACACGACGCCCGAGCGCCTGATGTTGAGCACGGAAGTTCAGGATCGGATCGCGTCGGCGATGTCGGCGCTGAGCGATCGGGAGCGCGCGGCATTCGTGCTGCGACACTTCGAGGGACATTCGATCGACGACATCAGCCGATCGCTCGGCATGAAGTCGAACGCGGCGAAGCACAGCATCTTCCGCGCGGTGCGGAAGATGCGCGCGGCGCTCGAGCCGTTCGTCACGAACGAGTGACACACCCATGACCATGCACCTGACGGAAGACGAGCTCGTCCTGCACTACTACGGCGAGATGGCCGACGCGGAGGAGACGCGCGCGACGACGCACCTGTCGAGCTGCGCGGAGTGCCACGAGAGCTATCGGCGGCTGCAGCGCGTGCTCGCGGCGGTTGAAGAGAGCGCGCTCGCCGGGCCCGAGCTGCCGCCGCACTTCGAGCGGACGGTCTGGGCGCGGCTCGAGCCGAACCTCCCGCGCGATCGCCGCTCCTGGCTCTCCTGGCTCGTGCTCTCTCCTGGACGACTCGCGTGGATCGCCACGCTGGTCGTCCTCGTCGGTGCCGCGTTCATGGCCGGACGCTTGACGCCGCGGCAGCCAGTTCCCGCGCAGCCGCAGGCCGCGCCCGACGAAGCCCAGGTTCGCGAGCGCATTCTCCTGATCGATCTCGACGACCATCTCGAGCAGTCGCAGATGGTGCTCGTCGAGTTGGTCAGCGCGGACGATCGGGAGCCGGTGAACATGTCCGAAGAGCGGAGCCGCGCGGAGCAGCTCGTTTCCGCGAACCGCCTGTATCGGCAGACCGCCGTCACGAACGGCGATTCCGGGCTCGCCGATCTGCTCGACGAGCTCGAGCGCGTCCTCGTCGACGTGGCCGCGAGCCCCGAGCACGTGTCGTCGCAGGATCTCGGCGAGCTTCGCCGTCAGATCGAATCGAGAAGCTTGTTGTTCAAGGTGCGCGTCGTGTCGTCCGAAGTGCGGCAGCGGCAGCGCGCCATCGTTCAGGAACGAGCGGGCCAACGCTCGTCGTTGTAGACCGTGTTTTCGAGGAACCTTCACATGATGATCAGACAGTCGTTTACATTCGCTGCGCTGCTGGCGCTCGCCATTCCCGCCAGCGCGCAAGTCGTCGTCGGCGTGCCCGGCGGCGTGTCGGGCGGCGTACCCGGCGGGGTATCGGGTGGCGTGCAGGGCGGCGTAGTCGTCCCGCCGGGTCCGTTCGTCGTACCGCCGCCAAGTGGTCCGCTCGGCATGCTCGCCAACCCGCCGCTGACGACGCCGATGATGATCGGCCCCATGAGCATCGGTCCCTTCGGTCCGGGGCCGCTCGGCATGGGACCCATCGGTCCGGGTCCGCTCGGTCCGGGTCCGATCGGTCCAGGACCTCAAGGTCCGGTTGGCGCGTGGACGTTCGCAAACCGGCCGGAGTCGTTCACCTATATCGACGAGCAGGGGCGCGAGGCCGAGCAGCGCGACCGCGATCGCGAGATGAAAGATCGCGAAGCGGAGCGCGCGCGAATGGAGCGTGAGCGCGAGCAGAACCTCTACGACCAGGGCACCGACGCGTTGTTCGAGAACCGGTGGGATCGCGCGGTGAGCTACTTCTCGCGCATCGCCGACAACAAAGGCACGCGCGCGGACGCGGCGCTCTACTGGAAGGCATACGCGCAGAATCGTCTCGGGCAGAACGCCGAGGCGCTCGCCGCGATCGCCGAGCTGACGAAGAGCTATCCGTCGAGCACGTATCTCAAGTATGCGCGCGCGCTCGAAGTCGAAGTCCGCGGCCGTGGCGGCCAGCCCGTACGCCTCGAGGCGCAGGGGGACGAGGACATCAAGCTCATTGCGATCAACGCGCTCGCGAACAGCAATCCGCAGGAGGCCGTGCCGATCCTCGAGGGATTCCTCAGCGGCAACTCCACGCCGCGGCTGAAGCGCCAGGCGCTCTTCGTGCTCGCGCAGATCAACACCGCGCGCGCCCGTGAAGTGCTGAAGAACGTCGCGAAAGGCAGCGCGATTCCGGAGCTGCAGGGACGCGCGATCCAGTATCTGGGCGCGCATGGCGGCGCGGAGAGCCGCGCGACGCTCGCGGAGGTCTACGGATCGACCACCGACGTCGAGCTCAAACGCCGCATCCTGCGCGCGTTCATGGCGGCCGGCGAGAAGGACCGCCTCTTCGCCGCCGCGCAGAACGAGACTGTTCCGGAGCTTCGCCTCGAGGCCGTCCGTCAGCTCGGCGCGATGGGCGCCAACGACTACCTCTGGCAGATGTACCAGAAGGAATCGTCGGTCGACGTCAAGCGGCAGATCATCTCGGCGCTGCAGGTCGCGGGCAACGTCACGCGGATGATCGAGATCGCCAAGAGCGAGAAGGATCCGGATCTCCGCCGCAGCGCGATTCGCAATCTCGGCATCATGGGGTCGAAGACCGCGGGCGACACGCTCGTCGAGCTCTACGGCACCGAGCAGGACGCGAACACGCGCAGGACGATCGTCAACGGTCTGTATCAGCAGGGCAACGCGACCGCGCTCGTCGCCCTCGCGCGAAAAGAGCAGGACATCGCGATGAAGAAGGACATCGTGCAGAAGCTGTCGACGATGGACAGCAAAGTGGCGCGGGACTACATGCTGGAGCTGTTGAAGTAGGAGGGGACCAATGTCGATGCCGTACCGCATCATCGCGGCAGCCCTGACGATCGCGACCTCGGTCGCGGTCGGAATCGCGCAGCAGCCGCGCATCGCCAACGCGACGCTCTCCTCTCGTCCGGCGGGATCACCGTTCCAGCAATCGTTCCGATCGCTGGTGGCCGTGCAGGCCGACGTCGCGTGGATTGCCTACGCGGCGCCGGTCGTCGACGGCGAGCGCGTGATGTGCTGCTTCAACAGCGACACGGTGTGGATCAACGGCAGCGTCGTCATGTCGGACGGCCGCACCTGTTGCCGCGCCTGCCGCCTCGAGCCGTCCGCCGACGGAACGTCCATGGCGATGCGCGCGCCTGCGGGCGCCGGCACCAATACCGTGCGGTTGAGCGGCTCGGATCGCATGGTGGTCATGTTCCGCATCGCCGCGCGGGAGATCGATCGCATCCGCGTCTTCTCGGAAGACTGCGAGCTGGACGCCGGCGGCAAGCCGGTGATCTGGCTCGAGAACGTCCGCGCGGCGGACAGCATCGCGCTCCTGGAGTCGCTGACGGCATCAACCGAGCGCCGCACGGATCGGATCGTCGACGGCGCGATCTCGGCGATCGCGCTGCACGGCGACCCCGCGGCGGATGCGTCGCTCGAGCGATTGGCGGCCGCGAGCCAGCCGGAGCCGCAGCGCAAGAAAGTGACGTTCTGGCTGGGCAACGCGCGCGGTGCGCGCGGCCTGGCCCTGTTGAAGCGGCTCCTCTCGGAGGATCCCAGCGTCGAGGTGCGCAAGAGCGCCGTGTTCGGCGTCTCGCAGAGCCGCGAAGCGGGCGCCTTCGATCTCCTCGCGCAGCTCGCGCGCGCCGACGAGTCGCCGCGCATTCGAAGCGAGGCCGTCTTCTGGATCGCGCAGAAAGACGATCCGCGCGGCGCGAAGGTGGTGCTGGAAGCGCTCGAGAAAGATCCCTCGGCCGAAGTCCGCAAGAAAGCCGTCTTCGCGTTGAGCCAGTTCAAGGACGACTCCGGGATCGACGCGCTCATCCGGATCGCGCGCACGGGCCAGGATGCCGCGACGCGAAGCGAGGCGATCTTCTGGCTCGGGCAAAAAGCGGGGCAGAAAGTCAGCGCGGTCATAAACGAGCGGATCGATCAGGATCCCGACACCGAAGTAAAGAAGAAGGCGGTGTTCGCGCTGTCGCAGTTTCCGCGCGGCGAAGGCATTCCGCACTTGATCACGCTCGCGCGCACGCATCCAAACCGCGAAGTCCGGAAGCAGGCGATGTTCTGGCTCGCGCAGTCGAAGGATCCGCGCGCGATCGAGCTCTTCGCCGAAATCCTGAAATAGCCCTACACTAGGCGCGCCACCATGCATGCGCGCCCATTCGGCATCGTTGCCCTCGCGGTTCTCTCGGTCGACGGTCTGCTCGCGCAGCGGCAGACCGAGCGGCCGCAATTTCAAACCGGCGTCGAGCTGATTCAGCTCGACGTCGCCGTGCTCGACGACAAGCGCCAGCCGGTGCGCGGTTTGACCGCGGCCGACTTCACTGTGCTCGAGAACGGCGTCGCGAGGCCGATCAAGGCCTTTACGCCGATCGAGGTCGCGTCCCGCGCGCGCGCCACCGAGACCGCATGGTCGTCGACGATCGCGCCCGACGTCGCCACAAACGACGCCAGCGAGCAGGAGGGACGTCTGGTCATCATCCTCATGGACCGGACGATTCCGCCGCAGCAGCCCACGCTCGTCGCGAGAAAGATCGCTGCCGCCGCCGTCGACGCGCTCGGACCGCACGACCTCGCGGCCGTCGTCTCGACGAGCAACGGCACCATCCAGAATCTAACGGCGGATCGCACGCGGCTCCTGCGCGCGATCAACACCGGCGACCCGAGCACGGACATCACCGAGGAGGCGAAGGGCATCTTTGCGGCGATGAACGTGCCGCTCGATCCGTTGAGCGACGGGCGCTGTCTGTGCGGACTCTGCGTGCACGAGGCGATCGCGCGCGTCGCCGATGCGGTGCGCAGCACGCCGCGGCGCCGGAAACTGCTTCTGTTCATCGGCAGCAGCATGTTCTGGCAGTCGATGCGCCCGGCGAGCGAAGTCGGGCAGGATGTCGGCTGCGACACGCGCCTCAAGCACGCGCGCGACGCGATGTTCGCGGCCGTCGATCGCGCGAACCTCACGATCCACTCGATCGATCCTCAAGGCCTCATCAACCTCGGACCGCAGACGAAAGCGTTCGTGGGAGGCGGGGGACCCGGCGGACAAGCATCGCGCTTGAAACAGCAGCAAATCGACACCAACAACGCGATGACCAATCAACAGAGTCTGCAGGTTCTACCGGAGCGCACCGGCGGACGGACGATCGTGAACAGGAACGATCCCGAGGAGCTCGTGCCGGCGATCTATCACGAGAGCGACGTCTACTACGTCCTCGGCGTCGAGCGCGCGGACACGGGTCGACCCGACGCTCCGCGCTCGATCGAAGTCAAGGTCGCACGACGAGGCGTGAAGGTGTACGCGCAGCGGCAGTACATCGCGCCCGCCCCGCAGACGAGCGCGACTGTCGCGCCGTCCGCCGCGTCGAGCGCGCTCTCGCCGGCCGAAGCGCTCAACCGGCTGCTGCCGGCCGGCAGCGTGCCGCTGGCGCTTGCCGTCACGCCGATCGCCAATCTGCAGAACCAACGGGCGTTCGTACGCGTGAACCTCGACGTGCGCGCGTTCGCGCACGGCGACGGCAGCAACGCGCCGCTCGAGATCGCGATTCTGGCCGTCGATCCGACGGGCAAGCCGGTCGCGTCGGCGCGCCAGACGTCGACGGTCACGGCGCCCGCGGCGGCAGCCGCCAACGCGGCCGACGTCAACGTCCACACGTACATCGAGCTCGCGCCAGGCGAATATGGCATTCGCGTCGCGGTGTCGGAGGCGTCGCGCGGCGCGCTCGCCAGCGTGTTCTCCGACGTCACCGTTCCCGATTTCGACAAGGAAGCGTTGTCGCTCTCTGGGATTGCCGTGGACGTCGCGCGCGGCGCCGCCGAGAAGCCGGCGCAGACAACGCGGCGCTCATTCCGCAAGACCGAGCGCGTTCGCGCGCTGCTGCAGATTTATCAGGGCCTCGCGCGCACCGAACCGCTCGTGCCTGTCTCGATGCGCGTACAGATTCTCGACGCCAAGGGGAACGCGGTGAGAGATCAATCGCTGCCGTTCGGCGAGCAGACCTTCGTCAACCGGCGCGCCGACTGCATCGTCACGCTTCCGCTGGCGAACTTACCGGCTGGAGATTACGCCCTCAAGCTCGAGGCGTCGGCCGATCGACGCACTGCCGGCCGCGCGCTGCGCTTTTCCTTGGAGTGATGGGGAGCAGCGTCCGGCTTCAGCCGGACCTAGTGCACGCCGCGGCTCGTCTGAAGCGTCGACGGATCCGCGCCGAGCCGGCGGATTGCCGTCTCCCACATCGCCGTCGCCGCGACGCCGAATACGATCTCCGAGTCCACGCTGCCGATGAGCCAGGCGGACTGCGCGAGCTCTTCGTCCAATTGACCGGGTCCCCACCCGGCGTAGCCCGCCAGCACGAGCGCGCGCGGCGCGGGATCCTGCGACAGCACGCTCCGCAGCAGTGTCGGTGACGTCGACAGATAAACGCCCTCGCAGATCGTTTGATACTCGGCCTCCGCCGGGCGATCGGCGAGCAGGATCCATCCGCGCTCCGGCTCGACCGGTCCGCCGATCGACAGCGCGATCGCGTTCGCGGCGGCGACTGCCGGCTCGAGCTTCACCATCGTGCTCGCCGCCATGTCGGTCGGGCGATTCAGGATCAACCCGAACGCGCCCTCGGGCGTGAAGTTGCAGAGCAGCACGACCGCGCGTGCGAAGTTCGGATCCTGCATCTGCGGCATCGACACCAACAGGGACGGTTCAAGTGCTTCGGACATCGATTACCCTCTGAGCTTACGTGACGCCCAGCGAACATGATCGCTTACCAGCGGGTCGTCAGGAGCAGCCTCGAGGTAAGCGTCGAGCGCGTCGGCGGCATCGCGATCGCCGCTGTTGCCGATCGCCACTGCAAGGTTCCTGCGCAGCCGGGTCACGCCGGCCCGCTTCATCGCGCTGCCCTTCATCGCCTGCCGCAACTCCACGTCCGTCTTCCGCCAGAGCTCGACGAGCGTCGGTCCATCCAGCGGCGCCCGCGGGAGCCACGCGCGATCGCTGGACGTTCCGGTCGACGGCGTCAGGTTCCAGGGACACACCTCCTGGCAAATGTCGCAGCCATACGCGTGGTTGCCGAGATCGCCCCGCTGCGCTTCAGGAATCGCGCCCTTGAGCTCGATGGTCAGATACGACAGGCAGCGCGTCGAGTCCAGCACGTAGGGCTCGACGAGCGCGCCGGTCGGGCACGCGTCGATGCAGCGCGCGCAGGTGCCGCACTGATCCAGCGCCGGCGCATCGGGCGCGAGCGCGAGGTTCGTGAGGACGACCGACAGAAACAGCCAGGACCCGAGCTCTTCGTTGATCACGCACGTGTTCTTGCCGATCCATCCGAGCCCCGCATGCCGCGCATACACGCGCTCCTGAACGGGACCGGTGTCGACGTACGAGCGCACCTCGAGCTCCGCGCCGGACGAGGATCGCAGCCAATCCACGAGTCGATCCAGCCGATCCTGAATGACGACGTGGTAGTCGTCGCCCCACGCATAACGCGCGAGCGCCGCAGCTTGTGGATTTCCCGACTCGTTCGAGTACGGGCGATCCACGTTGTAGACGGTGCCCAGCGCGATGACCGATCGCGCCGACGGAAGGACCTCGCGCGCATCCATCCGGCGCGCCGCTGTCCTGTGCAGGTAGTGCATCTCGCCTGCATAGCCGCGATCGAGCCACGATCGGAAGAACGCCAGCTCGGGCAGCGATGCAGCGGGCGCGATCCCGCAGAGGTCGAACCCGAGCGACGAGGCGCGCTGCTTGACCGCTGCCGAGGTTGGAGCGTTCGCCGGGCAGGTGTCCGAAGCGGCCATGGGCGGTTCGACGGCTCGCGCTACGTCGCGAGCTGACGCAGCACGTACGGCAGGATGCCGCCGTGGCGGAACGCGACGAGCTCCTCCGGTGTATCGATCCGCGCGACGGCCTGCACCTCGCGCGTCGAGCCGTCTTCGCCGGTCACGCGAACGGTGATGTCGCCGGACGGCTTGAGCGTATCGGTCATCCCGAGGACGTCGTACTTTTCGCGTCCGGTCAGCTTCAGCGTCGCGGCGTTCTCGCCCGTGCGGAAGCACAACGGCAGCACGCCCATGTTGACGAGATTGCTCCGATGAATTCGCTCGAAGCTCTCGGCGAGCACGGCCTTCACGCCGAGGAGCAGCGTTCCCTTGGCGGCCCAGTCGCGCGACGATCCCGAGCCGTACTCCTTCCCCGCGATCACGAGGAGCGGCGTCCCGGCCGACTGATACTTCATCGACGCGTCGTAGATCGTCATCACCTCGCCGTCGGGAAGGAGCGTCGTCCATCCGCCTTCCGTGCCGGGCGCGAGCTGGTTGCGCAGGCGGATGTTCGCGAACGTGCCGCGCATCATGACTTCGTGATTGCCGCGCCTCGCGCCGTACGAATTGAAGTCCGCCGGCCGCACGCCCTTCGAGATCAGATACTTCCCTGCCGGGCTGTCGGTTGGAATCGATCCCGCCGGCGAGATGTGATCCGTCGTCACGCTGTCGCCGAGCACGGCCAGCACGCGCGCGCCGAGGATGTTGGCCGGCGGCGCCGGGTCGTGCGTCAGGTTCTCGAAGAACGGCGGGTTGCGAATGTAG
The DNA here is from genome assembly GCA_036556425.1 of Vicinamibacterales bacterium. Taxonomy (GTDB): domain Bacteria; phylum Acidobacteriota; class Vicinamibacteria; order Vicinamibacterales; family 2-12-FULL-66-21; genus DATBJJ01. The sequence goes on from DATBJJ010000166.1 coordinate 23,521, forward strand.
GTCGAATCGTCCGCCCACTCGAATCGCTGGCCGGTCGGAATCGGCAGCGAGCGCCATCGTTGGTCGCCGTCGAAGACGTGCGCGTACTTATCGCGGAACATCTCCGATCGCACGGCCCGAAGCATCGTCTCCTGAATCTCGCGCTCGGACGGCCAGATGTCCTTCAGGAACACCGGCTTTCCGTCGGAGTCCTCGCCGAGCGGCTCGGACGTGAGATCGATCTGCATTTTTCCGGCAAGCGCGTACGCGACGACGAGCGGAGGCGACGCGAGATAGTTGGCGCGAACCTGCGGCTGAATGCGTCCCTCGAAGTTGCGATTGCCGCTCAAGACCGACGCCACGACGAGATTGTTGTCCTTGACGATCTTCGAGACGGGCTCGGGCAGCGGTCCGCTGTTGCCGATGCACGTCGTGCAGCCGTACCCGACGATGTTGAAGCCGAGCTCCGCGAGATACTCGAGAAGGCCTGCGGCCTTGTAGTACTCCGTCACGATGAGCGAGCCGGGCGCGAGGCTGGTCTTCACCCACGGCTTGGTCTTGAGACCGCGCTTGACCGCGTTCCGCGCGAGCAGTCCGGCACCGATCATCACGCTCGGGTTCGACGTGTTCGTACAGCTCGTGATCGCGGCGACGACGACCGAGCCGTGCGTCAGCGATTCCAGTCCGGGCGGTGTGGCTTCGGCCGCCGCGACGCCGACCGCGGCTGGCGCCGCCTGCGCGCTCGCCTGCGCGCTCGCCTGCGCGGCGGGCGCGGCCGCAGCGGTCTTTGCCTTGCGCTCGGTCAGCATGACCTCGAGCGCCTGCTCGAATTTCAGCTTCGACTGCCGGAGCGACACGCGATCCTGCGGCCGCTTCGGACCCGCAAGACTGGGCTCGACGGTCGAAAGATCGAGCTCGATCGTCGCGGTGTAGACCGGGTCCTGAGAGCCTTCCGTCCGGAACAACCCCTGTTCCTTCGCGAATGCCTCGACGAGCTGCACGCTCGCGTCCGGCCGTCCGGTCAGACGCAGATAGTCGAGCGTCATCTCGTCAATCGGGCAGATCGCAATCGTCGCGCCGTATTCCGGCGACATGTTGCCGAGCGTCGCGCGATCGGCAATCGTCAGGAACTCGAGACCCGGACCATAGAACTCGACGAACTTGCCGACCACGCCCAGCTTTCGCAGGCGTTCCGTGATCGTGAGCACGAGGTCTGTTGCGGTCGCGCCCTCCGGCAAGCGATCGACGAGGCGGAATCCGATCACTTCCGGAATCAACATCGAGATCGGCTGGCCGAGCATGGCGGCCTCGGCCTCGATCCCGCCGACGCCCCATCCCACGACCCCAAGCCCGTTGACCATCGTCGTGTGCGAGTCGGTGCCGACGAGCGTATCGGGATACGCGAGCGCCGGGCCGCCGTCTTTGGCTGCATCCTCTCTGAACACCACGCGCGCCAGGTATTCGAGGTTGACCTGATGAACGATGCCGGTGTCGGGCGGCACGACACGGAAGTTGCGGAACGCTTCCTGTCCCCAACGGAGAAACGTGTAGCGCTCGCGATTGCGCGAGAACTCGAGCTTGGCGTTCAGATCGGCCGCGTTCGATTCGACGAAATGATCGACCTGGACGGAATGGTCGATCACGAGCTCGACCGGCTGCAGCGGATTGACCCGGCGCGGATCGCCGCCGAGCCGTACGATCCCATCGCGCATCGCCGCGAGGTCGACCACGGCCGGCACGCCGGTGAAATCCTGGAGCAGCACGCGCCCCGGCGTGAACGCGATCTCTTTCTGCGTCTTCGAGGTCACGTCCCAGCCGGCGAGCGCGCTGATGTCGTCTGCCTCGACGGCTCGCCCATCCTCCCGCCGCAGAAGGTTCTCGAGCAGGATCTTGAGAGAGAACGGCAGCCGCGACAGCGAGGAGAACCCGGATTTCTCGAGCGCGGGGAGGCTGAAGATGTCGAAGGTTTCGCCGCCGACCTTCAGCGCCGTCCGTGTATTGAATGAATTCTTGGAGCCCATCCTTTTATCATTCTCCACAGCGGCATCGCGGTTCAAGGCCTGCCGTACGCGCCTCAGCGCAGCCGCGCCAGGAATTCCCTCGCGACGTCCGCCGCATCCCGGCGCTCCGCATCGACCGCGTGATTCATGCGGCGCATGTCCGTTACCGTGATGCGTCCGCTCAGCGAGGCGATCGCGTCTCGAACGTCGGGATGCGCGAGGAGCGCCGCGCTGCGCGCGACGGCTGCCGCGTCGTAGGGCGGGAAATAGCGGCGATTGTCCTCGAGCATCGCGAGATCGTACGCCTCGATCAGGCCGCTCGTCGCGTCGCCCGCGATGAGATCGACCTGACGATCGGCGAGCGCGCGATAGATCAGCGACAGATCCATCGCGCGCGGCGGGGCGCGGAACGTCAAGCCGTACGTCTTCGCGAGGCCCGGATACCCGTCCGCGCGCTGAATGAACTCGTATCCAAACCCCGCCTGCCATCGGCTCGACTGCTTCGACGCATCGTCGATCGTCTTCAAGCCGCGCGATCTCGCCTCGTCGCCACGGACGAGGATCGCGAAGGTGTTCTCGAAGCCGAGCGGATCGAAAAGCGTGAGGGCCGAGCTCGAGTAGCGCTCTCGCACCGCCTCGAACACGCGGCGAGGATCGGTGTCCGCCGGCTGACGGAAGATTGCCGTGTGCGCCGTTCCGGTGTACTCGACGTAGACGTCGATGTCCCCCGTGCGAATCGCGCGATCGCAGATGAACGTGCCGCCCAGATTGAGACGGCGCTCGACGGTCATCCGCGTACGAGCCTCGATCGTTTGCGCGACGATCTCGCCGAGGATGATCTGCTCCGTGAAGTTCTTCGATCCGACGCGCACGACCTGATGCGAGCCCGCGCGCGCCAGGACGGCCGCGGCAATCGCGACGATCGAGATCGTCACCAGCGCGGCGATCACCCAGCGCGGACGCGCGCCGCTGCGCGTGAGCGTCGATCGAACGCCGCGCTCGGCCAGCGTGAGCGCGCCGTCGAGCGCCAGCGCGAGCAGCGCGGACGGGATCGCGCCGGCGAGGATCACGGTGGGATCGACCATCGCGAGGCCGCGAAAGATGTACTCGCCGAGCCCGCCCGCGCCGACCGCCGCGGCAATGGTCGCGGTGCCCACGCCAATCACCGCCGCGACGCGGATGCCGGCGACGATCGACGGCAGGGCGAGCGGCAGCTGGACCTGCCGCAGCAACTGGCGCGGCGTCATGCCCAGCGCGGTGCCTGCCTCCACCAGCGTCGGATCGACCGACTGAATGCCGGCCACCGTCGTTCTCACGATGGGCAGCAGCGCGTACACGATGAGCACCGTAATCGCGACGCGGGCGCCCAGGCCGCCGATGAGCGGCAGCGGCAGCAGAAACCCGAACATCGCGAGGCTGGGAATCGTTTGCGCGGCGTTCACGATCCAGACGATCGGCGCGCCCGCGCGCGGACGCCGCGCCGCGAGCACGCCAAGCGGAACGCCCATGAGGACGGCCGCGCCCGTCGAGATCGCGACGAGAAACAGGTGCTGAACGAGTAAGCCAAGGAACTCGCCGCGGTGCGCCGCGAGAAACGAGAGAAGGCTCACGGCTCCTGCCGCCCTTCGAGCGCCGCGCTTGCTTCGACGAGAGGGCGCAGCATCGCCCGCACGCGATCGTCGCCGCTCTCGGCGATCGCTTTCGGCGCGTCCAACGCGATGAGCACGCCATCGGCGAGGACGCCGATTCGCGAGCCGAGCGCCATCGCTTCCGCCATGTCGTGCGTCACCAGCACGATCGTCTTTCGCACTTCGGATTGGATCCGGCGGAACTCGTGGTGCAGCTCCGCGCGCGTGACGGGATCGAGCGCGCCGAACGGTTCGTCCATGAGCAGAATGGGCGGATCGGCGGCGAGCGCGCGCGCGACGCCTACGCGCTGGCGCTGCCCTCCCGACAGCGCTTGGGGAGATCGGCCGGCGTACTCGTCAGCCGGCAAGCCAACCAACTGCAGCAGATCGCGCACGCGCGTCGCGAGCCGCGCCTCGGGCCAACCGAGCAGCCGCGGCACGATCGCGACGTTGTCGCCGACGGTGAGATGGGGAAAGAGGCCGACTTCCTGCAAGACGTAGCCGATGCTTCGCCGCAGCTCGAAGGGATCCCACTCGGTCGTCCGCCGGCCGCGGACGACGATCTCGCCGGCCTGCGGCGTGAGGAGACCATTGATGGCTTTGAGAATCGTGCTCTTGCCGGCGCCGCTCCGGCCGACGAGCGCGAGCGTCTCGCCTCGATCGATCGCGAGGCTCAAGCCGCGCAGGACGTCCATGGCGCCGCGCGTCAGCCTGACGTCGCGAAACGCGATCTCGGTAGACACAGATTGCACGGATCCGCGTGATCCGCGTTCTAAAACACCCAGAAGAACGATCCCGCCGCGACCGGCACGACGCGCCGCTTGTCGTCGAAATCGAAGCCGCCGTCGCGGATCGAGAGGCCGGCCTCGGCGCGCACGCCCATCCGGCCTCGTGCGCCAAGCCACCATTTGACGCCGCCGCCGCCGTGATATTCGACGCCTTCCTCGACGAGCGCGTCTCCCTCGTGCAGCTCTCGGAGATATCCGGCGCCGCCGAAGACGAATGGCGTCAGCCCGCCGCGGCCCGCACCGGATCCCCTGAAGTGCCAGACGGCCGATCCGTCGAAGACGTATTGACTGAACGTTTCTTCGGCGGTGATATTCTGCGCGCCCTCGGTGTCGCCGCTGATGCGCGCCTTCAGCTTCGGCTGCGTGTAGCGGATGCCGCTCTCGATCGCGAGCGATCGCGTCAGGTAGAAGCCGATCCGTCCGAGAAATCCCGTCCCAGGATCGACGCGATTGTCCGTGTCGAAGTACGTGAACGGACCGCCCGACGTGCCGGTGTTGGACGTGAGCTCGGCGGTCGCGCTGCCGAGATCGAATCCGCCGACGAACACGCCGCCGCCGCTCACTTCCCACGAGCCGCGGGACGGCTGCGCGATCGCGGGCGCCGCGGCCGCGAGGATGATGGCGGTCAGGAAGACGCTCACGCTTCGCAGCGTCACTTCGGCGTCACCTTGATCTCGACGTTCCGCGCGCCGCCGCCCTTCGGCACCGCGACGATGCGATCGTGAAACGTGACGCGGAAATCGACGTCCGCCCCGAACCCGTCGTCGAAAAAGCTGGTGAGGTCCCCGTCGTCGAGGGGCTCCGCGCGCAGGATGTGCGGGCCCGGCAGCAGTCCCGCGATCACGAAGTCTCCGGCGTCGTTGAGGGTGAAGCCGCCCACCAGACTTCCGTCGCGCGGATCGAACGACACGACGTGCGCGCCTTTGACGCCCCGTCCGTTTTTCGTGACGCGGCCGCTGATGCTCCCGAAATCACGCGTGAACGTGCTCGTGCCGTAGAGATCCGAGATGCCGGCGATGTCGTCCGGCTTGAGCGTACGATCCGAGATGTTGCCGCGCGAGAACGCGATGGGAAACATCACGGCTTCGGCCGCGATCACGCGCCGCCCTCCGGTGATCATCTCCGTTTCGCCGAGCGCCGAGTGCGACAGGCCGAACAGATGGCCGATCTCGTGCAGCGCAATCGACTCGATGTCGAAGCGATCCGTTCCGCCGGTTTCTGCGACAGACCACGGGAAGACGGAATTGAAGAAGATGTCCGATTCGAGGATCCTGCCGTCGGTCGTGTCGACGGTGAAGGTCGTGGCCGCGAGCGTGCGGTCCTGCTCGGGGCGATTGAGGAACCCGAGCACGCTCGCGCCGTCGGACACGAACGGCGACGCCTGGACGAAGCCGACGAATTCCGACGAGGTCGTCGCCGTCTCCACGGCATGCCACGTCGCGAACGCGCGGCCGACCGACGCCTGAAACTGCTGCTGTGTCACGAGCGGTATGCCGGTATTCGTGATGAAGTATCGAACTGGAAAGTTGCGCCAGCGCAGGCTCTCGGTCCGCGACTGAACGCGCGTGCCGAGCTTCAGATACGCGCCGATCGGCGCGACGAGGGCGGCAACGAGGATCGTGACGACCGCGACCGTGCGGCGAGGCGCCATCATCGGACGTCTTTCCTGACGCGCGGCGCCGGCTTCGCCGCCATGACCTCGAGCACGCGCGCGCCGAACGCGTCTAACGCGAGCGGCCGCCGATCGAGCGCGCCGCGGACGACGCGCTCCGGCTCCGAGGAATTCGCGATCTTCATCACGGGCGGCGGCACGACCAGCCGCTGTCCCGTTCGCGAATCGACGACGACCCTGAACACGCCTTGATTCAAGCCGAAGACGTCCGGCAGCTCGTCGCCGTGCGTCTTGAGAAACAGAACCGCTTCGTCGCCGACCGCGAAGGACGGTGCGCCGACGACAACGCTCTGATAGCGTCCGAGACGGCCGCCGGGCACTTTGAACGTCAGCGTTTCTCCCGGGCTTCCCTTCAGAGACGAAACGACGTCCGCCGTGACGACGGTGTCGATCCAACGCCGGCCGTCGGCCCACTCCGGCCGGGCGTCGACGATCCTGGCGTACGCGATGATCTGGGATCCCTGCACGATCTCGCTGAACTCCGCCGGCACGAGCACCGTGGCGCTGGCCATCGATGCGACGAGCACACACGCGATGAATGGAATGACGCGACCCATGCGAGCAGTCTACTCCAAACGACGATCGCGAGCCCGCCGGGCGACGTCGACGATCGCGGCGGCGGCGCGCCGGCTCGCGCCCGGCCCGCCGAGTTTTGCCTTCACCGTCCGCAGATCCGCGCGCATGCGCTCGGCCGCGTTCGCATCGCGAACGAGCGTCAACGCGCGCGACGCGACAGCCTCAGGAACGAAGTCGTCCTGAATCAGCTCGGGAACGATCGTGCGGCCCGCGACGAGATTCGCCATCGCGAAGGTGTCGACTTGAACGAACGGACGGCCGAGACGATACGTGAGCGGCGACAGCCGATACACCACGACCATCGGGCATTCGTGGAGCGCGGCCTGCACCGTGACCGTGCCGGACGCGAGAATCGCGACGTTCGCCGACGCCAGCACCGCATCCGTCGCGCCTTCGATCATCGTCGCGCGAATCGATGCGCGGGTCGCCGGCGCGAACAGCTCGTCCTCGAGGTGCGGCGCGCGCGCGATGACGAACTGCGTCTGCGCTGATTCACGCTGAATGATCGAGGCGGCCTCCATCAGGCCAGGCAGGATCGCGCGCAGCTCGTTGGCCCGGCTTCCAGGCAGAAGCGCGATCACGGGACGATCGGGATCGAGGCCGTGGCGCCGCAGGAAATCGCGGCGCGGCTCAGGCGGCGTCGCCACGTCGAGCAGCGGATGCCCGACCCATTCGACCGGCACGCCCGCCTTCGCGTAAATCGCCTCCTCGAACGGAAAGATCACGAGCACGCGATCCGCGATGCGGCGCATCGTCTTCATGCGGCCCGGACGCCAGGCCCAGAGCTGCGGGCTGATGTAGTAAACGACGGGCACGCCGAGCCGGCGCATCTGGTGCGCGAGGCGGAAGTTGAAGTCGGGAAAATCCACGGCGACGAAGACGTCCGGCCGCGACGCTTCGGCGTCCGCGACGAGTCGGCGATACACCGCGTACGTCCGCGGCAGAACGCGCGCGACTTCGAGGAGTCCTGTCACCGACAGACCCTCGAAATCCGCGACGAGGCTGGCGCCCGCGCTCCTCAGACGCTCGCTGCCGAACCCCGTGACGATCGTCGAGGGATCGAGACGAAGCAGCTCGCGCGCGAGCGCGCCGGCGTACAAATCCCCGGACGGCTCGCCGCAGGAGATCATGACGCGCAAGGCAGGCTCGCTCGGCGTGATTGTGGCGCTAGCTCGGCTTGGTGAAGAGTGCGGGATCGAGTGGAACGTTGTACTCGAACGCGCGAACGCGCCGATTCAGAATCGCGCGGCCGTCTCGGCGGACGACGGCGTTGAACGCGATCTGCAGGCCGTCGACGCTCCGGTAATCCGAAAACGCCTCTTCGACGGGCATCCACTCGCCGCGCCCGGCTGGAATCTGATAGCGCTCCGCGAGAATCAAGCCGGTGTCGGGATCCAGGAGGATCGAGAACGGCCTCATGCCCCTGCCTGAAACTTGGACGACCGGCAGGCCGCGGCCTTCGTGGACGACGTCGGGCATCCGTTCGGCGCGGGCGCGTCCGTCGGTGATCGCGAGCAGCAATCCGATCACGTCGCGCTGCACCGTTCCGCGAATCTGATCGGCGACCGCTTCGTCGGGCGTCGCGACACCGCGCGCCGTCTGGATCCAATAGTCGCCGCCGTTGAAGACCTGCACGACCGAACCCATCGGCGTGCTCGCGTCGATGCGAAAGGCGCTTGGGTAGCGGATGTAGGACGTCGTTTCGAAGTCCGCAGAGGCGTCGGAATCCCGGAACACCGTTGTCGTCGACGTCGCTTTGACCGTCCGGATCGATCGCAGCTTCTCGAGGCCGCCCTTGGCCTTCACCGCGCGCGCGATGAGATCGCTTGCCGTCGACCCCGCCTGAGGAACGACGTACGCCGCCGGCATTTGACGCACCGTCGGCGGACGATGGCGCTTCAGATCCGCCGATCCGAGATCCAGATCGGAGAGCGGGATTCGCTCGAACTGATCGAAGCCGACGCCCGCAAGCTGTTTCGAGAAGACTGACGCATCGCCGACGAGCACGATCGAGAGGCGATCGGGATGCAGGTACTGCCGTGCGACCCGTTGGATGTCGTCCGGCGTAATCGCGTTCACGCGCTCGCGATACGTCTGCAGCTCGTTGAGATCGAGTCCGTAGAACACGGCGTTGAGAATCTGCAGCGCGATGGCGCTCGGCGTTTCGATGCTGAGCGGGAAGCTTCCGGTCAGGTACGCCTGCGCGTCCGCCAGCTCCTCTTCGCGCACGCGCTGCCGCTGGAGGCGAAAGAACTCCTCGACGATCAGCCGCAGCGCCTCGCCGGTCGACTCCGACCGCGTGTCGGTATCCGCAACGATGTTGCCCGTGTCCTTCAACGCGTTGACGTCGGCCGAGGCGCCGTAGGTGAGGCCGCGGTCCGATCGGAGGACGCGATGGAGCCGGTTGCCGCCCTCGCCGCCGAGCACGTTGATCGCGAGGTCGAGCGCGAGAAAATCCGGATTCCTCCGCGACAGGCCGATGTTGCCGACGCGAATCTCGGTCTGCACCGAGCCCGGCCGATCGATCACGACGAGCCGGCGCGTCGGCGGCGGAGGCTCAACGGGCTTGGCGGCCTGCGTCTCCGTGCGGGACCACTTGCCGAACGCGCGCTCCGCGCCGGCAAACGCCTCCTCGTGCGAGACGTCGCCGACAATCGCGAGAATCGCGTTGTTCGCCCCGAACCACGTCTTGTGAAACGACACCAGATCGTCGCGCGTGATGCTGGCGATCGACTCCGGTGTCCCAGAGTCCGGTTTGCCGTACGGATGGAAGCCGTAAACGAGCCGATCGAACACCATGCCGGCGATGTAGTCCGGATCCTCGTAGCCGACCTTCAGGCCCGAGAGGATCTGCTGACGCTGGCGCTCGAGCTCGTCGGGCGCGAACTTCGGGTTCCTCGCGACGTCCGACACCATGTCGAGGCCGAACGCGAAGCTGTCCTTCATCACGATCGCCTGGACGTAGGTCAGGTCGCTTCCCGCGCCGGTGGACATCAACCCGCCGATCGAATCGATCGAGCTCGCGATCTGCTCGGCGCTCTTCGTTTGGGTGCCCTGATCGAGCAGCGCCGCCACGAGCGTCGCGACGCCCGATTTCTGCGTCGGATCGTTCGCGCCGCCGGCGCGCACGATCAGCCGCAGGCTGACCGCGGGCTGCTCGTTCTGCGACACGGCAATGACCTGCAGGCCGTTCGAGAGCGTTCGAAACTGATAGGGCGGGAACTTCGCTTCGCGCGCCGCGAGCGGCCCCGGCGCGCGCTCGGTCGGCCAGTCGACCACCTGCGCCACCGCGCTCGTGCACGTCGAAAGGAGTACGAGGCCAATGCTGACGGCGCGAGTGACCACGCTCATTCGGGCCTTCTTCCGCCCGCAGATCCTTTCGGCATGATCGTCAGCACGAGACGATTCTCCGGTGTGAAGTACTTCTGCGCGACTCGCTGCACTTCGGCCGCCGTCATGTTCATGAAGATGTCGAACTCGCCGTCGGCGGTCGTGATGTCGTCGTGAATGACGACGGCATGCGCCAGGTGCTGCGCTTTGTCCTTGTTCGATTCTCTCGTCAGGATGTAGTCGCGCGCGAACTGGTTCTTGGCCTGCTGGAGCTCGTTCGCGCTGATCGGCTCCGCCCGCAAGCGATCGAGCTCCGCGATGAGCGCGTCGATTGCCTCCTCGGGGGTGTGCCCAGGCTGGACGATCGCGACCGCGTAGAAGAGATTCGGATCCTCGATGATGTTGCCCTGGCCGAACGCCGCAAGCGCGAGCTGTTTCTCGTACACGAGCTTGCGGTGAATGCGCGAGCTCTGGCCGTCCGACAAGACTTTCGACGCGATGTGCAGCGGATAGGAGTCCGGGTGGCCGTCGTACGTGATGTGATGCGCGACGACGACCGCAGGAAGCGGAACGCTCTCCTCGAGCCGCACGCGCCGCTCTTTCGTCATCGGCGGCTCGGCCGGGATGTCGCGCGGCACCGGCTTGGTGGCCTTCGGCACGCGGCCCAGGTACCGCTTCACGAGATCCATCGTTTCTTTCGGATCGAAATCGCCCACGATCACGAGCGTTGCGTTCCCGGGCACGTAGTACGTCCTGAAGAAGTCGCGCACGTCCTCGATCGACGCGGCCTCGAGATCCGCCATGCTGCCGATCGTCGGGTGCTTGTAGGGATGCGTCGTGAACGCCTCGCCGTAAATGATCTCGTTCAGCTTTCCGTACGGCTGGCTCTCGACGCGCATGCGCCGCTCTTCCTTCACCACCTCGCGCTCGGTCTGGAACACCTTCTCCTCGATGCGAAGCGTGGCCATCCGATCGGCTTCGAGCCACAGCACCATCGGCAGATACTGCTGCGGAAACGTCTGCCAGTAGACGGTCGAGTCCTCGTTCGTGTAGGCGTTGCTCTGGCCGCCGACGCTGGAGATTCGCGACGGGTGCCCTTCGGGCTCCACGTTCTTCGAGCCCTTGAACATCATGTGCTCGAAGAGGTGCGCGAATCCGGTCCGCCCTTTCTTCTCGTTCTTCGATCCCACGTGGTACCAGATCTCGGTGTGCACGATCGGCGTCGAGTGGTCCTCGAGGAGGACGACCTTCAGGCCGTTGTCGAGCGTCGACATCTTGTAATCGAATTTCGGAGGGCGGGTGGCGGCGCGCGGCGCCGGCTCGATCGCGAACCATCCCACGATCGCCAGGAGCGCCAGAACATAGCGGGAACGTGGGAGTTGGCGGCGAATGTCGAATGTCATCGGAGCATCGATTATGGCATATCCTCCAGCTCCTTGAGCCGGCGCTCCAGCTCGGCGACCCGCTTCTTCAGCTCAGGCAGCCGCCGAAAGACGGCGGACGATCGCAGCCACTCGCGGTTCGCAATCGCGGGGTAGCCGGACACGAGCGCCCCGGCTTCGACCGAATTCGGAATGCCGGTTTGCGCCGTTGCCACCACGCCCTTCCCGAGCGTGATGTGGCCCGCCACGCCGACCTGTCCCGCCAGCGTCACGTCGTCCTCGATCGTCACGCTGCCGGCGATGCCGACCTGCGCCGCCAGCAGCACGTTCTTTCCTATCGCGACACCGTGCGCGATCTGGACGAGGTTGTCGATCTTCGTGCCGGCGCCAATCCTCGTCTCGCCGACCGCCGGCCGATCGATGGTCGTGTTCGCGCCGATCTCCACGTCGTCTTCGACGACGATCCCGCCGATCTGCGGGATCTTCTGATGCGTGCCGTCCGGACGGCGCGCGAATCCATATCCATCGCTGCCGACGACGGCGCCGTTTTGCAGGATCACGCGGTTGCCGATGCGGATACGCTCGCGGATGGAGACGTGCGCGTGGAGGATGCAGTCGTCGCCGATCTCGGTCTGCCGGCCGACGAACGCGTGCGCGTGCACGATCGTTCGCGCTCCGATGCGCGCGCCTTGCTCGACGACGGCGAAGGGGCCGATCGAGACCTGTTCACCGAGCGTCACGCCGTCCGCGACGGACGCGAGCTCGTGAACACCTGGAGCAGGCCGCCACGGATCCTCGAACAGGCTGACCGCGCGCGCGAACGCGAGATACGGCTGCCTGGCGCGCAGCATCGCGCACGGCGCCGCTTCGGCGTTGTCGCCGAGGATCACCGCGGACGCGCGCGTCGCGCGCAGCTCGGCGGCGTACTTTGGATTCGCGAAGAACGTGAGATCGCCCGGTCCGGCGTCCTCGATGCGCGCCACGCCGCGGATGTCGATCGTGCCGTCGCCGTCGACGCGGCAATCGAGGCGCGCCGCGATGTCCTGGAGCTTCAAGGGTGCGGCCAGTATCTCACGACATCGGGACGGCAGTCCGCTCGAAGAAGCTGGGAAGATGCTCCAACCGAAGCCGCGTCGCCACCTCGTGGACGCGGCGGTCGCGCGCGTCCGGCGCGAGCCCGATCGCGCGCCGCAGCTCCGAGAGCGCGTCGCTCTTCTCGGTCTTCCACTCGAAGCCGCTCAACCCGTTTCGCGCGCCGCGCAGCGAGAGGTAGTGGCCCACGAGCCGGAACGCGAAGTAATACGCGAGGAAATTTGGACCGGGCACGAGCGCGAGCAGCCCGGAGACGATGAAGAGCAGCGAATCGATCGCGAGCCAGAAGCGATGCTTCTCGAAATCGCTTTTGAGCTGCGTCTTCAGCACGGCGACCGCGCGTGCCTCGTCCAGATCGTCGGGATAGTAGAGGCATGCTTCCGTCTGCGAGCGCAGATGCCAGAGCAGGCGCTGCTCGGCGATGCTCTCCGCCACCCACCGCATGACGCGCGTCTTGATTCGCGTCAGCCAACCGCCCTCGACCCGCGTCGTCCGCGCCTGGCGGCGCTCGCGTTCGGCTTCCGCGAGCATCTCGCGAAAGCGCAGACGCAGGCGGCGGAAGAATCCCGGCTTCGCGTCGGTGCTCTCCGCGGCGGCGTCCTGATCGTCGATCTCGTCAGGCACCTCGCAGTAGAGTTCGTGGCGATCCGGGCCGACGGGCACGAGGTAGACATCCATCGATCGAGACCTGAAAGCTACGATAGCACGCGCCCCGGAAAGCTCTGCTAACATGCGCGCATGCTGTGCGGGTTGGTGCTGGCGCTCGTCACGGCGTTGGCGCGGCCGAACGCGGCCGAGTCGCTCACGCTCGAGGTTCGCGTGTTCAACGGCGCCGAGGAAGTCACGAGCCGCACGCGGCTGACGGTCCACCGCGCCGGCGATCGCCGGGAATCGCTCCCCCACACAACTACCGGAGACGGTCGCGTCCAGCTCGTGGTTCCCGCCGGCATCTACGACGTGCAAGCCATCGAAGAGCGCGACGGCCGGGTCGTCAACATCCGCTGGGCCAACCGCCTCGTCGTCATGCCGTATCCCGACGAGCAGGGGCATCACCTCGAGGTGATCAACTTCAAGAACGGATTCGGCGCGCTGCAAGTTCGTAAAAGGACGGGCGGGCTCCCGGACGTGGCGCTGTTCGAGCCGGGCAAGCGGCACAAGCCGATCGGCGGCCCGTTTGCAGGGCCGTCGTACATGCTCTTCATCGTGCCCGCGTCGACCTACGATCTTCGCGTGCGGTCCGGCGAGCAGATCACCTGGCAGAACGGCATCGAAGTCCCGCTCGATCGGACGAGGCTCGCGATCATCGAATGACTGTGTTGTCTGATGCGGAAGTCATCCAGCGCTTGATGCTCGCCGCGGCGCTTGGCAGCCTTATCGGCCTCGAGCGCGAGTGGCGCCACAAGGACGCGGGGCTTCGCACCAATATCCTGATCGCGATCGGCGCGGCGGTGTTCACGCTGATGTCCATCCAGCTCACCGACGCGAACGTCGGGGACAAGAGCCGCGTCGCGGCGCAGCTCGTCACGGGCATCGGCTTTCTCGGCGCCGGCGCGATCATGCGGACGGATGCGGGGATCCAAGGACTGACGACGGCGGCGACGATCTGGGTGAACGCCGGCATCGGCATGGCCGCGGGCGGCGGCGACTTTCACCTCGCCGTCATCGCGACGGCGGTGACGCTCATCGTGCTGCTGCTCTTGCACCCGCTCGAACAGTTCATCGATCGCAAGCGCCCGCCGAGCCCGCCGGCTACTTCCGCCTGATCTTCTGCGGCACGCGCGGCTGATCGGCCGGCAGCGGCAGCTTGCCTCCCGCTTCCCAGGCCGTCGCGATCACCGACGCGATGGCGGTGATCGATTCGTTCAACCGGCTCTCCAACACCGGCTGCAGCTTCGCGAACATCATCGCGTAGTACTGATCGTCGTACACCTCGCGTCCCACCGCTGCGTCTCTGTCGGCGTCGAGGATCGTCCGAACGTAGGTGGAGCTGGACGTGAGCGAGTCGAACGCGAAATCGCGCACGTTCGCAATCGTCCGCGCGGGCTTCGGCGCGAGCTTCAGCTTGTCGCGATAGCGCTCGAAGAGCTCCAGCTCGAAGCGCGCGTGGATGCCCCATTGATTCGTGAGTTGGCCGTCGTGATTGATGGTCGCGTGGAACGGCACCTGCGCGTCGGACAAGTAATGCGCGACGACCGATGAGAACAGCTTGATGTTCTCTCGCGAATAGGTCTGCTTCAATGCGAAGGCTTCGACGAGCCGGCCGTACATTTCCTGCGTGCGCCACGGGAGCAGCCCATATTGCTTGACCACGTCGGCGCCGTACTTCTTGACCGCCGCGTCGTAGTCGCGCGGCAGCTCCTTGAAAGGATGCGGACCGTAGTGATCCATGTCCAGGAAATGTCTCGGCCCTTCGACCGCATCCCACTCGACGGTGCGCCACAGATCCGGATCGATTGCGTGCTCGACGACCGCAGCGCGATATTTCTCGAAGAACGGCCGGATCTCGGGCGGAAGCAACGCGATGGCCCTGTCGACGACGAAGCGGTGCGCCTCGAAGCCCCACGCGGACGCGGGTTGGGCGGGGCCGAGCGCAAGAAGCATGATCAGAACGGCGGACACGATGCGCATGCCCGTAACTTATACGATCAGCTTCCTGAGCGTTCGGAGATTCTTGACGTCCCACGGATCTGCGTCGCTCTTGCGCCGGCTCTCCGCGGTTTCGAGCTTGGGCGTCTCGAGCAGCATCGGCAGATCGCGAAAGCGCGGATCGTTCACGATGCGGCGAAACGGCTCGAGCCCGAGGCATCCCTTGCCAATGTGCTCGTGGCGATCGACGCGGCTGCCGCACGGCCGCTTCGAGTCGTTCAGATGAAAGACGGCGAGGCGATCGAGCCCGACGATCCGATCGAAGGCGCGGAACGTGTCCTCGTACCCCTCGGGTGAACAAAGGTCGTAACCGGCGGTCAGCAGATGGCAGGTATCCAGACACACGCCAAGGCGCCGCGAGCCGCGCAGCGCGTCGATGATGGCCGCGAGATGCTCGAAGCGATGCCCGAGGTTGGTGCCCTGCCCCGCGGTGTGCTCGAGCAGGATCTTGACTCTGCTGCGCGGCCGTGCGGAGAGAATCTCGCCGAGCCCGTCCGCGATGAGGCGCAGCCCCTCGCGTTCGCTGCCGGTCGTATACGAGCCCGGGTGCATCACCAGGCCGGCGAGCCCGAGCCGCTCCGCGCGATCGATCTCCTCGTCGAGCGCGGCCATCGACCGCGCGCGCAGCATCGGCTCCGCCGTCGCGATGTTGATCAAGTAGCTGTTGTGCGCGACGACCGGCGCGATCCCTGAGGCGCGCACGCGCGATCGAAAGCGCGCGACCTCGTCGTCTGGCAGCGGCCGGGCGCGCCACTGCCCCACGGACTTCGTGAAGATCTGCAGCGCGTCGCAGTTGGTCGCCTGCGCGCGGTCGACCGCGCGCGGCAGCCCGCCGGCAATCGAGAGATGCGCTCCGAGCCGCGGCACTCAGTCCCCGAACACTTCCGCGCTGAAGCGGTAGACGATGGCGCCGTGCTCCCACGCATCGGGCGCGAGGCTCGCCTTCACGCAGGTCTGACGGATGAACTGCTCGCGCGTCCACTTCCGCTCGGACGCGACTTGCGGAAGCAGCACGCCGCGGTATCGTCCCTGTTCGACGACGAGCCCGTGCTCTCCAATGACGATCGCGGTCGCGTCGCGCGGATCGATCGCCTCGAGCGGGCCGAGCACGGAGACGTCGACCGACAGATCGGGCAGCTCGTCGGGCGTCATCGGCTTGAAGCGCGGATCCTGACTCGCCGCGTCCGCCGCGCACCTCGCGACTTCCGGCGCGAGATCCTCCACGGGCTCGAGCGTTCCGAGACAGCCGCGAAGCATGCCTCGATGCTTGACCGTGACGAACACGCCGGACGCCGGCAGCGGATTGGCGATCGGCAGGAGAGGCGATGGACGTTTGCACACGCGCGCGGCAACCGACTCGCGCGCAAGCAAGAGCAGACGTTGACGCGAGGACTCAGTCAGCATCGAAGGTTCCGATGGCCGCGGCCATGTAGCCGACGACGCCGCTGTTGTCGCCGGAGATCTCTCCGGAATGCCCGTACTTCAAGACGCGTGCATCCGACGCGCCGAGCGCGCGCGCGGCTTTCATGACGGCCAGCGCCGGACCAATGCCGCATCCCACGTGGCGCCCACGCTCCTCGTCCGGATAGCGCTCGAACACGCTCAACAACCGCTCGTCGTCGAACGCCTGCACGCACTCGCGCACTTCGCGATCGAGCGTTTCCGCCTTCCTGGAATCGAAGTAGTGCGACAAATCGGTGCTGGCGACGATGAGCGCGCGCCGCCCGGCGAGCGCGGCGGCAAGCGCCGCCGCGAGACGCTCGATCGTGGCGCGAGTCTGATGTCCCATCAGCAGCGGGACGATCGGCAGGTCCGGCAGCAATCGTTTCAAGAACGGGAGCTGCATTTCGAGCGAGTGCTCGCGCACGTGCGCGTTGGTCAACGGGCGGACGATATCGGCTCTCGCGATCGCGACCGCCGTCGGCGCATCGATCGACGCGAGGCCAAGCGGCGTCTCGAACGCGCCTTCGGGATAGATGGAGACGCCCTCGAACGCCACGAAATGCGACGGCCCCACGAGCACCGCCACGTCGTAGTCCGCGCGATCTTCGTTCAACGCGACGGTGCGGTACGCATACGCGCCGACGGGGCCGGAGAACATGATCCCCGCATGCGGCGCGATGATCGCGCGCACGAGACCGTAAGGTCCATCGGCCGCCGCATCGACATATTGATCGACTTCGCGCGAGAGCGCGCCGGCGCTGCCCGGATACCACGTACCGGCCACCGCCGCTGGTCGAATCGGCATGCGTCAGCTCCTGCGAGTGCTCATGCTACGATCGCGCGCATGCCAGGCGATTTGACGCGCGCCGACGTGGAGCGGATCGCGCAGCTCGCGCGACTCGAGCTCACCGAACCGGAAAAAGATCTGATGACGCCGCAGTTGTCGAGCGTGCTCGCCTACGCGCAACAAGTACAGCAGGTGGCCACGGCCGGCGTGCCGCCGACGTCGCATGCGCTCGACGCCGCGGACACGGCGCGCGACGACGTCCCGGAGCCCTCGCTCCCGAGAGACGAAGCGCTGTCGCAGGCGCCCGAGGCGGATCTCGCGCACGGCCTCTTCAAAGTACCACGAGTGCTGGGCTGATCATGGCACTCGATACCGCCCGAGCCATTGCCGACGCGATCCGCCGGGGAGACACCTCAGCCTCGGACGTGTGCCGCGACACGCTCGTCCGTATCAGCGCGGCCAACGACGCGATCTACGCGTTCCACACCATCTCGGCCGATCGCGCGCTCGCGCAGGCGGCCGCGCTCGACGCGCGGCGCGCGGACTGGGATCGCCTGCCGCTGCTCGGCGTGCCCATCGCGCTGAAAGACAACCTGTGCACGAAAGGTCTGACGACGACGGCAGGGTCGCGGATCCTCGAGCACTACGTGCCGCCGTACGATGCGACGGCCGTCGCTCGGCTCGTCGCCGCCGGCGCCGTGATCGTCGGCAAGACCAACTGCGACGAGTTCGCCATGGGATCCTCGACGGAGAATTCCGCGTTCGCGCCGACGCGGAATCCGTGGGCGCTCGATCGTATTCCGGGCGGATCGAGCGGCGGCTCGGCGGCCGCGGTTGCGGCGCGGATGGTGCCGCTTGCGCTCGGATCGGATACCGGCGGATCCATCCGTCAGCCGGCCGCGTTGTGCGGTGTCGTGGGACTCAAGCCGACCTACGGCCGCGTGTCGCGCTACGGCCTCATCGCGTTCGCTTCGTCACTCGATCAAATCGGACCACTCGCGACGACGGTGGCCGACGCCGCGCTCGCGCTGCAGTCGATGGCAGGACCCGATCCGCGCGATGCGACGTGCGCAACATCGAAACCGGACGACTACATGTCGGCCCTGACCGGTGACGTGCGCGGCGTGAGGATTGGCGTGCCGAAGGCGCTTCTCGCCGACGGCGTGGATCCCGAGATCCACGCCGCATTCGAGAGCGGCGTGCAGGTGCTGGCGGATCGCGGCGCGAAGGTCGTCGACGTGGCGCTGCCGCACAGCGCGCACGCGATACCCGTCTACTATCTCGTCGCGACGGCGGAAGCGAGCTCGAATCTCGCCAGGTATGACGGCGTGCGCTATGGATTCCGCGCGCCGGCCGCGTCGCTTGGCGAGATGTACGATCGCACCCGGGATCGAGGATTCGGCGCGGAAGTCAAACGGCGCATTCTGCTCGGGACCTACGTGCTCAGCGCCGGGTACTACGACGCGTATTACCTGAAAGCGCAGCAGGTCCGCACGCTGATTCGGCGCGACTACGAGCTCGCGCTGCAGTCGGTCGATCTCATCGCGATGCCGACCAGTCCAACGCCCGCGTTCCGGCTGGGCGAGCGAACGTCGGATCCGCTGCAGATGTATCTCGCGGACGTCTTCACCGTCGCGGCGAATCTCGCGGGGCTGCCTGCGATCTCTCTTCCGTGCGGCTTCACGCGAGACGGGCTTCCGTGCAGTCTTCAGTTGACGGGACGCGCGATGGACGAGGCCACGGTGCTGCGTGCCGCCGACGCGTTCGAGCGCGCGACCTCGTTCGCGCAGATGCGCCCCGAACCGGCGACGCGGTCGATCTAGTTCCCTGAACCGGCGCTACACGTCGCGATAGGCGACTGCCGAGCGGCGCGACCGCGTCACGGCCCAGATCACGAACCCGATACAAAGGAACGGGAAGAGGGGCACGGCGAGCGCGAGCGCGGCGCCGAGGAGAGAAATCAGCACGATCGGCCCGATGACCACCAGCAGGAGGCCGACGACGACCACCTTGATCAAGAGGAGCGGCAGCAGGAGAATGCCGAACAGCAGGCCGAAGAGGATCCGGAACGGCAACAGCACGGCCCAGACCACCGCCCTCAGCAGCATCGACACGGCAAGGCCGCCGGCGATGAGCACGACGAGAAGCACTCCGAGCAACGCCAGGCCAAGAGCCAACATGGCACGCCTCCTCAGCGCAACCGCTGAGATACACGTCTCTACTGACTGTTACGCATCCGAAGGTATTGGGGTTCCCGAAGAGGTCGTCAGCTTTTCGCCGCGCCGTCGGTTCGCGTCGGGAGCTCGTATTCGATGAGTCCCGATCGGACTTCTTCCATCGCCACGCGTTCGAGCTTGTGCGGGGCGTGCGGGTTGTGGCGATCGAGCCGCGCCAACGCACCGCGCCGCAGCTGCTTCGCGCGCTGCGCGGCCACGTCGACGAACAGGAATCTGCTGGTGATGGGGGCCGGAGGCGGCGCGCTCGCTGCGTCTATCATCGCGCCTCTCGACTCAGGGCCGTCTGCGTTCTGCGCCATGTTGTCAAGAGAGTACCTGAATCGGCGAGGCGGTGCCAGGGGGGACGTCGCGCGAAAAAGACGAAGCCGCGGAGAGGACGCATCCTCTCCGCGGTCCTGAGGGACGAGCGGTTATTCGACGGTGACCGCGATCTGCTTCGGCTTCGACTCTTCGCGCCGCGGCAGCGTGACGGTCAGCACGCCATCCTTGTAGGCCGCCGCGATCTGCGAGGCGTCGACGCTCGTCGGCAGCGTGAAGGCGCGGGAGAACGCGCCGTGGCGCCGCTCGATCCGCTGGAACCGGTCGCGTGTGGTCGATTCCTCGAACTTGCGCTCGCCGGCGATCGTCAGCACGTCGTTCTCGAAGGTCACCCGGATGTCTTCCTTCTTCATGTCCGGGAGCTCGACTTTGATCACGACCTCGTCCTTCTCGGTCTCGTAGATGTCGACCGGCGGCACCCACGCACGGGGACCGTCGCTGTAGAAATCCGAGAACATACGGTTGAGTCGATCGACTTCGAGCCCGGCCAGCTCGTTCAACGCATTCCATCGAACCAGAGCCATTGTGTCTTCCTCCTGAATACGCTCACGGGATCTCGGCCCGAGCGTTGTTCACGAGGATTACTGTAGCCGACATATTAGTGCTTGTCAAGCATATATACTGAGCGTATTGTGCTCATATCTCTATCGCTGCTACGCGCCCCACGCTAACTTTCTGCACCGCTGACACTTCCTTCGCCGTCCGGCAGTAGAATGCTTGCTGTGATGCGCATTTCGTTCGAACGCCGGCCCCTTGCCGACATCGGCCGCGAGCTGGAGTCGCTGAGCGCGGATCTTCAGCAGTTCATGGCCGATCTCGCGAATGAGGACGCGATCGGGCCGTTCGGCGCGGAATACCGGCCGCCGCTCGACGTGATGGAGTCGGCCGACGCGATCGAAATCGTGGCCGATCTGCCAGGCGTCGCGAAGGACGCCGTCCGCGTCGTCTTCTCGCAGAGCGCGGTGATCATCGCGGGCCGCAAGGGCGCGCCCGGCTGCAATCATCGCGATGCCACGTTCCATCTCGCGGAGCGAACCTTCGGCCGCTTTGTCTGCGTCGTACGCCTGGCGGTCGCCGTCGACGCCACGCACGCGAAAGCCACGCTCGCGCAGGGCGAGCTGCACGTCGTGCTGCCGCGCGTGCAGGATCGCCGTGGCCGCGACGTCGCGATCGCGATAGAGTCGGCGCGCTAGCGCTCCTACGATTCGATGCGCATCCTGTTCATCGGCGACATCTTTGGAAAGCCGGGCCGCGAGATCGCGCGGCGCGCGATTCCGGCGCTGATCGATCAGCGCGGCATCGACTTCGTCATCGCGAACGTCGAGAATTCCGCGGCGGGCTTTGGCGTGACCGGCGACGTGGCGGACACGATTCTGAGCTACGGCGTCGACGTGATGACGACGGGCAATCATGTGTGGGACAAGAAGGAAGTGCTCGACTACATTCCGCGCGAGCCTCGGCTCCTCCGGCCGGCGAACTTCCCTGCCGGCGTGCCGGGGCGCGGCAGCTATGTCGGGAGCACCCGCACGGGAGAGCCGGTCGGCGTGCTGAATCTGATGGGCCGCATTTTCATGGCTCCGCTCGACGATCCGTTCGCGATTGCGCTTCGCGAGATCGAGGCGATGCGCGCGAAAACGCGAGTGATCTTCGTCGACTTCCACGCCGAGGCCACCTCCGAGAAGATTGCGATGGGCTGGCATCTCGACGGCCGCGTCACCGCGGTGGTCGGCACGCACACGCACGTGCAGACGGCCGACGATCGGGTCTTGCCGAAAGGCACCGCGTGCTTGACCGATGCGGGCATGACCGGCCCGCACGATTCGATCATCGGCGTGACCATCGACGCGGCGCTCGGACGATTCGTCAACGGCATGCCGGCGAAGTTCGAGGCGGCGAACGGACCCGGACGGCTCAACGCGGTCATCGTCACCGCGGATCCGAAAACCGGCCGCGCGGCGTCGATCGAGCGGTTGAATTTGTCGGCGCAGGAAGTGGACGCGCTCGCCGGCGCTCCTGCAACGTCGCGCGTCTGAGACGAATGACATAGCATCCGGCGTTGGCCGGACCTCTGAGTTCATGTCCAACCTCTTCTCGCAGCCGTTCGAGGACGAACCCCAATCCGACCTCGCGCCGAGAGCGCGCCGCGTCGTGACGGTGTCGGAGCTCACCGCATCGATCCGAGGTCTGCTCGAATCGAGCTTCGGCGATCTCTGGGTCGAGGGAGAGATCTCGAACTGCCGCGTGTGGAACACCGGCCACATGTACTTCACGCTGAAGGATGGCGCCTCGCAGATTCGCGGCGTGATGTACCGCTCCGCCGTCCGCTATCTCAAGTTCAAGGTGGAGGACGGCCTGCACGTGATCGCGCGCGGACGCCTCGCGATCTACGAGCCAAAGGGTGAATACCAGCTGCTCTGCGATCACCTGCAGCCGCACGGTCTGGGCGCGCTGCAGCTGGCCTTCGAGCAGCTGAAGAAGAAGCTGAGCGCCGAAGGATTGTTCGACGCCGCGCGCAAGCGCCCGCTGCCGGCGCTGCCGGGACGAATTGGCGTGGTCACGTCGCTCGACGGCGCGGCGCTCGCGGACATCGTCAAAGTGCTGACGCGCCGGCATCCGAACGTCAACCTCTTGATACGGCCGACGAAAGTGCAGGGAGAGAGCGCGGCCGCGGAAATCGCGGACGCGCTCCGTTCGATCGGCCGCGTGGGCGGCGTGGACGTGATCATCCTCGCGCGCGGCGGCGGCGCCGCCGAGGATCTCGTGCCGTTCAATCAAGAGCCGGTCGCGCGCGCGATCGCCGCGTCCCCGGTGCCTGTCGTCACGGGCGTCGGGCACGAGGTCGATTTCACGATCGCGGACTTCGTCGCGGACGTTCGCGCGCCCACGCCTTCAGCCGCTGCGGAAATGGTCGTGGCCGCGAAGGAAGAATTCTCGACGCGTATCGATCGCCAGACGCGGCGGCTCGACGCGTCGATTGCCGCGGCGCTCGATCGGCGCAGGACGCGCGTGCACCTCTTGAGCAGCCGGCGGGGCCTGGCCGGGTTTCAGGCGCGGCTCGCGATGCGCGGACGGCATTGCGCGGAGCTGTCGCATCGGCTGCAGAGCGCGATAGCCGCGCTCGTCGCGCGGCGGGAGCGTGAATACCG
Organism: Vicinamibacterales bacterium; assembly: GCA_036556425.1. Taxonomy (GTDB): domain Bacteria; phylum Acidobacteriota; class Vicinamibacteria; order Vicinamibacterales; family 2-12-FULL-66-21; genus DATBJJ01. Next base: position 46,545 of record DATBJJ010000166.1, read on the forward strand.
CGCGCGCCGGTTGCGGCTGGAGTCGCACGATCTGCGGCGGCGGCTCGCGGCCATTCACGGCAAGCTGGAAGCCGCGGCGGGCCGGTTGACCGCCGCGATGCGGCGGCGCCACGATCGCGCGGGCGCGCGGCTGGGCTCGAGCGTCGCGCGGCTCGAGTCGCTCAGCCCGCTCGCCGTGCTCGGACGCGGCTATGCCGTCTGCTGGAACGAGGAGCGGACCGCGATCGTCCGCCGCGCGGCGAGCGTGCAGCCAGGCGAGCGCGTGCACGTGACGCTGCACGACGGGGCATTGACGTGTCAGGTACAGCGAGTGGAGTGATGGATCCCATTCAGGATTTTCAAATCAAAGATTTCGAGTCCGCGCTGGCGGAGCTGGACGCGATCGTCAAGGCGCTCGAGGAAGGCGATCTGCCGCTCGAGAAATCGCTCGAGCTCTACGAGCGCGGCGTGCAGCTCTCGCGGTTCTGCCACTCGAAGCTCGAAGGGGCCGAACGGCGCATCGAGATCTTGAACGAGCGCGGCGACGTGCGGCCCGCGCCGCCGGGGCTCGGGCTCGACGCGGATCCTGCCGGACGCAAGTGACGACCGCGTCCTTCGATCGACAGGCGCTCGACGCGTGGCTCGACGCGCGGCGGCGCGCCGTCGACGCGGCGCTCGACGCGTTTCTTCCGCGCGCGCCTCACGCGCCTTCAACCGTCTGCGACGCGATGCGCTACAGCGTGACGGCGGGCGGCAAGCGGCTGCGGCCGATGCTCGTCCTCGCATCCGCGGAAGCGGTCGCGGAGCGCGGGCAGTTGACGAATGACGACGCGATTCGCCTGGCGATGCCGGCGGCGTGCGCGATCGAACTGATTCACACCTACTCCCTCGTCCACGACGATCTCCCCGCGATGGACAACGACACGCTCCGGCGCGGACGGCCGACCGCGCACGTCGTGTTCGGCGAAGGCATGGCGATTCTGTCGGGCGACGGACTGTTGACCGAGGCGTTTGGGCTTCTCGCGCGCGAGCCGTCGAGCGCCGCGCCGCTCGCGAGCGACGAGCTCGCGGCGCGCAAGCTCGCGGCGATGGCGGTGATCGCGGATGCGGCGGGCGCGGCGGGAATGGTCGGCGGGCAGGCGATCGATCTCGATGCCGCGCGGCCCGGCGCGCACGCGCTCGACGCCGACGGGCTCCGGCGCATGCACGCCCGCAAGACCGGCGCGCTCATTCGAGGATCGGCAGCGGCCGGCGCGATCATGGCGGGCGCCTCGCCAGACGATCGCGCCGCCATCGACACGTACGCGGAAGCGCTCGGCCTCGCGTTTCAGATCGTCGACGACATCCTCGACGTCGAGGGCGCATCCGCCGATCTCGGCAAGACGGCGGGCAAGGATGCGGCCGCGGGGAAACCGACCTATCCGGCGCTCTTCGGCCTCGACGAATCGCGCCGCCTGGCGGCCGACTGCGCCGACCGCGCGCACGCCGCGCTCGCGGCCGCCGGCCTCGCCGGGCAGCTGCCGGCCATCGTCCGATGGGTGATCGCCCGCCACAACTGAAGAAGCGGACGCGCCTCGACGCGCTGCTGGTCGAGCGCGGGCTCGCGGCATCGCGCGAGCGGGCGCGCGCGCTGATTCTCGCGGGGCAAGTGCGCGTCGACGGACAACCCGTGTCGAAAGCGGGGACGCCGGTCAAGATCGACGCGGACGTCTCGCTCCTCGCGTCCGATCATCCGTTCGTGAGCCGCGGCGGGCTGAAGCTCGAGCACGCGCTCGACACGTTCGCGATCGATCCGTCGAACCGCACCGCGCTCGATATCGGCGCGTCGACGGGCGGCTTCACCGACGTGCTACTTCGCCGCGGCGCCGCGCGCGTCGTGGCGCTCGACGTCGGGCACGGACAATTGGACTGGCGCCTGCGGAACGATCCGCGCGTGATCGCAATCGAGCGCGTGAACGCGCGGACGCTCGCGCCGGAGGATTTGCCTGCCGACGCGCGCGTGTTCGATCTCGTCACGATCGATGTTTCGTTCATCTCGCTGCGGCTCATCCTTCCGCGGGTGCCGCCGCTCGTGTCACGCGGCGCGGACGTCATCGCGCTCGTCAAGCCGCAGTTCGAAGCCGGCCGCCACGAAGTCGGCAAGGGCGGGATCGTTCGCGACGCCGCGGTGCACGCGCGAGTCGTGGACGCGATCGCGAACGAGGCAGTTGCGCTAGGATTGAACCGCGCCGGCGTCTCCGAGTCACCCATTACCGGCATGGAAGGGAATCGGGAGTACCTGTTGCACCTGCGAATGCCGAAGTGAGGTGGCCGGACGCATGGGAGATATCGGGCGAATAGGGCTGGTCGCGAAGCACAATCTGGATGCGGCCGCGGACGTGCTCGCGGAGCTCGCGGGATGGCTCGAGGCGCGCGGCGTCGAACCGGTCTTCGAGACGCACACCGCGGAGCTCGCGGGGCTGCCCTCCGGCCGCCCCACGCGATCGGGCGACGAGCTGCCGACGGCGTGCGATCTGATCGTCGTCCTCGGCGGCGACGGCACGCTCATCGGCACCGCGGGCCGCATCGCGCAGAGCGGCACGAACGTGCCCATCCTCGGCGTGAATTTCGGCAGCCTTGGATTCCTGACGGAAATCACGCTGCCCGAGCTCTATGAATCCCTCGAGTCGGTGCTCGACGACACTGCGGAAATCGACGAGCGGATGATGCTGCACGCGCGGACGCTTCGCGCGGGCGCCGTCTTCACGAGCCGCTATGTGGTCAACGACGTCGTGATCACGAAGGCCGCGCTGTCACGCATCATCGATCTCTCCGTCTTCGTCGGCGATCAGCTCGTGATGCAGGTGCGCGCGGACGGGTTGATCGTCGCGACGCCGACTGGATCGTCCGCGTACAACCTCGCGGCCGGCGGACCGATCGTGCATCCCACGGTCGACGCGGTCCTGCTGACGCCTATCGCGCCGCACATGCTCACGAACCGGCCTGTCGTGCTCCCCGCCGAATCGGACGTACGCGTCGAGCCGCAGATGAACGGCAACGAAGAAGTCTACGCCACCTTCGACGGCCAATGGGGGCATCCACTCGCGGTCGACGATGTGGTCGAAATCGTCCGCGCGGATCGCACGCTGAATCTGGTGCGCGCGCCGCAGCGGACGTACTTCGACGTCCTCCGGCAGAAGCTGAAGTGGGGCGCACGCTGATTGCAGAGTGCAAACCGCAGAGTGCAAAATGCAGAACGCGATTGCGGATTGTAGATTGCTGACTAAAAGCGCACGAGGTACTTCACGGCAATGCCGAACCCTGGCGCGTCGACTCCCCAACTGATCCCGCGGTAGTTCTTGTCCGTCAGGTTTTCGGCGTCGACGACGATCTCGTGCGGGCGCATGCGGAATCCGGCGCGGATGCCGATCATCCCGTAGCCCGGCACCGCCGTGAAGAGCGAGGACGAGTTGACGCCCACGCCGAGCACCCGATTCTGAATCTGCGCGAGCGTCTCGCCCGTCGCGATCAGCACGTCGTCCGCGTTGCCGGACGTGTTGTCGGCGCCAGGTCCGATCCAGCCGCGCGCGCGCGCGCCGTTGTTGAAGAACGATTGGATGCTCGCCCGGCTGCGGCCCGCCCCGGTGCGGCGGTCGCCGAGATCGAGACTCGAGAGATTCGACTGCTTCCACGCAAAGCCCGTGTAGGGCTCGACCCACCACCGATCGCCGGCGGACGTCCACCGCATCGTGATGTAGCCACCCGGCGCAGGCGTGCCGCCTTCGATGTTCGGCGGCAGATCGGTCGTCGTGTCGCGCGCGTGAAGGTAGGTGAACGCCGTGTTGAGCGTCAGCTGCGTTCCGAACCTCGCCTGCGCGGTGTGCTCGATCCCCCAGACGCGCGCTTCGTCGAAGTTCGCGCGGACGAGCACGGGCACGGTGGAGGCCGGCACGAAGACCGCGCCGTTCGCGTTCTGTGTCGTGATCGTCTGCCCGCCGATCGATCGGCCCGCGGCGCCCGCGGGGAGGATCAACGCCTGCTTTTGAATGTTGCCGTGAATGTTGTTGACGAAGATCGTGAAGTCCGTGCGCCACGTCTTTTGACGGTAGCCGACCGACGCTTCGTATTGGAGGCTCGTCTCCGGCCCGAGCTGCTCGACCGCGCGGCCCGTCGACACCGCGTTCCCGTCCGCCGTCGTCCCCACGAATCCGCCGAAGCTCGCGACGTCCGGCGCGGCGACCTCGAATCCCGATCCGGTCAGGCCGAGCGTGCCGAGATCCGTCATGTGCGGCGCGCGGAAGCCGCGGCTGATCGACAGCAGAATCGTCCACGGCTCGCGCGGCGTCAACACGCCGGCCGCGCGGAAGGTCACCGCCGACGCCGACAGTGAATCATCCGGCCACAGCGGCAGACCGTTCACCAGCGGACTATCGGCCGCCTTCGCTTCGTAGCTCGCACCGCCGACGCGCAGCGATCCGACGAGCCGCACGCGATCGGGCCGTAGATTGTAAGTCGTTTGCGCGTAGACGCCTCCCTGCGTGAACGTCGCGCCGTCGGGCACGCGCGGACGCCGCGCGGTGATCGCGCCGCTCACGGGATTGACGTTGAATGCTACCGACGTCAAGCGCTCGAAGTACACGTCGCCGCCAATCGACAGCGATTGTCTCGGCGAGAGCTGTTTGGTCAGGACGCCGTGGATCCCGTGCGCGGTGGTCCGCTCCGGCTCGTGACCGATCGTCGCGGCGGGATTGCCGTTCCCTCCCTGATTGACGCGCTCCTCGCGCTGGCTGTTGACCGAGTACGTGAGCGACGCGTGATCGAACGCGGCCTTTCCGAGCGCTTCCACGCGCGCCGAGAACAAATCGAGCGAGAGGGCGTTCAACTCCGCGATCAAGTTCCCGTCGCCGCCGAGCAGCTGATCGTAGCGGTCGCCGTCATCCTGGAACGTGCGTGTGTAGCTGAACGACGTGCGGACCGACGTCGTTGGCGCCCACTGCGCGCGAGCCGATCCGGCGACCTGGTGGAACCCCGTGTCGGGCAATCGCTCGTCCATCAGCTCGTCGGACGGAACTCCCAAGAACCTCGTCACCGCGGCGTGCGAGTCGGCGCCGCCGCCGGGGCGGATCGATCCCACGCGGCGTCCCGAGAACGATCCCGTAGCGCCCACTTTGGATCCCATGTACGAGGCGAATACCTGACCGCCGCCGAATCGATGCGCCGTGCCCGCGCTCGCGCTGGCCGATCCTCCCCAGCGCGGTCCGCCGTCGATGCGCAGCGATGGCGGCCGCGTCAGGAACTGCACGCTTCCTCCGAGCGCGTCGCTGCCGTACTGCGCGCTCGACGGGCCCCGAACGATTTCGATCGAATCGAGCGGCGCGTGGTCGATGAGATCGAGGAACGTGTTGACGCCTCCGCGCTGCGCGCCATTCGAGTACCGGATGCCGTCCACGAACACGTTGACCTTGTTGCCGGTCAGTCCTCGAACGAAGACGCCCGCCATCGTCGGGCTCGTGCGCTGCAGCTCCACGCCCGCTTCCCCACGCACCGCTTCAGCGACGACCGTCGTGACGCGCGACGCGATATCCGCGGCGTCGATCACGTTAACGGGTTGACCGGCGAGGCGAACGTCTTCGACGTAATTGGGCGCGGCGGTGACCGTGACGTCTTCGCGGAGCGGACCGACGCGCAGCGTGATCTCGATCGGCGCCGGACTCGTGTCGCCGACCGACAGCGGCACGCGCGACTCTTCGAGCGTCTCGGCCTTCGCGACGAGGAGATAGCGTCCCGGACTCGGGACGCTGACGGTGAACTTGCCGTGCGCGTCCGATCGCACGGCGGCAATCGAGGTCTGGTCCGCGGTGAAGATCGTGATCGTCGCGCCGCTGATGACGGCGCCGGAGGAATCCTTCACGACGCCCGTCACGTCGACGGGCGCCGCCGCCGCGCTCGCGGCTGCAGCCATCCACAGGACGGCCGCGCCGAACGCCGCTCGAAAACGCATCGACACTCCTCCCGTTCGCGCCGGCGCTGTACCGCGGCCGAGGTTGCGCGATTCGAGCGAATGTACCGAGGCTGGGAAACTACTACCAGACGTGGTAATTCAGCTCTTCCCGCGCTTCTCGCGGAAATACCGAATCTGCCACTCTGCGACGTTGCGATTGTGCTCGTCGAGCGTCGACGCGAAGACGTGCGATCCATCATTGCGGCTGACGAAATAGAGATAGGTCGCGTCCGCCGGATTCGCGGCCGCTTCGATGGACGCGGCGCCAGGCGCCGCAATCGGACCGGGCGGGAGGCCCGCGTAGCGATAGGTGTTGTAGGGCGAGTCGTAGTCGAGATCGTTCCGCGTGAGATTCCCCGTATAGCGGCCGGCGCGCTCGAGCGCGTAGATGACCGTCGGATCGCATTGCAGCCGCATGCCGATCTTCATTCTGTTCTTGTAGACCGCCGCGACGAGCGGCCGCTCTTCGGGCTTGGCCGTCTCCTTCTCGACGAGCGACGCCAATGCGACGAGCTCGCGGACGCTCAGTCCATGTGACGCCGCCTGCTGCCGCAGCTCCGGCGTCAGCACTTTCTCGAATCTCGCGATCATGCGGCTGACGAGCTGATCGGCCGTCGTGCGGCGCGGCAGCGCGTAGGTGTCCGGGAACAGATAGCCTTCGAGATCCGTCGCGCGCGGATCGAATGCGCGCACCGCATCCGGCCGCGACGCGGCCTGAACGAACTCCTTCGCGGGTCCGAACCCGCGCTCCTCGTAGATCTCCGCCATCTGTTTGATCGTGAGGCCCTCGCGAAACGTGACCGGCTGCAGAAACACATCGCCCCGCACGATCTTGTCGACGACTTCCGCCGGCGTCATCGGCGCGTCGAAGCGATACTCCCCGGCTTGCAGCCGGCGGCCCGCGCCACGCATCCATACAGCGACGCGGAAGGCCAATGGATTCGCGACCACGCCGGCGTCGGTGAGCGAGCGGCCCATCGATTGCGGGCTGCTGCCGGGCGCGATCGCCACGAACGCTTCCGTCTCCTGATATCCCTTGTAGGGTCGCTGAATCAGCGAGTAGACCCAAACGGAGGCCGCGGCACCAGCCAGGACGAGAAGCGTCAGCGTGATGAGCGCCAGGCGCTTCACGAACGATGATCCTCTCGCGACACGTCCGACGCGGCGGCGGCCGGCCGGTTATCGAGATAGTCCTGCAAGATGACGGCGGCCGATGCGGCGTCGAGCAGGGGTTTGCGCGCGCGCCAGTCTTTGATCCGCCGCGCGAGGAGGCTCTCGGCTTCGCGGCTGCTCAACCGTTCGTCTTGAAGGGTGATGGGAACGCGAAGGCGATCGCGGAGCGCGTCGGCAATCGCGCGAACGGCGGCCGTCTGATCGGTCGGATCGCCGCCGAGCGTTCGAGGAAAACCAAGCACCACGCCCGCGAGCCCGTCGCTCTCCTCCGCGAGCGCATCGACCTCGGCCGCGAGCGCCGCGGCCACGTCGGACGGTCCGCCCCGCCGCGGAATCGTCTTCCACGGGCGCGCGAGAAGGCCCGTCGCATCCGAGAGCGCGAGGCCGATTCGCCGCGCGCCATAGTCGATGCCGAGAAAGCGCACGAGATCCAGGGTACCGTACCGCGGCTATAATCCTGCCATTCATGCCCGGAGTGAAGAGACGTGCAGCGATCGCCGCTGCGCTCGTCATCGTCTGCGCCGCGCTTCCGGCCGCCTGCCGATCGCGTTCGACGGCGAGCAATCGTCCGAAACTGCTCATCCTCGGCTTCGACGGTATGGATCCGCAGCTCGTCGAGCGCTGGATGACCGCGAAGCAGCTTCCGAACATCGCGAAGCTCGCGGCGTCGGGAAGCGTGCGGCCGCTCGCGACCACGCATTCACCGGAATCGCCGACGGCCTGGGCGTCGTTCGCGACGGGCGTGAATCCCGGCAAGCACAACATCTACGACTTTCTCGTCCGCGACACGACTACGTATCTCCCCGATCTCGGCATGGTCCGGCGCGAGCCCGCGCGATTTCTGTTCGGCTACGTGCCGATCGCGAAGCCGAAGCTGTTCTCCACACGAGGCGGCACCTCGTTCTGGGTAACGGCGGGAAAAGCGGGCGTGCGTTCCAGCATCCTCACGGTGCCGGTCACATTTCCTCCGGAGGACGTGCCCAACGGCGAGCTCCTTTCGGGCCTCCCCCTCCCCGATATCCGCGGGACGATGGGGACCTTCTATTACTTCGCGACGGATCTCAGCAGGTACGAGGAAGGCAATACGGAATTCGGCGGTATCTTGAAGCGGCTCGTGATGGAGAACGACGTCGCGAAGACGGAAGTGATTGGACCGCCGAATCCGATCATCCGCCAGCAGATCCAGGAGATTCGCCGAAAAAGCCCGACGCTCGGCGACGCGGATCGCGCGCGGATCGCGGAGCTCCAGGCGAAAGAGGACATCCGCGTCCCGATGACGATCCGTTGGAACCGCGCGGCGAAAACAGCGACTGTGGAGATCGAAGGTCAATCGCTGCTGCTCGAGCCGGGGAAGATGAGCCGCTGGATCGATCTCGAGTTCCGCGTGAACTTCCTCGTCCGACTGCACGGGATGGCGCAGCTGCTGCTGATGAACGCAGGCAACGAGCTGCAGTTGTACGTGTCGCCCGTCAATTGGAAGCCGGATGCGCCGCCGCTGCCCATGTCCTCGCCGTCGTCATTCTCCGCCGACCTGTTCCATCGTCTTGGATACTACCGGACGCTCGGATGGGCCGAAGCGACGTGGCCCTTGAACGAAGGGCGCATGGACGAACAAACGTTCATGGAGGATCTCTACAAGGCGTTCGACGATCGCGCGCAGGTGATTTTGAGCAGGATCGACGCGGGCAATTGGGATCTGCTGGTCGGCGTGATCGAATCGACGGACCGCGTGCAGCACATGATGTGGCGCCTGCTCGATCGGCAGCATCCGATGTACGACGCGGCGCTCGCGGAGAAATTCGGAGACGCGATCCTGCGCGTGTATCGCAGGGCCGATCAGTTCGTCGGCGAAGTCCTCGAGCGCATCGATCCCTCGACGACGGTGCTGATCGTTTCGGATCATGGATTCCATTCCTGGCGCAAGGCCGTCAACCTGAACACCTGGCTCGTGCAGCAGGGATACATGACGCTCCAGACGCAGGGCGCGCAGCCCGGCGAGAAGAAGCTCGACGATCTCTTCGGCGGCGGCGAGTTCTGGGAGAACGTCGACTGGTCGCGCACGCGCGCGTACGCCATGGGCCTCGGCCAGATCTATTTCAACCTGCGCGGCCGCGAGGCGCGCGGGATCGTGTCGCCCGGCGCCGAAGCCAAGCAGCTCGCCGACGAGCTCGGCGCCAAGCTCTTGACGATGACGGATCCCGACGATGGCGCGAGGATCGTCCGCGCCGTGTACAAGCGCGATGACGTGTATTCGGGCGGCTTCCTCGAGAACGCGTCGGAGCTGCAGGTCGGGATGGAAGACGGCTATCGCGTCTCATGGCAGACGACGCTCGGGGGGTCGCCGCAGGGGATCGTGTATCCCAATATGAAGAAATGGTCCGGCGATCACGGCGGGTATGATTTCGCGAACACGGCTGGCGTGTTGATCACCAACAAGCCGATCAGCGCGCAAGCGCCGTCGATCATGGACATCGCGCCGACCGTGCTCAAATTCTTTGGCGTCCCGGTTCCGGGCGAGATCGATGGGAAAAGCCTCTTCAACTGACCGCGTCATCGATCGTCGGCACCGCGGCCGGTTGTGCGTCGGGCTGCTCGCGGGCGTCCTTGCGGCGACGCTGTCCGGACAAACCCCACAACGCCCCCAGACGCCCTCGCAGCGCGCCGCGGACCGCATCCGCGCGCTGCAGCGCGAAGCGGAAGCGCTCGTCGCGCAAGAGAGCCAGCTGCTCGTCGAGTTGCGCAAGCTGGAGCTCGAACGTCAGATCAAAGTCGAAGAGCTCGGCAACATCGAACGCCAGCAGAAGGAAACGTCGCGGCAGCTCGAGGACGCGTCCGCGCGCGCCGAGGCGCTGCGGTTGATCGCCGAAGCCGATCGCCCCGACGTGGAGGCGCGGCTCGTGCAGCTGTACAAGCTAGGCCGCGCCGGATACTGGCGATTGCTGCTCGACGTCGAAGACGTTCGCGCGCTCGGACGCGTGTATCGCACGGCGTCCGCGATGACGCACCTCGATCGCGAGCGCATTCTCGCGCATCAGCGCACGCTCGACGCGCTCAGCAAGGAACGCCTCACGCTCCAGGCGCGCGCGAAGGAGCTCGGCACGCTCGAGGACCAGGCCTCGCGCGCGCGCGCCGCCCTCGATCGCGCCGTGCAGAGCCGTACTTCGCTCGTGGCCTCGATCGACGAGCGGCGCGATCTCAACGCCCAGTGGATCGGCGAGCTGCAGACGGCGCAGCAACGGCTGCAGACCTCGATCGCGCAGCTCGACGATACGTCGCTCCCCTTCGAGCCGTTCAAAGGCGCGCTGCCGTGGCCGGCGCGCGGCGCGATCAGCTCGCGCTTCGGCCGTCAGCCGAGCAGCCGCTTCGGCACCTCCATCGTGCGCAACGGCATCGAGATCGACGTGCCGGAATCGCAAGTCGTGCGGTCCGTGCACGAGGGCGTGGTCGCGTTCGCCGACCAGTTCACGGGATACGGCAATCTCATCATTGTCGAGCACGGGGACGGCGCGTTCTCCCTCTACGGTCATCTGAGCTCGATGCAAGTCGAGAAGGGAGCGCAGGTTGGCGTGCAGGCCCCGTTGGGACGATCGGGACGGAATCCCAACGGTACGCCCGCCCTCTACTTCGAGCTGCGCGTCGACGGCAAGCCGGTCGATCCCTTACAATGGCTTCAGAAGGGATTTCCATGAGTTTCAAGACCCGCATGTCCGTTCTGCTCGTGTCGACGCCCGTCCTCGCGTTCGTGATCGTCGGCGGGCTCATGGGGAACGAGCCAGGGTCGGGCGAACAGACGTACCAGCACCTCAGGTTGTTCGAGGACGTAGTGCAGCTCGTGACCAACAACTACGTCGGCGAAGTGCAGATCGACAAGGTGATGGATGGCGCGATGCGCGGTCTTGCGGACGGCCTCGATCCGGACAGCGCCTTTCTGAATCCCGCGCAGGTGAAATCGCTCGAGTCCGGAGAAGCGGCACCGGACGGGGACGTCGGCATCGAGCTGACACGCCGGTACTACTTGTACGTGATCGCCGCGCGCGACGGATCTCCCGCGCAGAAGGCCAGCCTGCGCACGGCTGACACGATCCGCGCGATCGACGGCAAACCCACGCGAGACATGTCCGTCTTCGAGGGCACGCGCCTGCTGCGCGGTAAGCCAGGCACGAAGGTCACGCTCACGATCATTCGCGGCAACGCGGCCGATCCGCACGAAGTCGTGCTCGTCCGCGAGAAGGTTGCCGGCCCGATCGTCACGAGCCGTTTGATCGGCACGACGGGCTACCTGCGTATCGCGTCGTTCCGCGACGGCGTCGTCGAGGACGTGAAGAAGCAGGCGGCCGATCTCTCGAAGAACGGCGCGAAGGCGCTCGTCGTCGACGTGCGCCACACCGCGGAAGGTCCGCTCGAGAACGGCATCGCCGTGGCGCGCGCGTTCGTGAAGGCCGGCACGCTCGCGATCAAGGCCGGCCGTGGCAAGCCCGAGCCTCGCGAGCCCGTTGCCGCCCGCGCGGGCGACGCGACGATTGAGCTTCCAGCCGCAGTGCTCGTCACGACAGGTACCGCAGGACCGGCGGAGCTGTTCATTGCCGCGCTCAACGACAACAAGCGCGCCGAGCTCATTGGCGAGCGCAGCCTCGGGCGCGCCGGCATCCAGAAGCTCGTGAAGCTGCCGGAAGGTCGCGGACTCTGGCTCACCTACGCGCGCTATCTCACACCGAAGGGCAATCCGATCCAAGGCCGCGGGCTCGAGCCCGATCTCGTCGTCGAAGAGCCCGACGTCGAGTTCGGCTCGCAAGCGCCGGATCAGGATCCAATCCTCGATGCCGCCATCGAACGCGTGAAGGTCAAAGCGGCCGCGTAACTATTGACACTCTCTGGAGCGGGGCGTATAACCGCTGGACTTCTCGCGAGTGCCTCGGTGCGCGAGTCGCTGCACGGGGACTCGCGATCCTTCCTCTCGGAGGCGTTCATGAACAAGCAGGAGCTCATCTCTAAGATTGCCGAGGACACCGGCATCACGAAGACGAATGCCGCTGCCGCAATCGAATCGTTCATTGCCGGCGTGACGAAGTCGCTGAAGAAAGGTCAGCCGATCACGTTCGTCGGCTTCGGCACGTTCAAGACGTCGCAGCGCAAAGCGCGCACCGCGCGCAATCCGCAGACCGGCGCCGAGATCAATGTTCCGAAGCGACGCGTCGTCCGCTTCACCGCCGGCAAGGCCCTGAAGAGTGCGCTCAACTGAGGGGCTGTGCTACACTACTCCTTCTGGTAAGGCCAGTGTTTTCAAGACATAGGCGCGTAGCTCAGTTGGTTAGAGCGCCTGCTTGACACGCAGGAGGTCGGCAGTTCGAGTCTGCCCGTGCCTACCAACTTTCGCTCACGCTTGCGAACCGGGGCGTGCGCTCCGGTTGGCAAGCCACGCGAAGGTTGCGCGCCGAAGCTCGCGGAGCGAGCGAAGGCGGGCCGCCCGTTTACCGCACTGTCGAGAACACGCCACAGGAACGACATTCCCTTACCTGCTCGTTGAAGATGTCCGAGATCACCGTCACGCTGCCTGACGGAAGCAGCCGTCGCATGTCCGCAGGGGCCACGCCCCGGGACGTGGCGGCCGAGATCTCCCCAGGGCTCGCGAGAGCGGCGCTCGCCGCGGACGTCGACGGACGGCTCGTCGATCTGACGTATCCACTCACGCGCGACGCGAAGGTCAGGCTCATCACGGATCGCAGTCCCGACGCGCTGGCGCTCTATCGCCACAGCACGGCGCACTTGATGGCGGCGGCGGTCACGCAGTTGTTCCCCGGCACGCAATGCGGCATCGGGCCCGCGATCGACGACGGGTTCTACTACGACTTCGTCGTGAATCGTCCGTTCGTGCCCGAGGATCTCGAGGCCATCGAGAAGAAGATGAAGGAACTGGCCTCGCAGGATCTCGCGTACGAGCGGCAGATGTGGCCGCGAGACGAAGCGATCGAGTTCTTCCAGGCGAAGGGCGAGCCGCTCAAGGTTCAGTTGATCGAAGAGAAGACGGCCGGCGAGCGCGAAGTGTCCGTCTACACGATCAAGGATCGCGATACGTTCGTCGATTTCTGCGTCGGCCCGCACGTGCCGAGCACGGGACGATTGAAAGCGTTCAAGCTGCTCAACACGTCGAACGCGTACTGGAAGGGAGACGCGCGCAATCAACCGATGCAGCGCGTCTACGGCACGGCCTTCTTCAGCGAGGCGGATCTCAAGGCGCATCTTCAACGGATCGAAGAGGCCAAGAAGCGCGATCACCGCAAGGTGGGGCGTGACCTCGGCCTGTTCATGTTCCACAAGTGGGCGCCGGGCGCAACGTTCTGGCTCGCGAAGGGCGCGGTGCTCTGGAATACGCTCGCCGACTACATGCGGAGCGTCCTCCTTCCCGCGGGCTACGCCGAAGTGAAGGCGCCGATCGTCTTCAACAAGATCCTGTGGGAAACGTCCGGCCACTGGCAGCACTATCGCGAGAACATGTTCCTCGTCGAGAGCGAAGGGGAACAGATGGCGCTCAAGGCGATGAACTGTCCCGGACATTTTCTGATCTACGCGAGCGAGGTGCGAAGCTATCGCGATCTGCCGATCCGCCTTCACGAGCAGACGCCGCTCCATCGAAACGAAGCGTCGGGCGTGCTCTCCGGTCTGACGCGCGTCCGTCAGTTCAGCCAGGACGATGGACATTGTTTCGTGATGGAGTCGCAGATCGGCGACGAGGTGGAGCACTTGCTGCGCCTCGTGCAGAGGGTGTACGGAGACTTCGGGCTGCGTCCGGCGATGCGATTGTCGACGCGTCCCGCCGACTTCATGGGCACCGTGGAGCAATGGGATTACGCCGAGCGCGAGCTGCGGCGCGCGCTCGACGCGGCCGGCGAGCCGTATGACGTCAGCGAAGGCGACGGCGCGTTCTACGGACCGAAGATCGACTTCGACGTGATCGACGCGCTCGAGCGCAAGTGGCAGTGCGCCACGATTCAGCTCGACTATCAGATGCCGGAGCGGTTCGATCTGAAGTATGTCGGCGCCGACAACGCGGAGCATCGTCCGGTCGTGATCCACCGCGCGATCTTCGGCAGCTTCGAGCGGTTCATCGCGCTGCTGATCGAGCACTATGCCGGCGCGTTCCCGCTCTGGCTCGCGCCGGTGCAGGTCGCGGTGCTGCCGATCGCGGACCGCCACGTGCCCTACGCGCGAACGGTGCGCGAACGTCTGACGGCGGCGGGGCTGCGCGTCGAGGTCGACGAGCGGCAGGAGAAGATAAACTATAAGATCCGCGAAGCGCAGCTGCAGAAGGTGCCGTATATGCTGGTGGCCGGCGACCGGGAAGCGGCGGAATCGACGGTGGCGGTGCGGAGCCGCGAGGGCGGTAACCACGGGGCGCAGCCGTTGGATAGCTTCATTGAAGCCGCGTTGAGTGAAGTCCGCGCCAAGAAGAAACCAGAGGGCCTTTGGGCTCACTGGGTAGAAGAGCCGCAGGCGTCGGGCAAGGCTCAAAGCTGATAGCTGGAAGCTGGCAGCTCAGTCGGGAGGTACGTTATCGCATTCGAACGAGGCCCGCGTCGGGACGACCGTACCCGGGTAAATGAACGGATCAGAGTCCGCGAAGTCCGCGTCATCGACGACACGGGCGCGCAGCTCGGGATCATGGCGCCGCAGCAGGCGTTGATCATCGCACGACAGAAGGGACTGGATCTGGTCGAGATCGCCGCGACCGCCGTGCCGCCTGTGTGCCGCATCATGGACTTCGGGCGTTATCAGTATCAGGAGCAGAAGCGCGCCCGCCAGGCCAAGAAGCATCAGAAGATCATCGAGGTCAAGGAGATCAAGTTTCGCCCGAAGGTCGACGAGCACGACTATCAGTTCAAGAAGAAGCACATCGAGCGCTTCCTGTCGGACGGCGACAAAGTGAAAGCGACGATCTTCTTCCGCGGGCGCGAAATGGCGCACCCGGAGATCGGCCGCCGCATCCTCGAGCGCTTGATCGACGATCTGGGGGACGTCGCCATCGCCGAGACCGCGCCGCGGCAGGAAGGCAACCAGATGCACACGATTCTGGCGCAGCGCACGGGAGCGAAACGCCCGGCAACGAAACGCGAAGAACGTACCGAGTAGCGTCCGGCTTTAGCCGGACCCCAAAACGATCATGCCGAAACTGAAGACGCACAAGGGAGCTTCGAAGCGGTTCAAGAAGACCGGGACGGGAAAGATCGTCCGCGCCAAGGCCTTCAAGCAGCACATCCTCACGAGCAAGACCCGCAGCCGCAAGCGCGGGCTTCGCGGGACGGTCGTCGTCTCCGACGCCGACGCGAAGAAGCTCGCGCGGATGCTCCCGTACAAGTGAACGAACGAAAAACCACGAACGAAGAACTAGAAACCAAGAACGACGAACATCTGCGA
>DATBJJ010000167.1:0-25585 GCA_036556425.1 Vicinamibacterales bacterium
AATTCCGACGGCAGTCATCGCGGACCGATACAAGGCGGGCGAGTCGATCGCTGATCTCGCCGAAGACTATGGCGAGGACCCGCTCAACATCGAAGAAGCGGTCCGCTGCGAGCTCCAGCCGGCGAAGGCCGCCTGAGCGCCTCGTATTCTTCATCGATCGATCGCTCGGCCGTAAGAAAGTGCCTGAGGCGCTCCGCGCCGCCGGTGTCGAGATCCGTGTTCACGACGAACTCTTTCCTCAAAGGACGGAGGATGTTGTCTGGCTACGGGAAGCCGGCGCAAGCGGCTGGATCGTCATCACACGCGACGATCGAATTCGGTACAACCAACTTGAGAAGCAAGCCGTCATCGCTGCGAGGCTTCGGTTCTTCAGCATCACATCGTCGTCTCTGACGGGAGAGGAAGCGGCGTCGCTGATTCTGTCGGCTCTGGACAAGATGTCGCGCCTGTGCAGGCAGCATTCGAAGCGTGGATTCATCGCGAAGATTTCCCGTGGTCCAGATGTGAAGGTCATCGAGACCGGCCGGAAGTGAACCCAGCAAGGTGGAACAGGCAGGGGGAACAGGGCCCATGTCTCCGGAATGGACCGAGGAAATTTGGTGGGCGCTAGTGGATTCGAACCACTGACCCCCGCCGTGTGAAGGCGGTGCTCTACCGCTGAGCCAAGCGCCCGAACTGCGCGGAACTCTCAGTCTATCCCAGGCGGCGGCGCAAACTCCAGGCCGCGACTAGCGCTTGGCTTGCGCGGTGAGGAGCGGGATCAGCGCGGCGTAGCGCTCTTCGGCGCTCGCGTACGCCTTCATGTACTCCGCTTCCGACATCTTCGCCTTCCGCCACTCGCCGTCGAACGACAGATTGACCGTGCCCGCTTCCCAGCTGTCGGGCGCCGCGTCGTTGTCCGGCTTCGACATCAGCCCGTCGCAGTTCTGGTCGATGATGAACGTCTTGCTGCCCGCCATCGCGGCGGCGCTGAGGTCGATGTAGACGTCGCGGTATTCCTTCGACTTGATCTTCGCCGTCAGCAGCGGCGGCGCCGCGTACTTCGCGGACACGACGAGCAGCTGCGAGCCGGAGATGTAGAGCGCGGCGACGAAGGCGTTCGGATCCGACGGATCTGCGGCGGCAATCGAATCGAGCTTCGCCGCCTCGAGCGCGGCGGTCAATTCCTTGGCGAGCGCGGCCGATTTCGGTGCCTGGGACGCCGACGGCGCCGCCGCCAAACACAACATCACGGCCGTCGCAGACGCACGGAGCGGAGTCAGCATGGTGACCTCAACGTGGAAGGACACCCTTCTATCACTCCTGTCGGCGCAAAATCAACCAGGTAAACGGGGTAGGTCACCCGATGAACAGCGGATCTTCTTCGTCGGCGGTGCGGCTGTGGCGCGGGCGTTCCCGGAACCCTTGCAGCGCGGCCAGGCCGGCCTTGAGGGCGGCCACGATCGCCATGCCCTCGCGCGCGGGGGTGATGATGGCTTGCTGGACGATGCCGCTCGTCTCGTCGACGCGCCGGGCCAGATCCGTCAAGAGGCGATCGATTTTCTCCGCTTGCAGCGACGCGATGGTTGCGGTGCGAGACGCTTCTTCGGCGACGACGGTCGCCCTGGCGATGAGCGGCTTGACGTCGCGCTGCAGGTCGGCCAGCGATTGCTGCCCCTTCCTGACGATCCCGAGGATCGCCACGACGGCGGCGACCTGCAGGATCGACATCAGCAGCGTCGCGAACGCGATCACGCCGAGAAAGGTCTCGCTCCAGCTCACAGGCTGTCCCCGCCGCCGATCGGACTCGTGCCGCGCGCCTGATTGTACGCCTCGCGCCCCTTGTCGATGGCGCTCGCGAGGTTGTCGCGCTGGCGGTTCACGAACTCGCGTCCCTGACGCGCGACGTCCTGCGCGCGCTCGCGTCCCTCTTTGGCCTTCTCGCCGAGGATCCGCCGCGTTTCCTCGCCGGTGGCGGGCGCCAGCAGCAGCGCCACCGCCGCGCCGGTCAGCGCACCCAGGACGAACGCCACTACGACCGTTCCCGCGGCCCCTCCGTCATCGCGTGCCATGCGTTGCTCTCCTGCTAAAAGATGCTGACTCTGACGTTCAGGTACTTCTTTGGATCTTTCCGGATGTCCGCTATGAGGCCCCGCATCTCGCTCGCAGCGGCATTAATGTTCTCATACAACTCTTTGTTCCGCAGCAACTGCCCGAACGTGCCCTCCGCTTTCTGCAAATCGGCGAGCACGGCGTCGATCCGGCCGGTGGTCGAGTTGAAACGGTCGTACAGCTCCCGCTCGGTCAGCAGCTTGCCCATCGTGTTGTCGTTCCGCTTCAGCCGTCCCGTCACGTCGTCGAAATTCGCGGTCGCCGACGTCAGCGATTTCGCGAACGCCTCATCTTTCAAGAGGCGTCCGAGCGAGCCCTCGCCGGCGCGAATCGCGCGGGTGACCTCCTGCAGGTGGTCGAGCGACGCACTCAGGCGGTCGTACGCGACAGGATCGTTGATGAGCCTTCCCATCGTCCCTCGCCCGTTTCGAATGTTCGTGGTCACCCCTTCGGCCGCCGAAACGAAGGCCGTGATCTCCTTGTACAACTCGTCGTCGGCGAAGAATTTCCCGATCGTGCCCTTCCCGGCGCGGACGTCGGTCAGCATCGCGTTGATCTGCTCGAGCGACTGGCGCGCGCCCTCGGCGACGTCGGTCAATTGTCCCGGCGTGCGTCCACCCGGAATGTAGTCGCCATCCTTGAGCGGCGTCCCGGTCGTCGCGGGCGTGATGTCGATCACCGGCTCGCCGAGCAGGCTCAGCGATCCGATCGACGCGCGGGAATCGGTCGTGATCCGCTGCTCGTTGCCTTTCTTGACCTCGAGCTCGACTTCGACCTCCGCGCCGGTCAGCACGACGTCGGTGACCTTCCCGACTTCGACGCCGGCGACGCGGACGACGGCGCCGCTCTTCAGGCCCTTCACGTCGGCGAACTTCGTCTTGAGGGCGTAGCGCTGCCACGAGAAGCCCGCCGCGCCGGCGACGGCGACGATGAGCATGACGGCGAGTCCCATCGCGATCGCGGCCACGATGCCGATCTTGAGCTCGGACCAGGCAAGAGAGCGTGTTCTTGGCATAGTCAATCAACCTTACGACAAGAAGGAGCGAATGTACGAATCGGTCTTCGCGACGGCGCGAAGCTCCGCGGCGTTCCCTTCGAATGCGATTTGCCCGTCGCGGAGCATGATGAACTCCGCCTCGTCCGCCTTGCGCCCCGCGGCGCGCTCGAACGACATGTCCGTTCCCTCGCGCGATGCCGTGTGCTCGGCGACGTAGAACGCATCGCGCAGTTGATGCGTGACGAGGATCGAGCTGACGCCTTCCACGTCGCGGAGCTTGACGATCTCTTCGTCCACCGTCAGCGCCGTGATGGGATCGAGGCCGGTCGTCGGCTCGTCGTAGAGCAGGATCCTCGGCTTGTACGCCATCGTCCGCGCGATCGCGACGCGGCGCCGTTGTCCGCCCGACAGCTCCGACGGCATGCGATCGATGAACTCGCGAAGCCCGATGAAGCCGAGCACCTCCTCGACGCGCGCGTCGACCTTGTCGAGCGGCCAGTTCAACTCCTCATACAGCTTGTACCCGACGTTCTCGCGAACCGTCAGCGAGTCGAAGAGCGCGCCCTCCTGGAACACCATCCCGAGATCGGCGCGAACGCGCATCAACTCGTCCTCGGTCATGAGGTCGACGCGCTCGCCGTTGACGAAGATGCGTCCCTGATCCGGCTTCAGCAATCCGAGAATCAAACGCAGGATCGTGGACTTCCCCGCGCCGCTCGCACCGAGAAAGATCTTCGTGTGCCCCGTCTGCAGCGTGAAGCTGACGTTCCGCAGGATGACCTTCTCGTCGAACGCGAGCCACACGCCGTCGAAGACGATGATGGGCCCGCTCGGCCCCAGCGCCTCGTCGAGCAGCGGGTCGCGCAGCACGCGTTCGATGGCCATCAGTACATCAGCGCGATCAGCAGCTGCGTGACGAGGTAGTTGACCGCGATCACCGCCACCGAGCTCGCGACGACGGCGTTCGTCGTCGATCGTCCGACGCCTTGCGTACCGCCCGACGTGCGGAGCCCGACGTGGCAGCCGATGCTCACGATCGCGAAGCCAAGGAAGAACGGCTTGATGAGGCCCATCCACACGTCCTGGATGAACAACCCCTGCACGACGGCGTTCCAATACACCGACGACGCCACGCGCAGCAGCGCCACAGTGACGATCCATCCGCCGACCATGCCGATGCCGCTCGCGATGACGCTGAGCAAGGGGACCATCACGACGCCGGCCAAAATGCGCGGCACGACGAGCTTGCGGATGGGATCGGTCCCGAGCGCCCGGAGCGCGGCGATTTGATCCGTCACCATCATCGAGCCGAGCTGCGCGGCAATGCCGGATCCGACGCGGCCGGCGACCATCAACCCCGTCAGCACCGGGCCGAGCTCCTTGACGATCGATGCGCTCACGAGCCGTCCGACCATCGAGCGCGCGCCGAACTGATCGAGGGTGAATCCCGACTGCAAGGCGAGCACCATTCCAGTGAACACGCCGGTCAGGAGGACGACGGTGAGCGATCCGATGCCGATGATGTCGAACTGCTCGATGACGTCGCGGTAGTAGAAGGGACGGCTGACCAATCCGCGGAGGACCTTGCCGATCATCAGCACGTACTCCTGGATCTCCAGCAGCGCCGATTTCATCCACTCGACGAGCCCCCCCACGTCAGCGCCGGCTCCCGGCCAGCCCCAGCTCGTGGCCGCGCAGCTGCTTGATGCGATCGCGCAGCGCGGCCGCCTTCTCGAACTCGAGGTTCGCGGCGGCGGCCTTCATCTGAGTGCGGAGGTCGGAGACATGGGCTTCGAGCTCGGCGTGGGTGCGGAATTCCTCCCGTTCGTCGGCGGCCACGGTGACGTAGTCGCGTTCGTAGACGCTGCTCATCACCTCGTCGATGCTCTTCACGATGGACGAGGGCGTGATGCCGTGCTCCCGGTTGTAGGCTTCCTGAATCGCCCGGCGCCGATCGGTTTCGCTGATCGCGTGCCGCATGGAGTCCGTCATCGCGTCCGCGTACATGATCGCGCGGCCGTTGACGTTGCGCGCGGCGCGGCCGACGGTCTGGATCAGCGATCCGCCGGATCGCAGGAACCCTTCCTTGTCGGCGTCCAGAATCGCGACGAGCGACACTTCCGGGAGGTCGAGGCCTTCGCGAAGCAGGTTGATCCCGACGAGCACGTCGAACTCCCCCCGTCGAAGGTCGCGCAGGATTTGGATGCGCTCGAGCGTCTCGATGTCGGAGTGCAGATACCGGACGCGAACGCCAAGCTCCTGATAGTACTGCGTCAGATCCTCCGCCATCCGCTTGGTCAACGTCGTCACCAGGACGCGCTCGTTTCGCGCGGCGCGCTCGCGAATCTCTGCGAGAAGGTCGTCGACCTGCCCGCGGACCGGACGCACGTCGATCGGCGGATCGACGAGCCCCGTCGGCCGGATGATCTGCTCGACGACGGCCCCGCCCGAGTGATGCAGCTCGTACGCGCCCGGCGTCGCCGACACGAACAGCAGCTGTCCGACACGCGATTCCCATTCCTCGAAGTTGAGCGGACGGTTGTCGAGCGCCGACGGCAGGCGGAAGCCGTAGGCGACGAGTACTTCCTTGCGCGATCGGTCGCCGTGATACATGCCGCGAACCTGCGGCACCGTCTGATGGCTTTCATCGACGATGACGATCGCGTCCGACGGCAGATAGTCGAGCAGCGTCGGCGGCGGTTCGCCGGCCTGGCGGCCGGTCAAGTGGCGCGCGTAATTCTCGATCCCGTGGCAGTACCCGATCTCCTTGATCATCTCGAGATCGAACATCGTGCGCTGGTGCAGCCTGTGCGCTTCGAGCACCTTGCCTTCCGATTCCAGCTGGCCGCGATACCACGCCAGCTCCGCCTTGATCGTCTCGACGGCCTGCTTCGTCCGATCGCGCGACGTCACGAAGTGCGTCTTCGGGTAGATGGCGACCTTGTCGTTCCGGCGGATCGTCTTCCCCGTGAGCGGATCGAACGTGACGAGCTCGTCGACTTCGTCGCCGAACAGCTCGATTCGGAGCGCCTGGTCCTCGTACGACGGATAGACCTCGACGATGTCGCCTCGCACGCGGAAGACGCCGCGGTTGAACTCGTAGTCGTTCCGCTCGTACTGGATTTCGACGAGCTTGCGCAGGATTTGGTCGCGATCGATGCGCTGGCCGCGCTCGAGCGGCAGCATCATCCCGTAATAGGCCTCCGGCGACCCGAGGCCGTAGATGCACGACACGCTCGCGACGATGATGACGTCGCGCCGCTCGAAGAGCGATCGCGTCGCGGATAGCCGCATGCGATCGATCTCGTCGTTGATCGTGGCTTCCTTCTCGATGTACGAGTCCGTCGTCGGAACGTACGCTTCCGGCTGGTAGTAGTCGTAGTAGCTGACGAAGTATTCGACCGCGTTCTCGGGAAAGAACCGGCGGAACTCCTGATAGAGCTGCGCGGCCAGCGTCTTGTTGTGCGCCATCACGAGCGTCGGACGATTCACGCGCGCGATGCACTGCGCCATCGTGAACGTCTTGCCCGAGCCGGTCACGCCCAACAGGACCTGCGTCTTGTCGCCTCGCGTCAATCCTTCAGTGAGCTCCTCGATCGCACGGCGCTGATCGCCTTTGAGATCGAAGTCGGTCACGAGGTTGAACTTGTCGTACTTGGAGGCCATACACACGTCCGCCCTCGAGGGGCACAACCCCCGATCGTACCATAGTTGTGAAATCGGGCTGCCGGCGGGCTCAGTGGCCGCCTTCTTTGTAGGGCGCGAAGTAGCCGGTTCTCGTCCGAAGCTTGGCGTTTTTGACGTCGGGCTTCTTCAACCTGATCTCCACCTTGCGCCACGCGCCGTCCCTGCGCGTGTCGGATGAGAGGTAGCCGAGGCTGTAGCGCGCGGCAATCTCACGCTGGATCTTCTCGTAGATCTTCTCCAGCTCCTTCAAGCTCGTTGGAAAGAACGCCTGGCCGCCGGTGATCGCGGCGATGCGCTGCAGTTGGCTCTGCTGCTGCGATCGGGCGCTGCTCGATTGATGTTCGAGGTAGCCGATCGAGTACACCGTGACGTCCGACGACTTCAGGAGATCGATCAGGTCCGAGAACGTCAGCTCGCTCCGCGTGTCGCCGCCGTCCGTGTAGAGCAGAAGGATCTTCTGCCCGTCCTGCGGACCGATGCTGTTCAAATACACGCCGATCGCGTCGTAGAGCGCGGTCCATCCATCCGGCTTCCGGCGGCGGATGCGCTCGATCAGCCGCTCCGTCTCGTCGGGACCGTAGCGGGTCACGCGCACTTCCGTATCGAAATCCACCAGCGTGAAATCGATCGCCGAATTGTTGCTCAGGAGGAACTTGATCGCGCCGGTGCGTACGTCGACGATGTCGCGATCCATACTGCCGCTCGAATCGAGCGCCAGGCCGAGGCGAAGCGGAAGGACTTCGCCGAGCTTGTCGCCGTCGTTCGGATCGCCTTCCGCGAAGTAGACGATGTTTTGCGGCTTGCCTTCCTCGACGACGTCGAAATCCTCGGGTTTGAGGCCGGTGATTGGCGAGCCTTGCTTGTCGGTGACGATGACCGAGAAGTGGACGAGATCGACGCCGCCCTTGAAGCGTTGTTGTCCGGCGGCCGCGATCGTCGCCGCGCCGGTCGCGGCGATCAGGGCGAGAGCGGCTGCGCGGGGCGTCGCCATAAGGAATTATGGTCAATTCACGGCGTTTGGCAATTCCGATCATTCGCGTGCAACCGCGGGGGCCCTCGCGCGGTGGAGAAACCGCCGCGGCAGGGCTATAATCGAGGTTCCGGCATGAAGACCCTGCGGTTGGTGGGAGCGGGGAGGCTCGGCTGACGTGCGCGTCTTCGCCATCTGTCAGGACGAGCTCGTCATTCGCTCCCTGGACGACGTATTGTTGCCGAGCTTCGATGTGGATTTCCTCGTCGAGAGCCGGCCCCTCGCGCGAAAGCTCCACGACGCAGGCCTTCACGTCACCGTCGGGGATCCGCGACGGATAGACACCTACCTCAAGGCCGACATCTCCCCCAGCACCTGCTTCATCGTCGAAGAGAACTCACGGCGCAGCGTCAAGAAAGTGGTCTCCGCGATTCGCGACGCCGGAGGAACGCTGATCTACGTGCTGCACACGGGACCGAAGACCGAGAAGACGCCCGAGCATTCGAGCTCCGCAGAGCCGGACGTCGCGCACATCAGCCTCGGCGAGTTGATCAGCCCGACGCTCGTGACCGAGCTCAGCCGATCGATGACGCGCGCGCGCGTGCAGCAGTACCAGCGGTATTTCGCCGACGCCGATCGCGTGTTGATCCTGCTGCACAACGATCCGGATCCCGACGCGCTGGCCAGCGGCCTCGCGCTGCGCAACCTCCTGCGGCGGACGAAGACCACCGCGATCATCGGCGCGATTCAAGGTGTCACGCGGCCCGAGAACCTCCGCATGGCGAACATGCTCGACATCCACGTCGAGCAGATCACGCCCGCGTCGTTCCAGGAATTCGAGCGCATCGCGACGGTGGACGTGCAGCCGCACTACTTCGCCGGTCTGCTCGATCGGGCGGATCTCGTGATCGATCACCATCCGGAGCAGCCGGGATACAGCACCGTGTTCAAGGACATCCGCGCCGACTACGGATCGACGTGCACGATCCTGACCGAGCACCTGCGCGCCGTGGACGTCAACATCTCCGAGCGCACGGCGACGGCCATGCTCTACGCCATCAAGTCGGACACGCTGTTCTTCGCGCGCCACACGAACCGCGCCGACCTCGAGGCGTTCACGTTTCTCTTCCCGTTCGCCGACGCGGCGCTCATCCGGAAGATGGAGGGGGCGGAAATCACGCTCGAGCGACTGTCGTACGTCACGCGCGCGTCGCAGGTCGGCATCATGCGCGATCAGGTGTTCAGCGCGTTCATCGGCGACGCGCCGCGCGAGGACATCGTTCCCTACACCGCGGACTTCTTCCTTCAACTCGAAGACGTGAAGTGGACGATCGTCGCGGGCGTCGTGAAGGGGACGCTGATCGTCAGCGTGCGGAACCTGGGCTACTCGCGGAACGCCGGCGAGTTCGTGAAGCGCTGGTTCGGCGACATCGGCAACGCGGGCGGCCATCGCGCCATGGCGAAGGCCGTCATCCCCATGGAGCGCTTCCGCGCGAAGCACGGCGATCTCACGCCACAGGGGCTCACCGCGCGCATCGCGGAGATGGCCGAGCAGTTCCTCCACGAGCCGGCCGCCGACAAGGACCGCAAGAAGGAAGCGCTGGTCAAATAAGGATCAGGTCGTCCGGATCATCCGCGCGAGCTGACGCGCCTGCCGCTCCGGGCTCACGCGCCCGAGCAGCGCATTGCGCAGCATCACCGCAACAGGATTTCGCAAACGCGCGAGCCGCCCGACCTGCCGCGAGCGATTCACGAACGCATTCGCCCTCGGGATACGTTCTCGCTCGTACGCGCGGAGGGCGGACGGAACGTCTTGCCCGGCGCGAAGGTGCCTGCCGAGCGCGACCGCGTCCTCGATCGCCTGGCACGCACCCTGCCCCATGAACGGCGTCATCGGATGCGCCGCGTCACCGAGCAGCGTCATGCGGCCCGCGCCCCATCGCTTCAACACGGGACGATCGAAGATGTCGTTCTGCAGGATCCGTGATTCTTCCGCTGCGCCGATCAAACCCTCGATCGGCGCGTGCCATCCCTTGAACAACTGCAGCAGCTCCGCCTTCGGCCGAGCGCTCACGCGGCCTTGCGGTTGATTCCTCGCGGCGTACCAATACACGCGGTCGCCGCTGATCGGTACCTGTCCGAACAGGTGGCCGAATCCCCACGTTTCGGAGGCGCGTACTTGGCGCGTGTCGAACGGCACAACGGCGCGCCACGCGGTGCAGCCTGAATACCGCGGCGCTCCGTCCGCGTGCAAGCCCGCGCGCACGACTGAGTCCAACCCGTCGGCGCCAATCAAGACATCGCCGCGAACGCGCCGTCCGTCCACGAAGGATGCCTCGACGCCCTCGCCGTCCTGTTCGGCCGACACGCACGCCGCACCCAGACGCACGACGCCGGACGGCACGGCCTGCGACAGCGCGGCGATCAAATCCGCGCGATGCATGACGATGACGGGAATGCGAAGGATGCGGACGAGCTCCTGTGTGGCGACCGAGGAGATGACGGCGCCATCCGAGCGGCGCAGTCCGCCGACTTCGTACGCGACGCTCGCGGCACGAACGGCGCCGCCGAGCCCCAGTCGATCGAGCGCGTCGATGGCGTTCGCCCAGAGTGAAATCCCGGCGCCCGCTTCGTGGATCTCGTTGGCCCGCTCGAAGACTTCGACGTCGAGGCCCGCCTGCGAGAGCGCGATCGCGGCGGAGAGCCCACCGATGCCTCCGCCGATGACGAGCGCCTTGAGAGTCAGCGCAGCGCCTGATCGAGATCGGCGATGAGGTCGTCGGGATCCTCGAGGCCGACCGACAGCCGCGCCATGCCGCGCGTGACGCCCGCCTTTTCGAGCTCCTCCTCGGAATGCCCCCACTGCGAGGTCAGCACCGGCAAGCTGCACAGGCTTTCGACGCCGCCGAGGCTGGCGGCGCGCTTGAAGACGCCGAGACGATCGAAGAAGCGAGCGGCGCGATCGTACCCGCCGCCGAGATCGACGCAGACCATTCCGCCGAAGCCGCGCATCTGACGCGCGGCAACCGCGTGATCCGGATGCGACGGGAGCCCCGGATAGTACGTCTTCGCGACGCGGCCGCTCGCGTCGAGCCACTTCGCGATCGCAAACGCGCTCGCATTGTGCCGCTCCATACGGACGGCCAACGTCTTGAGGCCGCGTCCGAGCGCGTATGCCGCATATGGATCCAGCACGGTCCCAACGAGCTTCCGTGCCTTGTAGATCACCTCGATGTGCGCCTCGGATCCGGCCAGCGCGCCGGCAGTCACATCGCTGTGCCCGTTCAAGTATTTCGTGGCGCTGTGCATCACGAGATCGACCCCGAGCGAGATCGGATGCTGATTGATCGGGCTCGCAAACGTGTTGTCGATCACCGAGATCACGCCGCGCGTGCGACACGCCGCGGCCACCGCCGCGACGTCGATGCACCGCAGCGTCGGATTGATCGGCGACTCGAACCACAACAGCTTCGTCTCGCGCGTGAAGAGCGCGTCCGGTTGACGGAACGCGTCGGGCTCGACGAATCGTGCGCGGACGCCGAACTTCGGCAGGAAATCGGAAAGCAGGTGGAGCGTGCCACCGTAGATCGCCGAGCTGCACACGACCTCATCGCCCGCGCTCACCAATCCGAGCAACGCCGTCGTTGTCGCCGCCTGACCGCTCGAGAGCACGAGCGCCCGCTCAGCGCCCTCGAGCGCCGCGATCTTCTGCTCCACCGCCACGACCGTTGGATTCGCGTACCGCGAGTAGAGGAATTTCTGCGAGCGTCCCTCGTTGTAGTCGAGCACTTCTTTCGCGTTCTCGAAGAGGAACGTCGTCGTCTCGTAGATGGGCGTCGTCAGCGGCGCGGCGTCGCGGCTGATGCCCTCGGAGACGTGAATGAGCTTCGTGGCGGGTTTCATCCGCCGAGTGTACACGCTTCGCGCGCGTGCACTCTCCGCCAATCTAGCGTTGGACTGTTTCCAGTCGATCGCCGCTGGCGGCGACGACGGGCTCGATGAACTGGCGGTAGGCGTCTTCGTACCCGCGATCGACGAGCTCCGCCAAGGTGTGCGTCCGATCGGAGCGCTCGTCGTACACCCCGTCGAAGTCGAGCGGCCCGAGCGGGTTGTGCGGAGGGCGGATCACGAAGAGGCCCGCGAATCGGCCCGTCCACTGTTCGAGGACGTCCCTGAGGCCGGCGGCTTCGAACGCCGCCAGCGAATCGGCCGCGTGGCCGCGGAGATCGCCGCGCTCCGAGCTGAGCTCGTGCGGTCCGCCTTGCGGCGGCAGCGCCGTCGCGACGATCACCTGCTCGGCGCCCGCGGCGGCGACTTCCTCGAGCAGACGCGCAAGGCCGCCCGGACGGTCGCAGATGCGATGCGTTTCGCCGCGCCACGGACCTTCGGGAGCGAACGTGACGAGGTGCGGCTCGGTTGCCAGCGGCATCGCGAGCGCGCCGCTCAGCGCGTCGAGCGCGTGCTCGCGCGCCACGCCGCCGAGATCGAAGGCTTCGGCCGCGCGAAACGCGCCGTCGGGACCCGGACGCGTGAAGAAGCGCGCGCGGTGGTTCTGCGCGAGCAGCGCGAACACGAGATCGCGCCGGGCGTCCATGTCGTGGACCGTGAGCAGCAGCTCGCGGAACCCCGGCTGTCCGAGATTCTCGGTGACGAGATCGACGTACCGGCGGCCCAAGTCGGTCGTCGGCGGAGGCGTGAGCGGCGCCGCGCCGCGAATCAGGTTCCAGAGCTCGGTCGTGCACGTCGCAAAGAGCTCGGCGGCCGCGAGCGGGCCGCCGAGCACGCGGCCGACGAGGCCGTGGCTCGAGCGCCGCTTCGCGCGGATCGAAAAACGGACGGCCGCGATTGCGGCGAGCGCGGCGCCGACGGCCACGAGCAATGCGAGAACCGCGAGGCGCGGCACGATGGTCGGGAGGACGGTCGGCGCGAAGAGCGTCTCGACCCAGCGGCTGTACAGCGCCGTCGCGCCGCTGCCGATCGTGCCGAAGCCAACGAACGTGAGGATCATGCCGGCGAGCGCGATCGCCGCCGCAACCGCGAGCAGCGCGATCGGGAGCGCGAGAATCGCGGCGCTCGCGGCGAGCGCCCATCCGGCGACGCGCAGCGAGCGGCGCCAGCGGTAGAAGCGATGCGCGGACGATCCGCGCCACACGCCGTTCTCGTCCCACAGCCGCGCGGCCCCGTCCATCGCGGCGAACATCGCGCCGATGACCCCGACACCTCGGCCCGCGACGAGATCGATGCGAATGCCGGCCTCGTGCAGCGCTCGTAGAACGCCGGCCTGATAGGCGCCGGCGGTCCCCGATCCGGTCAGCACGAGCGCCGTCCGGAGCCGCGTCGAGTAGAGCCGGTCTGGGGAGTCGGGCGTGATCAAATCAGCTCAGAACCTTCCTAGCTATCCTCGTCGTGGATGGTCAGCAGCCTGACGACCTCGAAGCGCTTGCTGCCGTTGGGCGTCGACACGGTGACTTCGTCCCCCTCCTCCTTGTTGAGCAGCGCGCGTCCGATGGGCGATGCCGTCGAGATGAACCCCTGCTCGACGTCGGCATCCTCTGGCATGACGAGCTGATACACGATCACCTGGCCGGCCAGATCCTTGAGGTGGACCGTCGAGCCGAACCCCACGCGATCGCGCGGGAGCTTGTCCAGATTCATGAGCGAGATGTCGCTCACGCGTTTCTGCAGCAGGCTGATGCGCGCCTCGACGAGGCGCTGGCGCTCCTTGGCGGCGTGATATTCGGCGTTCTCCCGAAGATCCCCGAGCTCGCGCGCGCGCTGGATCTCTTTCGGCAGCTCCGCCTTCAGCTCGCGATCGAGCTTGTGGATTTCGTCCTCGAACTTCTTCAGGATCCGCGCTTTCATCTCGCCAGGAATGGTAGCACGCCGTATCGCCCGTAGCGGGCAAAGCCGGCGAAGGCGGATAATGGCCTCGATGCGCCGAATCTCGAGCCGTCAGAACCCGATCGTCGCGCGGTTCCGCGACGCGGCGCGCGGGCGCGCGGCAAACGGGATCGTGCTCAGCCTTCTCGACGGCGAGCATCTCGTCGAGGAAGCGCTCGACGCGGGCGTGGCGCTGGATACGGTCGCGTTCACGGAGTCGACGATCGACGCGCGGGCGGACGGGCTGGTCGATCGCGTGCTGAAGAGCGGCGCGCACGCGGTGCGCGTTCCCCCGCCGGTGATGGCCGCGATGAGCCCCGTCCGGGAGCCATCGGGCATCGTCGCACTCGCGAAAGCGTCGCCGGCTTCCCTGGATCAGGTGGTCGCCCGCGCGCCGCAGCTCATCGCCCTCGTCGCCGGCGTGCAGGACGCCGGCAACGTCGGCGCGATCGTTCGCGCCGCCGACGGATGCGGGGCGACCGGCATCATTGCGACGGAAGGGACCGCCGATCCGTTCGGCTGGAAGGCGCTGCGCGGATCGATGGGCAGCGCCTTCCGCGTGCCGATCGCCGTTCGCGAACCGCTGGCGCAAACAATCGACCTGTTGAAGAAGCGGAAGATCGCGATCGCGGCCGCCGTGCCTCGAGGCGGCAGGCCTCTCCCCGAATGCGCGCTGGACGGGGCGCTCGCGATTCTCCTCGGCTCGGAAGGTCCAGGACTCTCGGACGAGATCGTCTCTTCCGCCGACCTGCGCATCACGATTCCGATGCGGCCTCCGGTCGAGTCGTTCAACGTCGCGATTACCGCCGCGCTGATCCTCTACGAAGCGGCCCAACAACGAAGCGAGCGGCGGAATGTCACTGTTTGACGAACCGGACGCCCGCACGACCGCCGATCGCGCGTCGACGCCGCTGGCCGAGCGCATGCGTCCGCGAACGCTCGACGAGTTCGTCGGGCAGGCGAATCTCCTCGGCGCGGGCCGTCCCCTGAGGCAAGCGATCGAGCACGATCGGCTGCAATCGATCATCCTGTGGGGCCCGCCGGGCACCGGCAAGACGACGCTCGCGCGGCTGATTGCGCACGTCACGCGCGCGCGGTTCGTGTCGTTCAGCGCGGTGCTCTCCGGCATCAAGGAGATCCGCGCGGTCATGGCCGAAGCCCAAGAGGCGCGCCGCCGGCTCGGACGGCGCACGATCCTCTTCGTCGACGAGATCCATCGCTTCAACAAAGCGCAGCAGGACGCCTTCCTTCCGCGCGTCGAGGCGGGCGACATCGTTCTCATCGGCGCGACGACGGAGAACCCGTCGTTCGAGGTCAACTCGGCGCTGCTCTCGCGATCGAAGGTCTACGTGCTGAAGGCGTTGACCGACGACGACATGCGGGCGATCGTGTCGAGGGCCGTGCAGGATCGCGAGCGGGGATTGGGTGCGGACGGAATCTCGATCTCTGACGATGCCCTGACCGCGGTCGTGCGCTACGCGAACGGCGACGCGCGCGTGGCGCTGAACCTGCTCGACATGGCCGCGGGATCGCTGGGGTCTGACCCCAGTGGTCGGGATCGAACAGTGGGGTCAGACCCCAGACCGATCACCGCGGCCCTCGTCGCGGATCTCGCGCAGAATCGATCGCTCCTCTACGACAAGACCGGCGAGGAGCACTACAACCTGATCTCCGCGCTTCACAAGTCGATGCGCAACAGCGACGCCGACGCGTCCGTGTACTGGCTCGCGCGGATGCTCGAAGCGGGCGAGGATCCACTCTACGTCGCTCGACGCCTGGTGCGATTCGCGTCGGAGGACGTCGGCCTCGCGGATCCGTTGGCGCTGGGCGTCGCCGTCGCCGCGAAGGATGCGGTGCACTTCATCGGCATGCCCGAAGGCAACACGGCGCTCGCACAAGCGGCGATCTATCTCGCGAGAGCGCCGAAGAGCAACGCCGTGTATGTCGCGTACTCGGAAGCCGCCGAAGCGGCGGCCACGGAAGTCGCCGAGCCCGTGCCGCTGCACTTGCGCAACGCGCCGACCGGCCTCATGAAGCAACTGGGGTATGGGAAGGGCTACAAGTACGCGCACGACGAACCGGGCGGCGTCGCGGCAGACATGGACTGTCTGCCGCCGTCGCACAAAGGCCGGAAGTTCTACCGGGAAAACGTCAGTTCAGATGCGCCACTTTCCGGAACATCTCCGGACGCAGCGGAAGAATGAACGAGAAGCGATAGTCGCCCTGCATCCGTCCGATCGGGATGCCGACCAGCTCGCCGTCGCGGTTGAGGACGCCGCCGCCCGACACGCCGGGGTGGCCGTCGGTCAAGCACGTCACGAGCTTGTTGGGGGTGCGCTGTCCGACGTAGCCCGTCGAGAGGATGATGCCCTTCGAGTAGTCGTTGCCGAGGCGGAAGATCGGATCGGCGAAGTCGAAGCCGTACGCCATGTTCACGTTGAGCGGCGTGAGATCGACCTTCTCCTTCACCTTCACGATCGCCCAGTCGCCCGGATCCACTTCGACGTTCGCGTCGCCGGCGTCCACCACGCGGGCTGACAGGAACTGCCCCTTGTACATCAGCTTCACCGACGTAATCTTCCGCGGATCCGCCTGGCCTTCCTGATTCAGCGCAATCACGCCGTGCTTCACGGTGATGAAGTAGCCGTCGCCCAGATAGCCGGCGGTGCCGTAGCTGCTCGATCCGCGATCGTCGTAGGAGTAGAGCTCGACGAAGCTCGCGCTGCGCTCGCGAAGCACGTTGAGCGGCAGCAGGCCCATCTCGTCCTGGAGCTGGCGCTTGACGTCGGCGACGATCGCCGCGCGCGCATCGCCCGTCGTGGCATCGGCGCGCGGCGGCGCGCTGCCGGCGGTTCCGGCGGTGCCGGCGATGTCCGTCGAACGCCGCTTCAGCTGCGCGATCTCCGCGCGCAGCGCGGCGAACTGCCAGTCGCTGTCGGCATTCTGACGCGCGCCGAGATAGTTACCCAGTCCGAAGAACAGGAACGCAAAGAGAGACGCGAGGAGAGCGGGTACGGCGCGGCGAGTAGACATGACTGAGCACCAAGTTCGGCAGCTAAACCACCCTGCGACCGCGCAGGGCTTACAGCTTTGCGGACCTCACACCCCGGTGTATCGGCACACGGAGTCCGTGAGGTTGCCTTTTCGCTTGGAAAAGCAGGACCCTAAGTTGCTGGGATACTTAGGACTTTAAGACCAGATCACAGAAGTGTCAAGCGTAAATCTTACGTACTCATGGATTTATGGCTGAGTTGTGATTTCACACAGCACGCCACGATTGCCGCGCGCTGCACTCAACGACGCTCGGGACCCTTCGACGGAATCGACGGCGGCTCTGTTGGTGGAGGCGCGGTCGCGGCGCCGTTGATCCCGAGTTGCCGCAGCACGGACGGCACATTCAGTCCGAGCGCCTCGAGCTGCTGCAACAGACTGAAAACGACCGCCGGACTCGTTTTCGCGAGGCGTCCCAACCCGCCGCCATCAGCGCCGCCGCCCTGATCGATCACGACGACCTTGTCGATGTTGCCGAGCGGCGCGGCAACCGCGCCGAAAATGCCGGTGGACGCTTCGAGAATCGCGGGCATCTTCTCGAGCACGGTCTGGAGGCGCGCGGCCTCGTTGAATTCCTTCCACGCCTCCGCCTTGCGCAGGATCGCCGCCGCTTCCGCGACGCCTTGCGCCTCGATCGCCTTCGCCTGCGCGAGGCCGATGGCCTCGATCTTCGCGGCTTCCGCCCTGCCTTCGGCTTCGACCGCCGCGGCGCGGCCCACGCCTTCCTTTCGAAGCTTCTCTTGCTCGGCCTCGGCGAGCGCGATGAGCGCGGCGCGCCGGCCTTCTGCTTCGAGGATCGCCGACTGCTTCGCCGCTTCCGCGCGCACAACCGCGGCGAGGCGATCCGCTTCGGCCGGCTTGATCACGGTCGCCTCGAGCTCCTTCTGCTTGCGCAGGACTTCCTGCTCCTGAACCGAGATCAACTCCTGCGTCCGCGTGCGCTCGACTTTGACTTCTTCGGCGACCACCGCCTGCCGCGCCGACGCCTCCGAGAGCGGGCCGGCCTGCAACGACCGGGCTTTCTGCGTTTCGATCTCAGCCTGGTATTGCGCCTGCCGGATCGAGAAGTCGCGCTGCGCCTGCGCGATCTCCGCCTCGGCCAGGAACTTGGCCGTCTCTCCCGCCTGCAGCGCCTGCGCCGACTTGATCTTCGAATCGCGCATGGCTTCCGCTTCGCCGATCGTCGCGTCGCGCTTGACCTCCGCGGTGCGGCGCTTGCCGAGCGCGTTCAGGTACTCTTCCTCGTCGCTGATTTCCTGAATCGTCAGCACGTCGACGCCAAGCCCCATCTTCTCGAGATCGGCGGCCGCTTCGCTGGTGAGCTTCTGCGCGAAGCTCTGACGATCGCTGTTCACTTCCTCCACCGTCAGCGTGCCGAGGATCGATCGCAAGTGGCCTTCGAGCGTCTGGAAGATCACTTTTTGCACTTCGACGTGCGTCATCCCGAGGAACCGCTCGGCAGCCGCCTGCAGCGACGTTTCGTCGCCGCGGATCTTCACGTTCGCGACCGCTTTGACGGACACGGGAACGCCCTTCAACGTGTACGCCCGCTTGATCTCGAGCGGGATCGTCATCACGTTCAGGTGCAGGTATTCGACTTTTTCCAGCAGCGGAATGCGGAGCGCCGCGCCGCCTCTCACCATGCGGTAGCCCACCACTCGCCCATCCGACAGCTTGCGCCGTCGTCCGCTGAGGACGGCGACGGCGTTCGGCGACACCTTGATGTAGTTGCGGCTGATGAGGACGAGGGCCGCGAAGAAGCCGAAGATGATCGCGATGGCGATGACCGGTATCGCCAGCGGTCCACGAAGGAATTCAATCATAGGGGTACCCCGTTTCAGCGTTTCTTCACGACGATCGTCTCGCCGACGATCTCTTCGATCACGACCGTATCGTTCTCCGGGATCGCGATCGCATCGCGCGCGCGCGCGATGCGATCGATCAGCTCGTCGCCGATCCGGCAGCGGACTTGACCGACGCCGCCGGCCGGGATCGCAACCACAACGCGTCCGACCTGCCCGACGAGATCCTGCGTGCGGATTTCGGACGTCGCCTGCTGGCCGAAGAGAAACCTGGCGAAGAAGTAAATCGGCGTGGCGAGCCCCACGCCGCCCACGAATCCGACGAACGAGGCCGGCAGCGGCCCGAGACCGTAGTGCGTGGCAATCGCTCCGAGCCCGCCGAACGCCGTCACGAACACGCTCATCACGCGTGTGCTGAAGAATCCCGGACCGCCGTGATCCATGTCGTGATCGAGGCCGCCGCCGAGGTGATCGAAGATCTCTCCGAAGACGAGCGAGATGACGAGAAAGAGAAAGCCCACGGCGCCAATGGCGAGGAACACCGTGAACGCGTTCAACGGCAGGAGGTCCATAGGCGCGGAGGTCTGCTCACTGTAGGTAACGCGGGTGGTGATGTCAAATACTCAGGTTCAGCGTTGAACCCTATTGCGCCTCCACCTCCCCACCCTTCCGCTCGATGACGAGGCGATGATGAATCGCGACGTGCTCCTCCGGCGTGCGCGAGTCGTACGCCTCGAAGCGGCTGAACGTGCCTGGCGCGTATGGCTCGGGGTCCTTCGTCAAATCGTACGGACCGGCAACGCCGGCCATCCAGCCGTCCTTCGCGGCCCAGTGCGGCGGATTCTTCTTGTAGCGGAACAGGAAGTAGTGCGTGGCCGGCGCGCCTGGCGCGGGCAGCGTGGCCGTCAGCTCGATCTCGTCGGGCGGCGCTTGGAGCTCGTTGGGATGGCAGAGCCAGGCGACGAGATCCGCTTCGGCGAGCAAGGGCCAGGTCCGGAGCTCGCTCGGAAACAGATCGATGTTGCCCGCGTCGCGGAGAACCTCGAACAGCACTTGACGCGTGACGCGATCGCGCGCAAACCGGAGCACGTCGGCGTCCGACGGCGAGCGGCCCTCGGCAAGGGCCTTCGTGATCGGCTCGATCGCCGCGAGCCTCGCCTTGTAGGCACGATTGCCACCCGCAATCGTCGCGTAGATTCGCCAGATGACGAAGAGCACGACGACCGCGACGAGGCCGCCGACGACGATGAGCAGCGTCTTCAACATCGATCAGATCCGCTGGAAGTTTTTTTCGATCTCCCTGCGCGACAAGCGAAGCACGACGGGCCGTCCGTGCGGACACACGCTCGAATAGGCCGTGCGCCGCAGCTCCTCGAGAATGAACACCATCTTCTCCATCGTCAGCGGATAGTTGGCTTTCACCGCAGCATGGCACGCCATCGTCGCGGCAATCCGCCGAAGCGCGTCGTCGACAGCGGCGCCGCGGCCGAGACCTTCGAGATCCTGCGCGAGCGCGCGGACGGCCGCCTCGCATTCCGCGGGCTCGAGAATCGCAGGGACAGCCGAGAGCCGCAGGCTGTCGCCGCCGAATTCCTCGATCTCCAAGCCCACGCGATCGAGCGTCTGCGCGTGCTGCGCGAGCGACTGACGCTCGGCCGCCGACATCTCGATGATCAGCGGCGTCAGCAGACGCTGGCTCTCGAGCCGTCCCGACGTGAGCTTATCCATGACGCGCTCGAACAACACACGCTCGTGCGCGACGTGCTGATCGATGATCGCCACGCCCTCGTCATCGACGGCGACGATGAACGTGTCGCGGAACTGCCCGAGAGGGATCATCGGGCGAATGTCGGGCTGCGCGTGAGTCTCCGTCGCGGCCGCGGCCGGCGCGGTCGCGTGCTCGACGCTCGAAGCGCGTGGCGGTAAGTCCGTCCATCGGCTCGCGACCGTCGCGCCGGCGAGGACGCCAGGAATGCTCACCGGCCGCGGCTCGTCCGGCCGCGGCGCGAACGGAGTGAACTGCAGCTCCGGCGCGCGTCCGTGACCGAGCGCATCCGCGAGAGCGCGGCGCAGCACTTCGTGCACGAGCGACTGCTCGAGGAAGCGCACTTCCGCTTTCGTCGGATGAACGTTCACGTCGACGCGATCCGGCGGAATCGCGAGGAAGAGATGGACCTCGGGGCTGCGCTCCTTGATCGTCGCGACGCTGTAGGCGTCCGAGATCGCATGCGCGATCGTGCGGTCCTTGACGATGCGCCTGTTCACGAAGACGTTCTGCTGGCCTCTGACGGGCCCGGCGTCGCCGAGCGCGGCAACGTAACCGTGAATCTCGAGCCCACCCGCCTGTTTGTGGACCTCGATCAAATCAGGACGTTCGCCGAAGAGCTGAAAGAACCGCTCGCGCAGACCCGACGCCGGCGGACACTCGAAGAGCTTGCGGCCGCTGCTCGTCAGCGTGAAGCCGACCTCGGGATAGCCGAGCGCCATCTGCGTCACGAGCCTCGAAATCTGCGTTGTCTCGGCGGTGTCCGACTTCAGGAACTTGCGGCGCGCGGGCAGATTGTAGAAGAGATCGTCGACGTGGATCGCCGTGCCTTCCGGCGCGCCTGCCTCGCGATCCGCCGACACGGCGCCGCCGTTGACGCGAATCTCCGTACCGCTGGCGCTGCCTCGCGCGCGCGTGCGCAGCAGGAAATGCGACACCGACGCGATGCTCGGCAGCGCTTCACCGCGAAATCCGAGCGTGCGAATCGCCGCGAGATCGTCGGCGCGGGCGATCTTGCTGGTCGCGTGGCGCTCGAGCGCCAGCCGCGCGTCCTCCGGCTCCATCCCTTCGCCGTCGTCTTCGACGCGAATCGCCTTCTTGCCTCCGAGCTCGACGGCGATCGCGATGCGGCGCGCGCCGGCGTCCAGCGCGTTCTCGACCAGTTCCTTGACGACAGACGCGGGCCGCTCGACGACCTCTCCGGCGGCGATCTGATTCGCGAGATTCGGCGGGAGCCGGTGGATGCGAGCCATCGCTCAGAGCCATCCCTTCCTGCGGAAGAACCCGAGCATCGTGACCGACACGAGCACCATCACGGCACCGATCCACCAGAACTGCGCGTCCTCGCCGCCCGGCAGGTGCGGGAGCGGGACGTTCATTCCGTACATGCCGGTCAAGACGGTGAGCGGCATGAAGATTGTCGAGATGATCGTCAGCACCTTCATCACGCCGTTCAACTGATTCGAGACGTTCGAGAGGTGCGCGTCGAGCAGGCTCGAGATGCGATCCTGGAAGTACACCGCTTCGTCCGAGAGCCGCACGAGATGATCGTGCACGTCCCTGAACTTGTACGAGAGCTGCTCGGATATCTGCGTGAACTCTCGTCTCGCCAAGCGGCCGACCGCGTCGCGCTGTGGCATCACGACGCGGCGCAACGACGAAATGTCCCGTTTGAAATCGAGGATGCGCTTGACGAGCGTCGCCTTCGGCCGCTGGAACACTTCCTTCTCGAGCGCGTCGAGCCGCGTCGCGAGCTTTTCGACCTCCGGCCGGTAGTTGTCGACCATGGTGTCGACGATGCGATAGAGCAGCGCGGCCGGACCCTCGCCGAGTACGCGAGCATTGCGCGGGCAGATCTCGGCGATCCGTTGAACGGAGCGCGACGTCCCGGCGTGAAACGTGACGAGGTACTGCGGACCGAGAAAGAAATCGATCTCCTGGGTGCGAAACGCGTGCTCGCGCGCGTGGAAATCGATGCCGTGCAGAATCAGGTAGAGATAATCGCCGTAGGATTCGACTTTCGGGTGGTGAATCTCCGCGACCGCATCCTCAATCGACAGCTCGTGAAACTTGAAGATCTCGGTCAGGACTTTGACTTCCTGCTCGCTCGCGCCGCTCAGATCCACCCAGACGCACACGCCGCTGCCCGGCTGGAGCCAGGCGGGATCCACCCGGTCGACGACCTGAGTGGATCCCTGCTCGTGTTTGTAGACGGTGATCAATCCTCGACCTTGACCTGCAGCGCGGCCTGCGCCGCGGCCAGCCGCGCGACAGGCACGCGATACGGAGAGCAGCTCACGTAGTCCAATCCGACCTTCTCGAAGAACCGAATCGACGCCGGATCGCCGCCGTGCTCGCCGCAGATCCCGAGCTTCAGGTTCGGGCGCGCGGCGCGCCCTTTGGCGACCGCGATCTCGACGAGCTGACCGACGCCCGTCGAATCGATCGTCGCGAACGGGTTCTTGCTCACGATCTCGAGCTCCTGGTACTGCGGCAGGAACGAACCCGAGTCGTCTCGCGACATTCCGAGGCCGGTCTGGGTGAGATCGTTCGTCCCGAAGCTGAAGAACTCCGCCGAGTGCGCGATCTCGTCGGCCGTCAGCGCGCCGCGCGGGACTTCGATCATCGTGCCGACCAGATAGTTCAGCTTGACGCCCTGCTCTTTCTCGACCTCGCGCGCCGCCTGGTGCACGACGTCGATCTGCAGATCGAGCTCCCTCTTGAACCCGACGAGCGGAATCATGATCTCGGGTCTGACCTTGATGCCTTCCTTCTGCACCGCGGCCGCGGCCTCGAAGACCGCTCGCGCCTGCATCGCCGAGATCTCGGGATAGCCGATGCCGAGGCGGCAGCCGCGGAAGCCGAGCATCGGATTGAACTCGTGCAGCTGCGCGACGCGCTGCTGAATGCGCGCCGCCGGCACGCGCATCTTCTTCGCCAGCTCCTCCTGCTGCTCCTTCGTGTTCGGCAGGAACTCGTGAAGCGGCGGGTCGAGGAAGCGAATCGTCGCCGGATAGCCCTTCAACGCGCGGAAGATGCCGGCGAAGTCCTCGCGCTGATACGGCAGCAGCTTCGCGAGCGCGCTCTTCCGGGCTTCTCCGGTCTCGGCGAGAATCATTTCGCGCATCGCGTCGATGCGATCGCCCTCGAAGAACATGTGTTCGGTCCGCGTGAGGCCGATCCCGACGGCGCCGAACGCGACGGCATTCGCCGTCTGCTCCGGCGTATCCGCGTTGGTGCGGACGCTCATCCGCGACGCGTCGGAGCACCATTTCATCAGCTGCTGGAAGTGCTTGAACTTCTCGGTCTTCTTCGCAGCCTCGTTTCCGTTGATTAGGCCCGCGACGATCTCCGACGGCGCCGTCTTGACCTGGCCCGCGTAGACCTTGCCGGCGGTGCCGTCGATCGACATCCAGTCGCCTTCTTTGTACGTCTTGCCTTCGACCGTCACCGTCCGCGCCTGGTAGTCGACTTCAACCGCCGCCGCGCCACACACGCAGACCTTGCCCATCTGCCTGGCGACGAGCGCCGCGTGCGACGACACGCCGCCGCGCGCGGTGAGAATGCCTTCGGCCGCGATCATGCCGCGGAGATCCTCGGGCGATGTTTCGATGCGGACGAGCAGCACTTTCTCGCCGCGGTCCGCGGCCGTCACCGCGCGATCGGCATTCAGATAAATCTGACCGGATGCCGCGCCAGGCCCGGCCGGCAGTCCGGTCGCAATGGCCTTCGCCTTCTCAACCTCCTCCGAGTCGAAGACCGGCGCGAGGAGTTGATCGAGCTGGTCGGCGGGATTGCGCATCACCGCCGTCTTCCAGTCGATCAGCTTCTCGTTGTACATGTCCATCGAGAACTTCAACGCCGCCATCGCCGTGCGTTTGCCGTTGCGCGTTTGCAGCATGTAGACGACGCCGTCTTCGATCGTGAACTCGAAGTCCTGGACGTCCTTGAAGTGCTTCTCGAGGGTCTGCCGGATGCGTTCGAGCTCCGCGTACGCCTTGGGCATCTGTTTCTTCAGCTCGAACACCGGCTCCGGCGTGCGCACGCCGGCCACGACGTCCTCGCCCTGCGCGTTGATGAGGAACTCGCCGTAGAACTCCTTGACGCCGTTGGCGGGATTGCGCGTGAACGCCACCCCGGACCCGGACTCGTCGCCCGTGTTGCCGTAGACCATCGCCTGCACGTTGACGGCCGTGCCCCATTCGGTGGGAATGTGGTACTTGCGGCGATACACGATCGCGCGATCGTTCATCCACGATCCGAACACGGCGCCGACCGCGCCCATGAGCTGATCCCACGGCGAATCGGGGAATTGCTTGCCGGCGCGATCCTTCACCAGCGCCTTGAACCGCTTGACCAGTTCCCTCAGATCGTCGACGGTCAGCTTCGTGTCCTCGACGGCCCGGTGATGGCGTTCGTGCTTGAGCTTTTCGATGACGGTCTCGAACGGCTCGTGATCTTCGTCCGGGCGCTTCTGCACGCCGAGCACGACGTCGCCGTACATCTGGACGAAGCGGCGATAGCAGTCCCATGCGAAGCGAGGATTGTTCGTCTTCTTCGCCAACGCCTCGACCGTCTGATCGTTCAAGCCGAGATTGAGAATCGTGTCCATCATGCCCGGCATCGAGTCGCGCGCGCCTGAGCGCACGGACACGAGCAGCGGGTTCTTCAAGTCGCCGAACGTCTTGCCGGTCTGCTGCTCGATCGAGGCGATGCCTGCCTCCATCTGTCCGCGCAGCGCCGACGGATACGTCCGCTTGTTCGCGTAGTAGTAGGTGCAGACTTCGGTGCTGATCGTGAATCCCGGCGGCACGGGCAACCCGATACGGCACATCTCGGCGAGATTCGCGCCTTTGCCGCCGAGCAGCGGCTTCATCGATCCGTTGCCGTCGGTCTTGCGGCCGAAGAGATAGACGTATTTCTGGGATCCGGGCTTCGCGGCTCGGGACGTGGGAGCTTTCGATGACTTGCCTGCCTTTGATTTCGATGCCTTGCGAGCGAGCTTCTTGGCCATTCGACTGCCTACTCCGTTTGAGGGACGATTTCCGAGATGTCTGCGAGGTTCACGATGAGATCGCGCAAGTCCGCCATCAGCGTGAGGCGCGCGGTGCGCAGCCGCGCGTCGTCGGCCATCACGAAGACGTCGTTGAAGAAGCGATCGACGGTCGGCCGCAGCGCGGCGACGTCGACAAACGCCTGACGATAGTCGGCCGCATTGGCCGCCTGCTCGACGCGCGGACGGCGTCGATCGAGCTCGTCGAGCAGCGCGCGTTCGGCGGTTTCCGTGAGCGCTCCGCGATCGAGCGGCGCGCGCGACTTCAGCTCGCGCGCGATGTTCTTCA
>DATBJJ010000168.1:0-63293 GCA_036556425.1 Vicinamibacterales bacterium
GCGATCTCGTGCGCGCGATCGCGACACGACGCGTTGCGCCTGAGAACGTCGAGCGCGCCGTTTCGCGCGACGCGAAAGAGCCAGCCGCCCGGATTCTCCGGGACGCCGGAGTACGGCCATTGCTGGAGCGCTTTGACGAGCGCGTCCTGAACGACTTCTTCGGCAAGATCGAGGTGGGCGGGGCCGAAGATGCGCGTCAGCCAGGCCACCATCTGTCCCGCGCGGCTGCGAAACAGATGGTC
The DNA here is from genome assembly GCA_036556425.1 of Vicinamibacterales bacterium. Taxonomy (GTDB): domain Bacteria; phylum Acidobacteriota; class Vicinamibacteria; order Vicinamibacterales; family 2-12-FULL-66-21; genus DATBJJ01. Next base: position 243 of record DATBJJ010000168.1, read on the forward strand.
GACCAGTTGATGCGATGACGTGGACGGATCCACCGCTCACATTCTATCGACTTGGCGGACTTCGATCGTGCCGCCGTAGTCGAGCGCCGGGCAATCGCGCGCGTAGTCGATCGCCTGCTCGTAGCTCGACGCCTCGATCATGTAGTAACCGCCGAGCACTTCCTTGGTCTCGCTGTAGGGGCCGTCGGTCACGCGCACCTGTCCGTCTTTTCGCCGCATGACTTTCCCCGGCTCGTCGGTCAGCTTGTTGCCGCCTTGGACGACGCCTTGCTCACGAAGCCGGGATCCCCAGGCCACGAACTTCTCGACGACCTTCTGCATCTCTTCCGGGCTGATGTTCGCGAACGCCGCGACGTTGTCGTGCAGGAACAATATGTATTTGGGCATCGACGTCTCCTACTTCACTCTGGTGAAGCGTTCCGTTTCGGTCATCTTCTTCTTGCCATTCTCGAAGAACTCCCACGACGTCGTGAAGTGCTGCGCGTCCTCGAGACGGTAGAGCGCGCGGCGCATGTGGCCGACCTTGTCGTTCGCGAGGTTCGACGCGCGCACGAACTCGAACTGAATCTCGCCCGTCGCGGCGTCGAAGCGATCGGCTTTCAACGTCGGCTGATTCCTCGCGATGCAATAGTGCGTGAGGACGAGCGAGGGACCGTCCATGTGATATGCCGTGACCATCTGGCCGCCGGCCGGTAGCGCGGGGTTGGTGTACCGCTCGAGAAGCACGGTGCCGCTCGCGGTGAGCTCGAAGATCGTAGTCGACGTTTTCCCGTCCGCGCTCTTCGACTCCCACGTTCCTTCGAGAGACTTCAGGCGCTCGAACGCGCCGGCCGCATCGACCGGACCCGAGCCGGCGGGCAGGATGGCCGCGCGCGGCGCGGCGATGACGCAAAGCGAGGTTAACAACGCTGCTTGCAGAACGTTACGCGATCTCATGACAATGCCTCCCATGTCGTTCCGCGGCCGCCTGGGCCGCGTCCGGCGCGGTCGCGCCAGCGTATGCGATCTACAGACGAACGAGATTGGAAGGAATCGACATGAGAACTTTCGCGATCGGGCTGGCGATGTTTCTCGCGGCCGTGCAGACCGTGCCGCCGGACACCGAGGTGTTCGTGGCGCCGCTCTCGGTAAGGGGTGGAACGGTGACGATTGGAACACCGGTGAACATCTCGAACAACGCGGGCTATGACAACCAGCCGTCGTTCACGCCGGACGGGAGCTCGGTGCTGTTCACGTCGGTTCGCGGGGGGCGAAAGCCGGATCCCGCGAACAGCGCCGCGACGGGCAGCGATATCTATCGCTACGACCTCACCGCGCAAAAGCTCGCGCAGGTGACCGACACGCCGGAGAGCGAGTACTCGCCGACCGTGACGCCGGACGGCTCGCACATCTCCGTGATTCGCGTCGAGGCCGACGGCACGCAGCGCCTGTGGCGTTTTGGCCTCGACGGGAAATCGCCGCGGCTGGTTTTGCCCGATGTCAAGCCCGTTGGGTATCACGCGTGGGCGGATGCGAACACCCTTGCGCTGTTCGTTCTTGGCCAGCCCGCCACGCTTCAGGTCGCCGATGTACGCACGGGCAAGACCGAGATTGTGGCAAAGGGGATCGGCCGCTCGATACAGAAGATGCCGGGCGGCGCCATCAGCTTCGTCGTTCGCGAAACCGCGGAAGGGCAGCCGCCCACGTTGACGGTCACCGAGCTCAACACGAACACGCGGCAAACGCGTGCTCTGGTTCGAGTTCCGGCCGGAGCGACCGAGGCGGACACCGCGTGGACACCCGATGGGCTGCTGCTCGTTTCGGCAAGCGGCGCGCTCCTCGGCTGGCGCAAAGGGGAGCCGGAGCTGAAGGCCGTCGCCGACATCGCCGCCCTGGGCCTTCGCGGCGTGACTCGACTTGCCGTGAGTCCGAAGGGCGATCGGATCGCGATCGTCGCGCAACCAAAGTGACCAGGTATGTGCCTTGCACGTACCCAGCCTCTTGGAGGTGCGTATGGGTTTGAGGGACACGTACGCGTACGCGATTCAAACGGCGAAGGGTAAATTCGACGGGAGTGCACAGGAAAAAGACGGCAAGCTGCACTTCGTCGGCAGCGTGAAATCGGAGGCGGAAGCGAACGAGCTCTGGAACGCGATCAAAACCATTCCAAGCTGGCGCGAGGACATCGTCGCCGACATCAAAGTCGTCCCACCCGCGGGGGGTGCGTCCGCCGCTGGATCGGCGGCGCGCACGTATACGGTGAAGCCAGGCGACACGCTGAGCGCGATCGCGAAGGCGCACTTGGGGAACGCCAACGCGTACATGAAGATTTTCGAGGCGAATCGGGATCAGTTGACGGATCCGGACAAGATCAAGCCGGGTCAGGTCCTCAAGCTCCCGTAGTCGGAGTTGAGCGACGCACGGTGGCGCCGGATCGCACGGACGATGGGCGTCGCCGCGCGTCGACGAGGTTAGGTATACTATCGACGGCCTACCTGCGTACGGCCAAGGTGCACGACGCATGGCACTCGCTTCGGATCGGCCCCTCCTCCTTCTCGTCGAGGATCACGAAGATACCCGCCGGATGTACGCGGAATTCCTCAGCACGTCGTTCGACGTCATGGAAGCGGCCGACGCGCGTCAGGCGCTCGACGCGATGCGCGCGCAGACGCCGGCGCTCGTCATCACGGACTTCAAGCTGCCCGGCATCGACGGCTTCGAGTTGATCAAGCAGATGCGAGTCAACGAATCCACGCGCGGCGTACCGACCATCTGTCTCAGCGGATACAGCGGCAATCGGCACGAGCAGCGCGCGCGCGAAGTCGGGTGCGATCGCGTGCTCGTGAAACCATGTCTTCCTGATTTGCTCTATCAAACGGCGCAGGACATGATTCGATCGGGGCGCCTGCCGGTCAGCTAGCGGGCGGTCGCCGCGACTTGCGTGGCCGCGCGCAGCTCCGCGAGACGCGCCGTCAACTTCGACGACTGGCGCGCGTCGAGGCCGTAGACGTCGTTCTTGAAATCGATTCGTCCATCCGGGGCGACGTCGACCGTCCAATACCCTATGTAGACCGGAATTGGATCGCGCAGTTTGACCGTACGCTCGTCGCCCGCGTGCATCGCCGCAGTGATGCGCTCGGGCGTCCATTCGGGCTGATTCTTCAACACGTATTCCGCGAGCGCCTGCGGATCCTCGACGCGCACGCATCCATGGCTGAACGATCGGCTCGCGCGCGCGAAGAGCGAGTCTGCCGGCGTGTCGTGCAAGTAGACGTTGAACTCGTTCGGGAACATGAACTTGATCAGCCCGAGCGAGTTCGTCGCGCCGGGCCGCTGCCGGAAGCGGTACGCGTCGGGCCTGTCGGGATCGATCGACCGCGCGTCGATCACGCGGCCGCTCGAATCGAGCACCTCCATGTTGGTGCGCGCGAGGAACGACGGATCGCGCATGATGGACGGCAGCGTCTCCTCCGCGGCAATCGTTCGGGGAACGTTCCAGTACGGGCTGAAGACGACGTGCGTCATCACGTCGTTGAAGATCGGCGTGCGCGTGTCCTTCTTGCCGACGACGACGCGCATCGACAAGGCGGGCGAATCCAACTCCCATGCGTCGAGCCTGAACGCGGGAATGTTGACGACGATGTGGCGCGCGCCGCGGTCTCTCGGCAGCCACCTCCAGCGTTCGAGGTTCAGCTCGATTCTCCGCACGCGCTCATCGTCTTTTTGCGCCGGCTGCGAACGGTATTCGGCGAGCAGCTTGCGAAGCGCGCCGTACTCGCGGTTCGTCGGCTTCAGCGCCTCCAACGATCGGGCGATGCCCTCGCCCGCGAGCGCGTTCGTCAGATGCGCCGCCGCATCGAACCGCGCCTGCTCGATGTGCCACGCGGGATCCGCGTGCGCCAGATCGGAGATGCCATCGGCCAGGTCTGACGCAAGCTGCATGTAGAGGTACGTCAGCCTGACGTCGATATCGCTCGCGACCTCCGGCGGAAACGTCCGAAGCAGCCCGTGCCTCGTCTCCGCGTACCGCTCGACGAAGTCGACATCGTACAGGGCTGGATCGAGGCCTTCCGAATGGATGCCGCGCACCGACGCGATCAACGTTTCCATGTTCGCCGTCGCGCGACTTCGCTTCAACCAGATCGGCGAGTACAACCCGTTGCGATAGAAGGTCTGCGTGAACGCCCACACTTGCCGGCCGTCCTTGTCGCGCCGCACGTACGTCGGAGGGCGCGGCGTCTCGATCGCGGCGCGGATCAGCTCCTGCTGACGGCGGTCGCTGCCGCAGCCAATTGCGGCGAGCGAAACGATGACGAGCGCGGCGATCGCGGTGCGTCGCACACGCGCCAATTTAGCAAGCCGAGTGCCGGGCGCTCGGCTGTTCGCTCAAGTGTCACTGGATGCACGCGTTATCGCATCGAGCTCGACGGAAACGCCCGACGCGGATGAGTCGTTCGCGAAGGGAGTACGAACGAGCGCTACCCACGCGGCGTGCTCTTCACCGCCCGGTAGTACCTCGACGGCAGCGCATGTCCGATCCGGGATTCGATGAACGCCGATGCCGCGACGACGGCGTCGCGGTCGAGGCCGGCGGCGATGCCGAGGCCGTCGAGCATATAGAGGAGATCTTCTGTCGCGAGGTTGCCCGTGGCGCCCGGCGCATAGGGGCAGCCGCCGAGGCCGCCGGCGGATGCATCGAACGTCGTGACGCCGAGCTCGAGCGCGCGAAGCACGTTGGCCAACGCCGTGCCGCGCGTGTCGTGGAAGTGCAGCGCGATCCGATCGAGCGGCACGCGCGCCGCGACGGCGTTGACGACGATCGGGACCTGGCCGGGGTGCGCGATGCCGATCGTATCGCTGACCGCGACTTCGTACGCGCCCATCGCGACGAGCTCTGCCGACACGTCGGCGACACGCGCCGGCGCGACGGTGCCTTCGAACGGACACCCGAACGCCGTCGAGACGTACCCGCGCACGCGCATGCCGAGCTGTGCCGCGCGATCGCAGACCTGGCGGTACGTCTTCAGCGAGTCCGCGATGCTCTGGTTGATGTTCTTGCGGCTGAACGTTTCGGACGCCGCGGCGAAGATCGCGACGTCGGTCACCGCCGCCGCGTGCGCGCGCTCGAGGCCGGCAAGGTTCGGCACGAGCGCCGAGTAACGCGTGTCCGGACGGCGATCGATTCCGGCGAACACCGCATTCGCATCGCCCATCTGCGGCACCCACTTCGGGCTGACAAATGCGGAGACCTCGATCGTCGGCTGGTGGCGTCCTGTTGCGGCCGGACGCGTGATGGCGGACGACAACCGATCGACGAAGGCGATCTTGTCGGCGGTCGACACGACCGCGGACTCGTTTTGCAGGCCGTCACGAGGACCGACCTCGACGATCGTGACGCGTTCGGGCAGCTTCATTCTCAGTCGATCCGTCTATTCGATCGTAACGAGCGCGACGCCAGGCTGCACGAGATCGCCTTCGCGGCACAGGATGGCGCGCACGGTGCCGGCCGCCGGAGCGCGGACGGGCAGCTCCATTTTCATCGCTTCGAGGATCAGGAGCGAATCACCGGCTTTCACCCGATCGCCCGGAGCCACGAGCAGGCGGCGCACCGTCGCGGGCATTGGAGCGCTCAGCTCGCCGCCAGCACCGCGTTGACGCGGCCGCGGACGCCGATCGGCGCCGCGCCGATCTCCGGCGCCGCCGCGTTCGGTGAACGTATACGGTCGTCCGTTGCAGAAGACCCACCGGACGCCCTCGTGCACCGCAATCCACGCTTGCGTCCCGTCGACTCGAACGGAGTCACTCTCGCCGCGAACCGCGTTCACGATTCGATCGCCGACGCGGACGCGTCCGTCGGCGAGGACCTCCACCTCGTATTCGCGATCGCCGTGCGCAAGCGTCAGCTTCACGTCGTCACCGTCCCCATCGCCGAAGCGCCGACCACGGATCGTGAGCGCTGGTGTCGTCCGCGCGTTGCGTCGCGAGGGCGGCGGCAGCAATTGCTTCGACCGGCGGATCGCCATCCTCGTCCGCCGTGAGCTGCGGAAGGATTTCTCCCACGAGACCCGTGTGCAGACGGCCGCTGGTGAAGGCGTCGTGCTGAAGCAGCCGCGCGAGAAACGAGATGTTCGTGCGGATTCCGAGGACGGGGTACGACGTCAGCGCCTCGACGGCGCGCGCCGCGGCGATTTCTCGCGTCTCGCCATACGCCACGAGCTTCGCGAGGAGCGGATCGTAATTGACGCCGACGCGATCGCCTTCGACGACGCCCGCGTCGATTCTGATGCCCGGTCCTGACGGTTCGCGATAGAGGAGCAGTGGACCGGCCTGAGGCAGGAACTCCCGTTCCGGATCCTCGGCGTAGATGCGGCATTCGATCGCGTGTCCGCGCTGCGAGAGCTGGCCTTGCGTCCACGGCAGCGGATCGCCGGCGGCGACCGCAAGCTGCGCGTGGACGAGATCCACACCGGTCACCGCTTCGGTGACCGGATGCTCGACCTGGAGACGCGTGTTCATTTCGAGGAAGTAGAACGTCGAGGTACCTTCGACGAGGAACTCGATCGTGCCCGCGCTGCGATAGTTCGCCGCGCGCGCGGCGGCGACGGCCGCCCCTCCCATGCGCTCGCGAACGTCCGGCGCGATCGCCGTCGAAGGACTTTCCTCGACGATCTTTTGATGGCGGCGCTGGATCGAGCACTCGCGCTCGAAGAGGTGGACGACGTTGCCGTGCGCGTCGGCGAAGACTTGGATCTCGACGTGCCGGGGGCGATCGATCAGCCGCTCGACGTAGAGCGTGCCGTCACCGAACGCGGCCTCCGCTTCGCGCCGCGCGGCGGCGATGCCTTCCCGCGCCTCGCCGTCGCTCGCCACCATGCGCATGCCCTTCCCGCCGCCGCCGGCGGACGCTTTGATCAGCACCGGATAGCCGAGCGCGCGCGCGGCCGACAAGACGCCCGCGTCGGACTGATCGGATGGCGTGCCGCCGGGAACGATCGGCACGCCCGCGCCGCGCATCAGCTCACGCGCGGCGATTTTCGATCCCATCCGCGCGATGACGTCCGACGGCGGGCCGACGAATCGAATGCCGGCGCTCTCGCACGCGCGCGCAAGCTCCGCGCGCTCCGAGAGGAATCCGTAGCCCGGATGAATCGCATCCGCGCCGCTCTTCCGCGCGGCTTCCATGATCGCTGGAACCGAGAGATAGCTCTCAGCAGGGGAGGCAGGTCCGATCCGCACGGCGCGATCGGCCGCGCGCGTGTGGAGCGCCGTGCGATCCGCGTCGGAGTACACGGCGACGCTCGCGATGCCGGCCTCGCGGCACGCCCGCGCGATCCGCACGGCAATCTCGCCCCGATTCGCGATCAGCACGCGTGCGAGCGGCATGAGCTACGCCGACCATCCCGGCTTGCGTTTCTCCAGAAAGGCCCGCATCCCTTCCTGCCCTTCCGCCGAGACGCGCTGATCGGCGATCCTTCCCGTCGTCAGGCCAATCACCTCGTCGGGACGCCGGCCGTGAATGTCGCGAATCAATCGCTTCGCCGCCGACTGCGCGCTCGGCGCGCACGCAAGGATGTCTTTGACGTAGGCGTCGACGGCGGCGTCGAGCTCTGAGTCCGGAACGACTTTGTGGACCAACCCGATGTCGTAGGCGCGCGCGGCCGGGAAGCGCGACGCGGTCAGGAACAACTCCCGCGCCGCGGACGTGCCGATCTTCGCGACGACGTACGGCGATATCACGGCCGGAATGATTCCAAGCCGCGCCTCGCTGAACGCAAAGAGCGCGGTTTCCGCGGCGATGACGACGTCCGAGACGGCGACGAGCCCGACGCCTCCGCCGAGCGCCGCGCCGTGCACCCGCGCGATGAGCGGCACGGGAAGGGAGTCGAGCAGCTCGAGCATCCGTGCGAGATCCTCGGCGTCCCGCAGATTGTCCTGCCGGGTGTATGCGACGGCTTTCATCATCCATCCGAGATCGGCACCCGCGCAGAACACCGGGCCCTCGCCGGCAAGAACGATGGCGCGCAGCGTCGGATCCTTTGCGGCGTCGCGCGCGAGCGACGTGAGCGCGGCAATCATCTCTTCGTCGAAGGCGTTGCGGACGTCGGGGCGGGTGAGCGTGAGACGAAGGACGCCGGGCTGATCCTCGTGACGCGTCGTGGCAAGGACGGGCATGCGCCGGCCTACATGCGGAAGACGCCGAACTTCGCGTCGGGAATCGGCGCGTTGAACGCCGCGGACAGGCTCAACGCGAGCGCCTGCCTCGTCTCGACGGGATCGAGAATCCCGTCATCCCACAGACGCGCCGTCGAATAGTACGGTGAGCCCTCGCGCTCGTACTTCTCGAGAATCGGCGATCGAATGGCGTCCTCTTCATCGCCGGAGAACGGTTTGCCTTCGCGCGCGAGCTGATCGCGCTTGACCGTAACGAGCACGCCAGCCGCCTGCTCGCCGCCCATGACGGAGATGCGCGCGTTCGGCCACATCCACAGGAACCGCGGATCGTACGCGCGGCCGCACATGCCGTAGTTGCCCGCGCCGAACGATCCGCCGATCACGACGGTCAGCCTGGGAACGACCGAGTTCGCGACGGCGTGCACCATCTTCGCGCCGTCCTTCGCGATGCCCGCGCGCTCGTATTGGCGCCCGACGATGAAGCCCGTGATGTTCTGCAGAAAGATCAGCGGCACGCGGCGCAGATTGCAGAGCTCTATGAAGTGCGTCGCTTTCAACGCGGACTCCGAGAAGAGCACGCCGTTGTTGGCGACGATCCCGACGAGCATCCCGTGCAGCCGCGCGAATCCGGTGACGAGCGTCGTTCCGTATCGCTCCTTGAACTCGTCGAATCTCGATCCGTCCACGATGCGGGCGACGATCTCGCGGACCTCGTACGGCTTGCGCGTGTCGACGTTCACGATGCCGTACAGCTCCGCCGGATCGTAGGCGGGATCCTCGGGCGCGATGCGATCCGCGGGCATCGGCTTCACCGTATTCAGCGTGCCGACGATCGTGCGTGCGAGGTGCAGCGCGTGCTCGTCGTCCTCGGCGAAATAGTCGGCGACGCCGGAGAAGCGCGTGTGCACGTCGGCGCCGCCGAGATCCTCGGCCGAGACTTCTTCGCCCGTCGCGGCTTTCACGAGCGGCGGCCCGCCGAGAAAAATCGTCCCGGTGCCTTTGACGATCACCGTCTCGTCGGACATCGCTGGCACGTACGCGCCGCCGGCCGTGCACGATCCCATGACGATCGCGACTTGGGGAATGCGCTCGGCGGACATGCGCGCCTGATTGAAGAAGATGCGGCCGAAGTGCTCGCGATCGGGAAAGACCTCGGCCTGCAGCGGCAGGAACGCGCCGCCGGAATCGACGAGGTACACGCACGGCAGGCGATTCTCGAGCGCGATCTGCTGCGCGCGAAGATGCTTCTTCACCGTGAGCGGATAGTACGTGCCGCCCTTGACCGTCGCGTCGTTCGCGACGATCACGACCTCGCGGCCCGACACGCGGCCGATGCCCGTGACGATGCCAGCCGCGGGCGCGTCGTTGTCGTACAGGTCCCACGCGGCGAGCGGCGAGAGCTCGAGGAACGGCGATTCCGGATCGAGCAGCTTGTCGATCCGCTCGCGTACCGGCAGCTTGCCCTGCGCGCGGTGCCGCTCGATGTACTTCGCCCCGCCGCCGTCGCGCACCAGCGTGCGGCGCTCGCGGAGTTCCGCCACCAGGTGATCCATTCGCGCCTTGTTGACGCGGAACGTCTCAGACCGCGGATCGATATGCGATTCGAGAATGTCCATGAACGACGCCGCGCCCTACCACCCGCAGCAGTCCGTCTTGAAGCGGCAGGCGGGGCATCGCCAGACCGCGTGCATCCGGAACATCTCGGCGCCGCATCGCTCGCAGAGCACTTTATCGTCGCCGGCGGAAGCACGGCAGGACGGGGACGCCGCGGATGGGCTTGCGGGCGATTCGTGAGATGTCGGGTTCGGTAACGGTCTGACCGGACGGGAGTTGAACGGGTCCGACATTGTCGCTGGGATTATACCGGCGGCCTGCCGCCCCCGCCAAACCCGTACGAACTTGCGACAAACGTCAATATTTGGACGCCGTTTCCTCCGCGTGTATACTTTTTGGATGTTCTTTCGTGACGCCACCGTATGAGGGGACGGCATGGAACATACCGACGACCGACTCAACAAACCGTTGACCACGAAGAAGAAGAGCCGCGTGCTCGCCATAGACGACGAGCCGTCGATGATCGAGTGGCTCAAGATCCTCCTCGAGCACGAAGGGTATGAGGTCCGGACCGCGATGATCGGGACCCGAGGCGAGGAGATCTTCAAGACGTGGAAGCCCGACGTCGTGGTCACCGACATGATGCTGCCCGATGCCGACGGCCTGGAGCTTCTGCGCAAGTTCAAGCAGACCCATCCGGAGACCGAGGTCATCGTTGTCACCGGCCACGGCAGCGTGCCGAAGGCCGTCGAGGCGATGAAAGCGGGCGCGCATAGTTTCGTCGAGAAACCTATCGAGCCGGACACGCTGCTCGCGATGCTGGAGCGCGCGATCGAGCGGCGCGATCTCGTGGGCGAGAACCTCCTGCTCAAGCAGAGGCTCGAAGGCCAATTCCGCTTCGGCAACATCGTCGGCAAGAGCAAGAAGATGCACGAGGTGCTCGAGCTTGTGGAAAGTGTTGCCGGAAGCGACGCGAACATCCTGATTCAGGGCGAGAACGGGACGGGCAAGGAGCTCATCGCCAACGCGATCCACTACAACAGCAAGCGCGCGAAAGGCCCGTTCATCAAGATCAACTGCGCGGCGATTCCGAAGGATCTGATCGAGTCCGAGCTGTTCGGGTACAAGAAGGGTGCGTTCACCGGCGCGCAGAACGACAAGGAAGGCCTGTTCGAAATGGCCGAGGGAGGGTCGCTCCTGCTCGACGAGATCGGCGAGATGCCGCCGTATCTGCAGACGAAGCTCCTGCGCGTGCTGCAGGAACGCGAGTATCGCCCGATCGGCAGCGATCGGATCGTGCGCGTCGACTTCCGGCTGGTCTGCGCGACGAACATCGATCTCGACGCGGCGCTGCGCGACGGCAAGGTCCGCGAGGATCTGTATTTCCGCATCAATACGATCACGCTGCGCGTGCCGCCGCTTCGTGAGAAGACCGAGGACATTCCGCTCCTTTGCGAACACTTCCTCGAGAAATACCGCCAGCGCCATCAGCGCAACGTGAAGTCGATTGCGCCGGCGGCCTATCACCTGCTCATCCGGCACCGGTGGCCGGGCAACGTCCGCGAGCTGGAGAACGTGATCGAGCGCGGCGTGCTCGTCGCGAAGGGCGCGGAGATAGCCGTGAACGATTTGCCCGAATCGCTCAGAACCGAGACAACCAGGCCGGCGGACTTCGTCGTTCCGCCGCATCGCACGCTCGCCGAGATCGAGCGCATGGCGATCCTCCAAACGCTGCAGCGGACCAACTGGAACAAGCAGGAAGCCGCGCAGATCCTGGGACTTTACCGGCCCACGCTCTACAGCAAGATGAAGAAGCACGACATTCAGGACGGCGGCAAGAACGCGCGCCGGGCGGCGCAAGCTTGAGCTGACGCGATGCCCGCTCGGGATGTCGAGCTGGCATGGCGTTTGATGGTGGTTAACACGGATCGCGCGGATCGCGGAGGATCACGCGGATCAGATCGCGCGGATCCTGTAATTCGCGCGATGCCCGCAATCAGCGTGATCCGCGTTTAAGGAGGGGGATGTGGACGAGCGCTCCCGGGTGTTGTTGGCAACGTGCCTCGGCGCGATCGCCGGCGGCGTGTGGGGTTGGTTGTATCTGACCGAGCACGGCCGTCACGTGCGCGAGCAGATCGAGCCGAAGCTCGACGATCTGATCGGCGAGATCACGCGCGTGAGAGGCACCGTGGAAAAGGCTCGCGCCGCAGCCAATGAAGGTTGGCGCTCGTTGAGCGATATCACGAGCGGCGGCCACGGCGGCCGGTGGTCCGCCTGACCGGCGCGGCTGACGGCTTGGAGGACCCATGGTCATGGATCTGCAAACAACGAACTGGCTGCTCGCCGTCATTGCGGTCGCGAGCGCGGTTCAAATGCTGGCGATCATCGGGGCCGGCATCGCCGGCTTCCGGATGTATCGACAGGTGACCGCGACGTTGGCCGATCTCGAGACTCGCCACGTGGCGCCGCTGCGGCAGCAGGTCGATCGAATTCTCGACGACGTGCACGGGATCACGGCGCGGGTGAGTCACCGGACGGAGCGTGTCGATCACGCGATCAGCGACACGATCGAGCGCGTGGATGAAACGAAGGAGCGCGTGAAGCACAGCGTGCGGGAGCAGGTCTGGCGCGCGACGGGCGTAATCCGCGGGATTCGCGCCGTCATCGCCTCGCTGCTGACGACCGAGCCGCCGGTCGAGGCGCGCGGACGCGTTTGAGAGAACCGAAGAACGCAGGACTAGGAGGGATCGATCAATGGCTTACGAATACGATCGAATCGAGCGAGAGGATGGCGGCGGGTCGTTTCTGATGGGCTTGCTCGCCGGCACCGTGCTCGGCGCGGGTCTCGGGATGCTGTTCGCGCCGAAGGCGGGCGCCGAGACGCGGAAGCAGTTGTCCGAGCAGGCGAACCGTTTGCGCTCGACCGCGAACGAAACCTACGCGCAGGCTTCCGAGAAGTTGAATCAGGCGTCGGAGAAGGTCAGTCAGATCGTGGATCGCGGCCGCGAGGCCTACGACCGCGCGCGAACCGCCGGCAGCCCCGCCAGCAGCCCGAACGTTGCAACCGGTACGACCGGTTATCCGACGAGCGCGCCGACGAATCGCCCCTGACGCGTGCCGCATACGGGGCCGGGCATGAACGCCTGGCCCCGGCCCATTCCATCCCATGACCGAGCAAACTGCCAATCGCATCGCCAATCTCGTGCTCGGCGCCGCCGCGGTCGCGGCCGCGTACGCCGTGCTCAGGAACCCGAAGCTTCGCCGGCTGGCGATGGGGCTCGCCGCCACGGCGGCGATGAGTACCGCTCCCGAGTGGATTCGGCGCGAAGTGCAAGATGCATGGGCGTCGAGCGGGAGCGGAATCGGCGGCAGACGCCCCGCGCTATGATGACCGCGTGAATCAGCTGGCGGCACGCAGCGACCGGCGCGTGCGGCGGGCGCTGGCGCGTGCGCGGGCCGAAGTCAGATTGACCGCGCTCGCGATGTGGCGCGGCGTCACGGGCATCTACAACAGCGACGACCTCACCTTCGCCTCCTCGATCGCGTACTACGCGCTGCTCTCGCTCTTTCCCTTCTTTCTTCTTCTGTTCTCGCTCGTCGCTAGCGTCACGAGCAGCGAATCCGATCGCGAGGCGGTCATGCGCTTCGTCTTCAGATACTTTCCTCAGCAGTTCGACTTCGTGACGATGCAGCTCGGCGAGATGCAGCGCGCGCAGGTCCGTCTCAGCGTGGCCGGCAGCATCTTGATGATCTGGGCGGCGATGGGCGTCTTCGGCGCCGTCACGTCCGCCGTGAACCACGCGTGGGGGGTCGAGAAGCAGCCGAGCTACTTCAAGCACAAGCTGATCTCGTTCGTGATGCTGGCGTTCGCCGGCCTCCTGCTGATGATCGGCCTCATGATGGCCAGCTTGATCAACGTCGTCGAGGCGCGGTGGTTCGCAACCGTCATCGAAGGTTTGCCGCAGCTCCTCGTCCTCAAGAGTTTTCTGATTCGCTGGCTGACGACGATCCTCTTCATCTTCGTCGTCGGGCTCGTGTTCTACTTCGTCCCCAATGCGAAGGTGCGATTCCGCGACGTCTGGGTCGGCGCCGTGCTCACGGGCCTTCTGTGGCGCCTCGCGCTCGCCGGCTTCTCGGCGTACATCCGCGACATGTCCCGGTTCAGCGCGGTCCACGGAAGAATTGCGACCGTCATCGTCTTCTTGATCTGGATCTACACCTCCGCCGTCATCCTGCTCTATGGGGTTGAGGTGACCGCCGCGTACGCGCGGCTGCGCCGGCATCGTCCGGAGGAAGTGCCCGCGGCGCCCAGCCCGCGCACGTAACGTCCATGATCAAGCTCGTCGCGGGCCTCGGCGCGATCGTGTTGATCGGAACGGCGACGGCGGGGCTCTCGCTGATTTCGGTCTCGCAGGAGATTGAGCTTGGCAAAGAGACGCAGCAACAGGTTCGCCGAAAGATTCCACAGGTGGGCGATCGCGCGGTGGTTTCGTACGTGCAGTCTGTCGGGCGGCGGCTAGCGGCCAACGCCGGCGGGCCGAAATATCCCTACAGCTTTTCCGTCGCGAATTACCGCGAGATCAATGCGTTTGCGCTTCCCGGCGGACCCGTGTGGATTCATCGGGGCACGATGGCGGCCGCGCGAAACGAGGCGCAGCTTGCCGGCGTGCTCGCGCACGAGATCGCGCACATCTCCGAGCGTCACGCTGCTGATCAGATCACGAAGAGCCTGGTAGCGAACGGCTTTTTGAGCCTGCTCGGCGCCGTGCTCGGCAACGATCGCGGCGCTCGCACCGCGCAGGCCGCCGCGCAGGCGCTCGCCGGCGGATACATGCTGAGATTCAGCCGCGACGACGAGCGCGAAGCGGATCGCGTCGGCGCGCGGATCATGCGTCGAGCCGGATGGGATCCGCGCGAGATGATCGCGTTCATGGACATCCTGCGCCACGAGCAGGGACGCGACCCGGGCTCGGTCGAAGTCTTCCTCTCCTCCCACCCGGGGCCGGCCGAACGCGCGCAGCTCCTGCGCAGCTCGCTTCGCGGCGTCTCCGGCGGCCGGAAGGACACCGCGGAGTTCCGGCGGATTCACGGGCGCCTTGCGCGGCTCGGCCCGCAGCAATCGATGTCACGGTAGCGTTCGACCTTCGTTCTGATAACCACACGCCCGCTCGATCGTTTTTCGGGAATAGCAGCGCGACGTCCAGCGTGGCGGCGAGATGACAGGGCAGGGAGGCCCGAAGGACGCTCCCTGCTGCCTGGGTGGCAGGATACTGAGACGTGAGTGGTGCCCCGGCGGAACGCCGGAGCGGCGGGTCAGGATCGTGTGTTTCAACGACCCGACGCCCAGTAAACAGCAACCGGTATGCCACTCGAAATCGCGAAAAACCCGTTGAATTGTGCCGAGATTCGCACCAGAGCTGATGATGTAGAAGAGGCGGCGCGCTAACGATGGGTAGCGCGCAACACACTATGTAGAGTTGGATGAATCACGACATCCGCGGCGATTCCGGAGGGTTCGTCGGCGCGTCCCGGTTCTCGCTCCGGCGGGCGGGCGGCGTGGGGCGCACGAACTGTCGCGGCGCTGACCTGCTCATCAGCGTCGCGTTGACGAAGAATGCCGCGCCGATCAGGGCGAAGGCGCCGCCGACGCCGACGCCGACCTCCGGCTTGCGCGTCGCGAACATGAGGAACATGAACGC
Source organism: Vicinamibacterales bacterium (assembly GCA_036556425.1). Classification (GTDB taxonomy): domain Bacteria; phylum Acidobacteriota; class Vicinamibacteria; order Vicinamibacterales; family 2-12-FULL-66-21; genus DATBJJ01. The sequence goes on from DATBJJ010000168.1 coordinate 15,647, forward strand.
GAGGCCCAGGCCGATCATCATCACGCCCGCCGAACGCAGCCGCACGACCGAGCGGTCTTGCGGGGAGCGCTCCGGTGACAAGGCCTCCTCGAAGCGACCCGGATCAGCCTCGGGCGAAGGTATCAGACCTCGCTCGATCATCGCGAGCCGCTCGCGATGCTCCATCTCGCGGACGTGCCGGCGGCTCTGCACGGCCAGGAACAACACGAACAGCGCCGCGAACACGATCACCGTGAAGACGACCACGACGAACATCGATCCGTCCACGAGAACCCTCCAGCGTCAGTCAGGGGCATTAGACTCGGCGCCCGGCCCGATTGTTTCGCGGCCTGAAACAAAAGAGACGGTCCTGGGTTCTAAAGGAGTTCGAGGCTTTCGGCTCTCGGTGGCGAAAGGGCAGGTGGGTGTCGGAGGAACTCGACGAACGCGCGCTGATCGAACGGTGCCGCATCGGCGAGGACGCGGCGTTTGGCGAGCTGATCGAGCGATACAAGAATCTCGTGTATGGCTTGGTCTATCGGCTGGTCGCCGATCGCGGGCAGGCCGACGATCTGGCGCAGGAGGTGTTCCTCAAGATCCACCGCGGCCTGCCGTATTTCCGCGGCGACGCGCGGCTGTCCACATGGATTTACCGCATCGTCCAGAACGTCTGCTTTCAGGAGCGGCTGCGACGGCCGTCGGCGACGTCGCTGGACGCGAGAGATGATCGGCGCCGTCCGCTCGATCCCGGCAAGCCGGACGGCGCGTTCGCCGATCTGGAGCTGCGCGATCGCCTCGAGAAAGCCATCGCGCAACTGCCGGATCAGTACCGGTTGTTGATCGCGGCGCATTATCTCGACGGCGTGCAGTACGAGGCGCTGGCCGAGTCGATGAACATGCCGCTCGGGACCGTGAAGACGCACCTTTATCGCGCGAAGAAGCGCTTGCGGGAGCTGTTGGACTCGTGACGTGCCGCGACACCGTTCACCTCATCGAAGCGATTGCCGCGGGCGATCTCGTGGTCGCCGACGACGTGCGCGCGCATTTCGAGACGTGTCCGAGCTGCGCGGCGGAGTTGGCGTCGGCCAGACGCGTCGACGCGCTGTTGCGGGCGCGCGGCGCCGCCGAGCCGCCGCCGGAGTTCGCGTCGGCGGTGCTGGCGCGCATTCGCGCCGATCGATGGCAGTCGGAGCAGCGCGTCGATCGCATCTTCAACGTCGCCATCGTCATCGCGCTCGCGCTGATCGTCGGCAGCCTCGCCGCAATCACGAACGTCAGCGGAGTGCTCGCCGGCAGCACGTGGGTGTGGCGCGCGGTGGCTGACGCATCGACGCGAATGCTGGAAAGCGCGGTCCCCACGCTGGCGACCTACGTCGCGGCGGTAGGCGTGTTGATGTCCGCGCTCCTCATGTGGTGGTGGGCGGAGCGAAGCTATCTCTCGAACTGAGAGCGAAGAAGTCCTTCGTTCTCAGTTCTTCGTTCCTACCGACGCGACCATTCCAAGATTCTCTTTGCGCTTGTCGAACAGCACGGCGACGGGGTGGAACAGGATCCCGCCGATGACGAGCGCGACGCCGCACCAGGCCAGCATCAACACCAGCGTGAAGATGGGGCGCCGGAAGATGCCGATCGAGATCGCTGCGATGAGCACCGTCGGAAGCATCGCGCCCGCGAACGAGAGCAACCCGAGCAGGCCCGCCACCCCATGCGCGTTGCTGCCGCTGCCGATGCTGTTCAGATCCACGTGGCGCGGAAAGATCGCGGAGATCGCCGCGTCGGCCGGGGCCGTGAGCGCGTAGGCGGCGAGAAGGGCGGGCGGAATGCTCAACCACAGCGCAATGGGTCCGTCGCGAAAGAGCGCGTAGGCGATCGGAAGGCAGAGCAGCGACGGTCCACCGGCGATCAGCGCACTGCCGATCGCCTTTCCGATCAGAAAGTCGCGCGTCGCGATCGGCGCCAGCATCTCGAGCGTCAGCCCCGCGCGGTCGATCGCGAACTGATTGACGGCGAAGGGCAGAATCGAGAGCAGACAGATCGCCGATCCGAACGCGCCGAGCTGCAGGCCGCCGGTCAAGCCCGCGAGCTCCGGATCGAGACCGCCCCGCCGCGACATCACGATCGCGATCATCGTGAACACGAACAGCGGCACGAACAGGATCGATCGGCCGCGCGGCGTTCGCGTCGCGAGACGCACGTGCGCCTGAGCGACGGCGGCGCTCGCGCGCGACAGACCCGGAATGCGCAGCACGCGGCGCTCTTCGCTGCCCGCGGATTGCCGCCTGGCGATCGCGCCAGGGGAATCGAGCAGGCGCCCGAACGCCAGCAGGCCAAGACCGTGAACGAGCGCGCCGGCGATCGCGAGTCCGACGAGCGGCGGAGCGGCGGCCGCGATTCCCGAGGGCGCCGACGCAGGCGCGCGCGCCGCGGCCGCGAACAGCTCGGACGGGGCCAGCCGGTACGTGAGCTTGCCGATCTGGATCGCGCGCTCGGCAAACGACGCCTCGCCGCGCTCGCGCCGCTCCGCTGCCGCGGCGCGATCCGCCATCCGCTGCTCGCGGTTGCGGGATGCCTCGAGCATCCCCGGAAGGATGAACAGCATCGGCAGCATCATGAGGATCAGGGCGAGCCATTCACCGCGCCGGCGATCGCGAACGGCCAGGTGAAGCACGAGCGTGGAGAGCGCCGAGAGGCCGACGAGCAGGAGCAACAGCAGGACTCCAGCCGCGAGCGCGATCGCGGCCACGCTCAGCGCGCCGCCGAGCGCGGCGCCAATAGGCAGCGCGGCGACCACGGGAATCGCGAGGAGGATCCACGGATCGCTCAGCGCCGTTGCCGCTTGCGCGACGTACAACGTCCGTCGAGGAATCGGCAGGAGCAGCAGACGAATGCTGCTCGTGCGCTCCAACGACGGCATCAGAATCGGACCGACGATGCTGAGCGCGGAGGCGGCGAGGAGAAGAAATCGGAGGGCGTCGAATGTGAGGACACGATCGGACGATGGAAGCCAGTAGCCGGCATAGGCTGCGATGGCGGCCAGTCCCACGCTCGAGGGCACCAGCAAGCCGAACGCGATCATCGGTCCGATCTGCTCGATCGCGAGCGAGAACCGTTCGAGCGTGTCGCGCGCGCCCGTGCGATCGAGCGAGTTCATCAGCACGCGCCACCGCATCCACGCGAACGCGCGGAGGACGCGCCAGGTGCCGGCTGCTGCGGTCACGAGATCAAATCCAATCGAGGGCGACCGGCGCCCGGCTGTCGCCGCCTACCAGCGAGATGAACAGTTCCTCGAGGCTCTTGCTTCCTGCGGCTCCGGCGCGCAGCGCCTCGATCGGCCCCTGCGCGACGAGCCGTCCGTTCGCGATCACGCCAATGTGCGTCGAGAGGCGCTCGACGATCTCGAGGATATGCGAGGTCAGGAAGATCGTGCCGCCGCGCGCGACGAACGAATGAAGCAGGTCCTTGATCTGCCGCGACGCGACGGCGTCGATTCCCTCGAAGGGCTCGTCGAGGAACAAGAGCCGCGGCGCTGGGAGGAGCGCGGCCGCCAGCGAGAGCTTCTTCCGCATGCCGTGCGAAAAGTCCACGACGAGCGCCGACGCGGCGGACTTCAAGTCCATCAGCTCGAGAAGATCGTCGGCGCGCTCCCGCGCGACGCCGTCGTCGAGCCCGTGGACCTCGGCGACGAACGTCAACGTTTCGAGCGCCGTGAGCCGCTCGAAGAGCGCGAGGTCTTCGGGCACGACGCCGATGCGCCGCTTCACCGCGACGGGATCGGCGAGCGGGTCGATGCCGAGAATCTTCATCGATCCGGAGCTCGGCCGGAGCAAGCCCGTCAGGCATTTGATCGTCGTCGACTTGCCCGCGCCGTTCGGTCCGAGGAAGCCGAAGAAGCTGCCGGTGGGCACGGCGAGATCGATGCCGTCGACCGCGCGCAGCGATCCGAAGTCACGCGTGAGCTTGTGCGTCTCGACGGCAAGATCCATCGGCGTTGATTGTATCTGTTCCTTCCGCGATCGTTCGATCCCGAGTACGATTCGAGGAGCATGAACCGCCTCGCGCGCGAGCGAAGTCCCTACCTGCTGCAGCATGCCGGGAACCCCGTCGATTGGTATCCCTGGGGCGACGAGGCCTTCGCACGCGCCCGCGGCGAGGACAAGCCGATCTTCCTGTCGATCGGGTACTCCACGTGCCATTGGTGCCACGTCATGGAGCACGAGTCGTTCGAAGACGCCACGATCGCGGCGCTCCTGAACGATCATTTCGTGTCGATCAAGGTCGATCGTGAAGAGCGGCCGGACGTCGATCGCGTGTACATGTCGTTCGTGCAGTCCGCCACCGGGTCGGGCGGATGGCCGATGACGGTGTTCCTCACGCCGGAACTGAAGCCGTTCTTCGGCGGCACCTACTTTCCCCCGACTTCGCGATGGGGACGTCCCGGGTTCGCGGAACTCCTCACGGAGCTGGCGCGCGTGTGGACGGCGGATCGCCAGCGCGTCGAGCAGGCGGCGTCGGAGCTGCTCGAGCGCTTGAAGATGGTGACGGGAACGGGTGGCCGCGCCGGCACGGAGAACGAGGTTGCCGGCGCCGACGCGCTCGACGCCGCGATCGAGCAGTCGCACCGCGCGTTCGACGAGCGGCGCGGCGGCTTCGGCGACGCGCCGAAGTTCCCGCGTCCGTCGGAGCTGCTGTTCCTGCTGCGCGAGCACGCACGCCGGCGGGGGAGCGGCGCGCTTGCGGACTCCGCGCTGCGCATGTCGACGGACACGCTGCGCGCGATGGCGCTCGGCGGCATGCGCGACCACATCGGCGGCGGCTTCCATCGCTATTCGGTCGACGCCGAATGGCGCGTGCCGCACTTCGAGAAGATGCTGTACGACCAGGCCCAGCTCGCGCTCGCCTACCTCGAGGCGGCGCAGGCGACGGGCGACGACTTCTACGCGACCGTGGCGGAAGACACGATCGAGTACGTGTTGCGCGATCTGACCGATCCCGCGGGCGGCTTCTACTCGGCGGAGGATGCGGACAGCGTACCGTCGGAGCACGCGAGCGAGGCCTCACCGCGGAAGTCGGAAGGCGCGTTCTACATCTGGTCCGATCGCGAGATCGGCGATCTGCTCGGGCCGGACGCGGACGTCGCGCGGCGGCGCTTCGGCATCGAGGCGGACGGCAACGCGCCGCACGATCCGCAGGGAGAGTTCACCGGCAAGAACCTGTTGTACATCTCCGAGTCCATCGAGGACATCGCGATTCGAACGGGCACGACGCCGGAGACCGTCATCGACGCGCTCGGCCGCGTGCGCGCGACGCTCTTTGCCGCGCGCGCGGGACGAAGCCGGCCGCATCTCGACGACAAAGTGCTCACGGCGTGGAACGGCTTGATGATTGCCGCGCTCGCGCGCGGCGCGCGGACGCGCCGGTCGGAGCGCTACCTCGGCGCCGCCCGTCGCGCCGCGGAATTCATTCGGGGCACGCTCTGGAACGCGAACGAGGAGCGGCTGCTGCGGCGCTATCGCGACGGCGACGCCGCCATCGATGCATACGCGGAGGACTATGCGTTCCTGATCTTCGGTGTGCTCGAGCTGTTTCAAGCGGACGGCGATCCATCATGGCTCGAATGGGCAAGGACCCTCCAGCGCCGGCAGGATGCGCTCTTCTGGGACGAGGAAGAAGGCGGATGGTTCAGCACGACGGGGCGCGATCCCTCCGTCCTGCTGCGATTGAAAGAGGACTACGACGGCGCGGAGCCGTCGGCGAGCTCCGTGTCGGTGTTGAATCTGCTGACGCTCGAGCATCTGATCGGCGGCGGTGAATTCGCTCGCAGGGCGGAGCGTACGCTCGGACGCTTCGGCACGCGAATCGGCGCAGCCGCGCGCGTCGTGCCGATGATGCTCGCCGGGCTCTCGGCATGGCACGCCGATCACACGCAGATCGTCATCGTCAACCCGTCGTCGGACGGCGAGGCGCTGCTTCGCACGATCGCCGAGCGATATCTTCCGTTCGCCGTTGTCGTGGCCATCGAACCGGGGGCCCGGCAGCAGGCGATGTCCGCGATCCTGCCGTTCGTCGCGCCAATGCAGGCGCGCGACGGCCGCGCGACGGCCTACGTGTGCCGCGCGTTCACGTGCCGCGAGCCGGTGACCGATCCCGGCGCGTTGGCTGCGCAACTGTCCGCGTAAGGAGATCCATGTCGGTCAGCACGACCCTCAGCGCGGATCAGTCGTCCGCCTCGCTCCGGTTCTTTCACGCGAAAGGCAACATCCTCACGGAGGAAATCATCACGGATCTGCGCGCGGCGCTCGAGACGCTGACGGCGCATCCGCATCTCAAGCTCGTCACCATTGCCGGCGAGGGTCCGGACTTCAGCTTCGGCGCGAGCATTCCGGAGCATATGCCGGAGCTCATCGGCCGCGTGCTGCCGCTGATGGATGCGTTCGTTCAGGAGCTGCTGGAAGTGCCGTCGACCACCGCCGCGGTGGTGCGGGGACGATGCCTCGGCGGCGGATTCGAGATCGCGCTCGCGTGCGATCTGATCTTCGCGGCGGAGAACGCCGTGTTCGGATTGCCCGAAGTCGCCCTCGGTGTATTTCCGCCCGCTGCGTCGGCGCTCCTGCCGCTGCGCGCCGGGTACGCGCGCGCGACGGAGTTGATCGTGTCGGGACGAAGTGTCGGCGCGGCCGAGATGGAATCCGCAGGTCTCGTGCAGATGGTCGCGGCGGATGCCGATCTCGCTCAACACGTCGACGAATGGTTCGAGCGTCATCTTCGGCCGAAGTCCGCCGCCGCGCTGCGCCATGCCGCAGCCGCCGCGCGATTCGGCCTCGCCGCTCACGTGCGCGCGACCCTGCCGGCGCTCGAACAGATATACTTGGACGATCTCATGCGGACGCACGACGCGGTCGAAGGCGTTCGCGCGTTCCTCGACAAACGTCCGCCGACCTGGCTCGATCGATAGGGTCTTCATGCTGTTCAACGTTGAAATCGTTCTGCGCGAGCGCGACTACGCCGTCACCGAGCAGGTCCACCATACGGGCAACGACGCCGCGGAATGGACCGAGCTCGACGTCGAAGACGTGCTCAAGGCGATGCTGAGCGCGATCGATCGCGTGAAGAACCCCGGCGTCGAGCCGAGACCCGTCCGGCTGCGCGGCTTCAGTTGGATCGTCGAGCCGACGTCGGCCGGCGTGGTGATTGCGATGGAGATCACGAGCGGCGCCGCCGTCGCCGGCCCGTTTGCCATCGATCAGCCGCGCCTCGACAACCTGATCACCAAGGTGCTCGAGGCCGCGCGGGATCCCAAGCCGGTCGTCCACTAGCGGCTTGCAGTCTTGTCCGGCGGCTTACGAATCTGATACGCGCATTTCCGCTCTTTGCGCGAGTTTGCGCCGGTTTTCACCAGATCGCCTTCGGCACCGACATTGCGCGCTCGAGGGTTACACTCGACGTCTATCTACCCACGGGAGCCATGAAGTTACCGTACCGCGTCCTCGTCCTCGAGGACGATGAAAACGCTCTGGTCGGGATCGTCGAGCTGCTGTCCGAACACGGCTATGACGTGACGCCGGCGTCTGCGTACGAGGATGCCAAGAGGCTGCTCGCGCTCGGCAGCTACGATCTCTTCATCACCGACGTTCGCGTTCGCAGCTACAACGGCCTGCACCTCGTGCAGAAGCTGCGGAAGGAATCGCCCGAGACGGCCATCATCATCATGACCGGCTACGACGAGCCCTTGATGGAGCTCGAGGCGAGCCGCTACAACGCGCAGTTCGTGCGCAAGCCGATCAAGCCGAGGCCATTGCTCGACGCGGTGAACCGAAGCCTGGGCACCGTGCGGCGCGAGCGGCGCTGGCCGCGCACGCGCGTGGTCGGCGGCTTCCGCGTGCAGGCGGCCGGCGTGGCCGCAGCGGTTGTCGACGTCAGCTACGGCGGGCTGTGCCTGCAGATTCCCACGCGTCAGGCGCTGCCGTCCACCTTCGACGTCGAAGTGTCCGGCATCGGCCTGCACCTCGTGGTCGAGCCGGTGTGGTCGCTCCCGGCGACGGCCGGTGCCGTGTTGTGCGGCGCCGCGCTCACGTCCGACTCGACGCCCGCCGCGCGCACGTGGCGCGAGATCGTCGATCGATTGTCGGCATAGCGCCACGGTCAACTCGACGACCTCTTCCCGCATGAGTTCGTGGCTTCCGGCTTCAGCCGGAAGTGCCCTTCAACGCGTATGCTACGCTGTCCCGCGTCATGCATCGCGCTGCCGCATCGATCGTCGTTCTCGCCGCATGGACCTCCGTTTTCGTTCAACCATCGCCGCCCGCGTTCGAGCTGGACGAGGCGACGATCCCGCAACTGCAGCAGTGGATGCAGGACGGGCGCTACACGTCTCGGCGTCTCGTCGATCTGTATCTCGATCGCATCGCGAAGCTCGATCGCGGCGGACCCACGCTCCGCGCGGTGATCGAGACGAATCCTGATGCGGCGTCGATTGCCGACGCGCTCGACGCGGAGCGCAAGACGAAAGGCCCGCGCGGGCCGCTGCACGGCATTCCGATTGTGATCAAGGACAACATCGACACCGCGGATCGCATGATGACGACGGCTGGCTCGCTCGCGCTCGAGGGATCGATCGCGGCGCGAGACGCGTTCGTCGTGGAACGCCTCAGGCAGGCGGGCGCCGTGCTGTTGGGCAAGACGAATCTGAGCGAGTGGGCGAACTTTCGATCCAGCAAGTCGACGAGCGGATGGAGCGCGCGCGGCGGTCAGGTGAAGAACGCGTACGTGCTCGATCGAAATCCATGCGGATCGAGCTCGGGCACGGGTACCGCGATCGCCGCAAATCTTGCCGCGGTTGGCGTCGGCACCGAAACCGACGGATCGATCGTCTGCCCGTCGGCGGTGTCCGCGCTCGTCGGGATCAAGCCGACGGTGGGGCTCGTGAGCCGCTCGGGCATCATCCCGATCTCGCGCTCGCAGGATACCGCCGGCCCCATGACGCGGACGGTCGCGGACGCCGCGATTCTGCTGACGGCCATGACCGGCGTCGATCCGCGCGATTCCGCGACGAAGGCATCGAGCGGACACGCAGCGGACTACGCGAAAGCGCTGAACGAGAAGGCGCTCGCGGGCGCGCGCATCGGCGTCGCGCGTGGGCGCTACTTCGGCTACAGCCCGGCAACCGATCGCGCGATCGAAGCGGCGATCGGGGAGCTGAAAGCGCGAGGCGCCGTCATCGTCGATCCCGCGAACCTCCCGAGCGGCCGCGATCTCGACGACTGCGAGACCGATATCCTGATGCACGAATTCAAGGCGGACTTGAACGCGTACCTCGCGCGACTCGGTCCCGCGGCACGCGTCAAGTCGCTGAAGGAGCTGATCGCGTTCAACGAGCGCGAGCGCGATCGCGAGATGCCGTTCTTCGGGCAGGAGCTGTTGGAGCAGTCAGAGGCAAAGGGACCCTTGACGTCGCCCGCCTACCGCAAGGCGCTCGTGACGTGCCACTCGCGCGCGCGGCAGCTCGGCATCGATGCGGTGATGAATCGCCTTCGTCTCGACGCGATCGTCGCGCCGACGATGAGTCCGGCCTGGCCGATCGATCAGATCAACGGCGATCACTTCATCGGCGCGAGCTCGACGCCGTCCGCGGTTGCGGGCTATCCGAGCATCACGGTCCCGGCCGGCTTCGTGCGCGGCCTGCCCATCGGGATCTCGTTCATGGGCCGGAAGTGGAGCGAGGCCAAGCTCATCGGTCTCGCATACGCGTTCGAGCAAGCGACGCGGCGGCGCCGACCGCCCGCTTTCCTTGCTACAGTACCGACACAATGAAGACGAGAGGTGACGGATGCGTCGTTATGCCGCAGTGATGTTGCTCGTTCTTTGTGGCGCTTCGACCGCGCACGCGCAGATGGGGTTCGGCGCGAAGGGAGGCGTGGTGTTCGCAACGACGTCGGACGAGTCGGCCGACACCACGTATCGCACCGGGTTCGCGGCTGGCGCGTTCGTCGAGTGGCCGCTCGGCACACGGCTCGCGGTGCAGCCGGAAGCCCTCTTCGTCCAGAAAGGGTCGAAGCTCGATTCGTCGTTGGTCGACTCATCGTTCAGGGTGGACTACCTCGAGGTACCCGTCCTCGTGAAGTACAACCTCACGGCGAGTCCTGGAGCGTTCTTCGTGTACGGCGGGCCCGCCGTCGCGTTCAAGCTGAAGGCGCGCTCGTTCGCGGATTTCGGCGGTTCGACTATCGTCGACGACGTCAGCGACGACGTCGAGAGCGTCGAGTGGAGCCTCGTCGCCGGCGGCGGAAAAGAATTCAAGCGGTTCTTCGTGGAGGGACGCTACGTCCACGGCATGAAGAACATCGACAAGTTGGGCAGCGACGCCAAGACCAGAACGATCGCCGCGCTCGCCGGCCTCCGCTTCTGAACGCGCGCTATTCCGCGCGCAGCGCGAGCGCCGGATCCGCGCGCGTCGCGCGAACAGCGGGCAGCAGGCAGGCCGCCAGCGCGACTCCAGTCTGAACGAGCGCGACCGCGATGTAGTTCAACGGATCGCCCGCGTGGACTTGAAAGAGCGCGCTCGACAGCGCGCGTCCGGCGACGCCGGCGCCGATCATGCCGAGCGCGACGCCGGGAATCGCGAGCCGTAGTCCTTCGCCCAGCACGAGGCGCGCGACGCGCAGGCGCGTGGCGCCGAGCGCCGCTCGAATGCCGAACTCGCGCGTTCGCTGTCCGACAGCCAGATACGTCATCCCGAACAAGCCCACCGTCGCGAGCAGGAGCGCGAGCGCGCCGCACGTCGTGGAGAACGCCGCCGCTGTTCTCACGGGCCAGAGCGGCATCTCCATTCGCTGCTCCATCGTCTTCGCCGATCCCGGCGGCATCGCCGGATCGAGCGCCTGAATCTGTTGCTGCACGCGCGAGATGAACGGCGCCGACGGCGTCGCTGTTCGAACGATGAGCGTCACGCGGTCGCCGAACTCGGAGGGCGCGATCGGCCGATAGATGTAGTCTCCCGGCGTCTCGTTGAGCATGTGGTGCGCGACGTTGGCGGCAACGCCGACGATCTGCCGGACGCGGCTCTCCGGTCCTTCGCGGATCCATTGGCCGACCGCATTCCCGCCCGGCCACAATTTCGCCGCCAACGTGTCGCTCACGATCGCGCCGTCGCCGGCTTTCACATCGGCGATCGTGAACTCGCGCCCCGCGATGAGGCGGACGCCGAGCGCGCGGAAGTGATCCGCGCCAATCGCGTAGACGGCCGCGGATCGGCAGTCCGCCGTTCTGCAATCCGTCCCGTCGGCCGATATCTTCGTGAGCCTGCGGAAGCCGACGTAGAACGGGACGCGATCGGCGATGGCCGCATGTTCGACGCCCGGCAGCGCGCGAACGCGCGCCACCAGATCTTCGAAGAACGCGTGGCTGCGCGGCGCGTCGTACCCGAAGTCCGCTGGCTCCAGCTCCACGACGAGGAGGTGCCCGGTCTCGAAGCCCGGATTTCTTCCGGCCGTCGTCACGAAGCTCTGCACCATCAGCGCCGCAATCGACAGGAACAGCGTCGAGCCGGCGATCTGCGCGACGACGAAGAGATTGCGCGTTCTCGAACCCCGCTGGCCGAGCGAGACCTCCAACCGCATGGAGCGAAGAAGATCCGCGCGCGTCGCTTGGAACGCTGGCACGAGCGTCGGAACGATGCCTGCGATCGCGACGAGAACGGCGGTGAATCCAATCACGCGCCGATCGATGCCGATGAGAAGGCGCTGCGGGATCGGCGACGGCAGGCTGAACGCCGATAGAAGATCCGCGCTCCAATTCGCGATGAGCACGGCCGCGGCGCCGCTGACGCCCGCGACGATCAACCCTTCGAGCGCGAACTGCCGCACGATCCGTCCGCGGCTCGCGCCGAGCGCGGCGCGAACGCTCGTCTCGCGTTGGCGATCCGCGGCGCGCGCGAGCAACAGGCCCGCGACGTTGAAGCAGGCGATGAGCAGCACGATCCCGACGATGCCGATCGCGATGTACGCAAACGGCGCGAGGCCGCGGACCTCGGGGTTGCCGTCGAGCATCGAGTTGAAGACGAGGGCGCGATCCTTGTGGGTCTGCGGAGATTCGGCCGCGAGCCTCGCGCTCACGGTCTGCAGATCCGCGGATGCCTGCGCGGCTGTCACACCGGGCGCGAGCCGGCCGACCGTGCCGAGCCACGGACGGAATTGCGCGGAGAGCCGATCGCTCATTCCCAGGACGTCGATCCGCTCGAGCGGAATCCACACGTCGGGCGAATAGAATCCGCCCGGTCCTTGAAACGCATCCGGCAGGACCCCGACGACGGAGACGGAGCGGCCGTTGATCGTCAGCGTCTTTCCCGCGATCGAGCCGCCGCCCAGCTCGGTCGTCCAGAACCGATGGCTCACGACGGCCGGCACCTCGATCGCCGACCGATCCGCGGCGGTGAAGAGTCGTCCGGCGTGCGGCCGCACGCGCATCGTGGTCAGGTAATTCGACGATACGAGGAGTCCCCAGATCTGGCGCACGCTCGCGCCGTCGTCGAACGCCAGCGGCATTCGCCCTTCGGCGATGACGCCGTCGAACGCACGGTTCGATTCGACGAGACGCAGATAATCCGGCCAGTTCGTCTGGCCGTAGGGATTGCCGGGCGACCGGACCCCAATCCAGCCGAGCGATGCCGCGTCCGCGAACGTCGACGGCTTGAAGAGGAACGCGTTGACGGCGCTGAACGCGACGGCATTGACGCCGATCCCGATCGCCAGCGTCAGCACGGACAGCGCCGCGAAGCCGGGCTTGGCGATCAGGGCCCGCATCGCGAATCGCAGGTCGGTTCGAAGCGCGTCCATCCTGGGTGTTTACGGGTTCACGGGTTCACGGGTTCACGGGTTCACGGGTTCACGGGTTCACGGGTTCACGGGTTCACGTGTTCACGGGTTCTTCAGTGCAAGCGCCAGCTCTGCGAGGCCGCCGCGGACGATTTCCGTCGACGTCCCGAATCCGATTCGGAAGTGGGATGGCGATTCGAAGAAGCGGCCGGGGACGATGGCGGTGCCGTGCTCGGCGAGCAGGCGGTCCGCGAAGGCGCTCGTGTCCGATGCACCACGCAAACGCGGAAAGATGACGGTGCTTGCTTTTGGCAGGACGCACTCGAGCTCGGGACGGCTCTTGACGAACTCGTGAACGAGCGCCTGATTCGTCGCGATCAGCGCCGACGCGCGCGCGGACAGGCGCGGGAGTTGTGCGAACGCCAGCGCGCCGAGGCGCTCCGCGGCAATCGAGCCGGTGCCGTCGATCACGTCGCGCGCGCGGCGGATCCGCTCCGCGACTTCTCGAGACGAAATCGCCCATCCGCAACGGAGGCTCGCCAGACCGTACGACTTCGTAAGGCTGCTCGTCGAAATGAAATTCTCGGCGAGAACAGCGGCAGGGTGCGTGTTCTCTTCCGCCGCGTCGAGGTACACCTCGTCGACCAAAACGCACGCGCCGATGTCGGAGGCCCGCCGTCCTACTTCCGCGAGCGCCGCGCGGTCGGCGAGCGCACCGGTCGGATTGTGCGGATTCGTGATCACGATGAGCCGGGTCTTCGGCGTGAGCGCGCGCGCGATGCGATCGGGATCGATCGCGTACCCCTCCTCGAACGTTCGATCGAAACGAATGACGTTCCCGCCGACCAGCCGAATCGCCCCCATCAGCGGGTCGTATCCGGGACGCTCGACGAGCACGTCGTCGCCCGGTTCGACGAGCGCCGCAAACACCTGGAAGTTCGCGCCGGACGTGCCGGTTGCCGTCGTGACGCGATCCGCGCTGACGCGGTAGCGGGCTCCGATCGCCTCGAGCAGCGGCACGTAGCCGTTCTCGTTCGATCCCGAGAGAAGCAGCGCGTCGCGCGCGCCTTCGAGATCGTCCACCGTGCACGCGAGCACGTTGCTGCCCGCGAGATCGAACGTCGGAGACGGGCGCTCTTTCGCCCACTCCATGTACGGCGCGTGAAACCTCATGGGTGCATCCTACCTGATAGACTCTGCCGCGTGAGCTTCCGGCGCGCGCTTGGACCTTTCGACGCCACGATGGTCGTCATCGGCGGCATCATCGGATCCGGCATCTTCATCAATCCCTACATCGTCGCCGAGCGCCTGGATTCGAGCGCGCTCGTGCTCGCGGCGTGGATCGCGGGCGGAGCAATCGCGCTCGCGGGGGCGTACGCGTATGCGGAGCTTGGCGCGATCTTCCCGAAGGCAGGCGGCCAGTACGTCTACCTTCGCGATGGATGGCATCCGCTCGTTGGTTTCCTCTACGGATGGGCGCTGCTGCTCGTCATCGAGAGCGGCGCGATCGCGGCGGTCGCGATCACGTTCGCGACCTACGCGCTGCGATTGATCGGACGGCCGGACGTCGCGCCCGCCCCGCTCGCGATCGCGGCGATTGCGCTCCTGTCGATCGTCAACTATTTCGGCGTCAAGCCCGGCAGCCGCGTGCTGAACGTCTTCGTCGTGCTCAAAGTCGGAGCGTTGGCGATCCTGATCGGCGCCGGCGCGCTCGCGCCTTCGTCGCCGGGGTGGTGGAGCGCCGCGCGGGAGACGATGGCCGGGTCGCCGTCGACGATCGTGGCGTTCGGCGCCGCGCTCGTCCCGATCCTGTTTGCGTACGGCGGCTGGCAGAACGCCAACTACATCGCCGAAGAGATCGAGAATCCGCAGCGCAACTTGCCGCTCAGCCTCCTCGCCGGCACGCTCGCGGTCGTCGTGATCTACGTGACGGTGAACGTCGTGTATTTGCGCGCGCTCGGCCTCGAGGGCCTCGCCGCGACCGTGACGCCTGCGTCGACGGCGGCCGGCCTCATGTTCGGCTCGCTTGGCGATCGCTTCGTGACGGCCGCGATTGCGATCTCCACGTTCGGCTTTCTCGACCTCGGCATCCTTGCGCCCACGCGCGTCTACTACGCCATGGCCGCGGATCGCCTGTTCCTTCCCGCGCTCGCGACGCTGCATCCGAAGTACAAGACGCCGTGGGTCGCGATCCTCATTCAGTCCTCGTGGTCGTGCGTGCTCGCGCTGACGGGCCGCTACGAGCAGCTGCTGAACTATGTCGTCTTCGCGGATTGGATTTTCTTCGGCCTGACGGTTGCGACGCTGATCGTCTTCCGCCGTACGCATCCCATCGACCGGCGAGCCGCGGGGACCTTCGCTGCGCCGGGATATCCGGTCGTTCAGATCGCGTTCGTGTTGGTTGCGGCCGCCGTCGTCTCGAGTGTGGTCCGGGCCGATCCGTCGAGCGCGCTTCGGGGCGCGCTGCTCCTCGCGGCGGGCGTGCCCGTGTTCTTGGTGTTCAAGCGCCGCTACGGATAGAGCATCTCGATTCTCCACGCGTCGCCGGCGCGCGTGTACTGCACGCGCTCGTGGAGGCGGCTCGGACGGCCGTACCAGAATTCGATCTTCGATGGCCGCAGTCGATAGCCGCCCCAGAACGGTGGACGCGGCACCGGCTGTCCATCGAATCGTGCCTCCACCGCGCGGATCTCCTGCTCGAGGGTTTCTCGCGCGCCGAGCACCTCGCTTTGCGCGGATGCCCATGCACCGATCTGGCTGCCGCGTGGACGATTCGCGAAGTACGCGTCGGATTCATCCGGCGGCAGACGCTCCACCGTGCCCTCGATCCGGATTTGCTCGTCGAGGGTCGGCCAATAGAAGCAGAGCGCGGCATACGGATTGGCCGTGAGGTCGCGCGCCTTGCGGCTCGTGTAGTTGGTGTAGAACACGAAGCCGCGCTCGTCCGCGCCGCGCAGAAGGACGATTCGAGCGGACGGCTTGCCGTCGCGATCGGCCGTCGCCAACGCGACCGGCGTGGTGTCGATCTCGTGCGCCTGCGCGCGCTCGACAGCCTTCAAGAATTCGGCAATGGGATCGGCGCCGGGCATCTTTGAAAGTCGGGCCGATTATACCGTCGCGCCGCAGGCGCTTCGTGCGCACGTTCGAATTGGACTCCGTCGCGGCGCGCGAGGCGAGTAGGGCTACAATTGTGCCGCAGATGATCAAAGGCATCGTGCTGGCCGGCGGCTCCGGCACCAGACTTCACCCACTGACACGCAGCATCAGCAAGCAGCTCCTGCCGGTTTACAACAAACCGATGGTGTATTACCCGCTGTCGTCGCTGATGCTGGCCGGCATCCGCGAGATCTTGATCATCACCACGCCTCAAGATCAGGAAAGCTTCAAGCGGCTGCTCGGAGACGGCCGCGACTTCGGTGTGACGATCGAGTACGCCGTGCAGCCGAGCCCGGACGGCCTCGCGCAGGCGTTCATCATCGGACGCGCGTTCCTGGGCAGCAGTCCCGTCGCGCTCGCGCTCGGCGACAACATCTTCTACGGCGCCGGATTCTCCGAGGCGCTGCGCAACGCCGCCGCGCAACCGTCGGGCGCGACCGTGTTCGGTTATCAAGTCCGCGATCCCGAGCGCTACGGGGTGGTCGAGTTCGACGAGGCGGGGCGGGCGATCGGGTTGGAGGAGAAACCGGCGCGGCCCAAGTCGTCCTTCGCGGTGACCGGTCTGTATTTCTACGACAATCAAGTCATCGAGATCGCGCATCGCCTGAAGCCGTCGGCGCGGGGCGAGCTCGAGATCACCGACGTCAACCGCGCCTATCTCGAGCGCGGACAGCTCCGGGTCGAACGCCTCGGCCGCGGCGTCGCGTGGCTCGATACCGGCACACACGAATCGCTGGTGCAGGCGTCGAATTTCATTCAAGCGGTCGAGGAGCGCCAGGGGCTGATGGTTGGATGCCTCGAGGAGATCGCCTATCGCATGCGGTACATCACCGCGGACGATCTCGCGCGCCTTGCGGCGGCGATGAAGGGCAGCATGTACGGCCAGTACCTGCACCACATCCTCGAAGAAGATCATCAGCCCTCAGAGCGACAGGTCTGACCGTCGCATGCCGTTTACTTTCGAGCCGACCAGCATCCCCGACGTCGTCCGGATCGTTCCGAGAGTGTTTGGCGACGGTCGCGGATTCCTGATGGAGACCTACAAACGATCCGAGTTCGAGCGGCTGACCGGGGGCGTGGCGCTCGTTCAGGAGAACCACTCCGGATCGAGCGCGGGCACGCTACGCGGGCTCCACTACCAACGCGATCCCAAAGCGCAAGGCAAGCTCGTACGCGTCGTGGTCGGCGCGATCTTCGACGTGGCGGTCGACATTCGCGAAGGATCGCCGACGTTCAAGCAGTGGGTCGGCGTGACGCTGTCGGCGGAGAACAGGGAATCGCTGTACGTGCCGCCCGGATTCGCGCATGGCTTCTGCGTCATGAGCGACTATGCCGAGGTGATCTACAAGACGACCGAGGAGTACGCGCCCGAGCTGGAGCACGGCATTCCCTGGAACGATCCGGCGCTGGCCATCGCCTGGCCGATCGCGGCGCCGATCTTGTCGCCTCGCGACGAGCGTTGGCCGCCGTTCGGCCGGTAGGCGCCCAGGTCAGCGCCCGGTTTGGCACAGGCTGGCATGCGACGGCGCGACTTTCCGGATGAGCCGCGGCCGATTCCTGCTACACTATTGCGACCCCAGCGTTCTCTCTTTCGGAGGTACAGCGTGCGCGCATTGGCTCGTACAGCGGCGTTCACTGTCGTTCTGTCGTCCATCCTTCTCGCGCCGGCGTCGCTGCGGACGGCCGCGCAGAGCAACCGGCCGACGATTGCCGTGCTCAACTTCGAGTACGGCACCATCCAGAAGTGGTGGAGCGGCACTCAAGACATCGGCGAAGGCATCTCGGACATGATCGTCGACGAGCTCGTCAACGATGGCAGCTTCCGCGTCATCGAGCGCAAGCGCCTGGACGCGATTCTGGCCGAGCAGAATTTCTCGAACAGCGAACGCGCGGATCCAAGCGCGAAGACGATCGCGCAGATCGGCAAGGCGCTCGGCGTGAAGTACCTCGTCGTCGGATCCGTCACGAAGTTCGGGACGGAGCAGAGCAGCCGGAGCTTTGGCGGCGGCGGCTACGGCAGCGCGTTCGGCATCGGCCAGGTCGGCACCGCGAAGGGCAAAGCGAACGTCGCGATCACCGCGCGCATCATCGACACGTCGACGGGCGAGATCATGGCGAGCGCGAAGGGTGACGGCACGTCGAAGCGCAGCGGGTTCCTGCTCGGCGGCGCGGGCGGCGGCGGTGGCGGCGGTGGCGGCGGCCACATCGCGTTCGGCGCTTCCGATTTCAAGGACACGATTCTCGGCGAGGCGACCGAGATGGCGGTGAAGGCGACGAGCGCGAAGCTCGTGTCGGCGAAGTCCCGGCTCGAATAGATTCGAACGTCCCGCGCGGACATCGGAAACGGGTGGGTCCTACGGCCCACCCGTTTTCTTTTTGCGATCTCTCGGCAAGCCGTTCTGGCTGCGCAAGAATCTGTCGGCTTCTTCGCACAGCTCCGTCGATCGCCGCTGCGCTTCGATGAGGGCGGACAGCGCGCGTGCTGTGGACACGCGATGTTGAGCGGCGGCGCTTATGGCGTCCTCGACTTCTCGACAGAGCGCGAGGATCCGTTCGGCGTACAGGCGCTCAGAGCGGCGCCTAGGCACGCACGACCTGGGCGAGCAGATTTTTCAAGCCGTCCTGAACGGTTTGGCTACACCAAGGGCCGCTCAGCCTCCGTTTGCCGGAGGCGGAGCACTTTTAGTGCCATCCTGAAAGGTTTGTGCGGGGAGTGGGAGTCGAACCCACACGACCCTTTCGGGTCACAAGATTTTAAGTCTCGTGCGTACTGCCAGTTTCGCCATCCCCGCGCAGCGGACGTGCGGCAGGTCCTGCCTCGCAGCGTAGCACACCGCGATCGCCGAAGAGGCACGCTCGTATAATCCCGTGCACTACGGCGAAGACGAAGGGATCCGGCGCGTTTACGATCTTCAAGGAACGCCGCCTCTCGCTCGTGCGTAGTCACACGTATCCAAGCGGCGTCATCGAGCTGCGGTACGAACGCGCGGCTACCGCTGCCGCAGCTTCGCGACGCCGGCGATCCCCAACGCGAGCATGAAAAGGCCGCCGAAGACCGGCGTGGCCTCGATCCGTCCCGTTCGTGAAAAGGTGATCGCCGCGGCGGTGAAGCTCAGTGCGGCGGCAATGAACGCCAGCCAGACGACCAGCGTCCTTTGTGATGGCGTCGGCCCCGTGGACACGCGCGCGAGCTTAGCACAACCGTAGAGGCGGCACAGAGACTGCAGTCAAGGCATACGCGGAGGTCTGTATGTTCAGGGCACTGTTCAAGCTGGTGCTGCTGGTCGTGATTCTCGTCGCCGTGGGTGGGTTCTTCCTCGGATGGTGGAGCGCACGCCCCACGCTTCCGGAGGGCGGCGCGGTCGCGACAGCGGGCAGGGCCGGCGCGGAACGCGCGAGAGAAGTGGGCGCGAAGATCGGCGAGAAGACGGCGGTCGCGGCGCAGCAGGCCAAGGAGGCGCTCGGCGACGGCGCGATCACCGCGAAGATCAAAGCGAAGATGGCGCTCGACGATCACGTGAAGGCGCTCGATCTCAACGTCGACACTGTCAACGGCGACGTGACCGTGAGCGGCAAGGTGCGATCGAACGCTGAACGCGATCGCGCGATCGCGTTGGCGCGCGAGACCGAAGGCGTACGGCGCGTGGTCGACAAGATCACCGTGGCCCGCGCGCGTTGACGCATCGAGCGTCGACCGTCGAGCTGTGACAGAGCGTGCACTCTCGACGGCGCGAGATTAGCGGCGGGTGGCGAGCGTCTGGCCGACCGGGCCGGACCAGCCCGTCGCACGCAGCTCCTGCTCGATCTCGAGCCAGAGCCGGTGCGCGTCGTTCGATCCCTTCACGTAATGCGTGCGAACCCGGCCGTCGGGTTCCGTCAGCACGATCGCGAACGTATCGGGCACCGTCGTGTTGCGCACCTCGCACTGGAGGAGCGCTTCCTGTTTCTCGTAAAAATACAGCACGGTCGAGGTTTCGGCCGGCGTGTGCGGCTTCTGTAGCGCGCCGCTCACACTGAAGGGGCGCCGGCGATCGTCCGATACGTCTCTCTCAGGATGGCCAGCTATTGGATCGTCGTCCCGCGCGGGAATGCGGAGCTCTTCGAACTTCTGTCGATGGCGTTCAGGGGCCGCACCGGCTTCAACGTGATCATGGATCGCCGCGCGGCGGCGCCGGCCGCGCCGGGTATCGATCGCCGGGCGAGACCCGAAACGCTCGGACCCGACGAGATCGTCGTCGCCGAGCAAGCCGAGCGAAGCGCAACGATGTCGGACGAGTCATCGGTGCGCGTGCGCACGGCGGCGAGGCCTCCGATCGCCCGGCGCGTCCCCAAACATGCCGAGAGCGCCGCACGGCGCTCGCGCACCGCGTCGGCGCTCCCTGCAGGCGGCGCTCAGCGCTTGTTTACCTTGTAACCCTCGGGGATCTCGAAGAGCGAATCCGCAAGCGGCGCCGTCGACACCGACGTGACCTCTGACGTCATGCTCTGTTTCCCCATTTTGCTCATCATTGCCGCCATCGGTCCGTCGCCGGCGAAGCTGATGTTCATCTCCGTGGCGAACGGCACGCCGAGATCGGACATCTTTCGATACATCTCCATCATGGCCTTCGCCTGTCCGGGCTGCGCTTTCGCCTGGCGCGGATCGCCAAAGATGAAGCCGCTCTCCGCCGCCGCACGATAGAACGCCGCGAAGTCGGCTTGTCCAGGTCCATTCTTGACGAGGCAGTGCGGGCCCGACATCACGAGCGTCATCCCGCCACCCAGTTGAGTGGGCACCTCGACGGTCACGTCGTGCACCACGCACGACGATCCGGCAATCTGCCGCGTCTGTCCCGTCGGCGCGACGCTCACCTTGATGTCGGAAATCGGCATCTTCGACATCGATTCTCCGACCTTCGCGATATCGTAGACCTCCGCCTCTTTCTTCTCGTGGTTCAGCATGATCATCCGCCTGCCACCCACGTCGATGATCACGGAGCTCGACTTGCCGTCCCCGTTTTGATCGGTGCGGTTCTTGGTCCCTTTCAAGTAGACGACCTTCTCGCCGCCGGCCATGACGCCGATCCCCGATCCGCCCGCTTTCTGCTTCAGCGTGACGTCTGCGAATACGGGGGCGGCGAGGCCGGTGCACATGATGGCAACCACGAGCGGACGGATCGATTTCATGCGGAAACTCCCTGGCTGAAGGCGATCTGAAGCCGTGGAGTGCGTGGGGAGAGCTCGACTATTGTAGCATCCGCCCGATTCAGGCGTCCATTCTCAGCGCCATCATCGTCGCGTCGTCGAACGGTTCGGCGCCGCCGCGGAACGAGCGGACCGCTTCGTCCACGCGCTGCAGGACCGTATCGATGCCCTGCTCCTGCTCGGTCGCGAGGAGACCTTCCAGCCGTTCGGCGCCGAACATCTCGCCGCGCTCGTTCTCGGTCTCGACGAGTCCGTCCGTGTAGAAGAACAGGAGGTCGCCCGATTCGATCTCGATCGCGGATTCCTGATAGCCCTGGCCGGCATACAACGCGATCGGCATGCCGGTCGACGAGAGCCGTTCGATGCCGCGGCGTTGGCGCAGCAGGAACTGCGGGTTGTGGCCGGCATTGACGTAGCGCAGCACCGAGCGCTCCATGTCGAGGATGCCGAGGAACAGCGTGAGGTAGACGCTATGCGGCGTCTTCGCGTCGATCTCGCGATCCAGACCGTCGGCGAGCTGCGCGAGATCCGTCTCGAGCGGCACGCGCGCGCGAAGGGTGGCCTGCACGTTCGCCATCAGCAGCGCGGCGCTGACGCCTTTGCCGGACACGTCGCCGACGAGGAGCGCGAGGCGCCCGTCCGGCAGCGCGAAGTAGTTGAAGAAATCGCCGCCGACTTCGCGCGCCGGAATCGAGAGGCCCTTGATTTCCGCCGTTCCGAGCCTGAGCGGATCGCGCGGCAGCATCTCGGTCTGTATCAGCCGCGACAGCTCGAGCTCGCGGTGCAGGCGCTCTTGGTCGACGACGAGCGCCTGGTGCTTCTCGAGATCTTCCGCCATGCGATTGAACGACGCGGCGAGTGTCCCGAACTCGTCGCGGGAACGCACCGGCACGCGCGCCTTGAAATCGCCGCTCGCCAACTGACGAACGCCTTCGCTGAGGGACGAGACGTGCTGCGTCATGCGGTGCGAGATCGGCACGATGCCAATGCACGCGAGCGCGATCACGAGCAGTCCCATCGAGAGGTTCCTCAGCGAGAGGCGCCGGATCTCGCGGAGCGAATTCCCGATCGGGCGCGCGATGCCGTAGGTGAATCCACCCGCGTCCTTGCGCGCGACGAGCAGCCAGTCGCCAATCCGTCTCGGCGATCCTTGCGCGGCGCCGGCCGCGGCGCTCGCGATGCCGAGCGTTTCGAGCGTGCCGCGCGCGCGCGGATCCGGCGTGTACATCCGGCCTTGGGGATCGATCGCGAAGGGAATCTCTCCTTGATCGCGCCGGGCGAATCCAAGCACCGAGCGCAGCGTTCGATCGAGATTCAGCATCGCGTTCGCTTTGCCGACGACGCGGCCGTCCTTCATGACGGGCACTTCGATGTGCTGGCCGCGGAACGCCATGTCCGGTTTCTTCGCGACGGCTGCCTGGCTGGCGGCTTCGCGCGCGATCGCGTCGTTCACGGCAGCGATGCCCGCTTCGATCGCGGGCGTGCTCTGGCGAATCGCGCCCGCGACGATCGCGCCGACGTCGACGCCGGCCGGCTTGCCCGCGGCGTCGGCCGCGCGCTTCGCCTCCTCGACGACCGCCGGCATGTCGACGACGATCACGGGTGGGGGAGCCGGAGGCGGCGCGCCGGGAGATGGCGGCGGCGGCGGCGGGGCGCCCGGCGGCGGCGGACCCCGTCGGAAGTGCCGCGGGTTGGGCGGATTCGGACGTGGATTCGGATTCGGGTTGGGGTTGGCCGCCCAGGTTGGATGGAATTCCAGCCGATCGACGAGCGCCGCCGAATCGCCGAGCAGCGGCGCGATGCGCGTCTCGACCTTGTCGATCTTCGTCCCTTTCTTGTCGGCGCTCGCGCTCATCCCTACCGCTTCGTCGAACATGCGATCCATACGCCGGCCGACGTTGGCCGTGACCATCTCCATGCGGCGGCCGATATCGGCCGCCATGTCGTTGGCCTCGCGCTGCGCGACGCGCTCGAACGTCCTCACCGAGGACACGTACCACACGAGCGTGACGGCGCTGAGCGGCACGACCGACAGGATGGAGAACGCGATGATGAGGCGGGTGCGAAGGGACATGAGGTACCTGGGGAGTCTAGCGCATTCCCGTCCGAACCTCCGTGTCCATATCTGTGCTAGGATCTCCATATATGGAGTCCCGCGCCAGGCGGCCCAAGCCGCCCGCCTTTCCGGACGCCGAAGGCGCCCGCCGCGATCCCGAAGTCCGCCGGCGGTTGTCCGGCCCGGCGCTGCGCACGTTCTTCAACATCGCGGCCGCCTGGAAGCTCAGCGTGACGGAACAGCGCGGCCTCCTCGGATGGCCGGCGTCCTCCACGTTCCACAAATACAAGGCCGGCGACCACGGGACGCTGAGCTTCGACACGCTCACGCGCCTCTCGCTCGTCATCGGCATCTACAGCGGCCTGCAAGTTCTCTATCCGGAGCCCGCGTTCGCCGATGCGTGGGTGAAAGCGGCCAACAGCCATCCGCTCTTCGGCGGCCGTCCGGCGCTGACGCTCATGATCGACGGCGGGATCGATGGTCTGTACAAAGTCCGGCGCCTCGTCGACGCTCGCCGCGGCGGATGGAACTGACGCCTCCAGAGACGCTGCTGCGATGGACGGCGGCGCCCCGGTTGATCCCGAGCCGGTATCCGACCGTCGGCTTGCTCGATCGCGTGGCGTCTCCCGGCGATCTGCAAGCGCTTTTCGAGCTCGAGGCCTGGACGAACGATCGCATCAGCGGCGAGCTCGGGTTGATCCGCGCCATCCCGCCGAGCGAATGGATCGTGGGCCAGCCGATGGCCAGCGTGATCATGGCGGCGTTCTGCCACCCGACACCCGGCGGCGGCCGATTCACGTCAGAGGACCGCGGCGCGTGGTACGCCGCGCGGACGATCGACACGGCGCTCGCCGAATCCGCGTTTCGCAGGACGCAGGAGCTGCGCGAGATTGGCGCGTTCGAGACGCGCGTGGAGATGCGCGTGTACCTCGCGGACGTTCGCGCGCGATTCCACGACGTCCGCGCCAACAAGCGCGCATGGAGCGCGCTCTACGATCCGAATGACTACCGCGCTGGCCAGGCGCTGGGCGCCGCGCTTCTCGAGAACGGATCGAACGGAGTCGTGTACCGCAGCGTTCGCGATCCGGATGGTGAATGCCTCGCGTGCTTCCGCCCGGCGCTCGTCAAGAACGTCCGCAGCGGCGGCCACTACGAGTTCCGTTGGGAGGGACGCGAACAACCGCGCATCCGCCAATTGAAAGGCTGATTCCGAGGACCCGGCGAGCCGTCCTCATGCTACTGTCATCGGCATGCATCCGTGGCACGACTGTTACGTCGACGACGCGCTCGTAGAGGCGGCGTTTCCCGTCATCATCGAAGTACCGAAAGGTAGCACCAACAAGTACGAGCTCGACAAAGAGACCGGTCTGCTCCGACTCGATCGCGTCCTCTACAGCGCCGTCCACTATCCGGCCGACTATGGTTTCATCCCGCGCACGTTCTGCGACGACGGCGATCCGCTCGATGCGTTGGTGTTGAGCCAGGAGCCGGTGCAGCCGCTGACGATCGTCGACGCGCGCGCGATAGGCGTCATGCGCATGCGCGACGAGAAGGGCATCGACGACAAGATCGTCGCCGTCAGCGTGCGCGATCCGGCGTTCGCGCACTACACGGACAAGAGTCAGCTCCCTCCGCACATGTTCCTGCAGATTCGGCGTTTCTTCGAGGACTACAAAGTGCTCGAGCACAAGCAGGTCATCGTCGAGGATCTGCTCGGCGTGGACGATGCGGTGCGGATCATCCGCGAGGCGCTGGATCTCTATCGGCGCCTGAGGCGCGGCGAGCTGGCCAAGCCGACCCACGCATAAACCCTCGAGCGAGGGAGACCGTCAAACCCGCCGGAGCCGTCGATGACCGACCTGCTGTTCGATTTGAAGTACGGGATCCGGAGCCTTTTCAAAGCGCGCGGGTTCGCGGCCGCTGCGATCCTCGCGCTGGGGTTGGGCATCGGCGCCTCGACCGCAATCTTCAGCGTCGTCAACGGCGTCGTCCTCAGGCCCTTGCCGTACGCCGATCCCGATCGGCTCGTCAATCTCTGGGAAGTCAATCACGAGAAGAATCTCGACCACGAGCCGCTGTCTCCGGTCAACTTCATGGACTATCGGGATCTGCCGCAAGTCTTCGCCGACGCGGCGGCGTGGTGGCGGCCGGAGGTGACGCTCCGAGATCAGGCGCGCGAGCCGGTGCGCGTGAACACGATCGAGGTCAGCGGGAATTTCCTGTCCGTGATGGGCGTCAGGCCCGCGCTCGGCGCGGGATTTCCCGACGGCGTCTTCGATTCACGCGAGCGGGTTGTCGTCATCAGCCATCGACTCTGGGAATCGCGCTTCGCGGCCAACGCGTCGATCGTCGGCACGACGATTCGCTTGAACGACGACGACCACACGATCGCCGGCGTGATGCCCGCGGGGTTCAACTTCCCAGGCGATACCGACGTGTGGCAGCGCCTGACCTGGGATCTACGCCGGCACAGCCGCGGCGCGCACTTCATGGAAGCGGTCGCGAGGATGAAGCCTGGGACGACGAGCTCGGATGTTCAACGAGAGCTGGACGCGCTCACGACGCGCCTCGCAGGCGAGTTCGCTGCGACGAACAATGGCTGGCGCGCGCGTGTCGTTCCGTTGCACGAGGAAATCGTCGGCTACTTCCGATCCGCGCTCTACATTCTGCTCGCCGCCGTGGGCCTGCTGCTGCTGATCGCGTGCATCAACATCGCCGGCCTTTTGATGGCGCGCGCCGCGTCGCGTGCGCGCGAGGTTGCCGTGCGCGCGGCGATCGGCGCGAGCCGGCTGCGTTTGGTCCGTCAGTTCCTGACGGAGAGCGCCATCCTCGGAATCGCCGGAGGCGCGCTCGGCGTCGCGCTCGCGTTCGGCGCAACGAAAGCGATCGTGCTGGCGACGCCAATCGACGTGCCACGGCTCGCGCAGGTCGGGCTCGACGCACGCGCGCTGCTGTTTGCGATGCTGCTGTCGATCGCGACGGCGATCGTGTTCGGCCTGCTCCCCGCGCTGCTCATGTCGCGCGCGGATCTGCAGCGCGCGTTGAAAGAGGGAGCGCGCGGCCAGGGCGGTCCGTCGGGCCGGCGGGCGCACCACACGCTCGTGGCCGCGGAAATCGCGCTTGCCGTCGTGCTGCTGGCGGGCGCCGGTCTGCTCGTCCGCGGCGTGCTCCGCGTCACCCGCGAGGATCCCGGCTTCAGAGCAGACAACGTCCTCACCGCAGGAATCCAGTTGTCCGGCGCCGCGTATCGCACGTGGCCGCAAGTGGAACAATTTCATACCGCGCTCGTCGAAGCCGTTCGGCAGCAGCCCGGCGTGCAAGCGGCCGGCGCGAGCAACTTCCTGCCTCTTTCGGCCGGATGGCGCGTGCGCTTCGTTCCGCGGACCGCGAGTGAAAGCGCCGCGCGCGCCGGCGACGAGCCGACCGCGCAGTATCACAGCGTGTCGGAAGGGTACTTCGAAGCGCTCGGCGTCAGGCTCGTGCGCGGACGGCTGTTCGACGCGCACGACACGGCGCAATCACGCGGCGTGGTCGTGATCAACGAGTCGCTCGCGAGACGGTACTTCCGCGACGAGGATCCCGTCGGGAAGACGATCGAGTCGAGAGCGCGCGGGATCGGTCCGCTCGGCGCGTCGCTGATGAAGCCGCCGGAGCAGATCGTCATTGGCGTCGTGCGGGACGTGAAGAACAGCTCGCTGCAGTCCGTCACCGAGCCGGCAATGTATTTTTCGACGCGCCAGTTTCCATTCCGGCATCTCTACCTTGCGGCGCGCGGCGAGGATGCTCAACGTGTCGGCGCGGCGATCCGAACGGCGTTGCGTCAACTCGATCCAGGACAGCCGATGCCAGAGCTGCGTACGCTCGAATCGGTGGTCGGCGCGTCGATGGAGGTTCCGCGGTTGCTGATGTTCCTGCTCGGCGTGTTCGCGGCGTCCGCGCTCGCGCTGGCCGCGCTGGGAATTTACGGCCTGCTCTCGTATGCCGTGGCCGAGCGCCACCAAGAGCTGAGCATCCGTCTCGCGCTTGGCGCGCGGCCCGGCGGCGTGCGGTGGCTGGTCGTCCGCGACGGCATGCGGCTGGCGATTGCAGGATGCATCGCTGGTGTGTGTGTCGCGTACGTTGCCGCGAGACAGATCGCGAGCGTGCTCTACGGAGTCTCGCCGGGCGATCCGATCGCGTTCAGCGGCGTCGTGCTCGTGGCGCTTGCCACCGCGTCGATCGCCTGCGCGCTGCCGGCGATCAGAGCCTCCAGGATCGAGCCGTTGGAAGGACTGAAAGAGTAGGAGCCTCAGGTGAAGCAGGACATTCTGTATGCCTTCCGCAATCTGTGGAAGAGTCCGGGATACGCGGCAGTCACGGTCCTGACGCTCGCACTGGGCATCGGCGCGAACACGGCGATCTTCAGCGTCGTGAACGGCGTGGTGCTGAAGCCGCTCCCGTATCCGCAGCCGGAGCGCCTCATCTTCATCACGAGCCAGTTCCCGAGTCTTGGCTTCGATCAGTTCTGGGTCTCCGCGCCGGAGTTCGTCGAGTTCGCCCAGAGCAATCAGTCGTTCCAGCAGGTTGGCGCGTACCGCGCCGGCGCCGTCAACCTCGGAACGCCCGACCAGCCGCGCCGCGTCAACTCCGCCCTCGTGACCTCGGAGCTCATGCCCGTCCTTGGGGTGCCGGCGATACGCGGCCGTCTGTTCACGCGTGAAGACACGCTGCCCGGCGCCGAAGACGTC
The DNA here is from genome assembly GCA_036556425.1 of Vicinamibacterales bacterium. Lineage (GTDB taxonomy): Bacteria > Acidobacteriota > Vicinamibacteria > Vicinamibacterales > 2-12-FULL-66-21 > DATBJJ01. The sequence goes on from DATBJJ010000168.1 coordinate 43,555, forward strand.
GCGATTCTCTCGAGCGAGTCGTGGCGGACCGCTTTCAACGCCGACGAGTCCGTCGTCGGCCGCGTGATTCCAATCGACGGCACGCAGACGCGGATCGTCGGCATCATGCCCGCCGGCTACGACATTCACGATCAGCGCGTGGAGGTGTGGCTGCCGCTGACGTTGAATCCCGCGAATCCGGGCAATCGCGGCGGGCATTTTCTCTACCTCGTCGGCCGTCTGAAAGACGGTGTGACGCTCGCGCAGGCGAGAGCGGATCTCGAGACGATGCTGCAGAAGTGGCCGCTGAAGTCGGGGTCTGGACACGTACCGAATCTGACGGGCCATCGCCTCAGATTCGACGGCTTGAAAGACGATCTTCTCGGGGGACTGGGGACCGCGCTGTGGGTGCTGCAGGGCGCCGTCGGATTCGTGCTGCTGATCGCATGCGCGAACCTGGCGAATCTGATGCTCGCGCGCGCCGAGTCGCGCCAACGCGAGTTTGCGATTCGATCGGCGCTCGGCGCGGGACGGTGGCGTCTGCTGCGTCAGTTCCTCACCGAGGGTGTGATGCTCGCGCTCATCGGCGGTGCGCTTGGTGCCGCGCTTGGATTCGGCGGCCTGAAGGCGCTCCTCGCCGCGAATCCGGACAGCCTGCCTCGATCGGGTGAAGTCGTCCTCGATCCCGTCGTGCTCGTGTTCACGATCGTCGTCTCCATCGGCACCGGACTTCTGTTCGGGTTTGCGCCGCTGCTACATCTGCGCGAGCAGGTCGTGAGCAACTCGTTGAGGGAAGCAGGCCAGCGATCGACGGCGGGCGCCGCGCGCACGTGGGTGCGGCGCGGCCTGGTGATGGCGGAGGTTGCGCTCGCGGTCGTGCTCGTGATCGGTGCGGGCCTTCTGCTTCGCAGCTTCTGGAACCTCATGAGCGTCGACGCCGGATTCAATCGCAGCCGGCTCGTGACGTTCGGTCTCGTCCTTCCGAGCTCGTCGTATCAGACGCCGCAGAACGTCGTGGACTTCTTCTCGCGCCTCCAGGCGCAGTTGACCGCCATTCCCGGCGTCCAGAGCGCGGCGCTCATGCGGGGCCTGCCGCCACAGCGGCTGGTGAACGCGAACGACACCGACTTCGAGAATTACGCGGCGCCGCCAGAAGGGCCGGCGGAGAACGTCGACTACTACCAGAACATCACGCCAACGTATCTCACGACGATGGGGATTCCGTTGGTGGATGGACGAGACTTCAATCAGGCGGACATCGGCGGACCTCTCGTCGTGCTCGTCAACGAGACGCTCGCCAAGACGTACTATCCATCGCAGAGCCCGATCGGACGGCGGCTCAGGCCCGGCTTCGGCGATCAGATTCCGTGGTTCACGATCGTCGGCGTCGTTCGCGACGTGAAGCAGGGCGGCGTGGACAAGAAGACGGGGACGGAGATCTATTTCCTCGCGGACCAGGCGCCTCAGCTCCCGAACTTCGGCGCGCCGCGCAACATGAACGTCGTGCTGCGATCGTCCGTGCCGTTGGAATCGCTCGCGGGCGACATTCGACGCGTCGTGAACGGATTGGATGCGACGCTGCCGCTCGTCAAGCTGCGGACAATGGACGAAGTGTTCGCGGAGACGATCGCTCGCCCGCGTTTCCTCGCGCAGCTCTTGGGGATCTTCGCGGGATTGGCGCTGGCGCTCGCCGCGATTGGCACGTATGGCATTCTCTCGTATGCCGTGAGCGAGCGCCGAAAGGAGATCGGCATCCACATCGCGATGGGCGCGTCGCAGGGCCGCGTGTTGGGCATGATCCTCGGTCAGGGGATGCAGCTGGCGGCGGTCGGCCTCGTCGTCGGCGTTGGCGCGTCGATTCTCCTCACGCGGCTGCTGCGCACGCAGCTGTTCAACGTTCGCCCGTCGGATCCCGCAACCGTCATGGGCGTCGTCGTCTTCATCGCGGCGGTGGCGCTGCTCGCCTGTTACATTCCCGCGAGCCGGGCCACGCGCGTCGATCCGATGGTCGTCCTCCGCGACGAATAGGGCGGCGGCGCTCGGCGCGGCCCACTAGAACGGAACGCCAAGAACCGCTAGTATCGGACGTCCATGTCCGATGCCGACGACATCGAACGCCTGATTCTGGAGCTCCATTCGACGGCGCAGCCGGTGCCCGCGCCGGCGAAGGGGGACAGCACGCGTCTCGAGCGGTGGCTGGATGTCGTCGCCACGCGCGGCGGCAGCGATTTGCTGCTCGTCGCGGGGGCGCCCCCGGCGATCCGAGTCGACGGCAAGGTCATCCCGCTCGCCGAGGGTCCGCTCGACGGACTCGATATCGAGGAAGCGGTTCTGCCCGCGCTCGCGCCTCACGCGCGCCGGATGTATCGCGACGCCAGGATCGCGGACGCGTCGTTCCGCAAGAGCGGCGTTGGACGATTCCGGATCAACTTGCACCGCGAGCGGGGAAGAGCGGCGGCGGCGATCCGCCTGCTCCCGAATCGCGTGCCTCGGCTGTCGACGCTCGGATTGCCGCCGTCGATCGAGCTCCTGGCGCAATTGCCGCGCGGCCTCGTGCTCGTCGGCGGGCCGACCGGTTCGGGCAAGACGACGACGCTCGCGGCCATCGTCGACGAGATCAACCGCCGAGACGCGCGGCACATCGTCACGATCGAGGATCCGATCGAGTACGAGCACCAGCACCTCGGCAGCTTGATCGAGCAAGTGGAGGTCGGCGTCGACGCGCCCGATTTCCCAACGGCGCTGCGCGCGGCGGTGCGTCAAGCGCCTGACGTGATCGTCGTCGGTGAAATGCGCGATCCGGAGACGATGAGGATCGCGTTGTCGGCGGCCGAGACGGGACACCTCGTTTTGTCGACGGTGCACACGACGGATGCCGCCTCGACGATCTCGCGCGTCGCGGATTCGTTTCCTCCGGAGCGGCAGAACACGATCCGGCAGGAGCTGGCCATGGCGATTGCGGCGCTCCTCACGCAGACCTTGCTCCCGAAAGTGGGTGGCGGCGTCGTGCCGGCGGCGGAGCTCCTCATGGTCGGCTACGGCGCGAGACAGCACATTCGGAAAAACGCGCTCCAGCATCTGCATCAAGAGATCACGATCACGCGCCGCTACGGGTCGTTCACGTTCGAGGAGTCGCTCGCCAGGCTGGTGAAGGAAGGGCTCGTCGAATGGCGCGACGCGCAGGCGCGCGCCGTGCACGTCGAAGAATTCGAGCAATGGTGCCCGAGCGGCGCGTCGAAAGCGGAGCGTCTGTAGCTACAGGGACCGGCCGATTCGCTCCTGCAGCTTCTCGCGATAGCCACGGCTCAGCGTGAGCCGCGTACCGTTCCGCAGGAACACCACGTACTCGCCGTTGAACCACGGCTGGAGCTCTTTCACGCGCTCGATGTTCACGATGTGCGAGCGGTGAATGCGGAAGAACGTGTCCGGATCGAGCTGCGTCTCGAGCGAGTTCATCGTCTCGCGGAAGAGATGCGAGTCGTTGCCGACGTGCAGCTTCACGTAATTGCCGGCCGCTTCGATCCAGTCGATCTCGTCGGCGCGGACGAAGAAGACGCGGCCGCCCGCTTTGATCACGAAGCGTTCAAGGCGCTGCGCCGAGGGCGTCAGATCCTGCACGAGCTCGAGCAGCCGCCGCTCCAGATCGCCGTTGCTTCGCCGCTCGAGGTTCTGCCGCGCGCGGACGAGCGCCTCGTGGAAGCGCTCGCGATCGAACGGCTTCAGCAGATAGTCGAGCGCGTGGACGTCGAACGCGCGGAGCGCGTATTGATCGAAGGCCGTGACGAAGACGACCAGCGGCATGCGGCCGGGGCCGACGGCTTCGATGACCTCGAAGCCGCTCGCGCCCGGCATCTGAATGTCGAGGAACACGAGGTCCGGCTTGAGACGAGTGATCGCGTCGATTGCCTCGGTGCCGTTCGGGCACTCGCCGACGAGATCGACCCAGTCTTCCCGCGCGAGCAGCGTGCGGAGCCGCTCGCGAGCGAGGGGCTCGTCGTCCGCCACGAGGACGCGAACGCGGCCATTCGTCGTCGTCATGCGACCTGAAACGCGGCCTCACCCGCGTCGTGCGCCGCGCGGTGGAAGGGAATCTCGAGCCGCACGGCCAGCCCTTTCGCGCCGTCGGAGAACTCGATGCGATGCGCCTGTCCGTAGAGGCACTCGAGGCGATCGCGCGTGTTCGAGAGGCCGACACCGGATCGCAGCTGCGCGCGCGCGCCGGCGGTCAAGCCGACCCCGTTGTCGCTGACCTCGACCCACAGCGTGTTGCCGAGCCGCTTCGACGCGATCTGCACGAGCCCTTCGCCGGGTTTCGGCGACACGCCGTGCTTGATGGCGTTCTCGACGAGCGGCTGAAGAATCATCCGCGGCACTTCGGCGTCGAGCGTTTCCGGATCGATGTCGAAGTTCACCCTGAGCCGGTCGTGGAAGCGCGTTTGCTCGATCTCCAGATACTTCTGGAGGAACTCGATCTCTTCCTGCAGCGAGACGCCGGGCGCACCGGATCGATCGAACGTCAGCCTGAGCAGATCGCTGAGGCGGCTGATCATGCGATCGGCGGCGTCGGGATTCGTGTGCACGAGCGACGAGATGGCGTGGAGCGTGTTGAAGAGGAAGTGCGGATGCAGCTCGGCCTCGAGCGTGCGAAGACGCGCTTCGACGAGGCGCGTCTCGAGCGTGGCTTCCTTGACGGCCCGCGCCTGCGCTTCACGATAGTAGCTGAGCGCGTAGCTCAGGCCGACGATCGTCGAGTAGACCATCAGCGTCCAATCGAGGTTCTCGAGGAAGCGGCGCTGTACGTACGTGGTCCACGCGACGGACGGCGCTTTGCCGCCGCTCGGCCACAGCATGAGCCGCATGCCGATCATGCACGCGCAGTGGAACACCGAGAAGCTCACGGCGCACAGCGCGTGGGTGCTCGCTGCGCGGATCCAATGCGGCCCGTCGAGACGAAATCGGTTCCCCAATCGGAAGATCGTCGGCGTGAGGATCGCGAAGATGTACCAGTACGCCGAGTTCAGCAGGAGAAGCCTGCCGACCTCGATCTCCATCGGTGCGCGAAGATTCAGTGTGGTGAGTCGATAAGCCTGGAGCGTCGAAAACAACACGAACGGAGTCGCGGCGGCGAACACCCACCGGAGAGGCGGGGTCCAGGCTTTTTGCATTCTTTACAACTATCTGGGGTGAGCCGCCGTTCGTCAAGGGACCAGTTACATATTCATCACCGGTTCTTATGACCTGAGAACGGCTGATTTACGCAGTTCGTACCCGTCAGCAGCTTTCTGTACCTCGATGGTGGTCGTTCGTCACACGGATCGCCGAATTATGAAAAATTCTGATCGGCCGCCATCACGATGAGCGTGGCGTCGTCGTGAAATCGACCGCCGGTGTGAGCGGCGACCGCTTCGGTGAGCCGCGCCTGCAGCGCCGGCGCGCTGCACGCGCGATTCGCGACGGCGAGATCGATCAGCCGCTGCTCGCCGAATTCCTCGCCGTTGTCGTTGGCGGGTTCCGTGATGCCGTCGGTGTAGAGCACGAGGCGATCGCCGCCGTGAATCGCCGCGCGCTGTTGTTCGTAGACGCCGTCGGGGAAGACGCCGAGCACCGCGCCGCCGGCCGCGAGGCGCTCGACCGCGCCATCCGCTTTCACGAGGATCGGAGGAAAGTGTCCGGCGTTCGCGTACGTCACGATGCCTTCGTCCGCGTCGATCGAGCAGTAGAAGAACGAGATGAATCGTCCATCCGCGACGTGTCCGCACAAGATGCGATTCACTTGCTGCGCGATCTCCGCCGGCTGCGCTGCCGCGGTCGCGAACGCGCGCACCGCCGCCTGGAGGTTCGACATCAACAGCGCCGCGGGGATGCCCTTGCCGACGACGTCCGCGATCGACAGTCCGACGCGGGTTGGACCGAACGCGATCGCGTCGTAGCAGTCGCCGCCGACGCCCGACGCGGGCTGCCATGACGCGACGATCTCGAAGCCGTCGATCTGCGGCATTGCCGCGGGCAGCAGCTTTCGCTGAATCCGCCGCGCTTCCTCGAGCTCTCGTTGCTCCAGCGCGAGCCGGTGCCGGCGCGCGCGGCCTTCGTCGATCTCGCTGCGCAGCGTGCTGATGAGCTGTTGGTTGTCCCACGGCTTCTGCACGAAATCGCGGACGCCGCGGCGCATCGCTTCGACCGCGAGATCGACGGATCCCCAGCCCGTCATCACGATCACTGGAAGGAGGCTATCGAGCGCCTGCACGCGCGACAGGAGATCGATTCCTTCGCGACCCGAGGTGGTATCGCCGGTGTAATTGAGATCCATCAACAGCAGATCGAACGGTCCGCGCGCGAGCGCGGCGAGCGCGGCGTCCGGCGACCCGGCGGCATCGACGTGGATCCCCTCGCCTTTGAGGAGCAGCCGCAGCGCGTCGATCAGATCGGGCTGATCGTCGGCTACGAGAATGCGCGGTTGAAGATCGCAGACCGTGCTCATGATCGACGCGCATAGTCCAAACGATGTGCCAGCCACGAACGGAGGACAAATGGCAGAACGGCGGTGGGTTGCGGCACCCGTTCGCCTCGCGCGGCGATTCCCGCTGTTCGAATTCGGACGATCGCGTCCCGAAAGCGGTGCCGATTCTCCAGCTCAGCGCTAGATCCGCGCGATTTCCTCAGGATTCCGCGGAGATCCGCTGGTGCGCTTATTGATCTGCCGCCTGGAGCGGGCAACGACGGAGCAAACACGATGGATTCGTTCTTTCAGGATGTGCGATTCGGGATGCGCGCGCTGCGCAGGAATCACGGATTCACGGCGGTCGCGATCGCGACCCTTGCGATCGGCATCGGCGCCAATGCCGCGATGTTCGCCGTCGTGAACGCGATCGTGCTGCGGCCGCTCCGGTTTCCGGATGCCGAACGGCTCGTCCGCGTCACGGCGGATCTCACGGGCCTCGGCACCGTGGACATTGGCATGTCGCCGCCCGAGCTCTATGACTATCGCGATCGCGCGGACCTCTTCGACGCGATCGCCGGCATCTATCCAATCGACGCCAACCTGACAGAGGTCGACGAGCCGGAACGTGTCGAAGTGCTGCTCGTCAGCCCGTCGTATTTCTCGATGCTCGGCGCCCGCCCGGCGCTCGGCCGCATCTTCAACGCGAACGACAATCATCCTGGCATTGCCGAGATCGTGGTGATCAGCGACGCGCTCTGGCGCAGGCGCTTCGGCGGGCGCGCGGATGTCCTCGGCCGGAAGCTGAAGATCGACGGCGACTGGTACGAGGTCGTCGGCGTGATGCCGCCGGACTTTCATCATCCGGGCCGCGCGCTGCGCACGGGCATCGACATGTGGGCGCCATCGGGCTACAGCGCCTCGCCGTTCGCGCCGATCGAGAAAGCGCCGCGAACCGGAGGGTCGCTGGGCGGCGCGATCGCGCGTCTCACACCTGGGGTCACCATCGACGACGCGCGCGAGCGGCTGGAAGCGTTCGGCGCAAAACTCCGAGAAGAGTACCCGGCCGCGTACCCGGAACGCGCGGGATGGACGCCGCGATTGATCCCGCTGCACGACGATGTGGTCGGACGATCGGGAACGGTGCTGACGGTCATGCTCGCGGCGGTGGGGCTCGTGCTCGTGGTCGCGTGCGCGAACATCGCCGGTCTGCTTCTCGCGCGGGGCGCCGATCGCCAGCGCGAGCTCGGCATCCGCCGCGCGATGGGCGCCGGCCGCTGGCAGCTCGTCCGCCTCCTGCTGGTCGAGAGCTTTCTCGTCGCCGCGGCCGGCGGGCTCGCCGGACTGCTGCTCGCGTTCTGGGCAAAGGATCTCATCCTGGCCGTCGCGCCGTACAGCCTTCCGCGCGCGACCGAAATCGCCATCGACGTTCGCGTCGTCACGTTCGCGACGATTGTCGCGGCGGCAACGGGCGTGCTCTTCGGTCTCGTGCCGGCCTGGCAGTTCTCGAAGCCGAACATCCTCGGCGCGCTGAAGGATGCGCCGTCCTCGGCGTCGCCTCTGAAGCAGCGCGCGCGATCCGTGCTCGTCGTCGCCGAATGCGCGGTGGCGATGGTGCTGCTCGTCGGCGCGGCGCTGCTCGTCAGGAGCTTCTGGCGCGTGATGCAAGTGAATCCCGGAATCGATCCGCGCGGCGTGCTCACGGCGAGACTGTGGCTGCCGCAGCCGAACGAACCTTCGACCGGACGGTACTTCAAGCATCAAGCGCGGGTGCCGGTGTTCGAGGAGGTGCTTCGCCGCGTGCGCGAGCTGCCCGGGGTGGAATCGGCCGCGATCGCGCAGAGCCTTCCGCTCGACGGGCAGCGCGGCTTGTCTTCGATCACGATCGACGGGGTGCCAATCGATCCGGCGGGCGACATGCCGACCGTGCTCGCCAACGTCGTGTCGATCGATTACTTCGACGCGATGCGCATTCCCATGCGCCGCGGCCGGCTGTTTGCCGCCTCCGACGGCCCGACCGGTCTCGTGGCCGTCATCAACGACGAAGCCGCGCGCAGATACTTTCCGGGGCAAGATCCGATCGGACGCCGAATTCATTTCGGACGGCCACGGCAGGATCCGCCGTGGATGACCGTCGTGGGCGTCGTCGGCAACGTGTTGAACGAGACGCTCGAGGGCGCGCCTCGCCCGATGATCTATCGGCCGCTGTCCCAGGCATCGAGCCTCGCGATGGCGGTGGTCGTCCGCACGAAGGGCGAGACCTCAACGGTCGCGGGATCGCTCGGCCGTGCAGTACGCGCGGTCGATTCGGACCTGCCGACGTTCGCGGTGCGCACGATGGACGAGATCGTGGCCGCCGGCACGGCGTCGCGCCGGTTTGCGATTCGTCTCGTCGGCGGCTTTGCCATGCTCGCGCTGCTGCTCGCAGCCATTGGAATCTACGGCGTGATGGCGTATCTCGTCGGGCAGCGGACGCGCGAGATTGGGATTCGCGTCGCGCTTGGCGCGCATCGGCGTGACGTGGTGCGGATGATCGTAACGCGCGCCGTCGCGCTCGCGCTCGTCGGCGTCGCCGTCGGCGGGTTCGCGTCGCTCGTCGCCAGCCAATTGCTGGCCGGCGCGCTCTTTCAGATAGCGCCGTGGGATCCCTGGAGCTTTGGAACGATCGCGATGCTGCTCGCGCTCACCGCGGCGTTCGCGTCGGCCGCTCCGGCGGTGCGCGCCGCGAGGGTCGATCCGATCGTGGCGCTGCGCGCGGAATAGGCTATTGATCCTTGTCCTTCGAGCGGACGGGCGCGACGGTGCCCGGACGCCGCACGCGGATCGAGCCGCCGAAGCTCTCGAGCTCCACGTCGGCGGCGCCGGTGCCGAGCGTATACGTCGTGCGCCTGCCGCGTCGAACGTCTCCTACGACCTTCGTCGGCAGGTTGCTGTTGAAATCGCCGTTGTAGGTCCGCACCGTGAACGTGGCGTTCGTCGTTTCGGGCAGCACCATCGTGATGTCGCCGTTGTGCGTCGACATCCGGTATGGGCCGGATGACACGGTCCCTTCATAGCGGATATCGCCGTTCACCGTGGCGATCTCGGCGCTTCGCGCGTCGACCTTCGTCATGATGATGTCGCCGTTCGTGTTCTCGGCGGTGATCTCGCCGGACGCGCCCGTCACGCGAATGTTCTCATTGACCGCGTTGAGCGAGATGCGGCCCTTCGCATCCTCGACGATGATGTCGCCTTGAATCGACTTCGCCGTGATCGTTCCCGCGCCCCCCTTGATCACGATGTCGCCGTGCACCGTTTCCGCAGAGACCTCGTTCTGCGCGCCTTCGATCCCGATGTAGATGAACGTCCCGCTGACCTTCAGCGGCATCCATGTCGGCGCCGTGATGTCGAAGTCGACGGCGCCCGACGGACCTCCGCGCGAGCGAATCGTCACCAGGTTTGCGGTCGTCTGCACGTCGACGACGGTCTTCGACGAGTGTCTCGCCTGGATGCGAAGGGAATCCTTGTCCCAGCTGCGGATGACGACTTCGCCCGCGTGATTCGAGATGGCGAGCCGCGACCCGCGCGTGACGGCGACGGTGCGGTCGGTATCGAAACCGCGCTCCGCCCGCTGCTGCGCGGCCGCAGGGAGCGCGCTGCCCGTGAGGGCGGCAACGGCAATCAACCTGAACGCGATCGTGATGAAGTGTCTGTGAAGCATCTAGCTGCCCGGCACATCGTCCTGAGCCATCGCAAGGGCGCTCGCGCGGCGGAGCAGCGCGAGCTTGCGGTTGCGGAACTCGGCGAAATGGTTGTTGAGATACACGTTCGCGGGATCGGCACGCAGCGCCTTCCGCGACTGCGCGATCGCCACGTCGATCGCGAGCAGATTCTCCTCGATGATTCGAACGGTCTCCGGATCGAGATGGGTGCGATTGTCGGCGAGCGTCTTTTCCAGATCGGCTACCGCCTCGTCGTAGTGCGCGTCCGCGAAGCTGACGTTGATCGGCTGATCGTCGGGCGGCTCGGTCTGCGCGACGATCGGCGGCAGGCTCGCGCGCGGATCGTCGATTCGAGAGACCCACACGAGTCCGCCCGACAGCACCATCAACGCGAGGCCCGCGGCGACGAGCTGCGGCAGCGTGAACGAGAAGCGGCGCGGCTGCGACGCCCCGAAGGGGAGCACGCGCCGCGAGGTGTCCAAGCGCGCCGCGACCCCGGGCCAGAGATCCGCCGCCGGCGGAGAGTCCTCGAGGCGGCGCGCGCGCGCGCGTACCGCGCGGAGATCCTCGAGCGTCGAACGGCACGCCTCGCACGCGGCGAGATGCGCCGCGATTGCGGTGCGCTCGGCTCCGCTCAACTCGGCATCGTCGCCCATCTCGGCGTCGAGATAGTCCGACAAACGATCGGTGAATGCATCTTCGGTGGTCATGCTACTTCTCAGCCTTGAGATAACGACGGAGCATCATGCGCGCGCGATGCAGCTGCGCCTTCGACGTGCCGCTCGAGATGTCGAGCAGCGTGCCGATCTCGTGATGCTTGTAGCCTTCGACGTCGTGCAGCACGAAGATCTGACGCGCGCCGTCGGGCAGCGTCTCGAGCGCGGCCTCGAAATCCATCCGGACATCGCCCGATCGCGAGGGGGCCGCCAGCGTGTCGAACACGTCCTCGCCGTCGTGCAGCCGCTGCCGTCTCGTGTTGTCCTGACGAAAACGCTCGATGACGACGTTGACCGCGAGCCGGTGCAGCCAGGTGGCGAACGCCGAATCGCCGCGAAAGCTCGAGAGCTTCTGCCAGACGCGAACGAACACGTCCTGCGTGATCTCGTCCGCGTCGCGCGCGCCGCCCATGCGCCGCACGAGGCTGTGCACGCGCGAGAGGTGCGTGCGATACAGATGCTCGAACGCGCGAACGTCCCCAGCCGCGGCGTGAGCCACGTAGTCGTCCAGTTCGGCGCCGGACGCACCGGCGCGTTCCGGGCGTTCAGTCCGCAGCGACGAAACTCTCCACGTTTGTGACCGGGGGGCGGCACTGCCGATGTCGGGCAGCAGCCCCGCCGCCTGCATTGCTGTGACCGCTCTCAAGCCCCTCTCCTACATACGGTTGGATGGACGGAGCAGCCCGAAAGGTTGGAAAGGGCGCGAAGTGGCGGCTACCGGAGCACGTCGTAGGGGTCAATCGGCGTGCCCTCCCACCAGCGCTTCGCCGACCCCAGACGGAAGATCGCGAAATGCAGGTGAGGGGTGTCCTTCGGGGCATTGCCCGAAGTGCCCACATACCCCAGGACGTCCCCTTTGCGCACCGTTTGCCCCTCCCGCAGGCCATCGGCATAACGCTCCAGGTGCGCGTAATAGTACGAAAAACTCTCGGTCGGATCGAATTGATAGACCGTGATCCCCCCCGCCTTGCTGTAGAAGAGCCGCGCGATTGTGCCACCCTCGACGGCCCGAACCGGCGTATTTCGTGGCGCGAGGATATCGATGGCTTCATGTCGGCGCTCGCCGCCGCGCTCGTCGCCGAACTGGCGCGTCAGTTGGTCGGGCTTGACCCCTTCCACGGGGATGAGGAGGTCGCGATCTTTCAGCTCGCCTGGACTCGACGGTTCTGGCCCGATGACCGCTCGTTCGGCTTCCTTTGGGGCGGTGACCATAGCCGCCCGGCCCGTGGTCGCCAGCGGCCGTTCGGCAGAGCTCTGAATGCCTGCGTGATCCGTGACGATCGGCGGCGGGGGAAACGGCACGATCATGAGGTTGTACCGCCAGAGCAGCGTGAACACGATCAGCGCGCCCGAGAGCACGCCAATCCCTGCGCCCGCCGCAAACGTACGGAGATCGCGCTTCCACCCCTCGAGCCGGCGAGAAGACCGTCGAGCCGTCATTCCGTGAACACGACGCGCGTGCCGGGCTTGACGAGGCTCGCGAGGCGAATCGCGTCCCAATTCGTCAAGCGCACGCAGCCGTGCGACTGCGTGCGGCCGATCTGCGCGGGCTCCGGCGATCCATGCAGCCCGTAATGCTCTTTCGAGATGTCGATCCAGACGAGACCCACGGGTCCATTCGGTCCGGCGGGAATCGTCGCCTTCGTATGGGTGGGATCGGCATCCCAGAAGAGGTCCGGGTTGTAACGGAACTTTGGATTGTATTGAACGACGTTGACCTTCCACTCGCCGATCGGCAGCGGATCGTGTTCGCTGCCCGTCGTCACCGGAGCGAAGAAGATCACTTTGCCTCCCGCATCGGTCACGGTCGCCGCGCTCAGCGCTTTGCTGATCGTCACGACGACATCGGGCCGATCGCTCCTGCCCGAGGTCCCTTTCACGCCGGTCGTCTGCGGCGCCGGCTGTGGCGCGGGCGGCGGCGTCGCAACGATCGCAAGCGGCTCGACGTTCGGCACCGTGATCTCCGTGCCGGCGGTGAAGGCCGCCTCGGGATTCAACAACCGCAGCACTTCGGGCGTCGTGTGAAATCGTTCGGCCAATGCTTCCTGTATCGATCGGTACGACAGCGCGGGCAACTTCGATTGCTCGACCAAATCGGACGGAATGTTCTCGACGAACGGTCCCGCCGCATCTTCGGCGGTGATCGCGTACGCGCGCAGCGGCTCCGCGAACGGTTCCGGATCGCGTCCGTTCTGTTGACGGAACGCAGTTTCGGCGCGGCGCGTGTTCGTTCCCACGCGTCCATCGATCACGCCCGACGAGAAGCCTGCGCGATCGAGCGCGACCTGCAGAGCGATCGCCTCGGTAAACTTCGGCGGGAGTGGTGCCGCGTTCTGCTGCGCCTGCGCCTGCGACGGCAACGCGATGAGAACGAGCGCCAGGAAAATGTTCATCGTTTGCCCGCTCCATCGAATGAGTGACGAGTGACGACGCGCGAGTCCTCAGGCGCCGGCTGCGCGTCCGCGCGCGATCGAAGATCGATCTCGAGCAGTCGAAAAGGCCGTTCGGGTGAGATCTCGCGCATGAGGCCGATCGAGACATTGAAGACCGGCGCGCCGGTTCGGGTGCGCCCTTCGGGACGCCCGTGGTGCGCGTGGCCGTGGAAGACCGCGGTCACCGGGTAGCGAGTGAGTGGCTCTTCGAGACGGCTGCAGCCGAGGAACGGATAGATCTCGAGCGGCTCTCCCTCGACCGTGTCCTGAACGGGCGAGTAGTGCAGGATGGCAATCAGCTTGTCGGTGCGCAGCCGCGCGAGCGCGGTCTCGAGCTTCAACGCTTCGTCGACCGCTTCGTGCACGAACTTCTTGATGATGGTCTCGCCCCATGGGCCGAGCGCGCGGCGGCCGAACCCGCCCGCGAATCCCTTCACGCCGGCGAATCCGATTCCAAGGATTTCGGTCGTGTCGCCGTCGAGCGTGGCCACGCCCGCGTCCTTGAGAATCGCCCGGATCTCCTCTTGATGCCCGGACTCGTAGTCGTGGTTCCCGAGCACCCCCACCGCTGGAATCTTGAGCGCGCCGGCCATCTCCTTCGTCAGCGCGCGCGCCTCTTCGGGCAGACCGAAATCGGTCAGGTCGCCCGGGACGACGAGGATGTCAGCGAGCTCGGAGATCTGCGCGAAGAGCGGCTGCAGCACGCCCTGCGTGGTCGTGCGGCTGTAGTGGAGATCTCCGACGGCCGCGATTCGGACGATGTCTCGTGATGTGGCCATCAAAGCAGGACAGGAGCAAGAGACGTGCCCTCATCGGTCGAGCTGGCGCAGCTGCTCATCAATTGCGGCAATGGCGCGTTCGAGCATCGTCCGATGGTGCGGCGCCGTTGCGCGCTCCAAATCGGCCGCGGCTCGGGCTCGCTGCAGTTCGAGCGTCTGCTGGCGCTGACGATTGGCCTGCTCCTCTGGGGTGAGCCGCGGTTTCGGCGCGCGATCGCGCGCGGCTTCGTCCTGCTGCGCCTCGATCGATTTCGATTCCCATCCTCGTGCCATGTGCTACCTAGATGACGCAAGTGACCGGCACAGGGGAACCGGAGACCGCGGCACGCGGTCTATATAATAGCTACTCAAGCCGATGTTTCCCTTCCGTTCCTCGTCGCTGGCCGTGCTGTCGCTGTGCCTGCTGACGGCTGCGTGCGGCGACGGCTGCCGGACGGGATTCGGCATCGAGCCCGCGAATCCGTCGGGGACGCCCGGCGCGAGCCGCGCCGCCCCAGCGGATCCCACCGCACCGCCGCCGCGCGCGCGCGTCGTCGTTCTCGGCGACAGCTTGACGATCGGATTGGGCCTCGTCGAAACGCAGTCCTATCCATCGATCCTTCAAACCTACGTCGATCGCGACGGCTACGCGTTCGAGGTCGTGAACGCCGGCGTTTCGGGCGACACGTCGGCCGGCGGTCTGCGTCGCCTCGACTGGGCGCTCGAGGGCAACGTGAGGGTCCTCATCCTCGCCCTCGGCGCGAACGACGCGCTGCGCGGATTGTCGATCGCCGACATGAAGCAGAACCTCACGGCGATCATCGATCGCGCGCGCGAGCGGAACATCGTCGTGATTCTCGCGGGCATGGAGGCGCCGCCGAACTACGGCCCCGAGTACGTGCAGTCCTTCCGAACGGCATTTCGAGAGGTGGCCGGCCGCGAGCGCGTGCTCATGATTCCGTTTCTCCTCGACAAGGTTGCCGGCGTCAGCGAGCTGAATCAGGCCGACGGCATCCATCCCAACGCCGAGGGCGCGCGCATCATCGCGAACACCGTGTGGCCGGTGCTGCGGTCGGTGCTCGATCAGATGGTGACCTCGCAGTGATCGAGCTGCGAGGCGTATCGAAGACGGTGCCGAGCGGCACGGGCACGCTGACGATCCTGCACCCGACCGATCTCACGATTCCGGCGGGGCGCGTCATCGCCGTCGTCGGCGCGTCCGGCAGCGGCAAGTCGACGCTCCTCGGCCTCATCGCCGGCCTCGATGCGCCGTCGACCGGCAGCATCGTGATCGATTCCGTCGACATCACGCAGCTTGGCGAGGATGCGCTCGCGCGCTTGCGCGGATCGCGCATTGGATTCGTGTTTCAGTCGTTCCACCTGCTGCCGTCGCTGACGGCGTACGAGAACGTGCTCGTGCCGATCGAGATCGCCGGAGGAAAAGACCCCGCGCGGCGCGCCCGCGCGCTGCTCGCGGAAGTCGGCCTGAGCGATCGAGGCCACCACTATCCCTCTCAACTGTCCGGCGGCGAGCAGCAGCGCGTCGCGATCGCGCGCGCGCTCGCGAACGATCCGCGGATTCTCCTGGCGGACGAGCCGACGGGAAATCTCGACAGCAGCACGGGCCGGCAAGTGATCGATCTGCTTCTCGAGATCCACCGATCGCGGCAGACGACGCTCGTTCTCGTCACGCACGATCCGGACATCGCGGCGATCGCCAACGTCATCGTCACGCTGCGTGACGGCCGCATCGTCGCAACGCAGACGAGGGACGAGGCACGACTGTCGACTGGGACTGACGACTGAGACTGTCGACTGGGACTGACGATTGAGACTGACGACTGAGACTGACGACTGAGACTGACGACTCTCGACTGACGACTGCCGACTGACATGTTCCCATTAACGATGTCGCTGCGTGAGCTTCGCGCGTCCTGGCGGCGCCTCCTGTTCTTCTTTCTCTGCGTGGCCGTCGGCGTCGGCGCGATCGTCGCGCTCCGATCGGTGATTCAGAGCGTCCGCATCGGCTTGATGAGCGAGGCGCGGGGAATCATCGCGTCTGACGTTCTCGTGCAGACGAATCGGCCCTGGACTCCCGATGTGAGAAAGCGCGTCGAAGGGATCCTCGCGGACGCGCCCGTCGTCGCGCGGAGCGAATCCATCGAGACGCCGACAATGGTTCGGGCCGAGCGCGGCAACGACGTCGCGCGGATGGTCGAGCTGAGGGGGGTCGAGTCGAACTTTCCGTTCTACGGGACGTTGAAGCTCGCCGAGAACCACGAGTACTCGCACGCGCTTCTCGCGAATCATGGAGCGCTCGTCGGACCGGAGATCCTCGTTCAGCTCGGTGTGGCGGTCGGCGATCGGCTCCTCATCGGAGGACAGCCGTTCACGATCCGCGGCGTGATCGAGAAAGAGCCGGGACGCAGGGTCGGCGCCTTCAGCTTCGGCGCGAGAGTGATCATCGATCTCGCCGATCTGCGCTCGACCGCGCTGCTGGGATTCGGCAGCCGGGCCGGGTATCAGATTCTCCTGAAAGTCGAGCCGGACGGCGTCTCAGGCCTGACGAGCCGCCTCAGAGAAGCGCTGCGCGACGACTTCGTGAGCGCGCGGTCGTACCTCGCACTCGAGGACGACATCGGCGAGGATCTCGAGCGCGCCGAAAACTATCTGAGCCTTGTCGGTTTCGTGATCGTGGTGCTCGGCGGCGTCGGCGTCTGGAGCGTCACCCGCGTCTTCGTCCGCCAGAAGATCAAGAGCGTGGCGATCCTGAAGTGCCTCGGCGCGACGACGCGGCAGGTGCTCGCGACTTACGTGGCGCAGGTTGCGTTCCTTGGGATTGCGGGAAGTCTCCTCGGCGTCGCGCTCGCCGAGATCGCGATGCGGTCGATTCCGGCGTCGGTCGCGGCGAGCCTCGGCGGCGTTGCGTACGGCCTCACCTGGTCCGCGGTTCTTCAAGGGGTCGGCGTCGGACTTCTGGTCTCGCTGCTGTTTGCGCTCGTTCCTCTGCTCGAAGTGCGGCGCATCAAACCGCTGTTGCTCTTGCGTGACGTGCAAGTCGCCAGGTCGCTCATCGCTCGCGTGGATTTCGTGCAAGTCGCGACTGGCGTCATCGTCGCAGCGGGTCTCGTGATCGTCGCCTCGTGGCAGGCCGCGTCGGTCGTCGCCGGCGCGATCGTGTCCGGCGGATTCGCGGGCGTTGCGCTCGTGCTCTACGGGGCCGCGTGGCTGCTCGTGCGCGCCACGAAGCCGCTCGCCAATGCCCGATGGTTTCCGCTGCGCCACGCGGTGCTCGGGCTCCGCCGTCCGGGCAACCAGGCCAGAGTGATCCTGTTGTCCGTCGGGCTCGGCTGCTTCTTCGTGCTGGGCGTCCGCGCGCTGCAGCAGAACCTGATTGCCGAAGCGGTGATCGACCTGCGTCAGGGAAGCGCGGATCTCTTCGTGATCGGCATTCAGATGGATCAGGTCGACGGCGTGCGCGAGATCCTCACGCGCCATCAGAACGGCGACGCGTCCGCCAGGCTCGTGCCGACGCTGCGGGCGCGCGTGTCGGCCGTCCGCGGGCGCGAGGTCAATCTCGAGAGCTTCGCCGACGTCCGCGGGCGCGGGTCGCTCGCGCGCGAATACACGGTGACGTACCGCCCGAGCCTCGAGCAGAACGAGGAAGTGGTCGCGGGGGAGTGGTGGCCGCCGGAGCCGTCGCGGCTGCCGGCAGAGCAGCTGGTGTCGATCGAGCAGAGCATTCACGAGCGTTTCAAGATCAACGTCGGCGACGCGATGCGCTTCGACATCGCGGGCCGTCCCTTCGAGGCAAAGGTGGCGAGCGTACGGCGCGTGCGCTGGGAAGACGCCCGCAGCGGCGGCTTCATGTTCGTGTTCCGTCCGGGTGTGCTGGAACAGGCGCCGCACGCGTTCGTCGCGTTCGTGCGCGGGCCCAACGATACGGCAGGGCGCGCGAAGCTCCAGTACGAGCTCGTGTCGAGATTCCCGAACATCACCGCGATTGACGCGCGCGACGTGCTCGCGCGGATTCGCGCCGTCGTCGACAACATCGTGCTCGCGATCTCGATCGTCGGCGGCATCGCGCTCGCGAGCGGCGTCCTCATCCTCATCGGCGCGGTGGCGATGACCAAGTTCCAGCGCGTCTACGAAGCGGCGATCCTCCGAACGCTGGGGGCGAGCACGCGTCTGCTGGGGACGATGGTCGCGCTCGAGTACTCGGCGCTGGGCCTGCTCGCAGGGATCATCGGCGCGCTCGGCGCGCTGGTGCTCAGTTGGGCCGTCTCGAAGTATCTGCTCGAGATCGTATGGCGTCCGTCACCGGGGCTGCTGACCGCCGGGACGATTCTGACCGCGGCGCTCGTGGCCGTCGTCGGCGTCATCGCGAGCGTCGACGTCCTGAGACGAAAGCCGCTGGGCGCCCTGAGAGAAGGCTGAAAATCTGTTAAGATCAGCTTTTGCCGGGAGGGGCAAAAGAGGCGCCTGTGGAGTGGAACCATGGACCAATCTTCGTATAAGGACGCGCTTCTGCGAAAGCGCGGCGAGATCCTCGCCGCCGGGGGCGGCGTGAAGCCGCTCACGACGTCGATGGAAACCAACACGCGTCAGGGGGACCTGGCCGATCAGGCCAGCGGCAACAACGAAGTCCACATTCAGCTCAAACTCAAACAGACGGACGCCAAGATTCTCCAAGCGATCGAGGAAGCGCTCTACCGGATGGAAAAGGGGACGTTCGGCATCTGCCGCGACTGCGGCGAGCCCATCGCGCCGGCGCGCCTGAACGCGATCCCGTGGACCCGCGTCTGCATCACCTGCAAGGAAAAACAAAGCGCGTGAAAGCCACCGAGCTGCTGGATCTCCTCCGTTCCTTCCACAAGCACAAGCTGACGCTGCTTCGCCGGCACGAGGCGTCGGCCAGGCTCGTCAGCGATTACGACTTCAACAACACCTATCAATACGTGATCGCGCGCGAGGAAATGCACGTCAGCTGGATCGCGGACGCGATCCTCGACGTGCTCGCGGACATGGGGCAGACATCGACGTACGCGCAGCTCGAGACGGTTCCTCCCGCCGAGATCTCCGCCAGCGGAAAGGGAAGCGACGCTCAACGCTCCGTCATCGCGCAGGATCGGGACGGCGCGCAGGCGTTCGTCGATGAATGGCGCCCGAAGGTGCAGGCGATGACGCACGCGCGCCATCGCACGATGCTCGACGTCGTGCTCGGCGAGACGCTCGAGCACAAGCGCTTCTTCGAACAGGCCGTCGCGGGCCGTGCGGATCTGCTCGGGCGCCGCGCCGACGGCGCGGGCACCGGCGGAGGCGTCCTGCCGATCCGCTGGATCGAGCAGTAATCCGCCCGCCGGCAAGGGGCGCGCAGCAATCCCGTGCCTTTCGTCGCCATCGCGTTGGGCAGCAACCTCGGCGATCGTCAGGCCGCCCTCACGTACGCGATCGATCGCCTCACACCGCTCCTCGCGGACATTTCCGTTTCGCAGGCGATCGAGACGGAGCCGGAAGGCGATGGTCTCGAGGGGCAGCCGCTCTACTTGAACGCCGCGGTCGTCGGCACGACGTCGCTCGACGCTCGCGCCTTGCTGCTCCGGCTACTCGAAACCGAGCGCCGGTTCGGACGAGAGCGGCCCTACGACGGCGCACCGCGCACGCTCGATCTCGATCTGATTCTGTATGGTGATGCCGTGCTCGACGAGCCGGATCTC
>DATBJJ010000169.1:0-95463 GCA_036556425.1 Vicinamibacterales bacterium
CGCGCTGACGCGCGCGCCACGCCTGGCGGAGATGACGGCGCTCGTGCGCGGCAATGACGTGCACGCCGGTCGCCAGACTGAAGTGGATCACGGCGACGAACGGATTCCGGAAGTGCACGCTCGCGAGATCGAGATCGGCGCCCTCGCGCACGAACGCGTGCACGTCCTGCTGCGAGGCGATGAACGCCTCGAACGTCTCGGCGAGCGGCGGCGCCGTTCGAGGACGAATCTTTCGCGGCGATTTCATCTTGTAGCGCTCGACCGATTCCGGCTCGAGCTGACGAACGAACCAGCGGCCGATGAGGCCCGGCAGCGCGGGGCCGCGGCGGAGGCGGCCGCGCTGTCGCGCGCGCGCGGCGGCCGGCCGCATCGCCTCGAGATACACGCGGTTCGCGGTCGCGAGATGATCGAGGCACTCCGACACGCTCCACGCGCCCGGCACCGGCTGCGCGCGGCCGCGCGCGTCGCTCAAGCCGTCCACGAGGCGGCGAGCGTCCGCCTCCAATCTCACGAGCTCGTCGTCGAGCGCTTGCAGTTCCGCCGGCAGCGCCGCGCGCGTCTCGTCGGTCGACTCCATGCCCTTATAGTATGAAGCGTGTCGGCACCGGCTCGCGACGCCCTCGTCCTCCTTCAGGCCACCGCCATCAGTAAAGCGTTCGCCGGCGTGCACGCGCTGCGGCGCGTCTCGTTCGATCTCCGCGCCGGAGAGGTGCACGCGCTCGTCGGCGAGAACGGCGCCGGCAAGTCCACGCTGATCAAGATCATGACGGGCGCGGTGCAGCCCGACGCTGGCGCGCTCGCCGTGTCCGGCCGCCCGATCGCGCACATGACGCCGGCGCTCGCCCGATCGATGGGGATCGCCGCGATCTATCAGCAGCCCGCGCTCTTTCCCGATCTCACCGTCGCGGAGAACGTCGCGCTCGCGCTCGAGACGTCCGGCGCGTGGACGCCGGTCGACTGGCCCGCGCGTCGCCGGCGCGCCGCCGATCTCCTCGCGCGCATCGGCGCGGCGATCGATCCGGATCGCCTCGTCGACACGCTCAGCATGCCGGAGCAGCAGATCGTCGAGATTGCGAAGGCGATCGGCGCCGACGCGAAGATCGTGATCATGGACGAGCCCACGGCGGCGCTGACGGAGCGCGAGGTCGAGAATCTCTTTCGGATCATCGCGCTGCTGCGATCGCACGGCACGGGCATCATCTACATCTCTCACCGGCTCGACGAGATCTTCGCGCTGGCGGATCGGATCACCGTGCTGCGCGACGGCGAAACGATCGACACGCGCGACGCGCGCGCCATTGGAAGGCCCGAGCTGATCGCGCTGATGATCGGCCGCACGCTCGCGTCGGTGTTCCCCAAGCGTCAAATCGCGATCGGCGACGTCGCGCTCGAGCTGCAGAATCTCTCGAATCGCGCGGCGGGTGTTCGAGGCGTGTCGCTCACGCTGCGCCGCGGCGAGATCCTCGGCCTCGCAGGGCTCGTCGGATCGGGCCGCACCGAGCTCGCCGAAACGATCTTCGGCCTGACGCCTCCCGACGATGGGCGCATTCTCGTGCGAGGCAGGCCTGTGGCGATGCACGCGCCGGGCGACGCGATTCGCGCGGGCATCGCCTACGTGCCCGAGGATCGCCGCCAGCACGGCGTCGTGCTGGAGATGTCCGTCGCGTCGAACGCGAGCCTCGCGAGCCTCGGGCGCGTCTCACGACGCGGACTGATCGATCGCCGCGCGGAGCGCGAGTCCGCCGGCCGCTACGTCGAGCAGTTCCGGATCAAGACCGCGTCGGTCGACGCGGACGTGGGGACGCTGTCCGGCGGCAACCAGCAGAAGGTCGCGCTCGCGAGATGGCTCGCGACCGAGCCGTCGATCCTGATCCTCGACGAGCCGACGCAGGGCGTCGACGTCGGATCGAAAGCGGAGATCCACGGCTTGATGCAGCAGCTCGCCGAACGCGGCCTGGCGATCCTCATGATCTCGTCGGAGCTGCCGGAGATCCTGGGCATGAGCGACCGCGTCGCGGTGATGCACGCGGGAGCGATTCGCGGCGTCCTCGCGCGCAGCGAGGCCACGCAGGAGAAGATCATGGCGCTCGCGCTCGCCGAAGACGAAAACGGCGGCGAGCAGTCCAACCCGGCGGCTGACTCATGAGCGCGCTCGAGGCCGCGATCGGACGGCACCGCCGCGAAGTGTCCGTGGCTGGCGCCATCGCGGCGCTCGTGCTCGTCCTCGCCTTCGTCGCGCCTCACTTCTTCGCGCCGGAGAACCTCCTCGATCTCCTGCTCGCGAACGTGCCGGTCCTCATCGTCGCGCTCGGCATGACGCTCGTCGTCCTCACGGGACAGATCGACATCTCGATCGGATCGACGTTCGCGATCTGCGGCGTGGCGGCCGGCATCCTCGCGAAGATGGATCTCCCGCTCCCGATCGTGGCGGCGGCGACGTGCGCCGCGGGCGCGGCGCTCGGCTCGCTCAACGGCGCGTTCGTCGCCTACGCGCGCATTCCCTCGATCGTCGCGACGTTGGCGACGATGGTGGCGCTGAGGGATGGATTGCGGTGGGTGACGCAGGGCGCGTGGATCATGGATCTGCCGCTCGATTTCCAGTGGCTCGGCCTCTCGCAGACCTCCTATCCGTTTCTCGCGGGCGGCCTCGCGTTCGCGCTCGCCGCCGCCTTCGCGTGGGGCCTGAGGAACCTTCCGGCGGGCCGCGCGGTGTACGCGACCGGATCGAACGCGGACGCCGCGCGCCTCGCGGGATTCCGCACGGCGTTCGTGACGTTCACCACGTTCGCGCTGCTCGGCGCGCTGACGGGGCTCGCGGCGCTGTTGAATTCGGTCCGCTTCAATCAGATTCCCAGCAACGCGGGCCTCGGCCTCGAGATGAAAGTGATTGCGGCGGTCGTCGTCGGCGGCGTCGCAATCACCGGCGGCCGCGGCAAGATTGCCGGCACGCTCCTCGGCGTCGCGCTGCTGGGAATGATCGGTCCGGCCCTGACGTTCCTCGGCGTCAGCGCGTATTGGGAGCGCGCGATTCAGGGGGCGATTATTCTCGCCGCGGTCGCGAGGCGTTAGGGTTCATGGCTCGACCAGCTTTTCTCGCGCGCACCGAGTCCGTGCTGGGCGCGGCGCTCGCGCTGGAGATCGCGCTCTTCGCGATCATCGCGCCGGAGTTCGCCACGCTCGGCAACTTCTTCGAGGTGTCGCGGCTGAGCGTCGAGCTCGGGCTGCTCGCGATCGCGCTCACGCCGGTGCTCATCACGGGCGGCATCGATCTGTCGGTCGGATCGATGATGGGGCTCGCGGCGGTGATGTTCGGCGTCGCGAACCGCGATTGGGGACTGCCGATCGCGGGCGCGGCGCTCGTCAGCATGGCGGTCGGCGCGGCGGGCGGAACGCTCAACGCGCTCCTCATCGCGCGTCTCGGAATCCCGCCGCTCATCGTCACGCTCGGCACGTTTTCGCTGTTCCGCGGCATCGCCGAAGGCATCACGCACGCGGCGGTCAACTACACCGGCTTCCCCTCGGGATTCCTCGCGCTGGGCCAAGGCTACCTGGGGGGCGTCGTGCCCGCGCAGCTCCCGATCTTCGTGCTCGTGCTCGCCGTCTACGCGGTGCTGCTCCATCGATCGACGATCGGCCGCGCGCTCTACGCGATCGGCTTCACGCAGGCGGGCGCGCGCTACGCGGGCATTCCCGTGTCGCGCCGCGTCGGTCTGATCTACTTTCTGTCCGGGCTGGTGTCGAGCGTCGCGGCGATCATCTACGTCGCGCATCTCGGGCAGGCGCGATCGGATGCGGGCAACGGCTACGAGCTCGACGCGATCACGGCCGTCGTCCTCGGCGGCACGTCCGTCTTCGGCGGCCGAGGGACGCTTGCCGGCACGGTGTTGGGCCTGTTCTCGCTCGCCGTCTTGCGCAACGGCCTTCGCCTCGCAGCGCTGCCATCCGAGCTCGCCGGCGTGTCGACGGGCGCCCTGCTCCTCGCGACGATCGCCGTCGATCTCCTGCGGCGCCGGCACGGCCTTCGAACAGTTGACGTATATTCACCCGACCGCGCGGCCCCCGCAGCCGGCGCGATCACCACCGAGGACTTCGACGTGAAGAACAGCCAGGTTGCCGTGCTCTGCGCGGCCATGATCGCCGGATCGCTCATCGTCGCCGCCACGAACGTGTGGCTGGTGCGATCCCTGGTGCCCGCCGCCGCGCGCGGCGGATCCTCGTCGCCCGGCGCCGCGCCGGCGCCGTCGACGACGACCGGACGGCGGCCTGTGATTGCGATGATGCCGAAGGCGAAAGGCGATCCGTACTTCGTGAGCTGCCGCGTCGGCGCGGAGGAAGCAGCGAAGGAGCTCGGCGTCGAGTTGATCTGGGACGGACCGACCGGGCTCGACGCCGCTCGGCAGAACGAGGTCGTCGACAATTGGATCACGCGCAGGGTGGACGTGATAGCCGTGGCCGTCGAGAATCGCGCGGGCATCTCGACCGTTCTGCGAAAGGCGCGCGAGCGCGGGATCAAGGTGCTCACGTGGGACGCGGACGCGGAGCCGGACGCGCGCGATTACTTCGTCAACCAGGCGACGTCCGAAGGCATTGCGAATACGCTCACCGACGAAGCGTCGCGCCTCCTCGGCGGCAAGGGAGAATTCGCGATCGTCACCGGCGCGCTGAGCGCCGCGAACCAGAACGAGTGGATCGCGTACATCAAGAAGCGCCTCGCGAATCATCCCGGGCTGACGCTGGCGACGATCCGTCCGAGCGACGACGACCGCGACAAGGCGTTCGCGGAAACGCAGACGATCATGCGCGTGCATCCAACCGTCAAGCTCGTGATGGCGATCTCGGCGCCAGCGGTACCCGGCGCGGGAGAAGCCGTCCGGCAAGCAGGACGAAAAGACGTCAACGTCATCGGCTTGTCGCTGCCCAACATCAACAAGCCCTACGTTCACAGCGGCGTCGTTCAGACTGTCGTCCTGTGGAACACGCGCGATCTGGGTTACGCAACAGTGCAGGCCGCGGTGCAGCTGCTGAACAATGCTCTAAGTTCTGGCGCGCGGTCGGTACAAGTCGGGCGGCTCGGTGCCCTGGAGATCCAGGGCAGTCAGATCATTCTCGGCGCGCCGCTGAAGTTCACGAAGGCGAACATCGATCAATTCGATTTCTGAGATTCAATCGACAACCACTGTCGAGATTCACCCCGACAGTGAAACGCCCCGCTAGTCGTATTCAAACCACGCTGTGGCCGTCGCGTCGGCATCCGCTATCACGCGGACCCAGTGAGCGGCGAATCCATCCGGAAAGCGATACGGGATCCCTCGGCCCGGCGGAACATCGACGACCGCGTACGGGCGCCACGTTCCGTTGGCGAGAAAATCGATCTCGATCATGACGCGCACCGCGCGATCGCGATCGTGGGAGAGCGTCGCCGACTTCCGGCCGAAGTTGGTCATGAGATACGGATCGCTCGCCTCTCCTGCTTTGACGCGCGTCTCTTTCCACGGACCACCGCGCCCGACGGGCGCGCCCAGCTTGTAGAGATCGTCCACCGCGCCGAACCACAGGCCGGCGCCGGATTCGTCCGATCGAAAGAAGTGGCCGTCGGGCAGCGCGTCGACGCTCGTTCCGGCGAGGACGAGCAGCCCGCGCCATGTCGCGAAGTCCGCGATGCGCGCGCGGTGCGAGCTGACGGGCTTCATGCGCTGGAAGTCCGGAACGTTGCGCGATCCCCAGCGCGGAATCTCGTAGAACGTGCCGTGGAACTGCGCGAGATACCGCTCCGAGATGACCTCGCGTATGCCGCGCATGCCGGCGACGTCGAAGCGATCGGCGCTCGACGGCAGACGCCATCGTCGGCGGTCGGCGTCGACGACGATGACGGAGGCTGCATCGATCTCGCAATCGAGCGTGGGCTCGGCGGCGCGTTTCAGATCGTCGATTTTTGCGGGATCCTCGACGCGCGCGAACTCCAGCCGCTCGTTGATCTCGTAGTAGATCTCCCCGCGCGTGTCGGCGCGATCCATTCGGCGTGCGAGAAACTGGAGATCGCGCGAGAAGCCCGCGGGCCGAAGCAGTCCGCCCGTCCACCGGGTGGATGAGGATCGATCGGCGAGGCTCGCAAAAAGCGCCGCGTCATTGGACGAATCCCGCCGCGTCAGCACGTGCAGAAACGCGGAGGCGACGACGTCGCGATCGACCTTCACGCGCAGCCAGCCCTCGCGCGCGTCGGACGGCAACGCGAGCGAGGCATAGCCGGTCTCCGGCACGAGGACGCTCTTCACTTCGCGCCAGGCCTCATCGCCGCGTGCATCGAGCTCGAGCGAGAACGTGACGGGCGTCCGCGCATCGTGCGCGAGGTGAAGCCATCGCTCCTCGTATCCGGTGACGAGGATCGGCTCGCTCGGCTGGCCCGCCTTCACGGCGTCATCCACCCACACTCCGCCCCAGCCGGCTGCCGGTCCGAAGTCGCGCTCGAGCTGCGCGCGCGCCACGAAGCGCAGATTCGATTGAGGCTTGGCCGCCAGCAGGTTCTGCAGGATCGACGTGTCGTCGCCGGCGAGCACGACGCGGCCGTTCCACTCGGTGAAATCGGTCGTGTAGTGGAGATGCGTGCCGAGCGGACGGATCCCGGCCGCCTGTCCGCGGTCGAACGTGGACGGAAAGTCGAAGAACGTGCCGTGCATGTTCAGCAGGAACGGACCATCCCCAATCTGCCTGATGCGCGGCCACTCGGTGAACCAGCCGTGCACGGGATCGTAGGTGTAGCTTCCCTTCGGCAGACGATACGTCTGCCACTCTCCGCGCGAGCGGACGCGCAGCAGCACCGATCGCTTGTCCCACCCGATGCTCCAGATCGGCGCGTCCGGCGAGGGTTCTCCCATCAGTCCGCCCGGACCGGTCACCTCCGTGAACGCGCGGCGCGAGACGATCGTCCACGTCTCGCCGTCGTATTCCGCGAGCGCGCCGGCATCCTCCGGTCCCTTCGACCACGTGCCCTCCGGCATCTCCCACGACGCGCTCAATGAATCGAGATCGACTGCGCGCTGCTCGCCGTTGTTGCCGATGATCAACCGGCCTTGCCCGGTGTAGGCCCCTTTGCCGTGCCAGCCGGGCACCGGCTTCACGAAGAGCCGGCGCGGCTCCAGCGTCTTCACGTCGACTTCCCAGATCGGTCCCTCCATGTCGAACATGTAGACCTTGTTCGCGGGATCGGTGAGATGCCGCGCGATCGCGGTGATGCGCGCGGGAAAGCCTTTCTTCTGATCGACGACGCGGACGCGGCCGGCGTCGTCGATGAAGTACGGGCCCATCACGAGCTGGCGCGTCTCGCGATGGATCATGCGGCCGGCGTGCGTGCCGCCGACGCTCTCGGTCCGCACCGTCACGCGGAGCTCGTCGTCGATCTCGTACAGCTTGTCGGGGCTGCCGGTGCGGCGGTGCGGCGGATACGTCATCAGCCACAGCTGTCCGGCCCACGGCACGACCGCGCCGATGCCGCACTCGCGATCCTGATCGCCGCCGGTATCGTTGAATACGGCGAGATGCGGATAGATCCCGCTGATCTGGAGCCGCGCCGCCGCGCGAATCGTCTTCGCTGGAACGTCCTGCGCTCGAGCGCGCAGCGATCCCAGAACCGGCGCGGACATCACGACAAGCATCGTCCGCCGATCGAATGTGAGGCGCAGACCGGACCGCTCCCGCGGCATGTCAGAAGTACATCTTGACGCCGAACTGCACGCGGCGCGGATCGCCGGCGCTCGTGATTTCACCGAATCCCCCGGACAGGAAGTTGACGTTCGGCTGATTGAAGTTGACGCGGTTGAACAGATTGAAGAACTCCGCGCGAAGCTGGAGGCTCATCGTACTGCTGAACGCGACGTTTCTGCTCAGCGAAAAATCGACCGAGGCGAATCCGGGGCCGCGCGCGTCGTCCAGCGTCCGCGGCGTGGTGCCGTACGTGAAGGGCGGCGGCGGGGCGAACGCGCCCGTGTTGAACCAACGAGCCAGCGTCCGATCGCCGCTCGGGAGGCTCGGATCGCCGACGAGATTCGGACGATCGGCGGCGCGGTTGCTCGCGCCTCGGATCACGAGCGGCAGTCCGCTTCGAAGCGTCAGGATGCCGTTCAACTGGAACCCGCCGAACGCCGCGGCGAGCGGACCCGACGCGAGATATCGCCGCCCCTTCCCGATCGGCAGCTCGTAGACGGCGCTCAACACGAACGAGTGCGTCACGTCCTGCGGTTCGACGGAGCGGCAGGATTGCCGGTCGAACTTCGAGTCCTGTCCGCACCCTACCGATCCCTGTGGCGCGCCGCCGACGGTGCCGAAGTCGATGATGTTGCGGCCGACGTCGCCGACGAGCCTCGACCACGTGTACGAGCCGAGCAGACCCAATCCCTTCGAGAAGCGGCGATCGAGCTTCAGCTGCGCGCTGTGGTACTTCGTCACGCCGAGCGGAGGATTGGCGACGTTGATCGTGAGGTACGCCGGATACGGCCGCAGCGACTGGCTGCGCGCGATCGTCGCGGAGCTCAGCGGCGTGCCGGCCGGCATCACGCTCGCGAACGGGTTCGGCACGCGATCGTCGAGCGCGAGGCCGAGCGACAGATACTGCGGATCGAGCTGGTTCAGGTCGTACCCGAAGCCGATGATGTGCGTGCCGTGGCTGCCCGCGTACGCCGCCTCCGCCAGCATCGACCACGGCAGCTCGCGCTGCACGCTCACGTTCCACTGCTGCACCGTCGGCGTCGGCCGATCGCGCTCGAAGTACGTGACGTTGTTGCCAAGAAAGCTTCGCGGCCCGAGCGAGTTGCCGGACGGCTGAATGATCTGCGGCGGACCGGACGCGAGCGCGAACGCCGGAAACGACGTGCCCTGCGCCGACTGGAACGGCGTGCTGACGGAGAACCCCTGCGTATCGGGATACTCGAACACGGCGGCGTGGTAGTAGAAGATCCCGTAGCCACCGCGCACGACGGTGCGTCCGTCGCCGAACACGTCGTACGCGAACCCCGCTCGAGGCCCGAGGTTGTTGTAGTTCGTATCGTAGACCTGACGTCCGAAGTCGACGCCGGCGTACTGCAGCACGCCGGCCGTCCCCGTCACCGGATTCACTTCGTCTGGATTGAAGTTCGAGTACCGGTCGAAGCGATCGGCCGGCGCGGTGATGACGTCGTACCGCAGCCCGACGTTCAGCGTCAATCGCGGCGAGAGCCGGTAGTCGTCCTGCACGAATCCGCCGTAGTAGTTGAACGCGTCGGCGCGCGCGATTGGCGAGTTGATGCTGCCTCCGCTGACCGCGCCGAGAAGGAACGTCGCGAGCCCGAACCCGGTGTTGCCGGACGTGTCCTGCGGGTTGCCGCTCATCGCGCGCGAGAAGTCGAACTGCCCCGACACGGCGCCGGGCTGGAAGTTGTTCCGCTGATGCACGCGCAGATCGATCCCCGTCTTGAACGTGTGCTTGCCCCAGACGATGCTGACGTTGTTCGTGAGCTGGCCGACGGTGAGTCCGCGCTGCGAGAGCTGATCGGCGGAGCTGCCAATCACCTGCACGTCCGAGATGTTGAGGCGCGGATAGAGCGTGCCGGGAACGATCGCCGGAAGTCCCAGCTGGCGCGCCGCGTCGACGTTGTACCCCGCGGGCTCGCTCAACAAGTACTGGCGCGACACCGTCAAGCGGAATTCGTTCAGAAGGCGGCTGGTGAACGCGTGCGTGTCGCCGATCGTCACGCTCTTGTTGTGCCGCGTCTGCAGCGACGATCGCGGATCGGCGATGTTGTCCATGGAGAAGATCGGCGGGTTGCCCGTGTTCACCGCGTCGTTGTGCGAGTACCGAACGAAGAGGCGATTCGCGTCGTTGACCTGATGGTCGACGCGAGCGTTGTATTGATTCGTGTCCGTGAAGATGCCCGGAGCCGAGATGAAATTATCGCGGCCGGTTGGATCTTCCGCGGTTCGATTCGGCAGCGGATACGCCTGCAGCGCGCGCAGCGCCGCCGGATCGAGGCGTCCCGCTGGAATCGCGGCCGATGCGATCGGGTCGCGCACGAATCCCGCGCCGGACGGATTCGCCCTCGTCGTCGCCGGGTCGTAGAGCTGCACCGGCACGAATGCGCCGGCGGACGTTCGCACGAACGTCTGACTGAAGTCGCCGCGCCGCTCGAGCTCCGTCGGCACGCGCGTCAGCGCCGTCGTCGCGCTGTCGTATCGAATCCCTTCGTAGTTGAAGAAGAAGAACGATCGATTGTGGCCGTCGTAGCCGAGCGGGCCGAGTTGCTTCGGCAGCCAGATCGGTCCGCCGATCGTGCCGCCGAACTGGTTGTAGGTCAGAGGAGACTTGTCGATGTTGTTCCGGTTGTTCGTCCATCCCGTGGCGTCGAGCCTGTCGTTTCGCGCGAACTCGAACGCCGATCCGCGAAACTGATTGCCACCCGATTTCGTGACGAGGTTGATCACGCCGCCGCCGGTCATGCCGAACTCGGCCGCGAGCGAATTGGTCTGCACGCGGAACTCCTGCACCGCGTCGACGTTCGGCGCGACGGTGTAGTCGTTCCGCTCCGGGAGCGTCGTGGTGCCGCCGTCGAGGAGCACGGCGTTCGATCCGCCTTGCCCGCCATTGATGCTGACGCTCGTCAAGTTGAAGTTGCGCGTGTCGAGGAACGACGTCGCGAGCAGCGTGACGCCTGGCGTTAATCGCGACAGCTCGAGCGGATTGCGGCCGTTCAGCGGCAGCTCGATGATGCGCGTGTTGTCGATGACGTGGCCGAGCGCCGACGTCTGCGATTCCGCGAGCGGCGCGCCGACGTCGACCGTTTCCGTCAACCCGCCAAGCCCGAGCGTGACATCGATGCGCGCGACCTGTTGAACGTCGAGCGCGATCCCCGTCCGCGTCTCGGTGCGAAACCCCGACAGCTCGACCGACAGCGTGTAGCGGCCGGGCCGCAACAGCGGCACCGTGTACAAACCCTCTTCATTCGACGCCGACGTCGTCTTGATTCCAGTCTCGACGTTCGTCAGCACGATCGTCGCGCCGGGCAGCGCCGCGCCGGATGAGTCCGTGACGCGGCCGGCAACGGTGGCGTCCTGCGCATTCGCCGGCACGGCCGCGAGAAGGACGACGACGAGCGATGCAGTCCATACGCTCGCGAATGCGCGACAGGTGGATCTCCACGGCGTCGTAAGAAGCATCGACGTGCCCTTTCTGTGGACGCGGATTGCTCCGATATCGCGGATCGCGCGAATCCGCGTGATCAGTGTGATCTGCGAGATCCGCGCTTAGCAAAGAGACGGCCACTCGATAGACTGTCGGTCGGGAGTCGGGAGTCGGGAGTCGAGAGTCACCGTCGAGAGTCACAGTCGTTAGTCGGGGAGTCGGGAGTCGAGAGTCACCGTCGAGAGTCACAGTCGTTAGTCGGGGGTCGACGCGGGGACCCTACTGCGTCGACGCGGTTGTCTGTTTTGCCCTGGTTTTTCCGCCCCGCTTGCCTGATCGGCGCCCATTTCTTCATAATCTGTAAACGTTTACGGGCGGACCGGCCCCGGCTGGGCCGGCTGAGGAAGGGGCGTCCTTGCGCCGCGTGAGTCTTCTTGTCCTCCTGACGATCGGCGTGGGGTTCGCGCCGTTCATCGAAGCCGTTGGCTCCGCGCAGCGAGCCACGGGCGCCGCCGCGCGGCAACGCACGGCCCCCGCCGGCAACTTCGAAACTGTCGTTAGGTCATTCGTCTCGCAGAACTGCTTCACCTGCCACGGCAACAAGAAGCAGGAGAAGGGTCTGAACCTGGAGTCGTTCGAGACCGCGGCGTCGCTCGTCGAGCACGTCGACAAATGGGAAGAAGTGATCGGCAAGCTGCGCGGCAAGGAAATGCCGCCGCTCGAGGAAGAACAGCCTCCTGAAGAACAGCGTCAGGCGGTTGCCGCGTGGCTCGAAGCGGAGCTTCAACGCATCGAGCGCACCACGCCGCCCGATCCGGGACGCGTGACCGCGAGGCGTCTCAATCGCACCGAATACAACAACACGATCAAAGAGCTCCTCGGCGTCGACGTGCGTCCGGCGGACGATTTTCCGCAGGACGATGCGGGGTACGGCTTCGACAACATCGCGGACGTGTTGTCGCTGTCGCCGGTGCTGATGGAGAAGTACGTGGCCGCGGCGGATCGCGTCACGCGTCAAGCGCTCTTCGGTCCGCCCCGGATGGAGCCCACGCTCGTGCGCCTCCGATCTGAGGGACGGCGCGTCAACGAGCTGCGAAGCGTGCCGGCGTCGTACGACGCGACGGGCCTGAGCCTGCCGAACGCGTTCCACGCGATGCATCGCATCCCGGTCGACGGCGAGTACGTCATACGCGTCGTGCTGGGCGGGCTGCGGCCGAAGTCGTCCATGCCCGTCGCGATCACGTTGTGGGTCGACGAAAAAGAGCTTCAAACGACGACGCACGATCAGGAGGGAGCGGCGTCGTTCGCCGACGATCGGCAGGACTTCGGAGGGCAGGCGGTCCAGTTCCGCGTGCGATTGACGGCAGGCGATCGTTGGATCTCGGTCGCCATCCCCCGCATCTACGAAGGCCTTCCCGCGCGCTACAACGGACCGAACCCGTCGACGCGGCCCGACACGCCGCGCGAGTTCCGTCCGCCGCCGAACGCGACGCCCGAGCGCATCGCGCTCTTCAAGAAGCGATTCGAGGAAGCCGGCGCGGAGCTCGCGAAGATTCCGTTGAACGGCGTGCGCGTGAACGCGGTCGAGGTCGGCGGCCCGTATCAGTACGCGAAGGGTCCGTCCAAGGCGAGCATCCAGAAGATCTACACGTGCGGCCACGCGGCCGGCGCGCATCAACCGATCTGCACGTCGCGCATCGTCACGAGCTTCGCACGGCGCGCGTTTCGAAGGCCGGTCACCGCGCGCGAGCTCGAGAAATACATCGCGCTGGCCGAGCGGGCGCAGAAGGAAGAAGGCTCGTTCGACGAAGGGCTGGCCGTCGGCCTCCAAGCGATCCTGGTCTCGCCCGATTTCCTGTTCCGGATCGAGCGCGATCGCCCCGCGGCGGGGAAGGCGACGGCGGTCAAGATCTCGCCGCACGAGCTGGCGACGCGCCTTTCGTACTTCCTGTGGGCGAGCATGCCGGACGCCGAGCTGCGGCGCGCCGCGGATACCGGCACGCTGCGCGATCCGCAGATCCTCGCGTATCACGTCCGCCGCATGCTGCGCGATCCGCGATCGCGCGCGCTCGCGGAGAACTTCGGCGGGCAATGGCTGCAGTTCCGCGCGCTGGAGTCGCTCACGCGGGATCGCGACAAGTTCCCCGAGTTCGAGGACTACGTGCGGCTCTCGATGCGCCGCGAGACCGAGCTCTTCGTCGATCACATCATCCGCACCGATCGCAGCGTGCTCGACTTCATCACCGGGCGCTACTCGTTCCTGAACGAGCGGCTCGCGAGGCACTACAAGGTCGACGGCGTCGTCGGCCCTCAGTTCAGGCGCGTGGATCTGACGGGTACGCCTCGCGGCGGAGTCGTGACGCACGGCAGCGTGCTCGCGGTCTCGTCGTATGCGACGCGCACCTCGCCGGTGCTGCGCGGCAAATGGGTCCTGGACAATCTGCTGAACGCGCCGCCGCCCGAGCCTCCGCCCGACGTGCCGAATCTCGACGAGACGACGATCGGGACGTCGGCGTCGATGCGTGAACAGCTCGAGCAGCACCGCAAGAACGCGATTTGCGCGTCGTGCCACAGGCGGATGGATCCCCTTGGCTTCGGTCTGGAGAATTTCGACGCGGTGGGCGCCTGGCGCACGACGGATGGCAAGTTCCCAATCGACGCGTCCGGCCTGCTGCCGGACGGGCGGACGTTCACCGGTCCCGACGAGCTGCGCACGATCCTCGCGTCGGAGCGCGAGGCGTTCGCGCGTGCAATCACGTCGAAGCTCCTCACGTATGCGTTGGGCCGCGGCCTCGAGCGGTACGACGCGAAGACGGTGAAGCTCATCGCGAGCCGGCTGCCGCAGCACGACTATCGGTTCTCCGGCCTCGTGCTGGAGATCGTCAACAGCCTCCCCTTCACGTCGCGGCGTCCCGCGCGCGAAGCGGCAGGTCTCACTACCGCAGGAGCGCATCAGCCATGATCGTCACGCGCAAGCACCTACCCCGCCGGACGTTTCTGAAGGGCATGGGAGCCGTTGTGGCCTTGCCGATGCTGGACGCGATGACGCCGGCGTTCGCCGCGCCGGCGATGCGCAAAGCGCCGCTGCGGCTCGGCTTCACGTACGTGCCGAACGGCATCACGATGGTCGACTGGACGCCGAAAGCGGCGGGCCGCGCCTTCGAGTACACGCGCGTGCTGAAGCCGCTCGAGAGATTCCGCGAGCAGTCGGTCGTGCTCTCGGGCCTCGCGCAGCGCAACGGCTACGCGCTCGGCGACGGACCCGGCGATCACGCGCGCGCGGCGGCCGCGTACCTCACCGGCGTCCACCCGCGGAAGACGGCGGGCGCCGACATCCAGAACGGCATCTCGGTCGATCAGATCGCCGCGATGCACCTCGCGAAGGAAACGCGCTTCGGATCGATCGAGATCGGATGCGACGACTCACGCACCGTGGGCAACTGCGACTCGGGGTATTCGTGCGCGTACACGAACAGCCTCGCGTGGCGCGCCCCGGCGACGCCGATGCCGCCCGAGACGAATCCGCGCCTCGTCTTCGAGCGCCTCTTCGGCGATATCGACACGAGCCTCGCGCCCGACGTCCGCGCGCGCCGGCTGCAGTACCGCCGCAGCATTCTCGATCTCGTGGGCGAGCGGACCACGCAGCTCTCCTCGGAGCTCGGCGCGCCCGATCGGCGCAAGCTCGACGAGTACCTCTCGTCGATTCGCGACATCGAGCAGCGCATCGAGCGCTCCGAAAAAGATCTGACCGGGCTCACGCCGGGGATCGACAAGCCCACCGGCGTTCCGGTGCTGTATGCGGACTACGTCAATCTGATGTTCGATCTCCAGATCCTCGCGTACCAGACCGACGCGACGCGCATCACCACGATGATGATGGGCCGCGAGGGCAGCATGCGGACGTATCCGGAGATTGGCGTTCCGGATCCGCATCACCCGCTCACGCACCATCGCAACAACGCGGAGTGGATTGAAAAGGTCGCGCAGATCAACGTCATGCACGCGACGCTCTTCTCTGGATTCATCGAGAAGATGAAGAACACGCCGGACGGCGACGGCTCGCTCCTCGACCACTCGATGATCTTCTACGGCAGCGGCCTGAGCGACGGCAACCGGCACACGCACGAGGATCTCCCGCTCGTCATGTTGGGAGGCGGCGGCAACTTCCGGCTCGGACAGCACATCGTCTACCCGAAGGACACGCCGATGAACAATCTGTTCCTGACGCTGCTGGACAAGATGGGCGTGCCGACGGAGAAGCTCGGAGACAGCACAGGACCGATCGAGCATCTCTCGTTGTAGTTCGTCGTTCGTCGTTCGTCAGCGCGGCGCCATCACCCAAAGGCCCCATTGGCCGCCCCGGCGGCTGTGGAACGCGACGCGTCGGCCGTCAGGAGACCATGTGAACTCCTCGGCCGACGAATCCTCCAGCACGCGCTGCATCGATCCGTCCGAGAGATCGAGCAGCCATCCGCCATCGCGGAACACCTGGAACATCACCCAGCGTCCGTCGGGCGAGACCGCGGGCGTGCGCACGAGCCGGCCTGGCACGGGCGATCGGTAGATCCGCGATCGCCCGGTCGCGAGGTCGAGCACGACGAGGCGATCTTCGTGGCTGTAGCAGACGCGCCGGCCGTCACCGAACCACGCACCCGGCCACGTTTGGCCAAACGCGTGCGACGACAGCCGCCGCTGCAGGCCCGAGCGCAAATCGAGCGACCATAGATTCCAGATGCGCGCGCTGTACGGCTCGGCGCGCGCGAAGATCAGCTGACGGCTGTCGGGCGACCACTTCGGCACCGACGAATAGCCGTCTCCGCTGACGCGCGTGACGGCCCGGCCGTCCGGCCGCGCCGTGTACACGCCGCGCTCGCCGTCGCGATCCGAATCGAAAGCGACGGCGCTGCCGTCGGGCGCCAGCTGCACGTGATAGTTCTTCGCGCCGTCGTCGACGATCGTCGCCACGTGCAGAACGCCGCTGCCGTCGCCTGGCTCCGCGCGCTTCAGTGCGCTCCCATCGGGTCCCAATGCGTGGAAGAAGACAGCGCCTCCAGTCGAGGCGAATGACGGAGAGAAGAGCGCGTTGGCATCGACGGCCGTCGAGTTGACGAGCCGTTGCGGGCGGGACGGCTTCTGGCGATTCCGCGCGGACGGCTTCGCGGGCGGATCGATCTCGTTCGGAGGCGGAACCGCGTCGACGCGAGGCGGCGCATTGTCCGCCGCCGCATTCGGCGGTGCAGCCGAATGGAGGGCGCGCGGCGACGGCGCGCGCAGCATCACGAACGCGAGTCCGCTGCCCGCGGCCATGCTTCCCGCTGCAATGAGCGCGATCCACGCGGTCCCCAACAGCCGCTCGCGGCGCACAGGAAGCGCGGCGATCGATTCGGGCGGTCGCACGCTGCTCCACCGCGCGAACAGCGATTGCAGAAGCTCGCGCCGAGGTGTCCGCTCGAATCGGGCGAGCGATTCGTCGAACGCGGACGGCGTCGCGAAGCCGGGCGCATCGACCTGCCCAAGCGCCCTCGCGAGCGTGATCACCAGCGGACCTGGCAGCCCTCCGCGCGGCCGGCCGGTCGCGAGCAGAAGGACCTCGAGGAGATCGGCGAGCTGTCGAACGGCGATCGTCACACCCGCCGACAGCGAGACGCCTCCATCGCGATCGAGCCACACTTTCCCCGGCGTCAGCGGAATCGATCCGTGGATCACGTCGTCCGTCTGCGGCGCCGCACAGAGCTCGCGGACGATCGCTACCGCCTCCATCCACTCGATTTCCACGTCATCGGCAAGCATTGCCGCCAGCGACACCCGGTCCCGCTCGATGGTCATGTGTGAACAGTTCGGTTGCGAGATCGACGCCAAACCGAGCCTGCGTGAACTTCGAGCGTTTTGCGCTAGAGTTGGAGCGCAGCCGAACGGAGAAATGGACATTTGGACACTGCTCAGCCGACGCCCGTCAGCTCGTCCGGCCAGAGGGACCATGCATAGACTCGCTCGTTCACGATCGATCGCGCTCGCGGTCATCGTCATCGCGTTCGCCGCGGCCATCGGCTCGATCGGCGCGCTCGCGCAATCGCAGACCCTCGTGTATTTCGGAACGTACACGGGGCCAAAAACGAAGAGCCAGGGCATCTACGTCTCGCGGTTGAATCTCGCGACCGGCGAGTTGTCGGCGCCCACATTGGCTGCCGAAACAGAGAACCCGAGCTTCCTCGCCGTTCACCCGACGCAGAACTTCCTGTACGCGGTCGGCGAGATTGGCAACTACGAGGGAACGACGTCAGGATCGGTCAGCGCGTACGCGATCGATCGCGCGTCGGGGCTGCTGAAGCTGCTGAACCGTCAGTCGTCGGCCGGGGGCGGACCGGCGCACATCAGCGCGGATCCCAAAGGCAGGACCGTGCTCGTGGCGAACTACGGCGGCGGCAGCGTCGCCGTTCTCCCGCTCGAACCGGGCGGCGCGCTGAAGGCGGCATCGAGCGTCGATCAGCACACGGGATCGAGCGTCAACCCTCAACGGCAGAAAGGGCCGCACGCGCACTCGATCAAGCTCGATCCGTCGGGACGACGGGCGTACTCGGCGGATCTCGGGATCGACAAGGTGCTGATTTACGCGTACGACGGCGACAAAGGGACGATCGCGCCGAACGC
The DNA here is from genome assembly GCA_036556425.1 of Vicinamibacterales bacterium. Classification (GTDB taxonomy): domain Bacteria; phylum Acidobacteriota; class Vicinamibacteria; order Vicinamibacterales; family 2-12-FULL-66-21; genus DATBJJ01. The sequence goes on from DATBJJ010000169.1 coordinate 17,792, forward strand.
GCCGCCGTTCGCGCCGCTCGCGCCGGGCGCGGGCCCGCGGCACCTTGCGTTTCACCCGAACGGCCGGTTCGCGTACGTGATCAACGAGATACTCGTCAATGTGACCGCGTTCGCGGTCGATCCGAAGCAGGGCGGGCTGACGGAGCTGCAGACGATCTCGACGCTGCCGGACGGCCAGGCGATGCAGCCAAGCTTCAGCACCGCCGAAGTGCAGGTGCATCCGTCGGGCCGGTTCCTCTACGGATCGAATCGCGGCCACGACAGCATCACGGTGTTCGCGATCGATCAAGCGACGGGAAAACTGTCGTTCGTGCAGAACGAGCCGACGCAAGGCAGCACGCCGCGCGGCTTCGGCATCGATCCCACGGGCGCGTTTCTCATCGCCGGCAATCAGCGCTCCGACTCGGTCGTCGTGTTCCGGATCGATCAGAAGAGTGGACGGCTGACGCCGGGCGCGAAGCTCGAAGTCGCCTCACCCGTGTGCGTCGTCTTCGTGCGACCGTAACCTTCCCGCTGAAGCCGGAAGATCACAGAGCTACAATCGCGGCGGCGCCGGCTTGATCGGCGGACGCCACGACACCACGCCCTTGACCTTGGTCTTGCGCTTGTAGACCTTGTCGCCGTTGGTGATGTACATCTCGTCCATGTTCGGGCCGCCGAACTCGACGTTCGACAGCGCCGCGCGATTCGGCGCCGGAATGATCGCGTGGCATTTGCCGATCTGGTCGAACACCTGCACGCCGAGCGCCGTCGCGATGTACACGCGGCCGTCGGCGTCCGCGGCCATGCCGTCCGACGAGCTGCGCAGCGCGGCATCCGGCACGTGCACGTAGAAGTAGCGCTGCTTGTGCGCGAGCGAGCCGTCCGGCTGAATCTGGAACGCCCACGACAACTGTCCCGCGTAGTCCGAGACGTACAAGAGCGACTGGTCGGGTGAGAACAGCACGCCGTTTGGATGCTCGATCCCTTCGTCCACGACGCGCGGCTGACCGCCTTTCGGCAGCAGCCACACGCGCTTCGCCGCTGAATCCGTGAAATAGATATCGCCTTTGACGTTGACGGCGAGATCGTTGACGGCCGCGTTCTCGGCGAGCACCTCCATCTTGCCGGACGCGTCGTACGCGACGATCTGCTTCGTCCGCGTCGCGCCGGCATAGAGCCGCCCGTCGGGACCGAACATCATCCCGTTCGCGCCGCTCGTGTTCTCCGCGAAGATCGACACCTTGCCGTCGAGCCCCGTCTTGTAGATGCGGTTGTTCGACGGATCGCTGAAGAACATCTCGCCGGCGGCGCTCACGGCCGGACCATCGCTTCCGCGATAGCCCTCGCCGACGAGCTGCCACTCGTCGCCCGGCGACAAGACCTGATACACGTCCTGCTTCGACTTTCCTTCCGGATTCGCTTTGATGGGCGCCGGCCAGTCGCGCCAGAGCCACTGGACGACGTCGGGAAAGATCTGCGTCGCGTGCCGCGAGTTGTGCTCGCCGTCGCCCCATTCGTGGCGCACGTCGTATCCGGCGAACTCGAACGCCGATTGCATGTCCTGATTGGCCACGAACCAGCTGCCCGTGTAGTTGTTGAGATCGTTGCGGCCGTCCTGCAAGAAGATCCGGATCGGCTTCGGCTCGGTCTTTCGAATGAGGACGGGGAATCCGTTGCCGCCTCGAAGGCCGACGTAGGTGCCGATGGCGCTGAACACGCGGCGGAACGCGTCTGGCCGCTGCCATGCGGCGACGAACGCGGCAATCGCGCCGCTGCTGTTGCCCGCAATCGCGCGATCGTTCGGATCGGTGGACAGGTTCAGCCCGTGCGTCTTCGCGACGTGCGGCAGCAGCTCGTCGACGAGGAACCGCGCGTAGTCACCCGTGACGGCGTCGTACTCGAAGCTGCGGTTCATGCGGTCGAGCGCGTCCGCGGACAGCGCTTTCACCCGGCCGTGCATCACGAACACGCCGACCATCGGCGGAATCGCTTTCTTCGCGATCAGATCGTCGAACACGTTCGGCGCGTTGTATTGCAGGCCATCCTGGAACACCATCACCGGCGCGGGCTTGGTGCGATCGAGCTGCTTCGGCACGTAGACCCAGTACTCGCGCCACGTGCCGGGATAGACCTTGCTCTGATCGAACTCGCCTTTCGTGACGTTCGGATTCGCCGCCGCGGGATTGGGCGGCGGCGCGGCCGGCGCCGCGGCCTGCTGCTGAGCGCCGGCGCTCGAGAGCGCCGCGGTCGCGTACCCAACAGCCAGAATCACGGCGGCGACGGCCCCACAATGCGCGATGCCGCGCGCGAGGCGGGCCCACGTCGAGTGCGTTGCGGATGTCAGCATCGGCGGAGAATATCGCAGCCCGGTAAACGAGGCAACGCGCCGCTCCGTCAAAGCCGCCATGGAAACCCTCGCGCAAGACTTCAGGCTGGCCGCTCGCCGGCTCGTCAAATCGCCGGCATTTGCCATCGTCGCGATTCTGTCGTTGGCGATCGGCATCGGCACGAACACCGCCGCCTATAGCGTGCTGAACGCCGTGCTCCTGCGATCGCTTCCGGTCGAGGATCCCGCGTCGCTCGCGGTCGTCAGCGCGCGCTACACGGGCAGGCAGTACAGCATGCCGCATCCGGCGTTCCTCTATCTCCGGGATCACACCTCGTCTGCCCGCGTCGTCGCGTTCCGCGCGCTCCCGTTGAACGTCGCGGCCGGCGCGGCGACGGAGCGCCTCACGGGCATGCTCGTTTCGGGCAACTACTTTGACGTCCTCGGCGTGAAGATGGCGCTCGGCACGCCGATCGGAGACGATGACGACCGCGTGCCGTCGATTGGCGGGCCGCGCGGCGTCGTGGCGGTGTTGAGCCACGACTATTGGGTCCGTCAATTCAACGGAGACCGCGAGGCGATCGATCGATCGGACGTGATCGGAAAATCGATCAAAGTCCACGGACGGCCGGTCACGATCGTCGGCGTCGCGCCGCGAGGATTCAACGGCACGCGCACGGGCTCGATCCCGGACGTCTACCTCCCGATGATGTTCGCCCCGGCCGTGTTCGAAATCCCGAACTGGTTGACGAATCCGCGGAACAACTGGATTCGGTTGATGGCGCGGCTGAATCCTGGCGCGACGATGACGTCGGCATCGACCGAGATGACGACAGCCTTTCATCAGTACAACGAACAGTACGTCGTCCCGGTGTCGACGACGGATGCGGCGCGCGCGCGCGCGCGATCGGGCGTCATCGCGCTCGAGGGAGGCCGCACGGGACTGTTCGAGCTCGGCGACACGCTGCGAACGTCGCTCTTCATCTTGATGGGCCTCGTCAGCCTCGTGTTTCTGATTGCCTGCGTCAATGTCGCGAACCTGTTCGTGGGCCGCGCGGAGCGTCATCATCGCGACACCGCTATCGCGCTCGCGCTCGGCGCGTCGACCGGACGACTCTGGTCGCAGAACCTCGCGGAGAGTGTTTCGATCGCGGCGGCCGGCTGCGTGCTCGGTCTCTTGTCGGCCGGTTGGATCCGGAATCTCCTGCTGCCGCTCGTTCCAGACGCGCACGAACTGGACGTGTCGATGGATCCGCAGGTCTTCGCCGTCTCGGCGATCATGGGTGCGGGCGTGGCGATTCTCCTCGGCGCGGCGACGGTCTGGCGCGCGCGCCGGCTCGGCGTTCTGCACGCGCTCAAGGGCGAAGACACCGCCGCGCGGCTCTGGCTGCGCAAGGGGCTGATCGCAGGTCAGCTCGCGTTGTCCATCGTCGTGCTCGTGACGGCGGCGCTCTTCGCGCGCACGCTCGACCGGCTGCGCGTCGTCGATCCCGGCTTCGAGCGCGAGCGCGTGATCATGGCGTCGATGTCCGCCGGGTCGATTTCTCGCGAGCGGCGCACGTCGTTCGTCGAGCGCATGATCGAGGAGGTGCAGCACCTTCCGGGCGTCGTCGCCGCCGCCTTCTCGAATCACGAGCCCCTCGCGTTCACGACCTACTGGACCGTGGCGCTGCGCGAAGTGGATGGACCGCCGCGGCGCGTCGACGTCCGGGTCGAGTGGATCACGCCCGACTACTTCAAGACGATGGGAATTCCTCTGCTGCGCGGACGCGCGCTCGATTCCCGCGATCGCCAGATGTCGACGGGATCGGCCGTTGTCGTGAACGAGGCGGTGGCGCGCCAGCTTGGCGCTTCCGATCCAATTGGCGCTCGGTTCACGGGGAACGGCCAGATGACCTTCGAGGTCGTCGGCGTCGTCCGAGACACCTCGGTGGACGGCTTACGCGAGACGGGGATCCCGGTGATCTACGTGCCGGGCGGCGAAGGCTTGCTCATCGTGCGGACCACCGCCGATGAGGCCGCGCTCGCCACCGCGATCCGAACGATCGCGCAGCGGATCGAGCCGGACGTGCCGGTCTTCAACGTGCGCACGATGCGCGATCAGATCGGCCGATTCCTCGATCGCGAGCGGACGTTCGCGACGCTGTCGATCGCGTTCGGCGCGTTGGCGGTACTCCTCGCGGCTGTCGGCCTCTATGCGGTGATCGCGAACGCCGTCAGCCGTCGCACGCGCGAGCTGGGGATCAGGCTGGCGCTCGGCGCGGCGCCTCAGCGTATTCGACGGCTGGTACTAGGTGAGGCCGCGGGACTGGTGACGATCGGAATCGCGGCTGGCGTGCCTGCCGCGTACGCGACCGGTCGTTTGATCGCGAGCTCGCTGTTCGAGGTGAGCCCGGGTGATCCGTCGAGCGCAGCGATCGCCATCGCGATTCTCGTCGCCGTCGCCGCGGTTTCGTCGTGGCTGCCCGCGCGCCGCGCCTCACGCGTCGATCCGATCGCCGCGCTTCGATCCGAGTAGCGATCGCGCTAGTCTTTCGGGATGCGTACGAGGAACGGCTCGCGGAGCGATGCTGACACATCCGCGCCGGCGTCGAGGCGGACCTGATTGAACGCGGCCGCACCCTCGGCGCCTTTCTTTTTCTTGCCCGCGTCGACCGCGAACGTTCGCACCTCCGTGCGGATTGGCACACGGCTTCCGGTCTCGGCGTGCTCGAGAACGTTGAACCGCAGCGCGAGCCGAGCGCGATCGGACTTGCTCAGCGCGGCTGCTGCGTCCGTCACCGTGCCGAGGAGCACCGACCCAGCCGGCACGAGCTCGACGCCGTCCATAGAGATGGCCGACTTCAGGACGCCGCGGATTGGCTCCTGCGGCTGGCTGGCGTCCGAGGCCAGCGGCGTCCGCAGCTCGATGGAGAGCAGCGTTCCCGCCGGCACCTGATAGTCCGCCATCGGCGTGGTGGACGGGACCGCCGTGGCGTGCCACAGCATCATCCCGCAGAGAATTCCGAAAACCCTAAGATTTCCGTTCAAATTGGCGGCCTCCGTTAGGCGACAATCTCCCCCGGGTCGTGCAACGCGGATACCCGGTCGGTTCAGACGTGAATATCGGCCAATGCGGGGATCTTCGAGGCCTTCGGCGTGACTGACGGCCCTACTGGTTCCGGAAACGGGCCACGGGATTTCAATAATGAAATGTTCTGTTTCCCCACGGCTTGTCGTTATTAGAGGCAAGCTCCATAAGCCGTCCGACGGCGGGTTGACCGAGATGGAAGCGAATCCGGGATATCGAGGTCGTCACATGCAACTGCTGCATTCGGAGAACGTCACGGCAGAACCCACAGAATCGCGAGGGGGGCCCACACCCCTCGAGCGGGCCATTCGTCTCGCCTTCGGCGAGCGGGAACAACTGCGCGGAGAGCGCATGCACCTGGCGGAAGAAAACACTCGCCTCACGCTGGAACTGAGGCGCCTCGGCGAAGAAAACGCCGCGCTCCGCGAAGCGGCGAGGATCTGGATTCGACTCTACGAGAAGCAACTCGAACGAGCGAATCGTGTGACGAAACAGCTCGCGTCCCGCTAGACGATGCCCGCTCGTCGTGTCCGGCGTTAGCCGGACCTGTTCGTGGCAGCTATAATTTCCTAGGCCATCCTACGGCCGAGCTGCCATGAGCGCCTCCGAGAAGAGCGGCGGGCCGGACGCGGATTCAGGCCAATTGACGCGGCTTCTCGCCTCGGTGCGAGAGGGCGATCGACACGCGATCGACCTCGTTTTCAATCTCGTCTACGCGGAGCTGCACACCGCCGCACGCCGCCAACTCGCCAAGGCCCGGCCGGGCCAAACGCTGAACACGACGATGCTCGTCCACGAGGCGTACTTGAAGCTCGTCGACAGCGCGCAGGTGAATTGGGCCGATCGCGGCCACTTCTTCGCCGTCGCTTCGAAGGCCATGCGGCAGATCATCATCGACTACGCGCGATGGGCCTCGCGCAAGAAACGCGGCGGCGGCGTGCACAAGATTTCCCTCGACGGCATCGACGTCGCCGACGAGGAGCGCGCGGGCGAGCTCGTCGCGCTCGACGGCGCGCTCACGAAGCTCGAATCGTTCAGCGAGCCGCTGGCGCGACTCGTGGAGCTCCGCTTCTTCGGCGGGCTGACGATCGAGCAGACCGCGGACGCGTTGAAGCTGCCGCCTCACCAGATCAAGCGCGAATGGCGCAAGGCGCGCGCGTTCCTCTTCCACGCCATTCAAGAGACGGAGTGATCGCGAGCCATCGCCATGCCCACCTCGTTCTCCCCTGAGGAATGGTCCCGCATCGAAGCCATTCTCGACGATGTGCTGGAGCTCGAGCCCGCGGCGAGAGCCGCCGCGATCGCGCGCGCGTGCGGCTCGGACGCGCGTCTGCGTCAACATATCGAGTCGCTCGTCGCGGCTGACGCGGGCGCATCGGCCTTCCTCGAAACGCCGGCGGCGGAGTACGCCGCGGGACTCGTGCGCGCGGCGGGCGGCTCCGATCCGATCCTTCGTCAGGAAGAGCCCGGCGACGCCATTGGACCGTACCGGTTGATTCGCGAGATCGGGCACGGCGGAATGGGCCGCGTCTTCCTCGCGGATCGCGCCGATGGTCAATTCGAGCAGCAGGTCGCGCTGAAGCTCGTGAGAAGCGGCCCGTTCGGGCAAGAGATCCTTCAGAGATTCCTGCGAGAACGGCAGATTCTCGCGCGCTTGCAGCATCCGAACATCGCGCGCCTGCTCGACGGCGGCGTCACGCGCGACGGCCGTCCGTACTTCGCGATGGAGTACGTCGTCGGCGAGCCGATCACGACGTATTGCGATACACACGCGTTGAGCGTGTCCGCAAGGCTGACACTCTTCACGGAGGTCTGCGACGCGGTTCAGTACGCTCATCAGAATCTCGTCGTCCATCGTGATCTGAAGCCGACGAACACCCTCGTGACGCCCGACGGTCAGGTCAAGCTGCTCGACTTCGGGATCGCGAAAGTGCTGCACGAGTCGGAAGAGGACGACCGATTCGAAGCCACGCTCACGCGGGTGGGTACGGGACCGATGACGCCGGAGTACGCGGCGCCGGAACAGGTCCGCGGCGAGCCGGTGACGACGGCGACCGACGTCTATGCGCTTGGCGCGCTCGCGTACGAGATCCTCACCGGCCGGCGCCCGCACCGGTTGTCGAAGCTCACCGCGGCGGAGGTCGAGCGAGCGATTGCCGAGCGGGATGTCGACCGTCCTTCGACCGCGGTCGCGCAGAGCCGCGCGTCACTCGACGGCGAGCCGACGATCGATGCGATCGCGCGGGCGCGCGCGACGGATGGCCATCGTCTTCGACGCGAGCTGAAGGGCGACCTCGACACGATCGTCATGCAGGCGCTGCAGAAAGAGCCGGCACGGCGATACGCGTCGGCTGGCGCGTTCGCGGAGGACGTCCGGAAGTTCCTGAACCGCCTGCCCATTTCGGCAAGGCGCGACTCGTTCGGGTATCGAAGCAGCAAGTTCGTGCGGCGCCACGCCATCGGCGTGACCGCGACGATCCTCGTCCTCGCGTCGCTCGTCGCGGGTTTGATTGGAACGGCGTGGCAGGCGCGCGTGGCGTCGCGCGAAGCGGCGAAGGCCCGCGAGGTGAGCAGATTCCTCGCGAGCCTCTTCGAGGTGGCGGATCCCGCGCGAACCAAGGCGTCCGACATCACGGCGCTGTCGCTCCTCGAGCGCGGCGCGCAGCGCGTCGAGACGGAACTGGCCGGCCAGCCGGACGTGCAGGCGGACATGATGCTGCTCCTCGGACGCATCTATCGCGAGCTCGGCGAGTACGATTCCGCGCAGCGGCTGCTCGAGCGCGCGCTCGCGCTCCGCACCGCCGCGAGCGGGCGCGAGCACGAGCAGATTCCCGACGCGATGAGCGAGCTCGCCCGGCTGTGGCTCGACAAGGGAAAGCCGGAAGAGGCGGAGAGGCTGCAGCGCGAAGCGCTCGCGCTCCGGCGCAACTCGCGCGGGCCCGCGACTCCGGACGTCGGCGAGAACCTTCGCGATCTCGCGTCGGTCCTCACGACGCGCGGGAAGTTCGACGAAGCGGAGAAAATGCTCCGCGAAGCGCTCGCGCTGCACGAGTCGTACTACGGCGCCGAGCACGAAGAGATCGCCAGCGATCTGACCGGCCTGCAATCGACCCTGCGTGCGCGAGGCCAGTCGGAGCCGGCCATCGCCGCGGCGCGCCGCGCGCTCGACATGCGCCTCAAATTGCTCGGCACGGATCACCTCGAGACGGCGACCGCGATGAACAATCTCGCCATCCTCTTGTATGAGAAGTGGGAGCTCGTCGAGGCCGAACGGCTGTATCGCCAGGTGCTCGAGTTCGACATGCGGCGCCTCGGCGAGCTGCACCCGAATACGGCGACGGTGATGAACAATCTCGCGTTCGTGCTGCGGGACCGCGGGCAGTACCACGAAGCGGAGCGGCTGTATCGCACGGTGCTCGATCTCGATCGCAAGCTGTTCGGCCCCGAGCATCCATACGTCGCCCAGGTGATGAACAATCTGGCCGCGCTGCTCGCGATGGAGGGGAAGTACGACGAGGCCGAGAAGCTCTTCCGAGATTCGCTGGCGATGTTTCAGCGCGTGCTCGGCACGCATTGGCGAATCGGCACGGTTCAAGGCGGGCTCGCCGGTGTGCTGAGCGCGAAAGGCGACGCCCGCGCGGAGCAGATGTATCGAGATTCGCTCGCGTACCTCGAGAAGCTGCTCCCGCCGCAGCACCCGCATTTCGATCCCGTGCTCATCGGCCTCGGCCGCTATCTCACCGCGCACGGGAAGGCCGCGGAAGCGGAACCGTTCCTGCGCCGCGCGCTCGGCGCGCGCGAAGCACGCCACGGAGCGAACGATCCGCGCACCGCGGAGGCGCAAGTGCGCCTCGGCGCGTGCCTGTCGGCGCTCGGTCGAATCGACGAAGCGCTTCAGCTCTTGACGGTGGGCCACGCGCGCTTGCGAGAGGAGCCGCATTTCAAAGCGGAAACGCACGAGGCCGCGCAGCTCCTCGCGCACATGTCGCGATCCGCGAGCAGGTAATTGGAAAGCGAGAAGACTCGTGGCTTCCGGCTTCAGCCGGAAGTACGTCTCGATTCAATGTGCGCTTCGAGCGCCGTCGTGACGTCCTCGGGGTGCCGCAATCCATCGACCGATCCAAACGACGGGCGCGATCGATAGAACGTGATGATCGGCTCCGCGAAGCTTGCGTACATCGCCAGACGGTGACGCACGGTGTCGGGATGGTCGTCCTGCCGCCGGATCAGCTGCCCGCCGCAGTACGGACATGGATCGAGCTGCACGTCGGTGTCGGCGAGCACCGACTGCGTAATCGCGCACGCCTTGCACACGCGCCGCTTCCCCAAACGCCGGACGATCTCTTCGTCTGCCGCGGCAATGAGCACGACAACGAGCGGCTCCGCCACCATCGCGTCGAGGGCTTCGGCCTGCGCGATCGTCCGCGGGAATCCGTCGAGAATGAATCCTGATGCGACATCCGCTTCACCGAGGCGGGCGCGGACGAGATCGGTCATCAGATCGTCGCCGACGAGCCCGCCCGATTTGAGCGTGTCCGCCACCTGAAGGCCGAGCGGCGTTTCATCGCGCACCGCCTTGCGGAGAATGTCGCCCGTCGAAATATGTGGGATTCCGTGACGCTGCGCGAGGCGCGCGGCCTGGGTCCCCTTCCCCGATCCTGGGGGACCGATCAGCACGAGATTCAGCCGCATGTCGTCAGGACGCCGCCGCCGCCCGATAGCTCGTCGATAGCATGCCAACGGAAAGCATACCCGAGCACGAATCAGCTATGCTGATCGGATTCCCCGGCCATGATCTCCGATCGCATCGACACTCGACGGCGGCTGGACGACGCGACCACGCGCACCGCGACGTCCGCGCGCGTGAGTCCCCGAGCCGCGACGTTGCTCCTCGCACCCGGCGAGACTGTTGCCAGCTCCGAAACGCGCTTCCGATACCACGTCGATCGCATCGTCGGCCAAGGCGGATTCGGTCAGGTCTTCCTCGCGCGCCGGCTCGGGCGATCGACCACCGTTCCCGAAATCCTCTGCATCAAAGTGAGCACGCGCATCGATGGATGGGTGCGCGAAGCGTACTTCGGCCAGCTCCTCGACGATCACCCGCGCGCAATACGCGTCTTCGATGCGTTCCCCCTCGTCCGCGCCAGCGGACGCGTGCTCTATTGCCTCGTCCTCGAATACGCGCGCCACGGGGATCTCCGCTCGTACATGCACCGCGACGGTTCAGGATGGCAGGAATCGTCCGCGCGCCGGGAAATTGCCGGGATCCTCGAGGTCCTCGACAAGCTGCACCGCGGTCAGATGCTGCACCGCGATCTCACGCCGCTCAACGTGTTCGTCTGCGATGGACGCCGTCTCAAGCTCGGCGACTTCGGCATCGTGCAGCAGCAGAGCGACACGCGAGGGATCACGGCGCGGACCATGAACGCGCTGACCGCGCCGAGCGATATTCTCGCGGGCTCGGCACCCAAGTGGCAGGCGCGCGACGACGTGTATCAGATGGGCCAGCTGCTCGCGATGCTGATCAAAGGGGACGCGCGATCGCGCGTGCGAACGCCGGAGGTGCGCGGGCTCTCCTGCAGCGATCATCTGAAAGAGATCATCTACCGGTGTCTTGGCGAGCGCCGCAAGCGCTACGAGAGCGCGACCGAATTGATCGAGGCGCTGAGGACTCCGCCCGCGACATTGAAAGTCGGCGTGCTGCGTAAGCTGAAGGGCGTTCACCTCGCGTTCACCGGGATCCTCAGCAAGCCGCGGAAAGAGGCGATCAACGCGGCGCGCCGTGCGGGCGCCGTCATCCATGGGATGCCGTCGGCGAAGACGACCGTCGTCGTACGCGGCCGTCCGAATCCACTTCAGGCGGCCGGCCGCGACGCGGGCCTCAAACTGATGGAGATCAAACGGCTGCGCGAAAAGGGCCACAAGATCACGCTCCTCAACGAAGCCCAATTCTGGCGGCTCGCCGCCAAGCGCTGACCATGCACGTCCTCATCGTCGAAGACGACCGCACGATCGCGGACTTCGTCGCGAAAGGGCTGACCGAGGCGGGATACGCGGTCGACATCGCCTCCGACGGCGAGCGCGGCGTCGAGCTCGCGACGACGACGGCGTACGACGCGGCCATCGTCGACGTGATGCTCCCGAAGCTCGACGGCCTCGCGCTCATCGATCGGATGCGCGCGCGCGGCGTGCGGACGCCGGTGCTGATCCTGAGCGCGCGGCGCACCGTCGACGATCGCGTCAGCGGTCTTCAGGCGGGCGGCGACGACTATCTGACGAAGCCGTTCGCGTTCGCGGAGCTGCTCGCGCGCGTGCAGGCGCTGATTCGGCGATCGAGCGGCGCGACGGAACCGACCCGCCTGTCGGTTGGCGATCTCACGCTCGACCTCCTCACGCGCCGGACGGAGCGCGCCGGCCGCGTGCTCGAGCTGCGGCCGCGCGAGTTCGCGCTGCTCGAGTACTTGTTGCGAAACGCCGGGCGCGTCCTCACCAAGACGATGATCCTCTCGCACGTGTGGGGCTACAACTTCAACCCCGGCACGAACGTCGTCGACGTGCTCGTCTCCCGGCTGCGTGAGAAGATCGATCGCGACTTCGAGCCGAAGCTGCTGCACACGGTGCGCGGCGTCGGCTACGTGTTGAAGGAATCCTGAACCCGTGAGCGAGCGGAAGACGGTCCGCCGGTTCGGCGTGCGGTTGGCGCTGTGGTACGCCGCGATGTTCGTCGCGAGCTCGCTCGCGATCGTGTTCCTCACCTATACCCTGCTCGCCTCGTCGCTCGCCGAGCGCGATCATCAGATCGTCGTCTCCACCCTGCGCGAGTATTCGGAGCGATACGCGAACGGCGGCCTTGGCGCCGTGGCGCGCGCCGTCGACATCGAGCAGCGATCGGGCGCGCGCGAGCGTTTGTTCGTGCGCGTCGTGCGCGGCGGCGCGGAAACGCTGTTCGTCAGCATCCCACCGGGCTGGGCCGACTTCGATTTGAGCACGCTCGCCGGACGAGGCGGATTGTGGGAGCAGGCCGTTTCCGACTCGCGGGACGCGCGGCTCGAGGTCGCATCGGCGCGTCTCTTCGACGGCACGCTGCTCCAAGTCGGCAAGAGCACCGAGAATCGCGAGGAGCTGCTCTCGAGATTTCGGACCGTGCTGGCTCTCGTCGGGATCGTCATCGTCCTCGTGGGACTGGGGGGCGGCGTCGTCATGACCCGCTCGACCCAGCAGCCCATTCAACGCCTGATTCACGCCGTGCAGCAGATCATCGCGACCGGGCGCATGGAGACGCGTGTGCCCGTGCAGGAGGATCGCGACGCGATCGACGAGCTGAGCGCGCTCTTCAACGCCATGCTCGATCGCATCGCGACGCTCATCGACGGGATGGGGAACGCGCTCGACAACGTCGCGCACGATCTCCGCACCCCGATGACGCGGCTGCGAGGTTTGGCCGAGCGCGCGCTCGAGTCCGGCGATCCACGCGCGCAGCGCGAGGCGCTGTCGACCTGCCTCGAGGAATCCGATCGCATTCTCGCGATGCTCGACACGCTGATGGATATTTCCGAGGCGGAGACCGGGACGATGCGGCTCGAGCGAGCGGACGTGCCGCTCGAGAAGCTCGTCGCCGAAGTGGCGAGCGTGTACGAAGACGTCGCAGACGAGAAGCGCATCACGCTCGAGACGATCGTCGAGCCGGGCCTGACCGTCTCGGCGGATCGTGATCGCCTGCGCCAGGTCCTCGCCAACCTTCTCGACAACGCGATCAAATACACGCGCGCCGAGGGTCGTGTCGGAGTTCGCGCGCTGCGCGATGGCTCGACGATCCGCATCGAGGTCTCGGATACTGGACCGGGCATCTCCGACCAGGATCTCCCCCGCATCTGGGACCGGCTCTATCGCGGCGACCAAAGCCGCACCGAGCGAGGGCTGGGACTCGGGTTGAGTCTGGTGCGCGCAATCGTGGAAGCCCACGGCGGAAACGTCGAGGTCCACTCCGAACCGGGCAAGGGATCCACGTTCCGGGTCAACCTTTCACCGTTGTAATGTTCGCGCAACAACTGGGCAAGGCTTCCAATCGTCCTATAGACAGGACGAAAGAATGGAAGGAGACCCAGTCATCATGTTCAAGCGCTTCCCGCGTCAGTTGCTGACCCGGGCCGGCTCGGGAGCCGCGATCATCGCGCTCGTAGCCGTCACCGGATACGGCCTCGGACAGACTCAAGCCGCACGCAGCATCGCGTCGGCAGCACCCGCATCGACATCGGCGCCGCCGCGCGCTGGTACGGTCGCCGCCCCAGCGGTGACGACATCGTACGCACCGGTCGTGAGCGCTGCGGCTCCGGCGGTCGTGACGGTGCGCGTCGAGGGACGGGCCCGAATGGTCCCGACCCAAATGCCCGACGACCCGCTCTTTCGTGAATTCTTCGGGCGCAGATTCCAGATTCCGCAGACGCCTCGCCGGCTGTCCGGCCTCGGCTCCGGAGTCATCGCGACGACGGACGGTTACATTCTCACCAACAACCACGTCGTCGAAGGCAGCGACAGGGTGACCGTCGAGCTGACGGATCGGCGCACGCTCCCGGCGAAGGTCGTGGGCACGGATCCAGCGACGGATCTCGCGCTGCTCAAGGTCGACGCGACCAACCTCCCGACGCTGCCGATCGGCGATTCTTCGCGCGTGAACGTCGGCGACGTCGTGCTCGCGATTGGCAACCCGCTCAACGTCGGGCAGACGGTGACGATGGGCATCATCAGCGCGAAGGGACGGGCGACCGGACTCGGCGACGGCAGCTACGAGGACTTCCTGCAGACTGACGCGCCGATCAATCAGGGCAATTCTGGCGGCGCGCTGGTCAGCGCAACCGGCGAGCTCGTCGGCATCAACTCGCAGATCCTCACGCCGAGCGGCGGCAACATCGGCCTCGGCTTCGCCATCCCGTCGAACATGGCGCGGCAGGTCATGGATCAACTGAAGTCGGATGGCAAGGTCGTGCGAGGACGCCTCGGCGTGCGGATCCAAAACATCACGTCAGACATGGCGTCGAGCCTCAAGCTCGCCGACGTCAGCGGCGCGATCGTGAGCTCGGTCGAGCCGGGCGGCCCCGCGGAGCACGCCGGCGTGAAGCAGGGCGACGTCATTGTCGCGATCAACGGCGAGAAGGTCGCGGACAGCAACGCGCTCAAGAACCGGATCGCGAGCGCTCGCCCGGGCACGAAGATCGACGTCGATGTCGTTCGCGACGGCCGCAAGCAGACGCTGCAGGCGACCGTCGACACGCTCGATTCGAAGGACGTCCGGCGCACGTCGCTCGGCACCGGCAGCGAGGAAGGCGGCGGGTTCGGCATGACGGTCGAACCGTTGACGCGTGAAGACGCGCGGAACCTCGGCCTGAAGCGGAGCGAAGGCGTCATCATCCGCGACGTCGATCCCGACGGCGCCGCCGGCGCCGCGGGTCTGCGGGCGGACGATGTGATCGTGCAAGTTGACGGACAGGCGGTGAAGACGCCGACCGAGTTGAAGTCGGCGCTCACTCGCGCCGGCGGCCGTCCCGCGCTGCTCCTCGTCGCTCGAGAGAACACGGAGATCTTCGTGACGCTCAAGCAGAAATAGGGCTCCGGGTTCCGGGGGTTCCGGGTTCTTCGAACCTGGAACCCGGGAACCTAGGAACCCTGAAACGTGTTCAGCCGTCCCCGTTCCACCAAATCCGCGAACACATCGATCAGATCTTTGCGGCGCCAGCCTCTCACGACCTGACCGCGCAGGATGTCGATCGCCTCCTGCGATGAATGCGGACCTTGGTACGGACGGCGCGTCGTGACGGCGTCGTAGACGTCGACGACGCCGATGATCTGCGCGATCAGCGGAACGTCGTCGCCAGTGAGGCCGTCGGGATAGCCGGAGCCGTCGAGGCGCTCGTGGTGATGACGGATGATCGGGCGCACCGGCTCGAGGGATCGCAGCGTGCTGCACAGCGAGTCGCCAACCGTCGTGTGCGTTTTCATCAGCTCGAATTCGTCGGGATCGAGCGGCCCCTGCTTCTTGAGGACCGCGTCGGGAATCGCGAGCATCCCGATGTCGTGCAGGAATCCGCCGCGATGGAGCGCCTGGAGATCCGCTTCTCCGAGATCGAGCGCGCGGCCGAGCGCGGTGGCGTAATTCGCCATGCGGTGACAGTGCCCTTCGGTGTTGCCGTCGCGCGCTTCGACGAGCAGCGCCAACGCGATCACGAGCGACGCCGCCGAGTCGAGATCGTCGGTATAACGCTTCAACCGAATGAGCGTTCGCACGCGCGCGAGCAGCTCCTGCGCGTCGACCGGCTTGCTGAGAAAGTCGTCGGCGCCCGCCTCGAGCCCTTCGATCCGCTTCTCCCGCTGCGCCATGCCGGTCACGAGAACCACGGGCGTCAGCCGGTTCGCGGGATCCTGTTTTAGATGGCGGCAGACCTCGATGCCGTTCAAGCCCGGCATGTTGACGTCGAGCAGCACCAGGTGCGGTTTGAACTCGGCGACCGCCTCGATGGCCGACGTCCCATCGTTGACGATCTTCACGGTGTGCCCCTCTTTGGCGAGGATGCGCCGCAAGAGGTCCGCAATCGGCTGCTCGTCGTCGGCGACGAGCACGCGCGTGGTGGATCGACGGTCAGCACGTTCGCTTTGCATGGATCAGAACCATCCCTCAGTAGCTATACCGCGCCTCGCTGGTTCAGCGCAATGAAGGTCTCGACGATATCCCGCCGCCGCCGACCGAGGTCGCATTCCTTCCGCAGCTCCGCATACGCGTGCTCCGCGGGCAGCGCGGCGCGATACGGACGGCTGCTCGTCACGGCGTCGTAGAGATCGACGACGCCGACGATCTGCGCGAGGAGCGGGACGGCGTCCCCGACGAGACCGTCCGGATACCCGCTGCCGTCGAGCGCTTCGTGATGGTGCCGCACGATCTGCCGCACGAGCCTGAGCGATCGAAGCTCGCCGCACAGTCGATCGCCGATGATCGTGTGCTGTTTGATCATCTCGAACTCTTCGGGCGTGAGCCTTGTCGGCTTGAGCAGAATCGCGTCCGGGATGCCGATCTTTCCGATGTCGTGAAGATAGCCCCCGCGATCGAGCGCCGATAATTCTTCCTTCGACAAACCGAGCTCGGTCCCGAGCGCGACGGCGAGAAGCGACAGTCGCTCGCAGTGGCCGTCGGTATAAGGATCGCGCGCATCGATCGTCATCGCGAGGCTCTTGAGTATGGACTCGGTCGACTCGAGATCGTCAGTGTACGTTTTCAGCCGAACGAGCGACGCGACGCGCGCGTGAAGCTCCTCCGGATCGAACGGCTTCGTGAGGAAATCGTCGGCGCCGGCGCGAATGCCCTGGATGCGGTGCTCGCGCGCGCCGAGAGCCGTCACGAGCACGACGGGAACGAGGCGCGTCCGCGGCATGCGCTTCAATCGCGCGCAGATCTCGAATCCATCCAGACCGGGGAGCCGCACGTCGAGCAGGATCAGATCGACGTCGATGCGTTCGACGAGCGCCAGCGCTTCTTCGCCGTCCTGGGCAGGAACGACGGTGTACTCCCCGCTGAGGAGTCTGTTCAAGAGCTTTCGATTGGTCTCCTCGTCGTCGACGACGAGGACGCAGGCGCGGTCACGAGATGATTGGTGTGCAAGGTCGACCACCGATGGCTTCTGAATCGAATGTATCGAAAGAAGCCGAACAGTTCGGTAGTTTTTTCGATGTGTGCGGTCTGGACTCACCGCGGCTGGGGTCTGACCCCAGCCGCGGACCCCAGGCGCGGCCCGGTGTCGGGGTCAGACCCCTCGCCTACGGCTTCGGGGCGAGGTTCTTCGCGAGGAGGGAGCCGGCGGGCGCACCAGCCAAGGCGCGGCGGCGATGCTCCGCGGACGTCGGACCGTCCTTCATCAGCGACGCCGCGAACTCCATTTCGGGACTGGTGCCCACGAGGCGAATCGCCTTCGCGACCATCGAGTACCCGTCCAAGCCGTTCGGCTCTGCGCGCATCGTCCACGAGGATTTCTCGGCGGGGTTCAACATGTTCCACTTGTAGATGTGGCTCGCCTGACGATAGCTCTCGATCAGGTAGCCGGCGTCGAACCACGCCAGCGGATCCCGGCCCTTTCCCGTGTCCGCCTGCATGCGCGCCGCGATCGCGGACAGGAGCTCCGCCGCGATGCGCTCGTCCTGCGCGGCATAGAGCGTCGCGCGGCGCAGGTTCTCCATGCGCGCGAGAATCGGCGCGTCCGGCGACAGCAGCGCGAGCGTATCGGCGGGCAGGCGCTTGACGTCGTAGCTGGGATCGAGCGCGTTCCAGGACTGAGGGTTCGCGCTCCATGGAAGGAGCTTCGCTTTCCCGGCATCGAATGGATGACAGAGGAGCGGCGGTCCCGCCTCCGCGGTGCCCGCGAAAGCGATCACGGCCGCGGCCGCGGCGAGGGACTGGAGAATATGACGACGTGCAATCTTCACGTGGACCTCCTTCGGCTTTGCTCGCGACCTTGCGAGCGTTGTCCACTGAGACGAGGGCCCGGGGAGAAGTGTGGCACCGGAAGCGGCGGCCTACCAGTGACTTGGCGGTGATCTAACCGTTAGTAACGCCGCGCGCACGAGCGCGGGAGCGCGGCCAACCCGGCGATTTGGTTCATACTGGCACCGTGGACCCAACCACCGAAGAAGTTCAGCTGCAACTCGGCCGGATCCTCGCGAGCGAGGGCTTCGCGAACGCCGATCGGATGAGCGGGTTCCTGCGCTACGTCGTCGAGCGGTCGCTCGCGGGCGAAGGGGACAAGGTCAAAGAGTACGCGATCGGGATCGACGTCTTCGGCCGCAACCACGACTACGATCCGCGGCTGGACTCCATCGTTCGCGTCGAGGCGCGGCGGCTCCGCGCGAAAGTCGACGAGTACTACGCCGGGGCGGGACGCGAAGATCCGGTGGTGATCCTGCTGCGCCGGGGCAGCTACGTGCCCGTCTTCGAGAAGAAGCGCTCCGAGCCGCAACAGGCCGCGGTCCCGCAATCCTCATCGCCATCGGTGACCCGACGCGGCACCGGTTGGCGCATCGCGGTCGCGCTCTCCATACTCGCGCTGGTGCTGGTGACGCTTGCCGCGCGGCGCGGCGGTCTCCTGACGATTGGAGGACCGAGCGCGCCCGCCATCAGCGCCGCCGTGCTTCCGTTCGCCGAGTACTCGAACGATCCAACCGAGGCGCGGCTCGCGGCGCGATTGACCGACGGCGTCACGAGCCAGCTTGCGCGCATCGGCACCGTCGGCGTCGCCTCGCACACGTCGGCGCTTCAGTTCGCGGGCACGCCGCGGCGGCCGATGCGGGAGATCGCGAGCGCGCTGAAGGCGGACTTCGTCGTCGAAGGAACGGTCGCGAGGTCGGGCGATCGGCTCGATGTGACGGTGCGGATCGTCGACGCGGTCACCGATCGCAAGGCCTGGGTGCAGGATTTCGTGGGATCGACCGCGAATCCACGCGAGCTCGAACAGAACATCGCGGCCGCGATCGCCTCGCAGATCGGCCGCTACCGGCGCTGACCGCGCGTCGCGCTTCAGGCTTCGGGCGCTCGACAAAAATGTCGCGATCGGGTTTTCGAGCGACGTGGATGTCGCTGGTCGAACTCGCTATCCGCCCGATCGCGTCACGGCGCCCGACGCCGTGCGGCGCAGGAAGGCCGAACGCACGAGCGTCTCCAGCACCGCCTCGCACGACGGCATATCCAATCCCCAGAGGCGCGCGGCCTGCGGCAACGTGAGCCGGAGGCCCGGCATCTCGAGAAACTCGCCACGGACGCGCTCGACAACTTGATGGAGTTCCATAGGTGGCCTGCCGTGAAAACGTCGTTCGCGCGAAACGAGAGCAAGAGTCGATCCGCGGCGCGCGATCCGCCGCGGCCGCGCGATCGGCGGCGAGAAACGCCCGGAACGTCGATGCCTCTCGATCGTCCGCCGCGCGCGGGCGCGCCGGCAGTCGTTCATTTCTGTCCTGGTAGCCGCAGGATCCTACATTTATGGCGGAACGGATCGGCCTTCCTCATGAGGTCTGGCGGCGGACCGGCGGATCCGAGATCCCGTGACGCTCGAGGCGGCGATAGAGCGCGCGCCGGCTCAATCCGAGCTGGCGCGCCGCGCGCGCTTTGTTGCCGCCCGTCTCGGCGATCACCTTCATGATGTGCTGGCGCTCGAGCGAGGACAGCGCGTGCGTCGCCTCGCCCTCCGCCGCGGGCTGACCGGCGACCGGCGCCGACGCGCTCACCGTCGGGCGAATGCTCGCGAGGATGTCCTGCTCGCTCACCATCGGGCCCTCCGACAACATGCACGCGCGCTCGAGCACGTTGCGAAGCTGACGGATGTTGCCCGGCCAGGGCGCGTCGTTGAGGAGGCGCTCGGCGGCAAGCGCCACGCCTGAAATCGGCTTCGAGAACCGCTCGCTGAACTCGCGCACGAACGCGGCCGTGAGATACGGGATGTCCTCACGCCGCTCGCGCAGCGGCGGCAGCGCGATCTGAATCACGTTGAGGCGGTACAGCAGATCGCTGCGGAACCTCCCTGCCGCGACCTCGAGGCTCAGATCGCGATTGGTCGCGCACACCACGCGAACGTCGGTCCTCACGGTCTGCACGGCGCCGACGCGCTGCACTTCGCCCGTCTCCAGCACGCGCAGCAGCTTCGCCTGCAGCGCCATCGGGAGCTCGCCGATCTCGTCGAGGAACAACGTGCCGCCGTCGGCAGTCTCGAAGAGTCCCGCCTTCGCGTCGGTCGCGCCGGTGAACGCCCCGCGGACGTGCCCGAAGAGCTCGGACTCGAACAACGTTTCGACGACTGCGGAGCAGTTGACGGCCACGAATCGCCGCGCCTTGCGCGGGCCGCATTGATGCAGCGCTCTCGCGACGAGCTCCTTGCCGGTGCCCGTCTCGCCGCTGACGAGCGCCGCGCGGACGTGCGGCGCGAGGCGGCGGATCAAGTCGAACACTTCCTGCATCACCGGACTGCGGCCGATCATGCCGGCGAATTCCAGACGCGCCGCGACCTCGCGATCGACGGCCATCATCTTCGCGCGGCGCTCGCTCTCTTCGCGAACGGTGCTGAACGTGTGCTTCAGCCGCTGCAGATCGAATGGCTTCGTCAGGTAATCGGCCGCACCCAGCTTGACCGCTTCCACCGCCGAGTCGATCGATCCATACCCGGTCATCAGCACGATCGTCGCCCTCGCGTCCGCCTCGCGGATCGTGCGCACGATCTCGAGGCCGGCGACGTCCGGCATCCGCAAGTCCACCATCACGAGATCGGGCCGCCGCGATTCCGCGATCTGCAGCGCCTGACGGCCGTCCGTGCACGTGATCACCTCGAAGTCTTCGCTCTCGGCGAACCGCCGGATGAGCGTCAGCACGCCGACTTCGTCGTCGACAACGAGCAAGACGGGTTTCGTCGCCGTCATGATGTCGCTCCACCAGGCCCGTGACCGGGCCCCCCCAGCAGCTGGCCGACGATGCGCAAGAGATCGTCTTCCCAGACTGGTTTGAAGAACACGCGCGCGCCGAGCGTCGAGAGCTCGCGCGCGAGATCCTCGTCGAGGAAGTAATCGCCGGTGAGGATCGCGACCGGCAGGTGCCGATGTTGCGGCCACACGCGAAGCTGTCGAAGGCACTCGGCGCCGCTTCCATCGGGGAGGTGCAGATCGAGGATGACGACCGACGGCGTCGCGTGCTCCAGATACGCGAGCCCCGCGGCGACAGTCGCTTCGGTATGCGTGTCGTACCCCGCGGCTTGAAGCATTTGGCCGAAGCTTTCGTCCACCGCCACGTCGTCGTCGACGACAACGACGGTTGGGCGGACGCGCCCGGCGGGGCGACCATCGTCGCCGTCGTGGTTCGGTTCCGACGCGGCGAGCGAGGCGGGCGTTTTATGTAACGGCGACATCGAGGCAGTCTCTTACGGTGCGCACAAGGCTTTCGGGCGTGAACGGCTTGTGCAGGATGGTGACGCTCGGGCTCAGCGAGCCATGCGCGGTGCTGAGCCGGTTTGCGAAGCCGGACATGTAGAGAACGCGAACATCGGGACGCTGTGCGACGATCCGCTGCGCCAGATCGGGACCGCTCAACCCGGGCATCACGATGTCGCTCAGCAGAAGATGGATCGGGCCGGGATAGTTCGTCGAGATGTCGGCGGCGTGCGCGACGTCGCGCGCCTCGAGCACGTCATAGCCGCGGTCCGAGAGCACGCGCTGTACGAGATGCCGGACGCCCGGCTCGTCCTCGACCAGCAGAATCGTTTCCGTGCCGGAGTTCGGCAGCGCCGGCGGCCCGCCGCGTTTGCGCACGTCGAGCGGCACGTCGACCGCCGGAAAGCGAATCGAAAATGTCGAGCCCTTGTTCCGCAGGCTCTTGACGCCGATCACGCCTCCGCTCTGCGTGACGATGCCGTAGACCGTCGATAGCCCGAGGCCGGTTCCCTTGCCCGGTCCCTTCGTGGTGAAGAACGGCTCGAACACGCGATCGACGATCTCGGGCGCGATGCCGCATCCCGTGTCGGAGACCGTGAGCGTCACGCACGGCAAGCGCGATCCCGACGCCGGCTCGCGGGGATCGGCCGGCATCGTCTCGTTCTTCGTCTCGATCTTCAAAACGCCGCCGCGCGGCATCGCGTCGCGCGCGTTGATCGCGAGGTTCAACAGAATCTGCTCGATCTGATTCGGATCGACCTTGACGTGGTTGAGCGCGGGAGCCTTCACCGTCTCGAGCGTGATGTCGTCGCCGAGCACGCGCGAGAGCATCTTCTCGAGCTCGAACACGACCTCGTTCAGGTTGAGCACCGTCGGCTGCACGACCTGTTTTCTGCTGAACGTCAGGAGCTGGCGCGTCAGCGCGCCGGCGCGCTCCCCGGCTTTCTTGATCTCGTGCAGATCCGCCGTCAGGTCGGGACGATCGCGCGCGCCCTCGAGGAGCAGCGCCGTGTAGCCGAGAATCGCCGTCAAGAGATTGTTGAAGTCGTGCGCGACGCCGCCGGCGAGCTGGCCGACCGCTTCCATCTTCTGCGCGTGGCGGAATTGATCTTCGCTGACGCGCAGCGCGTCTTCCGCGGCTTTGCGATCGGTGATCTCCGACGCCACGCCAAGCACGTGGCGGTCCGTCGTGTCGGGCAGCACCAGCGGAACGCGGCGGACTTCGAACCAACGCGTCGTGCCGCTGCGCGGATCGGTGATCGACTCGGCGGGTACAAACGCCGGCCGTCCCGTGCTGATGACCTGATGCTCGATGGCGCGAGCGTGCATGACTTCTTCGACGCGCGGATTGAAGTCGGCCTCGGACTTTCCAATCAGGTGTTCGACCGTCGTACCGTAGAGGTCCGCCACCGCGCGATTTACCATCGCGTAGGCGCCGCTCGAGTCTTTGACGAACACGAGGCCGGGGTTCGTATCGAGGACGAGCCTCAGGAAGTCGCGCTGTCGATTCAGGGACCGCTCGGCCCGGTCCGCTTGAACCATCCTGGGTACAAAAGGCACATCCGTATAGGGGATTCCGTGCCAGCGCGATTTCGGCCGCAGGCGGCCGGTAATCAGGGACGAGTTCGCGCGTCATGGCCCAAATCGGGACAGACCACTGTCAAAAACGTGATCCGCGCGATGGAGGGTGACGAGGTTGTCAGTTGAAGGGCAGCTCCATCGTGAAGACCGAACCGCGCCCCGGCTCGGACTCGCACCATACACGGCCGCCGAAGCGGCCCATGACGAGATGAACCATGTGAAGGCCGAGACCCGTCCCTTCGCTCTCCATGACGACGGCGTTGTCGGCGCGGAAGAACTTCTCGAACAGGCGCGCTTGCGCCTCGGGCGGAATCCCGATCCCCGTGTCGCGAACGGCGCACGACACCGTGCGCTCGCCGCGCGTGAGCTCGATGTCGATGCTGCCGCCCGCGGGAGTGTACTGCGCCGCGTTGCACACCAGATTCGCGACGGCTTGCCGCATCAATCGCGGATCGACGTAGACCATCGCATCCGATGCGGTCGCGTGGATTCTCAACTGCAGACGTTTGTCTTCGACGAGCTCCTTCAGCTCGGCCGCGACGATGGAGACGACGTCATAGAGACGAACGCGCTCGGGATTGATGGCGAGCCGTCCCGTCTCGAGCCGCGTCACATCGAGGAGATCGTTCACGAGCCTGATCAAGCGAGTCGCCGATTGTCGGGCGTCATGAACGTATGCGGCAACGTCAGCAGGAAGATTGGGCGTCTCCGCCGCGAGCTCGAGGGTCCAGCTGACGCCGTTGAGCGGCGTTCGCAGTTGATGGCTGACGAACGCGGCGAAATCAGACTTCATCGCGTCGGTCGTGTCGACGATCGCGCGCAACCGCTCCTCGCTGTCGCGCAGCGCGCGCTCCGCGTCGATCGCGCGCGCACGCGCGCGTCTGTACGGAATGCTGGCGATCGCGGCGGTCAGCAGCGCGGCGCCGCTTCCGATGCCGAGCGGCAGAAGGAGCTCGTGAGCCATCACTCGCTCGAACGGGCCGTCTAGTCTTTTGGCGGCAGCGCGGCAAGCGCGTCCCGCACGACCTTCGCGAGGTTCTTCGGAGAGATGCTCGCCTTCGTCACGATCTGCGTCGCACCGGCTTTCCAGAGATCGTCGAGACGCGTCGCCGTGTACGCGTTCGACGTCACCACGACCGGTACCGTCGTGAGGCCCGGCGTGGATCGAATGCGGCGCAGGATCTCGGCGCCTTCGACTTTGGGCAGCATCAGATCGAGCAGCACGAGGTCGGGCCGCTCGCGCGCGATCGCGCCGAGCCCGGCTTCGCCGTCGCTGGCCACTTCCACTGTGAAACCTTCCTGTTTCAGCGCGGCCTGGTAGATGCTCGCCGCGAGCGCATTGTCCTCGATGATGATGATGTGCTTCATCGCGCCAGCCCTGCTTTCAACGCGTTCACGAGTCCCACGAATTGCGCTTGGGCGGAAGCAAGGCCCTCCCGAACCTCGCCGTTCCGACCATCCGCTGCAAGACGCTCGACGTTTGTGAGGGAAGCGGAGAGTCCCGCGGCTCCACAAATCCCGCTGGTCCCGGCCGCGCTGTGCACGATCCGGACGACATTGGCCAAGTCACCTGCGGCAAGCGCGTCCGCGGCCGCGTCCAGCCGCTCGCTCGTTTCCGACAACCACATGCGCTCGAGATCGGCCGCCGCCACGCCCGTGTCCTCCGACAACACGCGAAGGCGGTGAGCGAGGAGTTGAGCTTCCGACTCGTGCGGCGTTTCCATGGACATTGCTCGCATGCTCACCGGACGTGCTGGGCGATCAGCCGCTCGACCTCGTCGCCCAACGCGCGCAGCGAAAAATTTGCTTTCACGTAGTATCCGATCGCGCCCAACTCGACCGCGTGCGTCTTATCTTCGTCGCGCGACGAGTTCGAGATGATCGCGACCGGAATCCCCGCTGTCTCCGGATGCGCGCGGAGCGCCGCGAGCATTTCGATCCCCGATACTCTCGGCATCAGCAGATCGAGCAGGATGAGATCGGGGATCGCTTCTCGGGCCATCCGCAACCCCACTTCCCCGTCTTCCGCAGACTTCACGACGAGGCCGCGCTGCTTCAGGGTCGCCTCGCACGCCTGGCGCAGGAACCGGTCGTCCTCGACGAGCAGTACGTACGGCGGCATCGTCTCGGCGAACTTACTTCGTGACGCGCGTGTTGTGCGCCACGACCGCCGCCGTCGCGGCGTTGATCACCGTGGCGAGGATCACCGCACCCTTGCGGTTGTGCTTCCACGCGCGCTCGATGAAATAGATGCTGCCCGCCGTCGCCGCCGCCTTCACGGCCGTCGACGCGAGCTTCTTGCCGGCGACCGGCTGCATCGCCGGGTTCGCCTCGACGCCGCCGCGCTTCACCGCGGCGCTCGTCGTATACATGTCGAATCCCTGAAGGACGGCGAAGCTCGCGTACAGCGGAATCAGCGCCGCAGGCCGCTGTGACGTCGTGGCACGCGTCATCGAGAGCTGGCGAACGCTCGGCAGCGTCTCGACGCTTTCTTCCGCCGCCGGCCGGCTCTCCGCAATCGCGCTGACGGCGACCGCAATCGGCGCCTCGGTGGTGACGGCGGAGGGCGCCGCGGGAACGAGCGTCCCAACGGTGACGGCAACGGTGAAGATCGCGGCAGTGACGTCCATTTCCTCAGTCCTCCTGAACGCCACATGGCGTTGGCAGCCGTCAGTGCCAGTTGTGCGCCAATAGGTCAATATTCTGTAACTTATTGACAATAATATATTTAAATGTGTCCAACAATTCTGAAATGGTGGGCCCACGGGCGGGACCGCACGCAAGCGGGCGGCGGCGCACAGCTAGGCGCGCGCCAAAAGGGCCGGAGAGCCGTCTCTAAGCTGCGGAGCCGTACAGGGGGACCCAGAGATCGTTCTCGTCGATCTCCGGCACCGATTCGGGTGAAAAGCGAGACGCGGCCACCGTCGACGACGCGCCTTCGACGAGGCGCAGCGAGCGCGAGAGCGGATCGAATCGCACTGGCCGCATCGGGACTTCCAGCTGCGCGTCGTCGCACTCGACGACGAGGCTGCGAATGCGAGGGGCGCGCGGCTCGATCACGAATCCGAGCAGCTTGCCAATCTCGCGGTCGTCCGCGCTGCGCACGCTCAGGCGACCGAGACGAAGGCTGCCTGCCTTCACCTTGTGCGCCGGGAGGTATCGAGCGGTTTGCATATGCGCTCCGCCGTCCTACGTGGCAAAAGAGGTACCAGCGAGACACTCCGAAATCTGGCCCAAGTTTGAAAGCTTGCGGCAGAGGTCTGTCCCACTGTAGGCTTTCGCTTTCATATCCTGTACGGGGGATGTTCATGACGCTCAAGCGATTGCTCGTCCTGGTCGTTAGCGGATCGACGCTGCTCGCCGCGCACGCCGCATCGGCGCAGACCGAAGGCAGAGTCAGCGTGGGCGGATCGGTCACATTCGTGAAGCCGACCGACGACGAAGTGAAATCGGTGTTCAGGCCGGGTCCGCTCGTGCGGCTCAATCCGCGAAAGGGTTGGGGACCGGCGGGGGCGCTCAACTGGTTCACCGCGGACATCGAGGATCCCTCCGGCTCGTCCAATTCGTTCGCCCGGCTCCGCGTTCGTCCGCTCATGGTCGGCGTCGCGTATACGATCGGCGAGCAGCCGGTGCTGGTGAGCTTTTCCATTGTCGCCGGGCCGTCGTTCAACAAGCTGTCGCTCGAGGACGATTTCGTGCGCAGTCTTCCGGCGGGCAGCGCGCCCGAAGTCGACGCGAAAACCAGCCTCGCCGTGCGTCCCGGCGTGGGCGTAACGCTGACGGTCGCGCCGCGCGTGGCGATCGTGGGATTCGGCGGCTACATGGTGAACCGCCCCGACGTCGTGTATCGCGATGCCACGCGGCAGCTCACCAATCGATGGAAGGCGGATTCCATCGTGCTCAGCGTCGGAGCGGTCTACTCGCTGTTCTGAAGAACTCGTCGTTCGGTTTCTCAGTTCTTCGTTCTTCGTTCATCATGAAGGCGGTCGTGCTCGCGCGCGGCAAGGGGACCCGGATGCGCGCCAGTGGGTCGGCGGCCGGCGATCCCGCGCAGACGCGGATCGCCGACACGGGCGTCAAGGGAATGATTCCGTTCCGGCGTCCTTTTCTCGACTACGTGCTCAGCGCGCTCGCCGATGCCGGGTGCCGCGACATCTGCCTCGTCATCGGTCCCGAACATGACATCGTCCGCGAGCACTACGAGCGCCACAGGCCGGCGCGCGTGCGGATCTCGTTCGCCGTTCAGGCGGAACCGCGAGGTACCGCCGACGCGGTCCTCGCCGCACGCGGCTTCGCCGCAAGCGATCCATTCCTGGTGTTGAACGCCGACAACTACTATCCGGTCGAAGTCCTCCGATCGCTCGTCGATCTCGACGGACAGGGTCTTCCCGCATTTCAACGATCGACGCTCATCGCCGAAAGCAATATCGATCCCGAGCGAGTCCGGAGCTTCGCGATGTTGACGATCGACGCGCACGGGAATCTCGTCGACATCGTCGAGAAGCCTGATGCCGACGCGTTCGCGCGATACGGCGACGCGGTCCGCGTGAGCATGAACTGCTGGCGATTCGAGCCGGCGATCTTCACCGCGTGCGAACGAGTCGAGCCGTCCGCGCGCGGCGAGTTGGAGCTGCCAAACGCCGTCCGCTACGCGGTGCGCGAGCTCGGTCAGCGTTTCCACACCATCCCGGTCGAGGCGGGCGTTCTGGATCTTTCACGGCGCGAGGACATCGCCGAAGTCGAGCGCCGGCTCGCGCATGTCGATCCACGACCCTGACGATCGCCGCGTGGCCGACGCGCTCGAGCGCGCCGGATTCGGCGGCGCGCTGGCGCAAACGACCGCCGCGCGATTGACGGCGCTCGGCGAGGAGCTCCGGCACCAGCGCGGCGCCGTCGCGTCCGACGCGTGGTTCGTTCCAGGACGGATCGAAGTCCTCGGCAAGCACACGGACTATGCGGGCGGGCGCAGCCTCGTCTGCGCCGTCGAACGGGGCATCGCCGCCGTCAGCGCGGCGCGAGACGATGGACGCCTGACGGTGACCGACACGCGCAGGCAAGCCTCGGTCGTCCTCGACCAGGCATCTCCCGCATCGACGACGTGGACGACGTATCCGGCGACGGTCTTCACGCGCCTCCGCCGCAATTTTCCCGATCGCATCCGTGGCGCTGATGTGGTCTTCGAGAGCGATCTGCCTTCGGCGTCGGGAATGAGCAGCTCGAGCGCGGTGATGATCGTGGTGCTGCTCGCGCTGGCGCACGCGTCTCGCCTCGACGCGTCGCCCGAGTGGGCGGCGAACATCGAGAACGACGAGGATCTCGCGGCGTATGCGGCGACGATCGAGAATGGAAGCGCGTTCAGAAACCTCGCCAGCGAAAGCGGCGTCGGCACGCGCGGCGGCAGCGAGGATCACACCGCGATTCTCTGCAGCCGGCCTGGCAGGCTGGCGCAGTATTCGTATCGGCCCACGCGGCACGAGCGGTCGATCGCGCTCCCGCCCGAGCTGGTCCTCGCGATCGGCGTCTCCGGCGTGCGCGCGCAGAAGACAGGAAACGCGCGGGAGGGCTACAATCGCGCAGCGCACGGGATCGAGCGGATTCTCGAGCTCTGGCGGAGGACGTCAGGCCGCCGCGATGAGACGCTCGCCGACGCGATCTCGAGCGCGCCCGGCGCCGCCGCGCGGATTCGGGCGCTGGTGGCGCACGACGAGCCGCGGCTCGTGGATCGGTTCGATCACTTCGTCGAGGAGAGCATGGTGCTCGTGCCGTTGGCGGGCGATCAGCTCGAGCAAGGAGCCCTCGACGCATTCGGCCCGAGCGTGGACCGGTCGCAGGATCTCGCCGAACGTCTGCTCGGCAATCAAGTGCCGGAGACGATCTCGCTGGCGCGGCTCGCCCGCGAGCGGGGCGCGATCGCGGCGTCCGCGTTCGGCGCCGGATTCGGCGGCAGCGCGTGGGCGCTCGTCGAACGCGGCGACGCCGATGATTTCCTCGCGCGGTGGCAGAAGGCGTATGCACGCGCGCATCCGGGACCGGCGTCGCGATCGATCTTTTTCTTCACGAGACCTGGACCGGCCGCGCTGCGCATCAGCGCGTAGCGGCCGGCGAATTGGGAGCGTTTCCTATGTCCACACATGACGGTGCACCGAATCGCCGCACCTTTCTGGAAATCGCTGCTGGCTTCCTGAGCGCCGCGGCCGCGGGCCGCACGATGCGCGCGGCCGCCCCACCGGCGCAGTCGCCAGACAAACCATCCGTGCCGTTTGCGGCGCCGCCAATTCCCGAAGTTCGGATCGGGTTCGTCGGCGTGGGCGGTCAAGGATCGGCGCACGTACGCAACATGCTGCGGGTGCCGGGCGCGAAGGTGACCGCGGTCTGCGACATCGCGCCGGAGCGCGTGGCGCTCGTGCAAAAGTGGGTCGTCGCCGCGGGACAGAAGGAGCCGACCGGCTACACGCGCGGGCCGCGCGATTTCGAGCGGCTCTGCGAGACCGAGAATCTCGACCTCGTGTTCACCGCGACGCCGTGGGAATGGCACGTGCCCGTGTGCGTGGCCGCGATGAAGAACGGCAAGCATGCCGCCACCGAAGTGCCGGCGGCGATGACGCTGGATGACTGCTGGCAGCTCGTCGAGCACGCGGAGAAGCATCGCAAGCACTGCGTGATGATGGAGAACTGCAACTACGATCGCCCCGAGATGATGGTGTTCAACATGGTCCGCAAGGGCCTCTTCGGCGAGATCCTGCATGCCGAGGGGGGCTACTTGCACGATCTGCGATCGGTGAAGTTCTCGAGCACCGGCGAAGGCCTGTGGCGGCGCGCGTGGGCGTCGAAGGTCAATGGCAATCTGTATCCGACGCACGGGCTCGGACCGGTCGCGAACTGCCTCGACATCAACCGCGGCGATCGCTTCGAATATCTGGTCTCGATGAGCGGGCCGTCGCGCGGCCTGCAGGACTGGGCACGCGAGCACTTTCCGGAAGGCTCGCCGCAGCGCGGCGAGAAGTACGTGCTCGGCGACGTGAACGTCAGCCTCATTCGAACGGCGCGCGGCCGCACGATCACCGTCGTCCACGACACGAATCTGCCTCGGCCGTACAGCCGCATCCATGTGGTGCAAGGCACGCGCGGTTTGTTCATGGGCTATCCCGATCGCGTGTACATCGAAGGGCGAAGCCCGGAGCATCGATGGGAAGAAGCTCGCGCCTATCTCCAGGAGTTCGATCATCCGCTATGGGTGCAGTTGACGAAGACCGCCGAAGGCGCCGGGCATGGCGGTATGGATTACATAGAGGACTATCGCCTCGTGAAGTGTCTTCGTGAAGGCCTGCCGACCGACATGAACGTGTACGATGCGGCGGCGTTGAGCTCGGTCGTGCAGCTCAGCGAGCGATCGCACGCGCGGCGCAGCGCGTCGGTAGATTTTCCCGACTTCACGCGCGGACGATGGCAATCGACGCCGCCGCTGGGGATCATCACCGCGTAGGCCGTCCATACTTCGAGACTCAACGCAGGCGGAACACGTGCGCGGCCGCGCCGTGTTTCTTTTGCGCATCTTCTCCGCGTTTTCCCTCCTCCACTCGTAAGAGCTACACGGTTTTGCGCCGATCGCCGGTATTGCTGAGCGACTACTCGCGCGATTTCTCCTGATTTCTCGAGGGGCACGTCGATTGCCCGCTTGCTCGCCGCACTTCGCACCAGTCGATGCGAAACACACCCGAGGAGGAGTACGCATGACGCGGAGATCCTGGACGTTCGTCTTGACGCTTGCCGCGATGAGCTCGAGCCTCGTCGCGTTCACGTGGGCGCAAAGCGCGCCCGATCGCTTCAGCCAATTCTGGGGATCGTTGTATTCGCCGGCGGTCGCGACCGATGCACGAGCCGCGCAGCAGCCCGGCGCGCAGCGTCTGCAATCATCGACCGGCGCCGCCGTTGTCGACCGGGTTCATCATTGGAACCGCATCGCGATTGACACGAGCGGACTCGATCACACGCCGGTTCAACCGGGAGAGGATCGCGTGTTCGGCGAGCAGCTCGGCCCCGGCCGCGCCGCCCGCGCGATGGCAGTCGTTCACATCGCGATCTTCGACGCCGTGAACGCGATCGCGAAGCGCTACCGCAGCTTTACCGGCATCCGCGACGCGCCCTCGGGCGCGTCGATGGACGCCGCCATCGCGCAGGCCGCGCACGATACGCTCGTCGCGATGTTCCCGTCGCAGAAGGCTCACTGCGATCAGGTGCTCGCGGAGGAGCTGGCGGCGATCGAAGACGGCCCCGCGAAGACCGAAGGGATTCGCACGGGTCTGCGCGCCGCGCGTGCGATTCTCGCGAGAACGGCAGACGACGGATCGGATCACGCCGAGCCCGTTCTGGGCGAGGGCTTTCAGACGAGCAACGCGCCGGGCAAATGGCGGCAGGATCCAATCAGCCAGCTGCCGGTGGCGCTCGGCGCGCACTGGGGCGAGGTCACGCCGCTCGTCATTCCGTCCGGCTCGAGCTTCCGTGCGGCGGCGCCGCCCGCAATGAACACCGCCGCGTATGCTGCCGCGTACAACGAAGTCAAGCGCCTCGGCGGCGACGGCGTCACGACGCGGACCGCGCGCACCGACGATCAGACGCATGCGGCAATCTACTGGGCGTACGATGGCACGCCGAGCCTGTGCGCGCCGCCTCGGCTCTACAACCAGATCGTCATGCAGATTGCCGATCAGATGGGGACCGATACCGTCGATCTCGCGCGAGTGCTCGCGCTCGTGAACGTCGCGATGTCGGACGCGGGGATCGCGTGTTGGGAATCGAAGTACTACTATCAGCTCTGGAGACCGATCACGGGCATCCGCGAATCGGACAAGGGAACGGGCCCGACCGGACAGGGCGACGGCAACCCCAACACGACCGGCGATCCGACATACTCGCCGCTCGGCGCGCCCGCGAGCAACCTGCAGGGTCCGAACTTCACGCCGCCGTTTCCCGCGTATCCCTCAGGACACGCGACGTTCGGCGGGGCCGTGTTCCAGATGCTGCGGCTCGTCTACCGCACGAACGAGATTCCGTTCACGTTCGTCTCGGACGAATTCAACGGCGAGACGTACGACAATCACGGCGTGCTGCGTCCGCTGCTGCCGCGCTCGTTCAAAACGCTGTCGCAGGCCGAAGAAGAGAACGGACAGAGCCGCATCTATCTCGGCATTCACTGGTCGTTCGACAAGACCGCCGGCATCAAACAAGGACGGCAGATCGCGAACTACGTGTATCGAACGAAGTTTCTGCCGAGACGGTGAGCCCGGCAGGCGGCGGAACCTCCGGGGGGCCGCTGCGTAGGATTAGGTATGCTCATCACCACTACGTCCGTGCTCGACGGAAAGCCGGTCAGCCGCTATCTCGGCGTCGTCACAGGCGAAGCGATCATTGGCGCCAACGTTTTCCGCGATCTCTTCGCGACCGTGCGCGACATCGTCGGCGGCCGATCCGCCACGTACGAGCGCGGGCTCGCGGAAGCGCGTCAGGTCGCGATCAGCGAAATGCAGCAGCGCGCCACCGAGCTCGGCGCCAATGCCGTCATCGGCGTCGATCTCGATTACGAAGTGCTCGGGCAGGCGAACGGAATGTTGATGGTGTCGTGCTCGGGCACCGCAGTGGTCGTGTGATCCCTGTGTCCTGAAGCCTCGAACAGTCAAGGTTCGCGAAGCGCGACAACCGGATCGACGCGCGCGGCGCGCGCTGCTGGCAGCCAGCTCGCCGCCGCCGCGGCGGCGACCAGAATCGCGCCGGATGCCACGAGGCTGACAGGATCCATGCTCGCGATTCCGTAGAGTTGATTGCTCAACGCGTGGCCGACCCACGCCGACAGCGCGAGTCCGGCGGCGACGCCGGCGATCGCGAGCGTGAGGCCTTCGCGAACCACGAGCGCGCGCACTTCGCCGTGCCGCGCGCCGAGCGCCATTCGCACGCCAATCTCGCGCGTTCGACGGCCGACGAAGAACGCCATCGTCGCATACAGTCCGGCCGTCGCCAGGATCACCGCCACCGCCGCGAGCGAGAATCCAACCGCCGTCGCCATTCGCTCGTCCGCGATGTTCCGCTCGATCTGATCGAGCAGCGTGTGGACGCGCGTGACAGGCACCGCGGGATCGACGGAACCGACCGCGCGCCGCAGCTCGTCGATCCGGGTTCCGAGATCGGCGGCCGCGTCGGGCTGGTAACGGACGTGCAGCACGCCGTTCGATGCCGGCACCTGAGCGATCGGCACGTAGAACGAAGGCCTCGGATCCTCCCGAACCATTCGATAGTGCGCGTCGCGGACGACGCCGATCACTTCGACGTTGAACGGATCCCGGGAATCGAAGCGCACGAATCCTCCGGCCGCGCGGCCATCGGGCCAGAACCGCCGCGCCATCGTTTCGTTGACGACGATGCGTGTCGGCTGGCCCGCGCGATCGTTTCGATCGAACACGCGGCCTTGCAGGAGCGAGAGACCCATCGTGCGGAAGTACTCCGGGGTCACACGCACGAAGTTCAACTCCATGTCTTCGTCGCGCCCGGGCGTGTAGCCGGCGACATCGAGGCTCATGCGCGAGCCGCCGAAGTCGAGCGGCATCACGTGCGCAACCGCCGCGGTTTCGACGCCTGGAAGCGCGGCCGCGCGCGCCACCGCGCGATCGAAATACTGCGTCGCCTGCGGGCGTGACATTCGCGCCATTTCCGGAGACACCTGGACCACGACGACCCCTCGCGGATCGAAGCCCAGATCGGTGTGGCGCAACCGATCGAGCGTGCGCGCCAAGAGCACCGCGCCGGTCACGAGGCCCATCGAGAGCGCGACCTGCAGCACGACGAGCGCGCGCTGTGGCGTCCGGCGCAGCGTCGTCGCGGCGCGGCCGTCGCCGAAGCTGGCCAACGCCTGCGGTCTGAGCACTTGCCACGCGGACAACAGGCCGACGATCAACGCGGCGACCGCGGAGAGCAGTACGGCGGCGGCAATCACTCGCGCGTCGAACGGGATCGACAAAGAGACCGGCTGACCGTAGAACGCAATCAACGAGACGGCGCGATCCTTCGTGAGCAGCGCGAGCCAGAGGCCCACGAGTCCGGCGCCGATCGCGGTGAGCGCGGCATCGAGGAGCACGAGACGGACGAGTTGGGTCCGGCGCGCGCCGAGCGCTGCGCGTACGGACAGCTCGAGGCGCCGCGCATCGGAGCGCGCGAGGTGCAGGTTCGCAACGTTCAGAGAGGCGACGAGCAGCACGGCGATGCCGGCACCGAGCAGGATGAGGATCGGCGACCCAAGCTGCTCCGAGAGGAACGAGTCGCCTCGCGCCCCGGTCCGCAGCACCACGGGCTCCATCGGAATGCGGCTGGCGGCACGCACGCGGCGCAGGATGGCGTCGAGCTCGTCGCGCGCGGCTGTCATCGACACGCCGCTGGCGAGACGTCCGACGACGGTCAGCCAAGACACGGTCGGCCGAGACAGGTTGTCATCGCCGAGGAGCGGCGAGTGCGCGAGCGGCACCCAGAAGTCGGCGCGCCGTCCGATCTGCATCCCCGCGAACCGCGCGGATGCGACGCCGACAACGGTGAACGTCTGGCCGTTGATCTGCAGGATGCGATCGGAGAGCGGAGCGCCGTCCAGCCGATCGCGCCACACACGCTCGGAGACGACAACCACGGGAAGAGTTCCGCCGCGATCGTCGGTCTCCACGATCGCGCGTCCCGTTCTCAGCGGAACACCGAGCGCCGAAAAGAAAGTGCCGGACACGGCTTCGCCGTCCAACGTCGACGCGGCGTCGCGGCCGGCCACGGTGGCTTCGACTGGACTGTACGCGACGAGCCCGTCGATCGTTCGCGCGTTGTCGCGAAGATCGCGATACTCCGCGTACGAGAAGTTGTGGTTCAATCCGGTCTCTCGTTGCAGCAGCACGAGCGCGAGATCGTGCGGCGCCCTCAGCGGAAGCGGCCGAACGAGCACGGCATCGGCGAGCGTCACGAGCACGATGTTGAACGCGAGCCCCGCGCCGAGCGACACGATGCCGACGATCGACATCACCGGCTGGCGCCACATCACTCGCAGGGCAAACCTGAAATCCGTCGAGAGCCCGTTCAGCATGCGGCCTCCCCGCGCCGGCGCGATCGCCGGACTCGAATGACCGATGAAAAAGCGGCGATGGACGTTCGGGACGAGCGAGCGCCACGTCTGCGCCCACAGCCATCGCGCCGCGGCGCGTCCGTCGCGTGCCGCCCGCGCCTCGAATCCCTCGAGGAGATCGCCGACGATGGCCTCGCGCTCCGTCTCGTGAAGGGAGCGCTCGTGCAGCCAGATCAGCGCGCGCGCGTAGAGGCGCGATCCAGAAGTCATGGCCGCGTCATTGTTTCAGGCCGTTTGCGCCTGCGGCGCCGCGGCCTATCAAGGCGTCGACTTCGATCCCGGCCCACATCCGCGCGAGCGCTTCGCGCGAACGGCGCAGCGCCGCCGCGCCCGCCGGCCGCAGCCGGAAATATCGCTTCGCGCGCCCGCCGCGCTGCGGCGTCGGATCCGACATCGTCGAGCTCACGTAGCCTTTGCGCTCGAGCCGCTCGAGCGCGGTGTACAGCGCGCCGATGGCAATCGAGCGGCCCGTTTGCTCCTCGATCTCGTCGCGGATCGTGGAGCCGTAGGCGTCCGCGTCGAGGCGGACGATCGCCAGCAGGACGATCTGCTCGAACTCCCCGAGCGCTTCCTGGCGGGGCATTTGAACTGCAACGTAGAGGAAATAGACGGAAAAAGCAAGTCGCCGACCGCGGATAGCGGACCGCCGACCGCGGACAGCGGACCGCGGACAGCGGACAGCGGACAGCGGACAGCGGACAGCGACCCTATTTCTTATCCACCATCGGCACGAATCGAACCGGGAGGGTCTGCAGGACGTTCACGCGGTCCCCTGCGCGTTCCAGAATGCGGAGCTCCTGATCGTCGCGGCCGACGGGGATGGCCATACGGCCGCCGTCGCGCAGTTGATCGATCAACGCGCGCGGAATCTCGGCCGGCGCGGCGGTCACGATGATCCGATCGAAGGGCGCGTGCTCGGGCCAGCCAAGATAGCCGTTCCCAATCAGCACGTGGACGTTTCGATAGCCGAGCGCTTCGAGCGTCGCGCGCGCCTGGTCGCCGAGCTGCGGCAGGATCTCGATGGTGTACACCTCTTTCGCGAGCTCGGCGAGAATCGCGGCTTGGTAGCCGGATCCGGTGCCGATCTCGAGCACGCGATGCTGCGGCTCGATCGCGAGCGCTTGCGTCATGAAGGCGACGATGTAAGGTTGGGAGATGGTCTGGCCGTCGCCGATCGGCAGCGGGAAATCGCCGTACGCGTCGTGGCGGACCGACGCCGGGATGAAGCGATGCCGCTCCACCTTCGACATCGCGTCGAGGACGCGCTCGTCGTGGATGTCTCGGCCGCGGAGCTGCGTCCGCACCATCCGGGCGCGTGCCTCGGTCCACTCCGCTGCCTGCCGGTCACGCTGTGCGTCGTCCGCAGTCACGCACGATCCCGCAAGGATGATCGTCACGCCAAGCCGGATGCTCGAGGCGGGACGCATGCGTCGACTGTAGCACAACGAAGCGTTCAGCTCTCAGCGGTCAGCCTTCAGCGCTCAGCCTTGACTGATCTCAAAAAAAGAGGGGGCACTAGGCCCCCTCATCATCAAACCAGCTTGTCTGGCAGCTGACAGCTGAGAGCTGAGAGCTTGCCTAGAATGTCAACCGCGCGCCGAGGAAGAACCGCCGCGGATCGAGGAAGCGGATCGGCGCGCCGAACGGCGTGGCGCCCGCGCCCGCCACGAGATCCTGATCGCGGATCGAGTTCTGGTTGTCGAATATGTTGAAGATGTCGACGAAGAACTCGGTGCCGAAACCCTGATTGAAGCGGTACTTGTACTGCGCGCGCACATCGAACTGTCCCCAGCTCGGGTTCTGCAGCGAGCCGATCGCGTCCGGCGCGACCCACCGCTCCAGCACACCGGCATACACGTAGCCGGGCGCCGGAACCTGGATCGGCAGGTTGCGACCGGAGGCAATTTCCGTGCGGCTGGCGACCGTGCCGGAATTCCAGCGATACGCGGCGCCGAACTCGATGCCCCTCGGGAACATGTAGGAGCCGGCGACCTTGAAGAGGTGCGGGATGAGCCCCGGCTGCCGCTTGTAGGTATCCGGCGCGAGCGGATCCAGATAGAGCACGTCGCCCTGGAAGTCCGCGTTCGAGTCGGAGTTCGTGTTGCCCTTCGCCCAGTTGTAGGTGTACGACCCGAGGAACTGCCAGTTGTTGCTGTAGCGCTTGCGGAAGATCAAGTCGAGGCCCTGATAGTTCCGCTTGCCGCCGTTCAGCGTCGCAATGACGAAGTTCGATCCCGGGTTCGCCGCGTAGCCGAAGTAATCGAGGCCGAGCCACAGCGACTGCGGATCGTCGAGCGGGCCGCCGTAATCGGTCGAGTGACCGTCGGTCGCGAACGCGAAGAGCGCGAGGTCGTAGTCCTCGAGGATGTCGCGCGTCCGGCGATAGGTGTAGTTGGCCTCCGCGCTCATGTTGCGTCCGAGGTCCACCTGATACCCGGTGCTGAAGTCGTCCGTGTAGGGCGTCTTCGTCGTCGGTGCGAAGAACGCGTCCTGCTGGACCGCGCCGCCGCGGATACGATAGTTGACCCACTGATTGAAAGGCGCGGGGAAGAAGACCTGCTCGTTGAGGACCGACCCGGTGAGCGTGCCCGCGAAGTTGGTCATGTTGTTCCGGATCGGATCGTAATAGCGGCCGTAGTAGCCGTACGCCTTGTGACGGCCATCGCCGAGCACGTCATACGCTACGCTCAAGCGCGGCGCGATCGCCCAGTCGAACGTGAAGATGTTCTCGCCGGTCGTCGCGAAGTGCTCCCACCGCTCGCCGCGGATGCCGACATTGAACGTCAGGCGGTTGATCTGGAACTGATCCTGCGCGAAGAAGCTCAGGCCCTTCGACTTGGTCAGCTGCGGACCGAGCTCGGCCTGGAGCGTACGATCGTACTGAACGGTGCCGTTTGCCGCGTTGACGGTGTTGAACACGAGGCGCGAGCCCAACTCGGCGGCGGTAATCGTGCCGTTGCCGTCAGCGTCGAAGACCGAATAGAACTGCGCCCTGTTCGGCAGGCCGTTGATCGTGTTGATCAGGCCGCCGAAGTCGGACGTGTTGTTCACGTTGAAGTCGCGTCCGCTGAAGCTGCCGGTCGAGACCTCCGAAGCGGTGAGACCGACGAGCCCCGGCTGCAGGGACGTCAAGGTGGCGGACTCGAGGAACGTGGTGTTGCGGAAGTTCTCGTTCCGCTGCCACTCGAGGCCGCCCTTGATCGTGTGCTTGCCGAAGTTGTACTGGATCGATCCGCGCACGCCGTCGGTGTCGCGCTGGTTGATCAGATCCTGGCCGAATCCGCCGCGCTGCTCGTCGGTCAGCACCCGGCTATCTGTCGAGCGGTAGATGACCGTGTTCGACTGCTCGCGAATCGCCGAGAGGTCCGTCACTTCGCCGTTGTGCTTGAAGTACGCGACTTCGATGAGCGCAGGCCCCTGCAGACGCGAGTAGTTGAACGTGTAGTTGTCGCCGCCCTGCACGCGCGCGCGATCGCGGGCGTTCGTCAGGTTGCGATCGCGGCGTCCGCTGATATCCGTAGGGTCGTTGAGGAACGTGAAGCTGACCGAGTCGCTCCGCGTCGGCGTCCACGTGCCCTTCGCGTAGCCCTGATCCTGCTCGTTCTTCACCGTCCGCATGAACTGCTGCGTGTCGAGCGTCGTGACGTCGTCCTCACGATTCAGGCGGCGGTAGCTGCCGAAGAACCACGCCTTGTCGGGATAGATCGGCCCGCCGACCGTGAACGCGGCGTCGAACGTCGAGAACTCCTCGTTCGCGGAGTTCTTGTTGTCGGCCACGAGGCTGGCGTTCTGGAAGAAGTAGTTGCCGGATCCGTGGAACGCGTTCGTGCCCGACTTCGTGATGACGCTCGACAGCAGGCCGGGGGCGCCGACGAACTCCGCCGGAATGCCTCCCGTCAACACCTTCTGCTCCTGAATGATCTCTGTGTTCAGGTTGGAGCCGAACGTGCCGGTCACGGGGTCGGTGACGTTGATGCCGTTGAAGTAGTAGAAGTTGTCGCTCGAGACGCCGACGTTGCCGCCGATGTCGCTGTAGTTGACGCCCGACTTCGACGCCGGGTTGCCCGCCTGCTGCGGATCGTCGGGCAGCACGCCCGGCACGAGCTGCAGATAGCTCTGATAGGAGCGGCCCGTCGGGAGCGACTCT
This sequence comes from Vicinamibacterales bacterium, assembly GCA_036556425.1. Classification (GTDB taxonomy): domain Bacteria; phylum Acidobacteriota; class Vicinamibacteria; order Vicinamibacterales; family 2-12-FULL-66-21; genus DATBJJ01. The sequence continues at coordinate 56,976 of DATBJJ010000169.1, forward strand.
GTGAGCTGCAGCGTGATGTCCTGACCGGTCGTCGCACTCTTCGTGTCGACAATCGGCGACTCCGCCGTCACCTGCACCTGCTCCGTGACGCCGCCGACGGTCAGCGAGACGCGAAGCGTCGCGGTCTGACCGGATCGGACGAGCACGTTCTCGTTGCGGTTCGGCCGGAAGCCTTGCAGCTCCGTCGTGACGATGTAGCGCGCCGACGGTGCGAGACCGACGAGCAGCGCTCGGCCTTCAGAATCCGTGACCGCGTCGCGCTTCGTCACGCTGTCGGTCGCGGTCGCGACAACATTGGCGCCAGGGATCGGCAAGCCGCCCTGGTCCTGTACGAGCACTTCGATTGTTCCGGTTTCCGTGACCTGGGCCACGGCCGGGCGCCCGAACGCCGCCAACGCCAGCACGGCGAGGGCCAACGAACCGGCGAGTTTCTTCATGGTCTTCACTCGATCGCCTCCATCATGGTTCCGGCGCGCGCCGGATTGTGCGGTGGAACTCATCCGTTATTCGTCCCTGCCCTGGATAACTGGATTTGCCTCAAGGCTGGCTCTGACGTAAGTGATGAGAGCTCACGGACAGGGACAGAACGCTACGAACACGGGACAGATCGCACACGGCTTGCCAGTCGAAGTCCAAGGCGAAAGTGGCCCTGATTGCGTTCAAATACTGCCGTTTATCACATCATTAGCGATATTCGTCCCTCAGTTCGTCCCAACGCGCTACCGGCCGATCCAAGTCGTCGAGTCTCCCCGATCCGGCCGTTTGGACTGGGAAAATCGGGGACACCCAATCGGGACACCCAAGGTTGGGTGTCCCGATTGGGTGTCCCCGCCCTACAATCCACGCTACAGATGAGGATCGATATGCGACCGAAGACTTTGCGCCGCTTTGCCGTACTGCTTGCGATCCTGAGCACAGCCGCGGTCGGGAGCACTCAATCGAAGGCACCCGTCAGCGCCGCCGACTACGGCAAGTTCGAAACGCTGATCACGTCGGCTCGCGGCGGGTTGTCGCCCGACGGACGATGGCTCGCGTACGCCGCCAATCGATCGAATCGGAACAACGAGCTGCGCATCACCGAGGTGAGCGGTGGGTCGACGAAGACGATCGCGTTCGCGTCGCAGCCGTCGTTCTCGTCCGATTCGCGATGGGCCGCGTACGGGATCGGCTATTCGGAGGCGCAGGAAGAGAAACTGCGTCAGCAGAAGAAGCCCATCCATCGCAAGGCCGGCATCCTCGAGCTCGCGTCCGGGACGATGAGCACGATCGACGGCGTCGAGTCGTTCGCGTTCAACGCGAGCGGGACGCATCTCGCGATGAAGCGATATGCGCCGGAGCGCAAGGACGCCGAAGGATCGACGCCGCCTGCCGAGCCCGCGCCGGCCGGCGCGACGCTCGTCGTCCGCCATCTCGCGTCGGGACGCGACACGTCGTTTGGAAACGTCACCGAGTTCACGTGGCAGGAAAAAGGCGCGCGGCTCGCGATGGCGATCGGCTCCGACGACAAGACCGGCAACGGCGTCCACGTGTTCGATCCGGAAACGGGATCGTTGAAAGTGCTCGACTCGTCGCCGTCGGTCTACGCCGGACTCACGTGGCGGAAGGACGAAAACGATCTCGCGGTGCTGAGAGCGGCAACCGACGATCGGCGTGACGGCTCGACGCACGCGATTCTCGCGTGGCGCGGCCTGGGCGAAACGCTGACGTACGATCCAGTCACTGCCTCTGACTTCCCCGCCGCCTCGCGCATCATTTCGTTCCGTCGCCCCTCGTGGTCCGACGACGGCCGCACGATCTTCGTCGGCGTCGCAAAGTGGAACGAGAAGATCAAGGACGCGGGTAAACCCACCTCCGCTGAAGCTGCGGCGGGTAAACCCAAGACCGAGAATGGAAATGGCGCCGCCGCAAAAGATCCCGAGAGCGAGCCGGAGGAAGCGGCGAACGTCGATATCTGGCACGCGCGCGACGTGGACGTGATGCCGCGGCAGAAGATCAACGCGTCGAGCGATCGGCAGCGCAACCTGCTTTCAGCATGGCACCTCGATAGCAAGCGCTTCGTGCAGCTCGCCAAGGATTTTCAGGAGCGCGTCGTTCCCATTCGCAGGCAAAGGCTCGCGTACGCGCTGACGTGGTCGTCGTACGCGATGGAGCGCACGATCGGACGTCCGGCCGCCGACCTGTACCTCGTCGACATCGACACCGGATCGCGAACGAAGCTGAAGGAACGGATCGAGGATCAGTATCTCCAGGCGAGCCCGGGCGGAAAGTATCTGCTCTACCTGCAAGCGGACACGTACTGGACGCTCGACACGGCGACGAAGGCGGTCGCCAACGTCTCGAAGCCGGCCGTGACGTCGTTCGTCAATCGCGAATCGGATTTCACGATCAAGCAGAAGCCGACGTTCGGTATCGCGGGCTGGACCAAAGACGACGAGTCCGTGCTGATCTACGACAAGCTCGACGTGTGGCGTGTCGCCGCGAACGGCTCGAGCGCGACGCGCCTCACGGACGGCGCCGTCGAGCAGATCAGGCATCGGTACGTCCGCCTCGATCCGACCGAAGAGTGGATCGACACGGCGAAGCCGTTCTACGTCAGCCTCTTCGGCATCTGGACGAAGCGCTCGGGCTACGCGCGCGTCGATCCGGGTGCGTCATCCACCACGCCGGTGATCCTCGAGGACAAGAGCGTGACCGCGCTCGGGAAAGCCGAGAAGGCGGACGTCTACAGCTTCATCACGCAGCGATTCGACACGCCGCCCGCCGTGATGGTGGGCGCCACGCTCGAGGACGCGAAGCCTGCCGCCAAATCGAATCCCTTCGCGAGCGATTACGCGTGGGGACGCTCGGAGCTCATCGAGTACAAGAACGAGCGCGGCGAGCGCCTGCAGGCGATCCTGACGTATCCGGCGGGCTACGAAGCAGGCAAGAAATATCCGATGGTCGTCTACATGTACGAGCGTCTCTCGGACGGCCTCCATCGATGGTCGAGTCCGTCCGAGCGTGATCCGTACAACCCCGCGGTCTTCACCAGCCTCGGATACATCCTGCTGCAGCCCGACATCGCCTTCCGTCCGCGCGAGCCTGGCGTGTCCGTCGCGGACTGCGTCGGCGCGGCGGTGAAGCGCGCGATAGCCATGGGCGTTGTCGATCCCGCGCGCATCGGGATCGTCGGCCACTCGTGGGGCGGATTCGATACGGTGTACCTCGCGACGCACACGAACCTCTTCGCCGCCGGCGTCGCCGGCGCGCCGATCACGAACCTCGTGAGCAACTACGGCAACCATCATTGGAGCGCGGGAATCGCGGAAACGGATCACATCGAGACCGGGCAGCAGCGGATGGAAGTTCCGCTGTGGGAAGATCTGCCGGCATACATCCGGAACTCCGCCGTCTTCGGCGTCAGCACGATGAAAACGCCGCTGCTCGTCGCCTTCGGCGACAACGACGGCACCGTGCACTGGCATCAAGGCGTCGAGCTCTACAACATCGCGCGACGGGCGAAGAAAGATGTCGTGATGCTCGTGTATGGCGGAGAGGATCACAGCAATCGGAAGAAAGCGAATCAAATCGACTATCACCGACGGATCGTGCAGTGGTTCGGGCACTATCTGAAAGGCGAGCCCGCATCGCCGTGGATCACCGAAGGCGTCACCTTCCTCGATCGCGAACAGGAGCTGAAGCGTCTGAAAGCCAAGGGATCGTAGGAAGATGAAAACTCATCGAGCGTTGCTCTTCGGAATCGCTGTCGCCATCGCGGCGGCCGACGCCTCGCGCGCGGCGGGCGATCGATGGCCGCAGTGGCGCGGACCGGCGCGTACTGGAGTGCTCGCCGCGGACGAGGCGCCGGCGGCGTGGCCCGGCGAGTTGAAGAAAGGCTGGAGCGTCGAGGTCGGCGAGGGCTACTCCTCGCCGATCGCCGTCGACGGCAAGGTGTTCGTCCACTCGCGGCGCGATCCTGAGGAGACGATCACGGCGCTCGACCTCGCGACCGGCCGGGTCGCATGGACGCAGAAATACGCGGCGCCCGTCGAAAAGAACCCATACGCCAAGCAGATGGCAAAGGGCCCCTATTCGACGCCGCTCTTCGCCGCCGGCCGGCTCTACACGCTCGGCACGACGGGCATTTTCTCCGCGTGGAACGCATCCACCGGCGCGCTCGTCTGGCGGAAGGATTTCTCGTCGCGTATCAGCACCGCGAAGCTCTTTTGCGGAACGGCGATGTCGCCGCTCCAGATCGCGGCGGGCATCATCCTGCATGTCGGCGACGATGCCGGCGGATCGATGATCGCGTTCGATCCGGCGACCGGCAACGAGAAGTGGACGACGACGGTCAACGGACCCGGGTACGCGTCGCCGCTCGAGGTCACGCTCTCCGGAACGCCGCAGATCGTGACGATGACCACGCGATCGGTGATTGGCATCGAGTCCGCGTCGGGCAAGCTTCTGTGGGAGTTCCCGTTCAACGACGAATGGAACGAGAACATCGTCACGCCCATCGCGACGGCGACCGGCGTGATCGTGTCCGGGGTGCGTCAAGGCACGCGGCGGCTGGCCGTCGAGAAGTCTGGAAGTACGTGGAGCGTCAAAGAAGCGTGGCACACGCCGGACGTCGCGATGTACATGAGCTCGCCCGTCCTCGCGCGCGGGACGCTCTTCGGACTGTCGTCGAAGCGGAAGGGGCAGTTCGTGGCGGTCGATCCCGAGAGCGGCAAGCTGCGATGGGCGACCGAAGGGCGCAACGCGTCGAGCGCGTCAGTCGTCGCGGCGGGCCAGCACTTGTTGTTCCTGACGACGGAGTCGCAGTTGATAGTGACGCCGCTCGATCCGAACAGATTCGAGGAGCTACGGCGCTATACGGTCGCGCCGAGCGCAACGTATGCGCATCCAATCGTGCTGCGCGATCGCATCATCGTCCGCGACGCAACGCACGTCACGGTGTGGTCGCTCTGACGTCCACGATTCTTCGGCCCTGAATGACCGGCCGGCCGTTCACCTGCGCGACCCAGACGAGAATCCAGTCGTGCTCTGACGCGGCAACGGCTGGATAGCTCACCCCTTCGCCCTCGAAGAACATTGGATCGGATGCCGCGCCATGCTCGACGTATCGCAGGACGATGCGGCGTACGCCGTCCGCGCGCTCATCCCACACAACCGCGCTCTTGCCGTGCTCGTCGGCGCCGATCTGCGGGTGCGCCGCTTCCGTGCGTCCCGAATCCAGTCGCACGCGTGACGAGAACGCCGGCCAATTGTGCGCCTCTGTCAGCGACGAATAGAAGATCGCCTTGCGTCCGTCGACGAGCGTCGGCCAGGTGACGTGCACGCCGCCGTGCATGTCGGCAGCCATCGACGGCCCGTCGTCAGGGCATCCGGCGATCGTCCAGTCGTCCGCGCTGAGACGCGCGGGATCGCCAAACGTCGCGCCGTTGTCGGTCGAGCGCGCGACCGCGATATCGCGCACGCTTTCCGGATAGATGTGGCGCCACGCGACGTACACGCGATCGCCCGACGTCGCGACCGCGGTCTTGCAGCAGAAGCAGACGTTCGCGGCGACGGGATGCTCGGACCGCGGCCCGTCGCCCTTCCAACTCGCATGGAAGATGTCTTGACGCACATCCGGCATGGAGCGCGGCTTCGTTGCTCCGCCGGACGACTTGTGCTTCGCATGATCGCCGCGGTGGCCGCCGGACGGCGCCGCGTGGCGTCCGTCGAGCCACACCGCGTGCACGCCGCCGTCGTAGCCGAGCGTCATCGCATGCCATCCGCGCGCGCCATGAAGATCCTCACCCGCCACGGTGACGGCCTTCGCGAACGATTTGCCGCCGTCGCTGGACGACGAGTAGCGGATGACGGATCGATCGCCGTGGCGCGCCGGCCACGCGACGTGGATCACGTTGCCAGGGCCGACCGCGACGCGCGGCGCCTGCTCGCCGGACGCGCGAGCGTCGCCGTCGAGGTCGTTGACGCGCGCCGGCGGGCCGAACGTTGCGCCGCCGTCGGTGCTGACACTGCAGTAGATGTCAGACCGCGCATCCGTCGATGCCGTCCAGACCACGGCAGCCGTTTTTCCCCACGCCGCCACCGACGGCGCCGCGTTCGACCGCTCGTCGATCGCGAACGTCAGCGACGCGGCGCTTTCCGACGATGGCGGTTGGCGACGGCAGCCCGTCAGAACGAGAAGCGCGGCTGCGGCAATCGCGATGCACGCTCTGGTGGCCATCAGAATCTCGCTCGAATCCCGAACTGAAACGCCCGCGGCTCGCCGACGGCCGTCACCTGTCCGAAGTCGGCGGCCGGATTCGCCGGATACGCGCCGGCGCCGAAGTTCGAATTGCGCGTCAACACGTTGACGTGATTCGTCAGGTTGAAGCCCTCGGCGATCGCCTCGATGCCGACGCGATCGCTGACCCGGAACATGCGGCTCACGCGCGCGTTCAGCGACACGAACGGCGTGCCCACGCCGGCATTGCGCGCGATGAAGGCGCCGTTCACGATCGGACGTCCAGGCGTTCCTTGAATCGTCGTCACGCCCGACGTGATGTTGAACGGCGCCGCGGAGTACGCCTGAAGCATCGCGCTCGCCTCGAACCCGCGCGCCCGCGCCGAGCCGCTGACGACGACGCGATGGCGCTGATCGTCGTCCGATCGGCCCCAGTCCTTCGAGAGATCGAACGGATCGATCGGCGAGCTGAAGAAGAACTCGCCGAGGTTGTTCATCGATTTCGAGAACGTGTAGGACACACGGTAGCTGCCCCACTTCGTCGGCCGCCGAACGGCGGAGACGTGCAGCCCGTGATAGTTCGACGATCCGGCAGACGAGTATCGGCTGTTGTTGCCGTAGCTCGCATTCGGCCGGCAGCCGTTGTTCGTTCCGACGGCCGCGCAGCTCGGCACGTTTTGATTGATCGACATCAGCAAGTTGCGGCCGCGCACGTACTGGTACCCGACCGTGACCGTCGTCCGGTCGTCGACTTGCCGCTCGAATTCCACGCTCGCCTGACGCGACGACGCATTCTGTAGATTGCGATCCATTGTCGTCAGCTGCGGCAGCGTCACGGATGCCGTCACTCCGGACAGCGTGGCCGGAAACTGCGGCGCGCCAGCCTGCGTCGGCGAAAGATTCACGGCGATCTGGCGGAGGTTGTTCAGGTCCGTCGTGTTCCCGGCGGAAAGGATCGCATTGGCGACGGCGCGCAGCGGCACGCGATCGTAGAAGACGCCCGCGCTGGCGCGCACGACGGTGTGCCGCAACGTCGATGGCGACCAGGCGATGCCGATGCGCGGCGACACGTTGTCGGTATCCGTCTCGATCGTCTCGAGGTACTGAAGATCGTACCGGACGCCGATGTTCGCCGTGATGCTCGACGTGAGCTTCCACTCGTCCTGCGCGTAGATGCCGACGTTCGCGTTCTTCTGAGCGACTTCCGTCGCGCCGAACGTCTGCGAGAATCCCGCGTTGTTGTAGACGCCGTTCAGAAAGTTCGCCAGCGACGAGAACCCGTACGATCCGCGAATCGCCCGCGGAAACGTGATGTCGTCGTCGTTGTAGAGGAAATCCAGTCCAGCGCGGAATGCGTGCGCGCCCGCGTGATGCGAGAGGTTGTTCACGATCTGATACAGCCGATTGATCCGACCTGTCGGGCTGCCCGAGGAGGTCCCGAACGATCCCACGCCCGCGATGCTGACGGCCGGCCCGATCGGATCGGTGGGGAGCGCCGACAGATCGCCCGACGCGAACATCGCGCGCGTCTCGAGCACGGTGCGCGCCGACAGGGTCAGCGTGTTGCCGACGGCAATCGCGTGGTCGATGTTGTCGAGGCCCGAGGAGGCGCTCGGCGCGTTCAGCGCGCCGGCGCCCCGCGCGTTCGTCGAGCTGACGTCGTAGAGGCTGTAGCGGACGCTGACGCGATCGCGCGGACCGGCCTGATGATCGACTTTCGCGAGCACGTTGGTGGAGTCGACTGGATTTGGATAGATGCCGGTCTCGACCAACGGACCGCGGTACCCGACTGCGGCGAGCCGCGCGTTCACGATCGCCGCGTTCTCGGAGAGAATCCGCACGAGCCCTGTTTGATCGAGACGCCGCTGCTCGAAATTCCCGAAGTAGAACGTCCGATTCCGCGCCAGCGGACCGCCAAGGCTTCCTCCGTACTGCCACTGATCCATCGGCAGCTTCCTCTGCGCGATCGGGTTCGCCGCGTTGAAGCGATCGTCACGCACGAAGTCGTAGGCCGTGCCGCGGACGACGTTCGTGCCGCTCCTCGTCACGACGTTCACGTAGCCGCCCAGCGCGCGTCCGAGCTCCGCCTGACCGCCCGACGTCACGACCTGTACCTGCTCGATCGCGTCGATGCCGTACGTCATCCCGCTCAACGCCGCCGCATCATCGTTCCCCGAGAGCCCGTCGACGATGAAGTTGTTCGAGAGATTGCGTTGGCTGTTGACCGAGAGGCTCACGCCCGGGACGGCTGACGTTTCCGGGAACAACTGCGAGCTGTTGACGTTCGTGATCGACACGCCGGGCACGAGCAGCGCGACCTCGAGAAAGTTCCGGCCGTTCAGCGGAATGGTCCCGAGCTCCATCTCCGGCACCGTGCCGGCGATCTGGCTGCGCGCCGCCTCGAGCACCGTTGCTTCTCCGGAAACGGTCACGCTGGCGTCGAGGCCGCGAATGGCGAGCGTCACCGGCAGCTCGAACGCCGCACCGGCGGACACCGTCAGCCGCCGCGTCGCGTCCGCGAAGCCTTGTTGATGAATGACGATCTCGTACGCGCCGACTTTCAGGTACGGAAACCTGAAGCGGCCCACAGCGTCGGTCGTCGTCTCCGCGACGACATTGGTGTCGGTGTGGCGGGCGGCGACGCTTGCGCCCGGCACCGCCCCACCGGAAGGATCGATGACACGCCCGCTGACGCTCCCATAGTCGACCGCCTGCTGCGCATGTCCGGGATGCGGACATCCGAGCAGGCATCCGACGAGAGCGATAATGCCCGCACTCTTCACGGAGTCCTCCGCGCTGAAAACGAACGCCAATCAGGGTCCGGCCAACGCCGGACGTTATAGGGACGGGTTCGTCAGGCTCGCGGAGGCTGTGGATCGGGAGGCGTGACGCGGCGGATCAGATTTTCAAGAGCGCGAACCTGCGTGGCCGCGATTTCGAGGCTGGGGCTGGATACCGGCGCCGTGGGAAGAATGCCGTAATTCGAGAGCAGCGCCGTCAGCGCGCCCATCGGTCCACCGCACGTGCCCTGCAGGCGGCATTCATCGCCGGCGTTTTGGGGAGCCGCCGCGTGGTGAGCAGTCGCGGCTTCATGGCATTTGGGCTCCGCCTTCGGGCGGTGCGCCGCGCAGCAATCGATCGGCACGATCGCGAGCATGGCCGCCGCCTGAAATGCCAGGCAAGCCATCGCGAGCCGACGCAGGTGCGCGCGGAGCGATCCCATCGGCGATCAGCTTAACGGAGGAGGCGGGCGTGTTTCAAGCGGAGCGCGTTCGCGATGACCGACACGGAGCTGAACGTCATTGCCGCGCTGGCCCAGATCGGACTGATCAGGATTCCGAGGATCGGATACAACGCTCCCGCGGCGACCGGCACGCCCACGGCGTTGTAGACGAATGCGAGGAACAGATTCTGGCGGATGTTCCTCATCGTCACGCGGCTGAGTCGGATGGCGCGCACGATTCCGCGCACGTCGCCGCCGACGAGCGTGATGCCGGCGCTCTCGATCGCGATATCCGTTCCGGTGCCCATCGCGATTCCCACGAACGCTTCCGACAACGCCGGCGCGTCGTTGAGGCCGTCGCCGGCCATCGCCGTGCGGCGTCCTTCATTCTGCAAGCGGCGGATCGCTTCCCGCTTTCCCGCCGGACTGACGTCGGCGATGACCTCGTCGATGCCGACCGCTGTGGCGACGGCGCGGGCGGCCGCTTCGTTGTCGCCGCTCAACATCACGACGCGCAGGCCTTCGGCTTTCAGCGCGCGCACGGCGTCCGCGGCAAATGGCTTGATAGGATCGGCCACCTCGATCGCGCCGGCCGCCTGCTTCTCGACGGCAACGAACATCGTCGTGCGTCCAACGGTCGATCGATCGAGTCCGGCAAGATCGATCCCTCGCTCCCGCAGCCAGGCGGCGCTGCCGACAGTGACGTCGCGGCCGTCGATCCGCCCGGCGACGCCGCGTCCCGTGATCGACTCGAAGCCGGAGACCGAGGGTTTCTTCAACCCGCGATCCCGCGCCGCCGCCAACACCGCCGCCGCGAGCGGATGCTCGCTCGCCTGCTCCAAACCCGATGCGAGCCGCAGCACGTCGTCTTCCGAGAATCCTGCGGACGCCTTCACCGCGGCGACCCGCGGCTTCCCTTCCGTCAACGTTCCGGTCTTGTCGACGACGACCGTATCGACCTTCTCCAGGCGCTCCAGCGCCTCGGCGTTCCTGACGAGCACGCCCGCGGCCGCGCCGCGTCCCGTGCCGACCATGATGGCCATGGGCGTTGCGAGGCCGAGCGCGCACGGGCACGCAATGATCAGCACGGCGACGGCCGACAACAACGCAATCGCGAATCGCGGCTCCGGCCCCCACATCGACCACGCGACGAACGCGACGATCGCAACCGCGACGACCGCGGGCACGAACCACGCCGACACGACGTCGGCGAGCCGCTGAATCGGCGCGCGCGTCCGCTGCGCTTCACCAACCATGCGGACGATCTGCGCGAGGACCGTATCCGCGCCGACGCGCTCCGCGCGCATGACGAAGCTGCCCGTGCCGTTGATCGTGCCGCCCGTGACGCGCCCGCCCGTTTCCTTCGGCACCGGCATCGGCTCGCCCGTCAACATCGACTCGTCGACGACGCTCTGGCCCTCGACGACAACGCCGTCGACGGGAATGCGTTCGCCGGGACGCACGCGAATGAGATCGAGCAGATGCACGTGCGCGATCGGCTCGTCGTGCTCCTCGCCGCCGCGGATGATGCGCGCCGTGCGCGGCGCGAGATCGAGCAGGTGCCGGATCGCATCGCTCGTGCGTCCGCGTGCGCGAAGCTCGAGGACCTGACCGAGCAGCACGAGCGCCGTGATCACGACTGCCGTCTCGAAGTACGTCTCGACCGATCCGTGCGTGCGGAAGGCGTCCGGAAACAGATCGGGAACGAGCGTCGCGGCGACGCTGTAGGCGTACGCCGTTCCGACGCCGAGCGCGATCAGCGTGAACATGTTCGGCTGCCGGGTGCGGATCGAGCTCCAGCCGCGCACGAAGAACGGCCAGCCCGCCCACAACACGACCGGCGTCGCGCACACGAGACCGATCCAGTTGACGATCGTCATCGAGGTGATGACAGGCCATCGCCCGAAGAGGTTCAGCGAGACGTGAAACGATCGCAGCAGGCCGAACATGTCGGCCATGGCGAGGATGAACACCGGGAGGCCGAGCGCCGTGGCGATCCAGAACCGCCGCGTCATGTCGACGAGCTCGGGGTTCGGTCCCTGGTCCGCGGTGATCGTCATGGGCTCGAGCGCCATGCCGCACTTCGGGCACGCGCCCGGACCTCGCTGCACGACTTCGGGGTGCATCGGGCACGTGTAAAGCGCTTCATCATCCGCAGCGTCCGGCTTCGGCTGGACGTGACGCGCGTCGAGAAACGACTCCGGGCTCGCCTTGAATCGCGCGAGACAGGACGGATTGCAGAAGTAGTGGCGCTTGCCGCGATAGTCGTACGCGCCCGCCGCGCTGGCAGGGTCGACGGTCATTCCGCAGACCGGATCTACTGCCACGAGACCTCCCCGGCGAGGTCATCGAGAATCGGGCAGTCCGGCCGGTCGTCGCCGTGGCAGTGCTGTACGAGCTGCTGCAGCGACCTGCGCATGGACTCGAGCTTCTCGATCCTGGCCTGCAGATCATCGATGTGCTGCTGCGCGACGCGCCGTACGTCGGCGCTCGCGCGCCGGCGGTTCCTCCACAATCCAAGGAGGCGCTCGATCTGCTTCATCGAGAAACCGAGCTCCCGGGCGCGGCGGATGAATTGCAGCGTATGGATGTCGTTCGCGCTGTAGATGCGATAGCCGCCATCGGTGCGCCTCGCGCGCGCCATGAGACCGATCGCCTCGTAATGGCGAATCATCTTGGCGGAGACGCCCGATTCCTGTGACGCCCGTCCGATGTTCATGCCTTCAGGTTTAACCTTCCCATGATGTTAATGTCAACGGGCAATGGCATTTCGCGCGGCGGCCGCTCTGCCGTAGCATCGCTGCATGATCACTTCCGTGTTTGCTCCCGAGCTTCCACCGCCCGCTGGCCCGTATTCCCCCGCGATAATCGCGGGCAATCTCGTTTTCGTGTCCGGTCAAGCCGGGCGCGATCCGCGGACGCTGCAGACGCCCGAAGACATCGAGGCGCAGACCGAGCAGGCGCTGCGCAACGTCGCGGCGATCCTCGAAGCGGCCGGCTCGAGCTTGCGCCACGTCATTCGATGCGGCGTCTTCCTGGTCGACATGAGCGAGTTCAGCCGCATGAACGCGGTCTACGCGCGCATGTTCGGCGATCACCGTCCCGCGCGGACGACCGTCGAGGTGTCGGGGCTGCCTGGAGCCGGGCTGCGCGTCGAGATCGACGCGGTCGCGCTTCTTCCGAGCGCATGACCGCAATCCCCGTCGTCGACGAGCACGCGCTGCGGGAGGCCGTCACGCCCGAATGGGCGGTCGACGTCATGCGTGAGGCGTTCCGCGCCGACGGCGAAGGCCGCACGCGCGTGCCGTCGCCGATCAATCTCGATCTGCCATCCGCGCACGGCGAGTTCCATATCAAGACGGCGTACATCGCGGACGTGCCGCACATCGCGGTGAAGGTCGCGTCCGGGTTCTACGACAACCCGTCGCGCGGCCTGCCGAGCGGATCGGGATTGATGGCCGTCTTCGACGCCGAGACTGGGTTTCCTTGCGCGCTGCTGCTCGACAACGGTTTCTTGACGGACATCCGCACGGCGGCCGCCGGGGCCGTCGCGGCGGATCTGCTCGCCCGCCCGCGGGTGGAGACCGTCGGCGTGCTGGGCTCCGGCGTCCAAGCGCGCCTTCAAATTCGCTGCTTGCGTACGGTGCGCACGTTCGATCGCGTGATCGCGTGGAGCCGCACGCGCGCGAACCTCGAGCGCTACTGCGACGAGCTCCGCGCCGAAGGACTCGAGGTGGAGGCCGCGGACACGCCGCAGCACGTGTGCCGCGCCGATATCCTCATCACGGCCACGCCGAGCCGCGAGCCGCTCGTCCGCGCCGCATGGCTGCACGACGGGCTGCACGTGACGGCGCTCGGTTCCGACGCGCCGGGCAAGCAGGAGCTCGACGCCGACTGCCTCGATCGCGCCGATCTCGTCGTCGTCGATCGGTTCGCGCAATGCGCGGCGTTCGGCGAGCTGAAGCACGCGCTCGACGCCGCGCTGCTGACCCGGCACGACGTGCACGCCGAGCTCGGCGCGGTTGCGGCCGGCCTTCGACCGGGCCGCGAGCACGACCGCCAGATTACGATTGCCGATCTCACGGGCGTGGGGTTTCAAGACACCGCGATTGCGAGCCGCGTGCTTCGCGTGCTCGAGAATCGCTGACGCCGCTCTACAATCTCGCCATGAAACAAACTGCGCTCGTCACCGGCGCCTCGGGTGGAATAGGCGAGGATCTCGCGAGGCTGATCGCCGCCAACGGCGACAACGTCGTGCTGGTTGCGCGGAGCGCTGGAAAGCTGCAGGCGCTCGCGGACGAGCTGTCGCGCGCGCACACGATCGTCGCGAGCGTGCTCACGGCGGATCTCTCTCTACCAGGCGCGGGCGAAGACGTCGCCAATCGCCTCGCCGGACGCGGCGTGACCGTGGACATCCTCGTGAACAACGCCGGCTTCGGAACGTTCAACCCGTTCGTCCGCGACGATCCTCGACAACTCGCCGACATGCTCCAGGTCAACGTCGCCGCGCTGACGATGCTGACGCGGTTTCTGCTGCCGGGGATGATCGAGCGGCGAAAAGGCCGGATTCTGAACGTCGCCTCCACCGCCGCGTTTCAGCCGGGACCGTTCATGGCGGTGTACTACGCATCGAAGGCGTACGTGCTGTCGCTCTCGGAGGCGCTGGCGGAAGAGACCGAGGGCACTGGCGTCACCGTGACGTGCCTCTGTCCCGGACCAACGCGTACGGGATTCCAGGAGCGCGCGCATATTCAAAAGACGCGTCTCCTCAGCGTCATGAGCGTCATGACGTCCGCCGAAGTCGCGCGCGCGGGCTACGACGGCATGATGGCGGGACGTTCGCTCGTCGTGCCGGGCGTCCGCAACAAGATCGGCGTGCAGAGCCTCCGTTTCGTGCCGCGGCGCGTCGCAACGAAGCTCGTCAGGTCCCTCAACGCCGACGCCTGATGCCGCGCTTCAAGCTGCTGATCGAATACGCCGGGACGCGATACAGCGGCTGGCAGATCCAGAAGAACGCGCGCACCGTGCAGGGGGAGATCGATCGCGCCATTCGCGAGGTCACGGGCCGCCGCGAATTCGAGCTCTACGGATCCGGCCGGACGGATGCCGGCGTCCATGCGCTCGCGCAAGTCGCGCACCTCGAGCTCTACACGAACCTTCAGCCCGAGCCGATGCGACGCGCGCTGAACGACGAGCTGCCCGCGGACATTCACATCATCGCGATCGAGAAAGCGCCGCATCGCTTTCACGCGCGACATGACGCAGTGTCGCGAAGCTATCTCTATCAAATCTCACGCAGGCGGACCGCATTCGGCAAACCGTACGTCTGGTGGATCCGCGAGCCGCTCGACGTTGCTGCGATGCGCACCGCGGCCGCCGAGTTCGCGGGCCGCAAGGATTTCGCTCGCTTCTCGGACGACGATCCGGACGAGAAGTCGACGATCGTCGTGCTCGATCGCATCGAGATCGCCGAAGCGGGCGCGCTGCTCCTCATTCGCGTCCAGGGATCGCACTTCCTCTGGAAGATGGTGCGGCGCATCGTCGGCGTGCTCGCCGCCGTCGGCCGCGGAGAATTGAACGCGTCAGACGCCGCGCGGCTGCTCGAGCCGGACGACGATCGATCGCGCCGCGTCGCGCCCGCGGAGCTCACCGCGCCCGCCGCGGGGTTGTTTCTGGAGTACGTGGCCTACAAGGGCGATTCGGGTCCGGGGCCGTTGCGGCCCGTAATCAATCTGGATCGGTGAGACTTCCGCCCGAAGGCGGAAGCCGCGCAACGTTAGTTGAGTATTCCCGTGGCTTCCGGCTTCCGGCAGGCTACTGGATGCGAATGATTCGTACGTTCGAGACCGGCGCGGGCGGCGTACCGCGCCCCCATCCGAGCTCGATGACCTCGAAATCGTCGGCCGTCAGCGAATGGAACGCGGGATTGAGGACATCGTTGTTCCAGCGTGCGTCCATCGTGCCCTGGATGTACATGTCCGATCCGTTGTCAGCGAGGATCAACCCGTACCGCTTCAGCGCGCGAAAGATCTTCTGCACCTCAGGCGGATAGCTGGAGATGTCGCGCGACGCGCGCATGCGGAGGCGCGTGCCGAGCGGCGGAGCGCCGGCGGTAGATCCGGCGCGATGCGACGCCGGCCACACGTAGCCGTTGGTCGAGCGCGTCGAGAAGCGGAACGCGTGCGTGATCTCGTTCGGTCCCGCGACTTCGTCGTAGCGAATCAAACCTGGAAAGATCGCGAGGCCCGCTGCATCGGCCGACGTCCACGTCTCCGGCCGGCGCCCGTTGCTGTTGAGATCGAAGATAGCGCCGGAGCCCGCCTCCCATCGTCCGTTGGTCGCGCTCCATTGCGTCGCAAACAGCTCGTAGAGCAGCCAGCGATCGCGATCGATCATCAGCAGATGACGATCGCCCGATCCGCCGCCGCCGGGAACGTCCCCTTCGATGTAGTGCGGCTGCGTCCTCGCTTCGTCCGGAATTGGATATCCCAGAAGTCCCGGGATGCCGGTGTCGCTCTCATCGTCATAGTCGAACGTCACCGTCACGCGCGGTTGGGATCCGTCGACGACGACGTACGGAATTCCGTACGGCGGAGGACCGAAGTCAGGATGCACGCGGCGCGTCGCCGTCGGATTCGACGGCGTGCGATTGCTGATCCAGTTGATGAACGCTGCGGACTGTTGATCGAGGGGCGCGTTGCTCACGTCGAGGTTCCACCAGTTCGTCGTGGGGAACACCTGCCGCCCAGTCAGATCCTCCAGCAGCACCGGCGCGGCGTACACCACCGCAACGGCGGCGCAGACGAGGACGAGCGAAGCGAGCCATGAGCGCGCGCGCACGGCGTGAGCCGTTTCATCCCTCGTGCCGGGTGATCAGTTTAGCCTTAAATATCCTGATTTCAGTGGTTTATGAGCAGGTTACAGAAGTGGAGTGAATACGGCTCAGTGTCCGATCCTGTCGTCGCTCGCCGCATGTCTGTAATTGCTACGTGGAGGGTTCTCCGATGTCCTCGTTCCACAAAGCCGGATGCGCGCGGATGAACTCCTTCATCAACCGGATGCACGTCTCGTCCTGGACGACGTCGACGACGACGCCGCGCGAGCGAAGGAGCGCTTCTTCACCGGTGAACGTGATGTTCTCGCCGACGACGACGCGCGGAATGGCGTAGAGGAGAATCGCCCCGCTGCACATCGCGCAGGGCGAGAGCGTCGTGTAGATCACGGATTCGCGATACACGGACGCCGGCTGCCGGCCCGCATTCTCGAGCGCATCCATCTCGCCGTGCCTGATCGCGCTGCCCTGCTGCACGCGGCGATTGTGGCCGCGCCCGATGATCCTCCCACCGTGAACGAGCACCGATCCGATCGGAATGCCGCCTTCGCGCAGGCCTTGCTCGGCCTCTTCGATGGCGGCTTGCATGAACGGATCGGGCATCGGCCGGCTATTCGACGCGGAGCGCAACCGCCGGATCGACGCGCAGCACGCGGCGTGCGGGAATGTAGCACGCCACGAGCGCGACGATCGTGACGGCAAGCCCCATGACCGCGTACGTCATGGGATCGTGCGGCTTCACCTCGAACAGCATGTTCGACATGAACCGCGACAGCCAAATCGCGGCGGCGAGACCGACGACGGCGCCGGCGACGACCGGGCGCATGCCGACGAGCACGGCCGATCGCAGCACGTCGCCGTGCTCGGCGCCGAGCGCGAGCCGCACACCGATCTCCGACGTCCGGCGCGCAACGGAGTACGCGAGGATGCCGTATACGCCGGCGAGCGCGAGCACGAGCGCGAGCCCGGCGAACGCCGCCAACAGCCACATCGTGAGCCGCCGCGTCACGAGCGATCCAGACACGATCTCGTCGAGCGTCCGGATGTTCGACACCGGGAGATTCGGATCGACGCTCTTGACGGTCGTCCGCACTGCGGCCACCAGATTAAGTGGAGGCTCGACCGTGTGCAGTACGATTTGCAGCGTCGTGGCATCCATCGCGCCGCCCGCAGGGAAGTACACCGCGAGCGTGGGATCCGACTCGAGGCCGCGCTCGCGCATGTCGCTCACCACGCCGATCACTTCCGCCTGCCTGTTGCCCTGCCCCTTCCAGAGAATCGCCGTCTTGCCGATCGCGTTTTCACCGGGCCACAGCAAATCGGCAGCGCGCTTGCTGATGACCGCACGCCACGGCTTCGCGATGATGTCCTGGCTCGTGAACTCTCGGCCGGCAATCAGTCGAAGACCCATCGCCTTGAAATAGTCTGGCGTGACGACGCGCCACGTCGCCCATGGCACCGGCGCGCCGGGCGTATCGGGTTTGTCGGCTGCGGCGAAGCCCAGGCCGACGCTCCCTCTCGAGAGAGGCCGCACGTTCACGGCCGCCGCTGCCGCAATGGCGGGCAGCTCCTTCAATCGCGCAAGGATGTCCTCGTTGATTTGCGTCAAGCGCGGCGATCCGTACGACGACGGAATACTGACCGTCACGATCAGCCTGTTCTCGGTCGTGAAGCCGCGATCGACGGAGAGCACGCCGATGAGGCTGCGAACGAGGAGCCCCGCGCCGACGAGCAGGAGCAGCGCCAGCGCGACCTGGGCCGTCACGAACACGTTGCGGAGCCGCGTCTGGCTGCGATCGCCGGCCGAGCCGCGCGCGCCGTGCCGCAGCGCGCCGATGATGTTCCCCATCGGCGTGCGGAGCGCGGGCACGAGTCCCGTCACGAGCCCGACGATGAGCGCGGCGGCTGCGGAGACCGCGAGCACCGAGAGGTTGAGCGAGGCGTCGGCCAGACGCGGCACCGTTCCGGGCGGCAGCACCTGCAGCCCGCGCAGCATCCACGTCGCGAGCACCCAGCCAACGATCGTTCCAAAGACGCTGTAGACGAGCGACTCGGTGAGGCGCTCGCGAACGAGATCCGCGCGGCTCGCGCCGAGAGCGGAGCGGACGGCATTCTCGCGCGCCCGCGCGGACGCGCGCACCAGCAGCAGATTCGTGACGTTGAGACAGGCGATCACGAGCAGCAGGCCGACGGCACCGAGCAGAATCCACAGCGTCCGCCGCACCTGGTTACTGGCGATCCACGTGTCGGACGGCGTCAGGATCGTCGTGAGTCCCTTGTTGGTTTCCGGGTAGTCACGCTCGAGCGTCTTCGAGATCGCCGCGAGATCCGCGCGGGCCGCATCGATCGAGACCCCGGCGCGCAACCGAGCGACGCCCGAGTACTCGAAGCTGCCCCGATTCGGCTTCGGGCGGCGCTCGAACGGCACGAAGACCTGAGCGACGTCGAGCCACGGCGTCCCGGGCGGCAGCACACCGATCACGACGTACGGACGAGTGTCGAGCGTCACGACTCGACCGACGATGCCGGCGTCGCGCGCAAACTGCTCGCTCCAGAACCGGTGCGAGAGAAGTACCAGCCGCTCGCCGCGGCCCGGCTGATCCTCTCCCTTCTCGAAGACGCGGCCGAGGATCGGCCTGACTCCGAGCGCGCGGAAAAAGCCGGTCGTCACTTCGCCGGCGGACACGCGCTGCGCCTCGGCCATGCCGGTCAGCGTGAAACTTTCGAAGGAAAGAATCCCGAAGTCCTCGAGGGTGCGATTTCGATCGTGCAGATCCCAGAAATTCGCCTCGGTCAGAGTGATGCTCGTCCATCCTCGGTCGGGAAGCGAACCGGACACCTCGACGATCCGATCGGACTCGGGGAACGGCAGCGGCCTCAACAGCACGCCGTACACGACGCTGAAGATCGCAGTGGTCGCGCCGATGCCAAGCGCGAGCATCAGCACGATTGCCGACGAGAGCATCGGCTGACTTCGCATGAGCCGCAGCGTGCCTCGGATGTCGTGGACGATCACAGCAGTCCTCCCCGTATCCCGATCAGATTTCCGTCGCAAGGTCACTTGTTGCCAGCGCGCGCGCATCGCAAATCCCAAGAGATCGAGCAGCCCCCTCAGACACGAGAGACGCTGGCCCCACGCCGTTCTGCGTTGACGCTCGCGCTCGACGCACTCGGCGAAGAGCTCCTGCATGTCGGCGCCGTACTCATGGCGCACGTCGCGCGGACACAAGTGAAGCACGAGGCGATACAACGCGCGCATGATCTCCGTGATCCGACTCCTACGTGGTCCCCGGCCGTTTGATGAGCCGCTTGGCTCTCGCGTCGTCGACGAACCGCGCGAATCGCGCGGCTTCCGCGGCGCACGTCCGCCGCCCGTACGGCGTGATGCGGTAGAAGCGCGGACGACCTCCGCCCGACTCGAAGCCCGCGGGCGCGGCGCTCTCGATCACCATCCCTGCGTCGACCATCTTCTTCAGCGCGCCGTACAGCTTTCCCGGCCAGAGGTGCATCTGGCCCTCGGTTCGATCGAACACGTCCTTCGTGATCGCGAGACCGTGAAGGTCCTTGTCCGCGAGGGCGAGGAGGATCTGAAACCAGTGAGGCGCAAGCGGCCGATTGCTGGAAGCCATGTCTATCGCGGAAGTATATACAGGATCGTATATACGTCAAACCTTTGTCTTTCGTTCGGACGAAACGAACGCTCGCGCCCAGCCTCCGAGCGTCCGGATCACGCGCTACACAAAGCCGGATCGCGTCGCCGGCACTCACGGCATCGCGCGAAGAATCGCGAGCGGCCGCGCGGCCAGACCCTTGCTTGACGCGGATCGCGCGGATCGACACGGATCGCGCGGATCGGAGCGGTTCCGCGTCGATCGCAAGATCCAGCGGCTCGCACGTTCTGTGTACATGCCGACGCTTGTACGACAAGTGAGACACCTGGGAGGGGGCTCATGTCCACGATGGTGACGATGTCACGGATGCGCGCCGGGATCGCGGCGGCCTTGCTCTTGGCCGTCGCGTGGCCCGCGCGCGCGCAGGAGCCGGCACGAACCGACGGATGGGTCGTGCTGGCGCTCAACGAATATCGCGAGCTTCGCGCGAGAGCGTTTCCGACGGTTCCGGATCCGCTTCCACCTCCGGTCGATGCCACGCTGACGCGCATCGACTACGAGCTGCGCGTGAACGGCGACACGGTGACCGGCGAAGCCCGGTTGACGATCGACGTGCTGAAGCAGGGGTGGGTCAGCCTGCAGATGCCGGCGGGGCTCTTGGTGCGCAGCGCACGGCTCGAGGGACGGCCGACGGCGCTCCTCGACGGCAAACCGCCGCGCGTGCTCGTCTCGCGCGCCGGCCGCTCGACGCTGGCGCTCGACATCGTCGTGCCGATCGAATCCGCAAGCGGGATCGAATCGATGACGCTTCCTTCGTCCGCATCAGCGCTGTCGGCGGTGACGCTGATCGTGCCGCGGACCGGGATCGATCTCAGCGTGAGCGGCGGCTTCGTCGCGGAGCAAACGGAAGCAAACGCGGAGAACCGATGGGTGGTCTTCGGATCGCCGGGCCGGACGCTGCGATTCTCGTGGAAGCGGAAGGTCGACGACCGTCGATCGACGATGCCGCTGCGCGCGAAGGCGCGTATCACGGAGCTCGTCGCGCTCGGCGAAGATGCGAGCCCGGTCACCGCGAGCGTCAACATCGAAGTCGTTCAAGGGCTGGCGCGGGACGTCGTGCTGACGATTCCCGATGGTGTGTCGGTGAATCAGGTCACCGGCGTGACGGTCGCCGACTGGAAACACGAGGCGGGAACGCTGACCGTGTCGTTCCTCGAGCCGATCGCGGCATCCACGTCGATCGTCGTGTCCGCGGAAACGCGCGCACCGCGCGAGGGATCGATCGCCATTCCGATCATCCGCATGCCGGCGGCGGAGCGGGAGATCGGCGGCATCGCGGTCGACGTGATCGGTGCCGGCGAAATCACCGAACGTCATCCGCGAGGCGTCGATCCCGCCGATCCGGCCGATCTCGGCGACATCCTCGAAGGGCGCGAGTCGCCGTCGATGGTCGCGTTCGGGTTCAAGCCGCTCGCGGGAAACGTCCCGCGCGCGCTGACGGTGAGCGTCTCGCGCTACACGCCGCAGGCGGTCCTCGTCGCGAACGTCGAGGAGGCGCGCTACGAGGCGCTCGCGGGTGAAGACGGCAAGCTGCTCGTTCGCGCGCGCTACGCCGTACGGAACAACCAGCGCGCATTCCTCGCGCTGAAGCTGCCGCAGGGATCCGTCCTGTGGAGCGCGGCGCTCGCGGGACGGCCGATTCGTCCGGGGCTCGCGGCCGACGGCGGCTACCTGCTGCCGCTCGTCAAAGGCCGCGCGGGCGAGACCGCACCCACCTTCTCGGTCGAGCTCGTCTATCTCCAGCGCACCACGGCGTGGACCGAAAGAGGCGACGCGCGGCTCGAGCTGCCGGCGGTCGATCTTCCAGTCTCGCGCACGGGATTGACCTTCAAGCATTCGCCGCGCTTCGCGGTGGAGCCGCTGCCCGGCGCCTTCCGCGCCGAGTCGCCGCACGAGCCATGGAGCGCTGTGCTGCGCATGAACGAAGCCGAGGGCGCGATGCCTGCGGCCGTCGCTGGAGGAATGCCACCGGCGGCACCAGCGCAGGCTGCCAGGGATCAGGACGCGGCGAACGCGAAGGCGCTCGTCGATCGATTCCGCAAGGACATGGGCCGCACGTCGGCCGGCACGATTCCCGTTCATGTGACGGTCCCGAACATCGGACCGTCGTTCTTCGTCGCGGCGGAGCTGACGGCGGAGTCGCACGCGCCGGCGCTCGATGTTCGCTACAAACGCGTGAGCGAGAGGTGAGCCATGGATAGAACATTGAGAAGCGTCACGACGTTCGCCGTTGCGCTCATCGTGGCGCTCGCATCGGGCACGACGCAGGCCCAGGAGCGCGGGCCGGCCGGCACGGTCACCCTGTCGCGGCCCGACTACGATCGACTTCTCGATCTCGCCAGCCGCCGGCCGGGTCCGCCCGATCGGGCCCCGGTGCCCGCGGCGCTCACTCGCGCCGACATTCGCGCGCGCATCGCCAACGGCGCGGTGCGCGCGACGATGACGGTGGACGGCGAAGTGTTTCAGACGGGAGCGGTGAAGGTTCCGCTCATCACGAACGCGACGCTGCTCGATGCGCGCATGGCGGATCGGCCGCTGCCGCTCGTGGCGGAGGGCAACTCGCACGTCGCGGTCGTGTCAGGTCCCGCGACGTTCTCCGCGACGCTCGAGTGGGGATCTGCGATCACATCCACGCCGGGGCGCGGATCGTTCGTGCTGCCGGTGCCTCCATCCGGAAGCGCGACGGCGACCTTCGACGTGCCCGGCGACCAGTCCGATCTGCGCGTGTTGCCGGGGCTCGTGCTGCGGCGCACGTCCGCGGCGGGACGGACGATCGTCGAGGCCACGTTGGTGCCAGGATCGTCGACGCAAGTCTGGTGGTCCTCTCGGGAGACGGGGCCCGCGGCCGCGCCGCGCGACGCCCGCCTGCTCTCCGACGTGAAATCGCTCGTCACGATCGGCGACGCGGATCTCCGCCTCGTCTCGCTCGTCGACGTGACGATCGTTCAGGGTGAACCCACCGAGATCGAGGTGCGGATTCCCGCGGGGTACGAGCTTGCGGGCGTCACCGGCGGATCGCTCGATCGCCACGAGCAGCAAGGCGATCGCGTCGTGCTCACGGTGTCGGCGGCGGCCGCACGGCGACGGCATCAGTTCCTGCTGAGTCTCGAGCGTCCGAGCGCCGGAGGGTCGTTCAAGCTCGAGACGGCGTTCCCCACCGTTCCGGCCGCGCAGCGTGAGACGGGCGAGATCGCGATCGAGGGCGTCGGCACGCTCGAGATCCAATCGCCGGAGAATCCGGCGCTTCGGCGCATGGACGTTCGCGAAGTCGATCAGGCGTTGACGTCCGTCGCGCGGCAGTCGCTCCTGT
This sequence comes from Vicinamibacterales bacterium, assembly GCA_036556425.1. Lineage (GTDB taxonomy): Bacteria > Acidobacteriota > Vicinamibacteria > Vicinamibacterales > 2-12-FULL-66-21 > DATBJJ01. Next base: position 80,229 of record DATBJJ010000169.1, read on the forward strand.
CGGCGTATCGCTATCAACGATCCGCCGCGGGCGTCCCGTCGCTCGCGCTCGACGTCACGCGCTTTCCCGATGCGGCCGTGCTCGCCGCAATCGCCGAGCGCGCCGTCGCGACCACGCTCGTCACGACGGAAGGCCGCATGCTGACGGAAGTCTCGTTGTGGCTTCGCAACCGCGCGCAGCCCTTCATGAAAGTCTCGCTGCCCGCGGGCGCGACCATGCTGTCGGTCGACGTCGCGGGGTCGCCCGCGAAGCCGGCGGAAGGCAGCGACGGCATGCGCGTCCCGCTGCTTCGTCCGGGATTCCGTCCCGAGGGTCCGTACTCCGTCTCGTTCGTGTATCTGCACGCGGGGCCGGCGTTCGCGAAGAAGGGCGACATGCAGCTCACGCTTCCGCGCATGGACGTTCCCGTCAGCGTCGTCGAATGGGAGGTGTTCGTGCCGGATCGGTATCGCGCCGATCGTTTCGCGGGCACGGCGATCGCGGCGGATCTGATCGACAAGCTCGCGCTCACCGTTTCGAGCGACGTGATGGATGCGATCAACGCGTCGGCGGTCGCCGTCAACGGACAGATTGTCGGCCGCGTTGTCGACGAGCACGGCGGCGTGGTGCCCGGCGCGACGATCGTCGCGGAGGTCTCGGGCCAGAGGCAGACGGCCGTCAGCGGCGCGGACGGCCGCTACACGATCTCGAACCTGCCGTCGGGGCCGATGTCGGTGACGAGCCAACTGCCAGGCTTCAAGACCGCGCAGCGGTCGCTCGTCTACGATTCGCGGCCGCGTCAGGTCGATTTTCAGATGGCCGTCGGCGGCGTCAGCGAGTCGGTCACGGTGACGGCGGAGGCGCCGCTCGTGAACACGATGACGGCCGAGCGAAGCGAGACGTTCGCGTTCACCGCGCCGAATGCCGGGGTCAACAACATGCGCGCACGCGACGAGGCGCAGCGGCGCGCGCAAGCGCAGGAGCCGTCGATGAACGTGCAGAGCCTGCAGCGGCGCGCGTCAGGCGTGCTGCCCGTGCGCATCGACGTTCCGCGCGCGGGATCGTCTCACCGGTTCGTGAAGCCGCTCGTCATCGACGAGGAGACGGTCGTGAGCTTCCGTTACAAGCGGAGATAGTCACTTTCCAGCAGGACTCGACGTCTCCGGCACCAACGTCACGACCGTCGATCGATCCGCGGGGAAGTATTTCTTGAACGTCTCGTGGAGGATCGACGGCGTGACGGCATCGATGCGCTGCAGTCGGCTGAGGATCAACAGCGGATCGCGGCCGAGGAGCTTCGCCGACTGCAGGCGGCCGAGCCAGTAGCCGTTCTGCTTGATCGACGTCTCGTGCGCGCGGCGCGCGGTTTCCTTCGCGCGGGTCGTGAGATCCTCCGACGGCCCTTCCTTCTGCAGGCGCGCGACCTCCTGCATCACGCGGTCGACCATCTTGTCGGCGTTCTCCGGAGATCCGCCGAACGAGATCTCGATATGACCGCCGCCCCGCTGCGGCGGCGCCTGCGCCAGACCCACCGATACGCTGTACGTCTCGCCGAGCTCCTCTCGAAGAATGTCGCGCAGCGCGATCTCGAGCACTTCGGTGGCGGCCTCGACGCGAGTCTGCTCGTTCTCCTCGATTGGCGGCTCCGCGTAGAAGCTGACGACCGTTTGACTCTTCGGCTCCTTCCCTTTCTGCACGCGCACGCGCTCGCTGGACGAGGGGAACGTGATGCCGACGTCCTTGAAGCGGCTCGTCATCTTGCCCGTCGACGGCAGCGATCCGACGTAGCGGCCAATCAGCGGCAGCACCTCGTCGACCTTGAACGTGCCGACCATGAAGAACGTGAAGTCCGCGGCGTTCGAAAACCGCTCGCGATAGAACGACACCATCGCCGCGCGATCGAGCGCTTCGATGCGCTCGACGGTCAGCGGCCGCGACGTGTAGTGCTTCATCGTGTTCACTTCGCCGAGCTTGTCGCCGTAGACGGCGTTCGGGCTGCTCAAGCGATTCACGACGGCAGCTTGCAGTTGGCGCTTGATGAGCGCGAATGCCTCGGGATCGTCGCCCGGCGCCGTGAACTTGATGTGCAGCAATTGGAGCGCGGTCTCGATGTTCGCGGGCGTGCTCGATCCCTGGAGGCCGTGCGACGACAGGGAAATGAACGGCTGCGCCGACGCGATCTTGCCTGCCGTCAGCTTCGGCAGATCGATCGCGCGATGGCCGCCGGCGCCGGACAGCTCGACCTGGCCCGTCGCGAGCTGCGCCTCGACGAACTTGTCCGGCGTCTGCAGCGAGCTTCCGCCGGATGCGACGAGCGCGAACATCACTTGATCGTTCTTGAAGTCGGTGGGCTTCAGCCACGCCTCGACGCCGTTCGAGAAGCGGACGACCGTCACGCCGAGCTCGGGAATCTCTCGTCTGTCGCCGACCTTTCCGGGATCCGGCAGCTTCGCGATCAGCGCCGCGTCGCTCGCCGTATCCGCCCACGCCGTCACGGCGACCGCGTCCGCCGCCGTCACGGCGGCCCTGAGCTGATCTTCAGTCGGCACTCTCACGTCCGGCTTCTGCGGCGAGACCGCGAGAATCACGCGGCTGACGTCGGCGAACGCCGCCTTCGCGGCCGATGCGACCTCGGTCGCGGTGATCGTCGGTACGAGCGCCTGCACCAGCTTGTGCTCGTACGCGATGCCCGGCGACGGCTCGCCCTCCAGGAAGTTGTTCACGTACTCCTGAACGTACGATCCACTCTCGGTCTTTTCGCGCTCGGCGTAGGCGCGATCGTAGCTGGCCAGCGTCCACTTCCGCGCCCGCTCGAGCTCGCCCGCGCCGAACCCGTATCGCTCGACGCGATTCGCTTCCACTTCGAGCGCGGCAAGTCCCGGCTCGATCTTGCCATCCTGCACGCTCGCGCCCAGCGTGAACGTGTCCACCGTCGGCGAGAGCGAACCGCCGTACGCCGCCGCGCTGAGGAACGGCGCGTCCGGCTTGCGGGAGATTTCATCGAAGCGCTCGTTGATCATCTCGGACGCGAGATTGTTCACGAGGCTGCGGCGGTAATCGACGACGCGATCCTGGCGCTGACTGGAACGCTTGCGGACGATCGACACCGATGACTGCGTGGCTTCGGGATCGGTCGCCATCTTCGCCAGGACTTCGGGAGGCAGCGGCACGGGATAGTTGCGCTCCGGCGCCGCCGCCGATGGTTTCGCGAGCGGGCCGAACTCCTTCTTGATGAGCGCCTCGAGCGCCGCGGGCTCCATGTCGCCGACCGCGACGACGGCCATGCGATCGGGCCGGTACCACTTCGTGTAGAACGCGCGGAGCTCGTCGGGCGGAAACGCCTTCAAGATCTCCGGCTTCCCGATTGGAAGGCGCTCGGCGTACTTCGATTGATGGAAGAGGACCGGAATCTGCTGATCGCGGAGCCGCGATCCCGCCCCCAGTCCCCCGCGCCATTCCTCGATCACGACGCCGCGCTCTTTGTCGATCTCTTTCGGATCGAGCGTCATGCCGCCCGCGAAGTCCGCGAGCGCCTGCATGCCCTTCTCCACGATCTCGGGACGATCGGTCGGAAGCTGGAACATGTAGATCGTCTCGTCGAATCCGGTTTGCGCGTTGACGTGCGGCCCGAGCCGCGCGCCCGTCGACTCGAACGTCGCGATGAGCTCGCCCGGCTTGAATCGCTTGCTCCCGTTGAAGCCCATGTGCTCGAGGAAATGCGCCAGCCCCTGCTGCTTGTCCGTCTCGTCGACCGATCCCGCCTTCACCGCGAGCTGCAGCATCACGCGCTTCTCGGGACGGCCGTTCTTGCGAACGTAATACTTGAGGCCGTTGGGCAGCGTCGCGGTCGTCACCGCCGGATCCATCGGGATGATCGCGTCGGCCGCGAACGCCTCGGCCGCTTGCGAGGCCGGCGATGCCTGAGACTGTCGCGCCGAGACCATCGGGTGTGCGGCAAGGCCCGCTGCGACGAGAACGGCGGCGCCCGCGATCGAACGGCGGAATGGCTGGTTCAGCATAGAAAGCACTCTACCTTACACATCGAGGTTGCGGTAGATGACTGTGACGGACTGTGGGATCGGCCTTACGGAATGGTGACGACGATCTCGTAATCGGCCGCAAACGCCCTGTTTCTGTGCGCCGCCCGCACTGGCGCAAAACTCGCAGAAACGGTTGAGTTCTACGCTACAGTAGTCCCCCTTCGGATCCCGGTTCGGGCGTTCTCATCGCGTCATCAAGGAGCTCGCCATGGCGTCGCGGATGCGCATTGGCCTCACGGCCCTTGTGGTCACCCTCGTCGGTTTGTCCGGACTCGTTGGCGCGCGCCAACAAGGACCGGAGTCGTCCATCAAGCCGGATTTCGACGTGCGGTCCGAGCGCGCACCGGCGCGTGGATCGGCGCGCGCGCTCGCCGAGCTCGCCGCTCGCGGCCGACGCCGCGCGGTAGAGCGGCGCGACGTCACGCGGCTGCATCCGTTCACCGGTGCGATCCGCGTCCTCGATTCGCCGGGATGGTCCATCCCGCAATCCGCGTCCGCCGACGCGATCCGCGCGACGCTCGCTCAGTCCGCCGATCGACTTGGGCTGGACGACGAGGACCTCGAATCTCTGACGCCCGTGCGTGATTATGTGAGCCGTTCGACGGGGCTGCGCCACGTGACGTTCGCGCAGACCTTCGACGGTCTTTCGGTCTTCGGCGGATCGATCACCGTCCACCTCGCAGCGGACGGCACTGTCGTCCGCGTGACGTCGAGCGCCGCACGCGGCGCGGACCGTACGAGCGCGAGCAGCGTTACGGCGGAGGCCGCCGCGGCGGCCGCGGCCGGCGACATCCTGCCCGGGTTCACCTTCGTTCCGATGAGAACGGGAACAGGTCCGCGAGCGGGGATGGCGCGCTTCGCGCGAGGCGCCTTCAAGCGCGACGTCACCGCGTCGCTCGAGTGGCTCGCCATGGACGGCGGCGCGCGGCTCGCGTGGCACGTCGAGATCGAGCCCGAGGGTGTGCCCCAGTTCTACGACGTCATGGTCGACGCAGCCTCGGGCGAGCTGCTCCTCCGCCGCAATCGCGTGCTCGACGCGGAAGGATCGGGCCGGGTGATTCAATCGGACGCGACGCAGGCGTTGGATCCGCGCCGCCCGGATCAAATGCCGTCCGGCAGCGGCGCGTGTCCGCCAGCGCTCAACCACCAGCTCAGAGATTTGACGCAGCCGTTCAGAGATCCGCAGACCGTGCTCTTCAATGGCGGACGTTTGTCGGGCAACAACGCGCACGTGTTCCGCGGCAACGTCTCGACAGAGGGCGCGCTCGGCACGTTCGACGGCACGCGATGGACGTTCGACAATCCGTTCAACTCGGCGGCGTCGGCGGAGGCATCGCTCTTCTTCGCGCTCAACTTCGCGCACGACTTCTTCTACGACCTCGGCTTCGACGAGGCGGCGGGCAACTTCCAGGTGGACAACTTCGGCCGCGGCGGCGCCGGCGGCGATCCGGTCAGGGGCCTCGCGCGGGCGTCGGGCCGCAACAACGCGACGTTCCAGCCCGCGCCCGAAGGCACGAGCCCGATCATGAGCATGTTCCTGTTCGACGGCCTCGGCTGCTGGGCCGACGACGTCGACGGCGACGGGTCGCTCGACATCGACGGCGATTACGACACGGACATCGTGCTGCACGAATTCCATCACGGCGTCAGCCATCGTCTGAATACGGCGTTCAGCGGCGTCGAGGCCGATGCGATAGGCGAGGGCGGAAGCGACTTCTTCGCCTACACGGTCAACGGCGATACGGTGCTGGCCGAGTACGCGCGCCCGGGCGGAATCCGTTACGTCAACGCGAAGACGTACGCCGATTGGACCTGCCTGCTGGTCGTCTTCTGCGAGGAGCACGACAACGGCGAGATTTGGGTGAACACGCTGTGGGACATTCGCGAGCGGTTCCGCACCGATCTCGTGCGCGGAAGCGAAGCGGCGGCCATCAACGAGGCAAGCCAGTTGTATGTCGACGCGCTGAAGCTGTCGCCGCCGTCGCCGACGATGCTCGACATGCGCGATGCGATGCTCGTCGCCGACGAGATTCGAAATCCGGGCTCGCCGCACAGCCAGAACTATTGCGCGCTCTGGGAATCGTTCGCGGCCCGAGGGATGGGCGTCAACGCCACGGACACCGCGGACAACGGCTTCAATCAGGTCGGCGCCAATTTCGCGGGACCGGCCGGCTGCAACGCGCCGCCCGCGCCGATGACGGTCAGCGTCTCGTCAACGACGTCGACGGCAACCGAGGCGGGCCTCGTCAATGGCGCGTTCACGGTGCGGCGCAGCGAGGCAACGACCAGCGCGCTGGCCGTCAATCTGACCGTCGGCGGCACGGCCACGGCAGGATCCGACTATCAGGCGCTCCCGACGCTCGTGACGATTCCCGCCAACGCGTTGTCGGTCGTCGTGCCCGTCGTACCGATCGACGATCAGATCATCGAGGTCAACGAGACAGTCGTGCTCACGGTCGCGCCCGGGACGGGCTACCTCGTGGGCACGCCCTCCTCCTCCACCGTATCAATCGTGAGCGACGATGCCGCACCGGATTTGACGATCTCGACGCTGACCGTTCCGCCGATCAGCGGATCGGGGCTCACGGTGTCGGTCAGCGAGACGACGCGCAACCAGGGCGCGGGTCCGGCCGGCGCGTCGACGACAACGTTCTATCTCTCGCTGAACAACGTCGTGGATGCGGCCGACACGGTGCTCGGCAGTCGATCGGTGTCCGAGCTGGCGGCTGGCGCGAATGAGCTGGCGACGACATCGCTGACTATTCCCGACACGACGGTTCCAGGCACCTATCGGATCATCGCGAAGGCCGACGGTCCTTCGCAGTTGGTCGAGACGTCCGAGGCGAACAACACGCGAGCCGCCGTCATTCGCGTCGGCCCGGATCTCGCGATCACGACGCTCACGGCGCCGGCGAACATCGGCGCCGGTATGCCGTTCAACGCGACGTACACCGTCGCGAATTCCGGCGGCGGGTTGAGCGGCGAATCGACGACGCGCTTCTATCTCTCGACCGACATCACGCTGGATGCGAATGACGACCCGCTCTCGGGTCACGTCGTCGGATCGCTCGATCCTGGCGAATCGCTGTTCGCGACGGTCAGCCTCACGGCGCCGGCGGATACGGTCGGCGGCCTCTACTATCTGCTCGCCATCGCCGACGGCAATCAGCAGGTCGCGGAATCGACCGAGACGAACAACCTCCGATACGTGGCGACGCGCGTTGGCTCCGATCTTCGCGTCGCGACGCTGACGCTTCCGGCGCGCGTCACCGCCGGCGTGAGCTTCAGCGTGACCGAATCGACGAAGAACTTCGGCGTTGCCGACGCCGGCTCGTCGCACACGGCATTCTATCTCTCGGCGAACGGACTGCTCGACGCGGGCGACACGCCGCTGAACGTCTCGAGGCCGATCGGACCGCTCGCGCCGAACGATACGAGTCTCGGCACGTCGACGCTCACGCTTCCGTCCAACACGGCGCCGGGCGTCTGGTACATCATCGCGAACGCGGACGATGCGAAAGAAGTCGCGGAGTCGATCGAGAACAACAACGTCCGGTATGGCGCGGTGAGCGTCGGGCCGGATCTTGGCGTCTTCTCCGCGACGGCGCCGGCGGCGTTCACGGCGGGCACGTCGATCACCGTCACCGACACGACCAAGAACTCGGGGATCGATCCCGCCGGCGCATCGACGACGCGGTTCTATCTCTCGCTGAATGGAGCGCTCGACGGCAACGACACGCTCCTCGCCGCCGAGCGCGCGGTGCCGGCGCTCGCGCCGAACGCCACGAGCACCGGCTCGACGAGCGTACCGATTCCAACCGGGTTCTCGGGCCGCTACTATCTCTTGATCGTCGCCGACGGCTACGGCGCTGTCGCAGAATCGAGCGAGGTCAACAACGTCCGCGTGATCCTGGTCACGATCAATCCTTGAGATCGGGATCCGGGATCCGGGATCCGCGATCGGGGATTCGGGGATCAGGGATCCGGGATCGGGGATCCGATCGGGGCTGATGAACGCATAAGCGCCGAGGGCATTGCGCCTGAGCGCCCTCGCGGGATAGGCTTGCGCGCGTTGCCCTCCACGCGAAGGATGATCCAGACATGAACCCGATCACCGGGCTGCTGACAGCCCTCGGCGTCTTGACCGTTGTGTACGCGGGCGGATGGTTCAGCGCGGTGAAGGGCATTCGCCGCGGCAGCGATCCGGCGACGGACATTCGCTTCCCGAACCCGTTCCAGATCGTGCTCGGCTTGGTCACGAACTTCTTCGACGCGCTGGGCATCGGATCGTTCGCGACGACCACCGCCGTCTTCCGGGCGCGCAGCATGGTGCCGGATCGCATCATTCCAGGCACGCTGAACGTCGGGCACACCCTTCCAACGATCGTTCAGGCGTTCATGTTCACCGCGGTCATTCCGGCCGACGTGCTCACGCTCTTCTCGATGATTGCGGCCGCCGTGCTCGGCGCGTGGCTCGGCGCCGGCATCGTCGCCCGATGGCCGAAGCGAAAAGTGCAGATCGGGATGGGCGTCGCGCTCCTCGCGGCCGCGACGTTCATGTTCATGCGGCAGATGAACCTGTTCCCGCCGGGCAGCGAAGAGATCGGCGTCCGCGGCGCGAAGCTCGCGTTGGCGATCGGCGGCAACTTCATGCTGGGCGCGCTGATGACGCTCGGGATCGGCCTCTATGCACCGTGCATGATTCTGGTGGGCCTTCTCGGGATGAGCGAGCGGACGGCCTTTCCAATCATGATGGGGTCGTGCGCGTTTCTGATGCCGGTCGGCAGCCTGCGGTTCATTCGCGAGCGGGCGTACAGCTTTCAGAATGCCGTAGGCCTCACGATCGGCGGCGTGGTCGGCTCCTACGTCGCGGCGCGGTTCTTCTCCACGCTCAACATCAGGACCGTTCGCTGGCTCGTGATCGTCGTGGTCCTCTACACGGCGATCACGATGCTGTTGTCAGCAGCCAGACCAGGAACGAAGGACGACGAACCAAGACCGAAGACCTAAGAACGACGAACTAGACGAACACGCCGTGCATGAACGGCGTGAAGCCGGGGAACACGACGCTGAGGTTCGGGTTCGCCAGCCGGCGCTGCACGATTTCCGCGAGGATGTCGCGGTAGTCGATCGTGACTGCTAGGTCCTGATTCTCGTAGAGCTGTCCCGCGTTCAGCCCAGGCCAATTGCGCATCACGCGGCCGCCCTGCACGGCGCCGCCCATCACGAACATCACGTTGCCGTGGCCGTGATCGGTGCCCTGGCTGGCGTTCTCGCGCGCGACGCGGCCGAACTCCGACATCACGACGACCGTGAGCCGGCTCATACGATTCGCCGCGTTCATGTCCTGATGGAACGCCGCGAGGCCGAGCGCGAGACCCTGCATCAGCTGCGACATGCCGCCCGTCAGCGGCCCTTGCGCGCTGTGCGTATCCCATCCGCCGAGATCGATCTGCACGGCTTCGATACCCATGTCCGATCGAATCAGCGCCGCCGTCGAGCGCAGCGCGTTGCCGAAGCTGCTGGTGGGATAGACCGCGCCGCCGGCCGGCACGTAGCCGCCGATGTTGAGCGCGCTCAGCGTGTTGATCGTCCGCTGCGTGTTGAGGGCGGCGGTCCGCAGCGGATCGCGCTCGATCAGATACGAGTTGCCGAGCCACGCGAGGCGCGCCGCGCGCGTCGACGAGTTGCCGGCGAGGCCGAAGTTCGATGGATCGGGAATCGGCAGCGTGTCCGGAGCGCCGACGAGCGTCTGCGGGAGCCCGAACGCGAACCCGATGCCGCGCAGCGCGGCATCCGCGCGCATCGGCGGCTTGCTCGCGAGATGGCGTCCGAGCCAGCCGGTCACGACGTTGCGATCGCCGGGCTTGCCGATCTCCATGAAGAACTGCGCGTCGAAGTGCGAGCGCGTCGGATCGGTCGAGCCCACGGCGTGAATGATCAGCAACTGTCCCGACTGAAACGCCGGGAGCAGCGCCGCCATCGCGGTCGGCAGCCCGAAGAAGCCGTCGAGGTTGACCGCCGGCGTCGCCGATCCGCTGTCGGGTCGTGGGATCGCGATCGTGGGCCGAAGCGAGTAGTACGCCGCTTCGCCGAACGGCGGCACGAGCGTCAGCCCGTCGGCGCCGCCTCGGAGAAAGATCGAGACGAGAATGTCGCGATCCATGTTCTCCGTCTGCGCGTACGTCACGCGCGGGAGCCACGCGGGCACGCTCAGCGCGACGGCCGTCGCGGTCGTGCGCGCGACGAACTCGCGCCGCGAGAGCGCGCGGTACTCGTCGCATCCGCAGCTGTTGTCGTGCACTGTCTTGTAGCTCGACATGATAGGTGCTCCTGAATCACCTGACCGCGATCAGTGCCACTGGAACCCGGGCGACGCGAGGGCGAGCCCGAACGCGTCGCGAATCCTCGACTGCGACGGCGGATCCGGCCGGAGATACGTCACGATTGCCGCTTTGTCGGCCGCCGGCATCTCACCCGCGAACAGCAGCGCGTCGATGCGATCGGCGACCTGCACGGCCGTCGTCGCGCCCATCAGCAATCCGGGCAGATCGACGGTCACGCCGCTGACGCTGTTGTTCGCGAGGTTGAACGAGAAGTTCCAGCGAGGCAGCGGCAGGCCGCCCCAGTACTCGAACGTGTGCGGATAGCCGTCGGGCGGACCCCACTGGAACGGCAGGTGGCCGAGGCCGCCGATGTACGTGCCGCGAATCGTGTTGAGCGACGTCACGTTCGCGTTCATCACGCGCAGCGCCGAGACGATGAAGTGGAGCGGGCGCTTGAAGAGCGGCGGCGCCCAGATGATGTTCTCGTACGAGAGGATCCTGCGCAGCAGCGACTTGATGTCGCCGTTGGTGCGCATGAACTCTCCGGCGATGTCGTCGACGAGCGTCGTCGACGGGTCATAGTCGAGGAACCAGCGAATCAGCTTCCGCGACACGAACCGCGCCGTGCTCGGATGGCGCGCGAGGATGTTCAGCACGTTCAAGCCGTCGTTGAATCCGCCGCCCGCGGCGATCGGCACGCCGAGCACGAGCTTGCTGCCGTTGTCGTGACGGTTCGGGTCGTAGAAGAACTGCCCCGCCGTCGGATCGCCGGTGTTGCCGCGCGTGCGCCAGCCGGTGAAGCAGCGCGCGACCTCGACGATGTCGAACTGCGTGTAGCCGCCGTTCACGCCGAGCGTGTGGAGCTCCATCACCTCGCGCGCGTAGTTTTGGTTGGGCACTCTGCCGGGACGCCCATCGCTCTGTGTGTTGTTGAGATACACGAGCATCGCGGGACTCGCCGCGCTCGCGTTCAGCATCTGCGGGAAGGTCGCCATCGCGAGCCGGCGATAGACGTCGCGATCCTCCTGCGTTTTCAGAATGCTGACCTGCCCTATGTTGGTGTTGAAGTGATCGCGCCAGAACTCGACCACGCGCTCGAAGAGCTGCCGGTTCGAGTAGATCTCGCGGATGATCGTGGCTTCCTGCAGCTCGCGCTGCACTTGCGCCGAGTCCGCCTGATAGAGCGAGAACGGCGCGAACGTGATCGTCTGCAGCGGCGCGAGCCTCGCCTCGCAGTCGGGATCGCCGAGCACGTCGTAGTTGAGCTGCCAGTTGAGATATCCCTGGTATCCGAGCGAGCGCATCCAGATGACGTCGTTCGCGGTCACGCCGTGCGTGACCCTGCGGAGCAGACGCATCTCGCCGCTGTCGACCGTCACGGGACGCGAGGGCCGCGGAGCGCGTACTTGCGCGTGCACTTGTTGCGCGGCGGCTCCCAACGCGCCCAGGCCCAGCAGGGCGCGCCGCGTCAGACGCGGATTGCGCGGATTACGCCGATCCGCCCGATCCGTTCGATCCGCGCAATCCGAGTGATCCGCGTGATCCGTGTAATCCGCGAAATTCGCGTCTATCGCCATACCACCCACTCCTTCGCGATCAGTTCTGGACTCTGAAGAACCGGCTGCCCACGCCGGACGCTTGGCCGATGTCGTCGCGAATGACCCAATGAATCGTGTGCAGCCCGTTCGACAGCGTGGTCGTATCGAGCATGAAGTACCCGATCGCGCCGCGTCCGCCGGTCGTGTTGTAGAGGCCGGGGAAGAGCGTCGCGATGTCGGGCCGCACGTTGTTGTAGACCGGATGGCCGCGGAAGACGCCGTCGACGTACACGTCGATCGTCGTCCCGTCGATCGGGATCTGGCGCGGCGTCGGCGCGAGCGCCCATCCGAAGTTGATGATCGTTCCGGAAACCGTCGCGCCTTGCGCCGGCGTATCGATCGTGCCGAATGGACGCGTCGAGCCTGCGTTCGCGGCGACGATGCGGCGCGTCCCGAGCAGCGTCGTGAGCCCGCTCTGATCGGTGGCGATCGCGTGCAGATCGAACGTGCCGTTGCCTTGGCCCGGCAGCATGTTCGTCAGGACCATGAAGCCCCAGCCCGCGTTGTCGTTGTCGGGCATGTTGGGGTACGCGGCCTGCACGTCCGGGCGCGCGCCGCGAATGAACACCGCGCGGCCGATGAACACGAGGACGTTGGGATTCTCCGCGCCAACCGGCGATCGATAGACGTCGACCGATGCAATGGCGCTGTCGTCGAGCGCCCAACCGGTGACGGCGATCTCTCCCCTCGCGGTCACGCCATTTGCCGGCGTGTCGACGGCGCCGATCGGCGGCGCGGGCGCGGCAAGCGTCACGTTGACCGACGTGGCCATCGTGAAGTTGCCCGTCACCGTGCTGTGGCCGTACGCGGTGATCGTGTACGCGCCGGGAGGCAGCGAGCCCGCGGCGGTGAACGAGTATCCGGAATTCGTGAATCGCGAGCCGTGGTCGGCGCCGACGTCCGGGCGCGCGAGGCCGTACGTCGCCGCGCCAAGGAACGTGGAGCCCGCGTAGATGTGCACGGCATCGACGCCCGTCCCCGACGCCGCGGTGCCGTCGACGGCCCAGCCGCGCACGACGACGGGCTGCGGCGCGGCGCCGGGCTGCGGCAGGTCGATCGTGATGTATTGGCCGGGCTGCACGCGGAGCATCGGCGCGCCGGTCGCCGTGCGGCCATCCGGATTGACCATCGTGATCGGCTTCAAGCCCGGTATCGAATTGACGGTCGACACGTTGACGCGCGCCGTCGTCGGACTCAGATACGCGACGCTGTTGACCGTCACGCCCGGAATGCTCGCGCCGAGATGACAGAGCCAGCCCGCGCCCGGATCGAAGAACTCGCTGCCGGCGCTGGAGGAGGCCGTCACGATGAGATCGACCGACGCGATGCCGCTCGCGAGGACCGACGGGGCGACGCTCACCGGCGTCGCGGGCGGCGGACCGACGGTCCGTCCGACCTGAAGACCGTACGAGTTGACCGCATCCGTGAACTGCTGGACGGTCCAGATCGTCGAGCCGTCGCATCCATCCATCACCGTGACCGACCCGCCGCCCCACCGTCTGCCGCGCGATGCGGATCCGGGATCGCCCGGCGGGTTGTAGGCGTCGTTGGCGGCAGTGATCAACTGCGGCGCTCGAAGCGTGTTCACTGCATCGCCGTCGAAGCGTTCGGCGACGCCGGCGTTGGCGTATTGCGACGTGCCCGCGGTGCTGAATCCAACGACCGTGCGGCCGCGCGTCGACGCGTCGATCGACGGCACCCAGTAGTGCTGTTCGTTGAAGCTGCCTGGCGCGCCGGACGTGAAGAGCGTCCCCGATTGGAGCACGGTGGGTGTCGCGGACGGCGAGCCGATTTGATACCACCGCACGCCGTTGCGGTTCGCGGACGCGCTCGCCTGTCCGTTGTCCAACACGCCGATCGTCTGCGACGTCCAGATCGTGCCGCCGCGAAGCGTCGCGGACGTGAGCCGATCGTCGCCCCCGTCGAGGAACCCGTTCGTTCCGCCCGTGTTGCCGAGATGCCGCACGGTGATCGGCAGCGCCGTCGGCGCCACCGCGATCGCGATGTTGCCGGAGATCGTCGGCGTCGTGCCGGGATTCGCCACGCGCCGCAGCATCAGCGTGCCGAACGACGCGTTGTCGACGCCGATGAAATACCCCGTGCCCGACCCCGGATCGTCGTTGTCGACGCCATGCGGCGCGAACAGCCCCTGGCCGGCGGCGTTTCCGGTCAACCCGTGAAACGCGGTCAGCGCGATCGTCGCGCTGTTGATGACCGAGGTCTTGCGCACGACGTAGCCGGTCGTTCCCGCGTAATTCACGCCGCCGTCGCAGAACTGCACGACGCCGATGTACAGCGCCGCGTTGTCGATGGCCAGCGTCGGTGAATCGACGGCGCAAGTGGCGGCCGGATAGCTGTTGTCGAAGGCGAAGAAGCTCCACACCGTCGAGGCGGTGATCGTCGACGCGTTGCTCGACGCGATCACGATTCGGCCGATCGCCGCGTCGGTGCCCGCGATGATGAACCACCGCCCCGCGAGGCGGTCGTACTTCACCTTCGGCGCGAACGTCGACGCGCCGTTGCGAACGGACGTGAAGAACGCATCCGTCGTCGTGTTCAACACGCCGTCGGGCGCGCCGGTCGCCTTGGAGATGGTTCGGATTCTGCCGGTCGCGGCGATGATGAACTGCGTCGGGCCTGCCCCGCCGCTCGGATCCGGCGGGAGCGCGCCCGTGTCTCCGAGATTCGCGCCGGTGTACGACTGCAGCAGCGTCACGGCGTCGCTCACGTCGATCGGCGTCGCCGCGGCCTCCGCCTCAGCTGCCGCGTCGCGCAGCAGCGATCGCCGCAACGCGGCGCGCGGCGCAATCCGACGGCGCGTGACGACGGGCTCGCGGTTCTGTGCGTCCTCGCTCTGCACGTTCAGTTGCCACGTCAGGAACTGCGGCGTACCGTTCGACTGCGCGGAGATCGTCGGCGCGAGGGCGCCGCCGGTGAGGATCGACGCGGCAGCCGCGCCGAGCAGCCAGGCCGCCCGTACGCGCAGACGCTCGCGCGAATTACGGAATTGACGCATGAAATCGACCTCGGGATGACCGCCGCCCACACGACGGCTGCCCGGGCTCTGCAGGGTGCGTACCCGATGGGGTGGGCGGTTTCCCGTTGAAATTGGGCCGAAAACGCGCAGACTCACGGGATCTGCGGTCGTCAGAACTGTGCCCGATCGTGCAAGTCTGTCAGAAATTCATGGTGCCAAGGTGCAAGGGTGCCAGGGTGCCGGGGTGCAGGGTGCCGAGGTCCAGGGTGCCAGGGTGCCAAGGTGCCAGAGTGCCAAGGTGCCAGAGTGCCAAGG
>DATBJJ010000170.1:0-15858 GCA_036556425.1 Vicinamibacterales bacterium
CCATGATCGGCGACCGTCGAGACGCGGAGCGCCGTCAGACGCCCATCAGCTTCGGCGCCGAGCTCGACATCCATGTGGTAGTCGCGCGCGAAGCCGGTCGACGTGAGGTTCTCGGTGCGCGTTTCGATCCACTTCACGGGACGTCCGAGCTTCATCGCGCAGAACACCGCGATCAGGTCGCCCTGGACCATCGGGATCTTGCTCCCGAAGCCCCCTCCCACTTCGGGCGCGATGACGCGCAGGCGATCCTCGGGCACGCCGCTGACGAGCGACATGAGGAACCGCACGATGTGCGGGTTCTGCGTCGTGTTCCACAACGTCAGCTCGCCGGTCGACGGCGTGAATTGCGCGACGGCGCCGCGCGGTTCCATCGCGTTGGGGATCAGTCGTTGTTGAACGATCCGATCGCGCACCACGACATCGGCGGACTTGAACGCGGCGTCGACGTCGCCGCCTGCCACGGTCCAATGAAATGCGATGTTGCCGGGTGCTTCCTGATGCAGCTGCGGCGCGCCATTCGCGGCGCCTTTCTCCGGATCCGTGACGGCTGGCAGCGGCTCGTAGTCGACGTCGATCAGCTCGAGCGCGTCGTACGCCTGATAGTCGGATTCGGCGACGACGACGGCGACCGCGTCGCCGACGTAGCGCACGACGTCGATCGCCATCGCGCGGTACGGCGCCACGTTGAGTCCGGCATTCGGGAGGAGCCACGCGCACGGAATGCACTTGAGCCCGGCGTCCGCGTCGGCACCCGTGAAGATCGCGACCACGCCCGGGGCGCTCTTGGCCCGGCTCGTGTCGATCTTCCGAATGCGCGCGTGCCCGTGCGGGCTTCGAAGAATCGCGGCATGCGCCATGCCCGGCAGCGTGAAGTCAGCCGTGTAGCGGGCGGTGCCCGTCAGCAGTCGAGGATCCTCGCGGCGGCGAATGCCCGATCCGAAGACGCGCGCCGGATTCGTGGCGATCGTGGTCATCGTCCACCCCCGATTCCCGCTTTGCGCGGATCGGCGGCTGCCGCCAGAACGGCGCGGACGATGTTGTGGTACCCGGTGCACCGGCACATGTTGCCCTCGAGCCCGTGACGGATCTCCTCGGCCGACGGATTGGGATTCGTTCGGAGAATCTCGTGCGCGGCGAAGACCATCCCAGGCGTGCAGAAGCCGCATTGCAACCCATGCTTTTCCCAGAACGCTTCCTGCAGCGGCGTCAGTTGTCCGTGGTCGGCCAGCCCTTCAATGGTCGTCACGCTCGTGCCGTCGGCCTGGATCGCCAGCGTGGTGCAGGACTTCACGGCAATCCCGTCCATGAGCACGGTGCACGCGCCGCATTGGCTCGTATCGCAGCCGATCTTCGTGCCGGTCAACCCGGCTTCGCGAAGGAAGTGGACGAGGAGGAGCCGCGGCTCGACGTCTCGTGTGAGCGCGCGGCCGTTGACGCTGATCGTGACAGGGCTTCGCATGAGATCGCCTCCGGAACAGGATCGGCGAGCAGGGCACGGATCCCACCACGGATGGACGTTCGGTGCAAGAACATTTGTGCGGATTGCCGCGTAGAATGAGGCGAACGATCGGACGCCCGCTGGCGGCGCTTCGCGCCGCATAGATCAGATCTCTTGGACAACGCCCGCGCGGGTTGCGTCCGTGTTGCGCACCAGGAGCAGCACTGCTGCGAGCGCGACGAGCGGCACGAGGCTGGCCCCGAGAAGGATGGGCTCGAACGAGTAGCGATCCGCGACCCATCCGGTGAGGTAAATCGCGCCAATCGTGCCGAGGCCCGCGCCGGTGCCACCCATGCCGCTGACGGAGGCGACCGACGGCGCCGGGAAAATGTCGGCGGGCAGATTGAGGATGATCGTCGAGAACGCGGCATACGCGAACGTGGCAACCGCGAAGCAGGCGACGATCACGCCGAACGAGCTGCTCCACACGGTCGGGATCAGACACATCATGCCGAGCGTGCCGACGACGGCGATGGCCTTGCGCGCGTCGCCGACGCGCCAGCCTCGTCCGATCAGGTAGCTCGACACGCCCCCGCCGAAGAAGTTGCCGAGATCGGCCGCGAGGAACGGGACCCAGAACCCGAGTAGGCTCTCCTCGAGCTTGAAGCCTTTCGCGACAAGGTAGATCGCGAACCAGTCGGTGATGAAGAACCACACCGGGTCCGTGAAGGTCTTCGACACGATGTAGCCCCACGTCTGCGGAAGCCGGAGCAGCGTTCGATACGGGATCGCTCGCCCGGCCGCGCCGGTGGCGTCCTTCGTCGGCGCCCGGCTCGCGAGAATGAGCTCACGCTCCTCCGCGGAGATTCGCGGATGCTCTTCGGGGCTTCGATACAGCGCGCGGAACGCAATCAGCCACACGAAACCGAGCATGCCGGTCAGGACGAACGCGGGCCGCCAGCTTCCGAATGCGTGATAGATGGACAGGACGATAAACGGCGCAAGCGCTCCGCCGATCGACGATCCGCTGTCGAACAGCGCGACGGCCCACCCGGTCTCTCGCCGCGGGAACCATTCGGCGACCGCCTTGGTGGCGCCCGGCCAGTTGCCGGCCTCGCCGAGCCCCAGCGCGAAGCGGAACGCCGTGAAGCTGCGCAGGCCCGTCGCGAGCGAGGTCGCCATCGCCGCGATGGAGTACCACGCGACCGACAGGCTCAACCCCGCGCGCGTGCCGAGCCGATCGATGACGCGGCCGGCAATCGTCTGTCCCACCGCATAGGCGACGCGAAAGCCGATCAAGACGTAGGCGAAGTCGGTGTTCGTCCACTCGTACTCGGTCTTGAGGTACGGCGCGAGCACGCTCAGCGTCTGTCGATCGATGTAGTTGATGACGGTCGAGAGGAACAGCAGTCCCCCGACGTACCAGCGCAGGTGTCGGATCGGGCGGCGCACGGGGTAGATTCGAACTTGCCGGCGCGCGTGCGTCAATATATCATCTGGTGAGCTATCAACACGTGAGGCATTGACGCATGGCGAGTTCCTCCGAGCGTCTCCAGGGCACGGTCGACGTGCTCATTCTGAAGACCCTCGCCTGGAAACCCATGCACGGGTATGCCATCGCGCAGTTCGTCGCCGATCGAAGCCGCGGCGAGCTCGTCGTCGAAGGCGCCGCGCTGTACCAAGGCCTCCACCGCCTCGAGCGCAAGGGGCTCATTCGATCGCGCTGGGGCACGTCCGAGACCAATCGCCGGGTACGGATCTACGGGTTGACGCCCGCGGGCCGCGCGCAGCTCGCCGACGAAGCGGACGGCTGGAAGCGCTACGCCGCTGCCGTCGCCCGCGTGCTCGCCGTGAGGGAAGGCGATGCGTGAGTCCTTCTTCACGACCCGGACGCGTGAGGAGATCGGGGCCGACAATCGCGCCGAGCTCGATGCGTGGATCGATGAGCGCGTCAGCGCCCTCGTCGAGGGAGGTGTCGATCCGGACGAGGCGCGCCGCCGCGCGCTCGAAGAGTTCGGCGATGTAGCCGCCGCCGCGCGCTATGCGGACGGCGAAGATGCCGCGGCGGATCGCCGCGTGCGCGTCTTCCTCTGGATCGGGGAGCTGGCGTCGGATCTGCGCATTGCCGCGCGGACGTTGGCGCGGACGCCGGCGGTGACGGCGGTCATCCTGTCGACGTTCGCGTTGGGCATCGGCGCGGCCACCGCGGTGTTCAGCGTGGTGCACGCCATGCTCATCCGGCCGCTGCCCTACGGCGACGAATCCACGTTCGTGCATTTCCAGCCCGTGGAAAACGGTGTGCTCCGGCCCGCCGCTCGATACAGCGCGGTCGCGATCGAGGCGCTTCGCGAGCGCACGACCTCGTTCGTCGTGATCGGCGGGGTCGACATGGGCAACGCGATCCTGATGGAGGGCGATCCCGAGCAGGTGATGACCTCCGGGTTCACGACCGGCGCGTTCGACGCATTGCAGGCGCGCGCCGCGATCGGGCGGACGTTCGCCGACAGCGAGGAAGGCAGCCCGGTGGTCGTGCTCCTCGACGGGCTATGGCGCCGCCGCTTCGGCGCCGATCCGAACATCGTCGGCCGCTCGATCGAGATCGCCCGAACCGAGCGGCTCGAGGTGATCGGCGTCATGCCGCCCGACTTCCGCGTGCCGACCTACGAGGCGGCGGAGTTGATCGCGTCGCGCAACATCACGTCGATCCTCCGCAATCCGAACAGCGCGCAAGTCCGCGTTCAGCGGCTCTTCGCGCGGTTGAAGCCTGGTGTATCCGTGCATACGGCACAGGCGGACGTCGATCGCGTGATGGGCGCGCTGCAGACGGAGTTTCCGCGATGGTTCGGCGGCATCGGCACGCGTCTCGTACCGATTCGCACGGCCGTCGCCGGCGATGCGCGGCCGCGGCTCCTCATTCTCATGGGGGCGTCGCTCTTCGTGCTGTTGATCGCGTGCGCGAACGTCGCCGGCATTTTACTGTCGCGCGCGATGGCGCGCCGCCACGAGCTGTGGGTGCGCGTCGCGCTCGGCGCCGGCCGCCGGCGATTGCTCAGGCAGTTCCTGGCCGAAGGTGTGATGCTCGCGATCGTCGGCGCTGCCGTGGGCATCGCCGTTGCCGATCGCGGGATTGCCGCGCTCCGGCAGATCGTGGCCCCGGCGCTCCCGGCCGGCACGGTCTTCACGCTCGAGCCGCGCGTGCTGCTCTTCGCGATCGCGACGGCGATTGCGGTGGCGCTGATCGCCTCGCTCGTGCCCGCTCTCGCGGCGACGCGCGAGACCGCGACCGGCCTTCGGCGCGGCGATGGCCGCACCTCCGCCTCACGCGCCGCCCGCCGCATGCGTCTCGGCCTCGTGGCCACGCAAGTGGCCGTGTCGATCGTGCTGTTGATGGGCGCGGGGCTCTTGATTCGCACGCTCCACCGCTTGTCCAGTCTCGACGTCGGATACGCACCGGAACACGTGCTGACGTTCCGGCCGTTCTTCACGCGATCGACGTCGGCCGAGGCGCAGGATGCGTTTCATGCGTCGATGTACGAGCAGCTGCGCTCGGTGCCGGGCGTCGTGTCCGTCGGCGGCGGAAACATTCCGATGATGGGTCAGAGCACTCTCACGGGCCTCGAGATCGAAGGCCGGCTCGTCGACCGCCAACGGCTGCCCGAGGTGCGCTATACGACGGCGTCCGACGACTACTTCGATGCGCTGGGCATTCCGCTGGTGCGCGGCCGGAGGTTCGCTGCCACGGACCGTTCCGGCGCACCGCCCGTCGCCGTCGTCAGCGTCACGCTCGCGAAGCAGTTATGGCCCGATGGCGATCCTATCGGCGCGCGCGTCAGAAGCGAGCCCATCAGACCATGGTCGACGATCGTCGGTATCGTTGGCGATGTTCGTTCGGGCCCGGTCGACGCGCCGGTTCCATCGCTCTACACGTCTCAGCGCCAGGATCGGTGGCCCGGCACGAGTCCTGTCGCGCTCCGAGCCGAGGGCGATCCGACTGCCCTCTTTGCCGCCGTCCGGCAGGCGATGAAGCGTCTCGATCCAACGCTCGCCATCGTCGGCCTGAGAACGCTCGACGATCTGCGGCGATCGACGCCGCCAATCGCGGAGCGCAGGGTGCAGATGCAATTGCTCGTGGTGTTCGCGATTGTCGCGCTCGCTGTCTCCGCGATCGGCGTGTACGGAGTGAGTGCGTACGCGACGGAAGCCCGCCGCCGCGAGTTCGGCATTCGCATGGCGCTCGGCGCCTCGCAGCGCCACGTCCTGTGGCTCGCGCTTGGCGACGGGTTTCGGGTAGCGATCCTCGGCGCGGTCGTCGGCGTTCCGACGGCGGCGCTGCTCGCGTCGCGCCTGCGCGAGATGCTCTACACCGTCGCGCCGTTCGATCCCGTGACGGTGATCTCGGTTCTCGGCGCGTTGATTCTGGTCGTGCTGGCCGCGTCGCTCGTGCCGGCGCGGCAGGCTGCGCTGGTCGATGCGGCAAGGACGATGAGAACCGAGTAGCCCTCATGAGCCGCCTCGCCGCGATTGCCGGTTGCTGCTTGCTGTCGAGCGCCGGTCTCTTTTCGCAAGACTGGCCGCAATGGGGCGGTCCGCGGCGCAACTTCGTCGTCGACGCAACGGGACTTGCCGAGACCTGGCCATCGAGTGGTCCGAGGCGATTGTGGAGCCGCGAGTTGGGTGACGGGCACTCGTCGATCGTCGCGGACGGCGATCGGCTCTACACGATGTATGGCAGAGGCGAGCAGGAATTCGTCGTCGCGCTCGACCGCGCGAGCGGAAAAACGATCTGGGAGAAGAGCAACCCCGCGCCAACGGCGGGCCTGACGCTGCAAGTCGAGACGTTCGACGTGCGAGGCCCGCACTCGACTCCGCTCGTCGCCGGCAATCTGCTCATCACCGTAGGCCTCGTCGGCAAGCTCCAAGCGCTCGACAAACAGACGGGCCGCGCCGTCTGGTCGCACGATCTCTGGACCGAGTACGGCGGGACGCGGTCGGAGCGCGGCTACGTGTGCAGCCCGATCGCGTACAAGAACCTCGTGATCCTCACGGTCGGCGGCAAAGGCCAATCGTTGATGGCCTTCGATCAACAGAGCGGCGCGGTCGTTTGGAAAGCGCAGACGTTCCGCCTGTCGCCGTCGTCGCCGATTTCAATCAACGTGGACGGGCAGGATCAGATCGTGATGGCGTTCGCCGATCATTTCGCGGGCGTCGATCCCAACACCGGCGCGCTGCTCTGGCAGCACGCGCATCCCTGCGGAGGGTTCAACATCACGCCGGCGCTCTGGGGCGCGGACAATATCCTCGTCATCTCGTCGGCGTACGACTGCGGCAGCCGCGCGCTGCAGCTGCGGCAGGCCAACGGAAAGACGACAGTCCGGGAGCTCTGGGCCAGCAACCGCATGCGCGTGCATCACGGCACGATGGTTCGGGTCGGTGACCTGGTTCTTGGCTCCAGCGGCAACGCGGCCGTCGCGCCCCTGACGGCGGTGGACGTCAAGACGGGCAGCGTGGCGTGGCAGGATCGGAGCTTTCCGAAGACGACGTTCGTGTACGCCGACAACAAGCTGATTGTCCTGGACGAAGATGGTCAGCTCGCCCTGGTGCGCGTGTCGCCGCAAGGCATGCGCGTGATCGCGAAGGTCCAGATCATGCAGCGTCTTGCCTGGACTCCGCCGACGTTGGTGGGCACGACCCTGTATTTGCGCGATCAGCGTACGCTCGTCGCCCTCGACTTGAAGTGATCGAGGCGACGCCGATTACCTCACCAGAATGGTTCCGGTCCACTTCGCATCGTCGGGATCGTTGTGATCGTGATACCCGCACGTCGCGACGGCGGTGAATACGGCCGTCTCGCGCGACTGTCCACCGAGCAGGAGACCGACCTGATTGATCTGCGGGCAGGTCGTGTGCGTCGGATGTGGATCCGATGTCACGTCGTGCGGGAACGCATCGTTGTTCACGAATCGGACGCGGGTGCCAGGCGCGATCGTAATCGTCGATGGGCTGACGCCGGCGCTCGTGATCGTGACGACGACAACCTGCGAGGGCGGCGGCGCGGGTGCCGTATAGGTGAACGCGCCGTTGAGGCGCGCGCTCAAGCCGTTCGTGTTCGTGACCACGACGTCCGCCGCGCCGGCCGCGCCAGCGGGCGTCGCCGCTGTGATGGACGACGCGCTTGCCACGACGACGCTCGACGCCGCGGCGGCGCCGATAGTGACCGTGGCGCCCGCCGCGAATCCGGTGCCCGTCAGCGTGACCGCCGTGCCGCCGGCCGTTGATCCGGACGCCGGCGCGATCGCGGTCAGCGTTGGCGCAACGGGCGCGGGCGGCGGAGGCGGCGGCGGCGCGGACGCGACATACGTGAAGCCGCGCGCGAGCCTTCCGCTCTGCCCATCAGGATTCGTGACGACGAGATCCACACTGCCCGCGCTGCCGGCCGGCGTCATCGCCGTGATGGAGTTCGCGTTCGCGACGTTGACGGTCGTCGCGGGCGCAGCGCCGAACGATACGGCAGCGCCCTGCGCGAATCCCGAGCCGTTGATCGTGACGCTCGTGCCTCCGCCAAGCGGTCCCGAGTCCGGTCCCGCGCTTGCGATTGCCGGAGGCGCGCTCACGGGGACTTCGTAGTTGAATCCGTTCGAGAGCCGGCCGCTCTGCCCGTCCGGATTCGTCACGACGATGTCGACCGTGCCGGCGGCATGGGCGGGCGTCGTTGCGGTGATCGACGTCGCGCTCGCGATTGCGATGTTCGTGGCGGGGGCGCCGCCTATCGAGACCGCCGCGCCGGCGGCGAAGCCCGACCCCGTGATCGTCACGCCGAGTCCGCCGGTCGTCGCCCCCAACGCCGGTGCAATGGCGGACAACGTCGGCGCGGGATTCGTCGACGGTCCAGGCTGCGGCGAGGGACCCCCGGGTGTCGATCCGCCGCCGCACGACCAACCGAAGGCGATGAGCGCCGCGCCCACCAGGTAAAGGCGGACTGTCTGTATCCGATCATGTCGCATTGGCGCGTCCGGTCGCAGGGCGACCGCTCGGTGTGCAACGTGTGCGCCAGGGACCCGCTCGCGCAGAGCGGCCCGATGCAGGGCCCGAACCTACGAAAATGAATTCGTTCTCACATTCCCGTGTTTGCGATTTTGCGCGTTGGTGCGATGCTGAAGCGCCCAGCGCACCGCAAAATATGCGTCATCGATGGAGCGAGACATGAGAAGACTCGTCTCGATAGTAGTGGCCGCGGGTCTCGTGGGAGGCGTCCCGCTCGCGCAAAGCAAGCGGGTCACCGTCACGTTCTCCTCTCAGAACGGGAACCACGATTTCGATGCGGCCGCCGACGAGTACCGCCAAATCTGGGCGGCCGAGGGCACGCGCGTGATCCAGGCGATGGAAAAGATCTCGAAGCTCGAGTTCCCCGAGAAGAACGTCAAGGTGGAGGTCTACGAAGGGACGAGCTTCTCGGGCCGTGGCGACGGTCCGATGCGCCTGCGGGCGAGTTACACCGCTGACGTGAAGAAAGGAACGCTCGTCCACGAGCTCGGGCATCGGATGATCGCGCAGCTCAAGAAACGCCCGATGGAGTTGGACGAGCACAAGCTCCTCTTCCTGTATCTCTACGATCTCTATGTGGACCTGTATGGAAAGGAATTCGCGGACGCGCAGGTCGCGTTCGGAAAGACCCTGAAAGGGTTGTACGACTACGAATCGGCGTGGAACTGGGCGCTCGCGATGACGCGCGAGGAACGCCTCGAGAAATTCGGCGACGTCCTACGGCTCAATCGAAAATGATCCGTCAGTTGGTTCGCAAGGCGTCGACCGGCGCCATGCGCATGCCGCGCCGCGCGGGCAAGTACGCCGCGATCGCCGCGACCGCGAGGAGCACGAGCGCCGTGCCGCCGAACGTCCATGGATCGAGCGGCTCGACGTCGAAGAGCAAACGTTCGAGCAGCCGCGTGAGGAGGCCCGCTGCGACGAGGCCGGTGGCGACGCCAATTGCGACGAGCCGCAGCGCCTGTCCGATGACGAGGCGGAATACGGACGAGGAGCTCGCGCCGAGCGCCATGCGGATTCCGATCTCCTGCGTTCGCTCGCGCACCGAATAAGCCATCACGCCGTAGACGCCGACCGCCGCGAGCGCAAGCGCGACGAGCGCGAACACGCCGACCAGGATCGACATCGCGCGCGGACGCGCAATCGAGCTGCCGACGACCTCCTCCAACGTACGGATCTCGATCGGCGCTTCCGGCTCCATCGCGCGAACGATCGTTCGCAGCTCCGGCGCGAGCAGCATCGGATCCGCGTCGGCGCGGACGAAGATCTGCATGCCGAGCCCGGGCCGCTGCGTCCTTGGAACGAAGATCGTCTGGCGGACAGGGCCGTCGAGCGTCGACCTGATATTGCCGACGACGCCCACGACGGTCCACTCGACGTCGTTTCTTCCGTTCGCATGATCGAAGTTGATGCGAAGGCGGCGGCCGAGCGGGCTTTCGTCGCCGAACTGCCGCCGCACGAGCTCCTGGCTCACGATCGCGACGGGCATCGACGCGACGGTGTCGGACGCCGAGAAGTCGCGCCCGGCCACCTGCGGGATGCCCAGGGTCTTGAAGAATTCCGGCGTGACGGGACGTATGTGCCCCGACTCGAGTTGGCCGTCCGGCGGCTTCGGCTTGTCGACGCGCCAGAAGCTCGTGCCGATGCAGGCGAACGGAACCGGCAGGCACGACGCGCCCGCCGCGCGTTGCGCGCCAGGCAACCCGGCAATCCGCGAGAGCGAGTCATCGAACAAGCTGCCGGCTTCCGTCGTGTCATAGCGCGTCGCTGGGAGCTGCACGAACGCCGTGAGCACGCCCTCGGCGCGGAACCCAGGGTCCACGCTTTGCAATTTGACGAAGCTGCGAATCAACAGGCCCGCACCCGCGAGCAGGACGAGCGAGAGCGCCACTTCGACGACAACGAGCGTGCGGAGGACGCGATGCAGACGGCGGCCGCCGCCGTGCCGTCCACCGTCGCGCAGCGCGTCGCTCGCGCGGCTCGTCGACACGAGCGCGGGAACGATCCCGAACAGAATTCCCGTGGCCAGCGATGTCAGCATCGCGAAGGCGACCACGGGGAGATCGAGCGTGAGCTGCTCGAGCCTCGGGATGGGAATGCGATCGCCGACGAGCGCGAGCAATCCTCGATGGCAGAGCGCCGCGATCTCGAGGCCGACGACGCCGCCCGCGGCGGCAAGCACCAGACTCTCGGTGAGCATCTGACGCACGAGGCGCGTCCGGCGCGCGCCGAGCGCCGTTCGCATCCCCACTTCACGCTCGCGGGTCGCGCTCCGCGCGAGCAACAGGTTCGCGACGTTGACGCAGGCGACCAGGAGCACGAGCATCACCGCGCCGATCATGGCCGTCACGGCCGGCCGGAGATCGCCAACCATCTGCTCCTGCGGTCTGAGAACCATCACCGTGCGCCGCGCATTGCGCTGTGGATTCTCCTTCTCGAGATCGGAATAGATCCTTCGCATCTCGTCCGCCGCCTGCGCGAACGAAACGCCGTCGCGCAGCCGCGCCAGCGCGTACGAGTTGCCGCGCCCTTGCACGGCGCGAAGCTGCTCCGTCGTCTGCCCGTACGGAATCAGGAAATCGGCTTGCTGACCGACGACCGTGAAGCCGGGAGGCATCACGCCGATCACGGAGCGAGGCTGGCCGTTCATCGTGAGCGTGAGCGCGAGGACGTCCTGCCGGCCGCCGAGTCGCCGCTGCCAGAATTCGTGGCTGAGCACCATCACGGAGGTGCCGGTGTCTTCCTCGGGCGTGTACGCGCGGCCCAGCGCAGGGTGAACGCCGAGCGCATCGAACACGGCCGCCGAGAACAGCATCCCTGACACCTGGTCGGGCTGGCCGTTGACGACCATCGCGTTCGACACCCCTCCCACCATGCCGAGGTGCTCGAGCGTGCGGCTGCGCTCGCGCCACTCGACGAAGTTCGCGGCGGCGATCACGTTGCGGACCGTTCCGCCGCGATTGGTTTCCCAGATCGCGACGAGGCGATCGGGATCGCGGTACGGAAGCGGCGCCCACATGACGGTGCGGACGACGCTGAAGATTGCGGAGGTGGCGCCGATGCCCAGAGCGAGCGTGATGAGCGCCGCCGCGGTGAACCCCGGCGCTCGAAGGAGCAGGCGGACGCCGTGCTGGATGTCGCGGATCGCGTCCTCGACGAGCGCGGGCCGGATCTCGTCGCGCGTACTCTCCGTGACGCTGGAAACGCCGCCGAACTTCAGCAGCGCCTGGCGCCTGGCCTGGTCCGGGCTCATCCCCGATTGCACGAGCTTCTCGGTCTGCCGGTCGATATGGAACTGCAGTTCGGCGTCGAGGCCGCTCTCGAGCGCTCGGCGGCGAGCGACGGAACGAAGCCATTTCCAAGCGTCTCTGATCCAGGCCATGATTCGCCTTTGCTATTCGATGCTCGCTTCGAGCACGAGGTTGACGGCGCGAGAGACGCGCCGCCACTGGGCGATCTCGTCGCCGAACTGCCGGCGCCCGCTCCGCGTCAGCGAGTAATAGCGCGCTCGCCGGTTGTTCTCGGTGACCTTCCACTCGGATCGAATCAGGCCTTGGCGCTCGAGACGGTACAGCGCCGGATACAGCGTGCCCTGCCCAAGCTGCAGCACGCTTTCCGACCATTGCTCGATGCGCTCGGTGATGCCCCACCCGTGCATGGGCTCGAGCTGCAGTGCTTTGAGCACGAGCATGTCGAGCGTTCCCTGGAGGAGGTCTCCTTTTTCGTGGCTCACAGCGTTCCTTTCGATAGACGAAAGCAGCGTATGCGGTGTTCCTTTCGACTGTCAAGGGAAGCGGCTTGCGCCGTCGCGCGTTCCGGATGAGACTACGCCATGCGCAAATCGAGATTCCTCCGTGTCGTCCTGATCGCGGCGTTCGTGGCCGCCGCCGGCGCTGCCGATGTGTTGACGCAAACGACGCAGACCGGGCCGCCGCCGACTCAAGGGACGGGCGCCGCGTCGGCGGCACAGCCGCCGGCGGCTCCCGCCGGCCAGCGCGGACGTGGATTTGCGCCGGTCCAAATCGGTCCGCCCGCGCCGGTGCCGCCGGAGGTCGCGATGCTTCGGCCGAACGCCGCGGAGTTGGCGCAGATCAACGACGCCGTGCGCGCGTTCGTCGCCGCGGACAAATCGGCGGCGAGTCCGACGCTCAAGAAATACGAATCGCTGTTGATGCTGCAGCCGCCGCGCCTCAACGTGGCCGCCACGTACACGCAGACGGCGCAGCGCATGGGGCCGAGGCACGAGGGCTTCGTGGAGACTGCGAAAGCCGGGAACATCGATCTGCTCCTGCACGGCGACTCGATCACCGACTGGTGGGTGCAGGGCGACGAGAACAAGCAGATGTTCGACAAGTATTTCGGCGGCATGCGCACGGCGAACTTCGCGGTTGCGGGCGACACGACGCAGGGCGTGCTGTGGGGATTGCGCAACGGCGAAGGCCAGGGGTTTCAGCCGAAGGCCGTCATGCTGATGATCGGAACGAACAACGGCGGAAACACGGCGGCCGAAGTCGCCGAAGGCATTGGCGCGATCGTGCTGGAGTTGCGCCGCGACTTTCCCGACGCGAAGATCCTTTTGCTCGGGATCTTCCCGCGCAGCGTGCCTGGCGATCCCGTGCGCGAGAAGATCGCCGAAATCAACAAGATCATCGCCAGGCTCGACGATCAGCGCCGCGTGTTCTTCATGGACATCGGAGCGAAATTCCTCGACGAGAAAGGCTATTTCCTTCCGGGCGCGTTCAGAACGGACAACCTTCACCCGATGGCAAGGGGGTACGACATCTGGGGCGAGGCCGTGCAGGCCAAGCTGGCCGAGCTGATGAAGTGAGCGCTGCTAGCGGCAGGCATTGCGCCGCGTGGCCGCTGCCGCGTCGCTGAAGCGACTGCCGCACGGCCGGAAGAACCCGTTCTCGAATATCCACTGCACGACGCTCCGGCCGAGCCGCGCGCCTTCGTCGTTGGAGAACGAGTAGTGCATCCCGCCGAAGATGCGCGCCGCTCTCGCCTGCGCGCCGGCGTCGGTGTATCGCGTGAACACGTGCGTGTACGTGACGCCGCCAACGACGGCGTCCATCGGAAAGTACGTGCCATCGCTCCCGAAGAACCGCTTCAGCGCATGCGAGGCGGCCGTCGAGACGCAGCCATGCGCGCCCGGGTACTCCGGATGGTTGGGTGTCGTCCGGAACGGCAGCCAGCTCGGATCGCCCACGGTGTCCGGGTTTCCATCCGACTCCCCTTGCTGGATCGCGGTGACCGGACGCCAGAAGCTGTAGTGATACTTCGCGTCCCAGCAGCCGATCCACGCATCGGCCATCGCCGTGTTGGTGACGGCCAGCAAGCGCGCCGTATCGACGTCGTCGAGACCGAGACGCTCGGCGTGTGCTCGGATGTTTCGGTTCCATTGCTGCACGGTGTGCTCGGTCCAGAAGATCGCGATGATGCTTTGTTCGGGGGTTCGCACGCTGCTGTCGACAGCGCCGTACGCCTGCGTCAGATTGAAGGCCCTCGCCCACTTCCTCGAGTGCAGCGGCGGCGGCGCATCGGGCCGGAATTGCGAAGGACCGATCATCGTGAACGGCCGGGTTCGCGCGACCCACGGCACGAGCGGGGTGGTCGAGAACGCCGGCGGCGTGGGTTGATAGACGCCAGGGCCGGCGGGAAGAAACACGTACGGCACACTCGCAAACCGGCCGTCGTCCGATCGGCTCACGAGGATGCCCGCGGCTGCTTGCTGGCCGACCCAGATGCCGTTCGACTTGGCGCTGCCGTCCGCCATCGCCGCGAGCGTATCGGCGAGCCGAGCGTCCAGAGCGACCGCTTGCGCGGGCAGCAGGTCGACGAGGATGTCGTGTGCGCTCTGTGCGACGGCCGCAGCGATCGAGGCATCACGAGGCGCGTCGATGCGCGCAGCGTAGGGCCGGTACCCGCCGGCGATGGCGACAGCGGCGTCGTACATCGCGAGCTGTACCATGGCCATCATCACGCCGCTCGAGGCGGGAGCATTCCCGCCCGTCACGACGATCGCGTCCGTCGCGATCTGGTTCCAGAGCCGCACGACGGCCCCGTCCCCAACTGAGCCGGGAGAGGATCGATTCGGTGAGGAGCCCGTGCCTGTGCTTCCCGCGAAGCACACGGCAATCGCACACACCGCAAGCGTGGTTCTCGTTGACATAAGAACCCTCCTTTGATGTCACAAAGCGAGAACTCGGCACGAAAAGCCGCACGGAGGGTGGGTTAGAATTGCCGTCCTCATTTCCAGCGGCCGCGGTATGGAGCGCGCGCGATCTTCGAACGTGACGGATCTGCTGCTCGCGTGGAGCGCGGGGGACGAGAGCGCGCTCGAGCGTCTCTTCCCGCTGGTCTATCCAGAGCTCCGGCGTGCCGCCCGGAACCAGCTGCGACGCGATCGCGCCGGCGCCACGCTGCAGCCGACGGCCTTGGTCCACGAAGCCTACGTGCGGCTGGTGCGAATCAACCGGATGCAGTGGCAGGGCCGCGTGCATTTCCTCGCGATGTGCGGTCGCATCATGCGGCAGATTCTGATCGACGCCGCCCGCGCGCGGCGGTTTGCCAAGCGAGGCGGCGGCGCGCTGCGCGTTGCGATCGACGAGGCGCTGCTGCCCTCCGCGCCGCCCGACGCCGACATCATCGAGCTCGATGAAGCCTTGCAGAGGCTCGAGCAGGTCGATGCGCGCAAGTGCCGCGTGGTGGAGCTGCGATTCTTCGCGGGGCTGAGCGTCGACGAGACGGCGGCGGTGCTCGGCGTCTCCAGCGACACCGTCAACCGCGATTGGAAGTTCGCGAAGACCTGGCTGTATCGGCAACTCCGTCATGACTGAAGCCGTCTCGCGGGAACGGTGGCGCCGGCTCGAGGCGATCTATCACGAGGCCCTGGGTGTGGCTGACGGGGATCGCGCCGCGTTCCTGGAGCGCGCGTGCGGCGGCGACGCTCGACTGAGAAAAGACGTCGAGGACCTGCTCGCCGTTTCCGGCGACGCGGAGCGCTTTCTCGAACGCGACACGCGGCCGCAAGACGGCGCCGCCGCGATTGCGCATGCGCCGCTCGTCGGGCAGCAGGTCGGGCCGTATCTGATCACGTCGCTGCTCGGCGCCGGCGGAATGGGCGACGTGTATCGCGCGCGCGATACGAGGCTCGATCGCGACGTCGCCATCAAAGTGCTGCGCGACGAGTATCCGGACGCAGACCGTGTCGCGCGCTTCGAGCGCGAAGCACGCGCGGCCGCCGCGCTGAACCATCCGAACATCCTGGCGGTCTTCGACGTCGGGACGCATCATGGGGCGCCGTTTCTCGTCTTCGAACTGCTCGAGGGAGCGACGTTGCGCGAGGTCCTCCGGAGCGGACCGCTGTCGGCAGATCG
>DATBJJ010000171.1:0-2685 GCA_036556425.1 Vicinamibacterales bacterium
CTTCCCGACCGCGAATCAGATCAACCCTGACTACTACGCGGCTCAGGCGCTGAACAAGATGAACCCGCAGTCGCCGGCGTGGGTGAACGGCGACTTCGTCAAGCCGCCGAACTTCGCGTGGGGATCGCGCATCGGCAACGCACCGCCCAACATTCCGTTCCCGTCCTACTTCAACGTCAACGCGACGCAGGACGTCTCGATCAGCCTGACGAAGGTGATGGGACGGCACGTGATCAAGACCGGCTTCTTCAACACGCACAGCTACAAGGCGGAGCAGGCGACTGGCGATCAATCGTTCGGCACGCTGAACTTCGCGCAGGACACGGTCGGCACGAACGCGTTCGACACGTCGTACGGATTCGCGAACGCGGCGATCGGATCGTTCAGCTCGTACCAGCAAGCGTCCAAGTACGTCGAGGGCAACTACGTCTACGACAACGTCGAGGCGTACATCCAGGACAACTGGAAGGTCAACACGCGGCTGACGCTCGACTACGGCATGCGATTCGTGCACGCGACGCCGCAGTACGATCGGCTCGGACAAGGCACGAACTTCATCCTCGATCGGTGGTCGTTGTCGAATGCGCCGGTGCTCTATCGCCCGGGCTGTGCCGTGACCGTGACGCCAGGGACGGCGTGTCCCGCGGCGAGCCAGCAGGCGCTCAACCCGCTGACCAACCAGCTGCTCGGTCCCAACTCCTCGCTGGCGATTGGCACGCTCGTGCCTGGGTCGGGCAATCCGACGAATGGCCTCTTCGCTGGAGGTGATGGGATCGCCGAGACGACCTACACGTTCCCCGCGCTCGCGCTCGCGCCGCGCTTCGGCATGGCCTACGACCTATCCGGCAAGCAGAGCATGGTGCTGCGCGGCGGCGTGGGCCTCTTCTACGATCGCCCGTTCGGCAACTCGGTGATCTTCATGGCAGGCAACCCGCCGGCGTCGCGGCTCGTCACCGTCCGGTACGGTCAGCTGCAAAGCCTCGGAGCGGGCGGCTTGACGACGCAAGGACCGCCGGCGCTGAACACGATCGAGCACGACGCGAAGCTCCCGTCGTCGACGCAGTGGAGCGGCGGGATCCAGATGGCCCTGCCATGGTCCTCGACGATCGACGTCGAGTGGGTCGGCCAGCACAGCTACAACACGGTGCGGACGATCAACATCAACTCGGTCGATCTCGGATCGGCGTTCCTGCCGCAGAACCAGAACCCGAACCTGGTGAGCACCGTGCCTGGCGGCGCGGCCGTGTCGACCGATCTCATGCGGACGTATCGCGGATACGGGAGCATCGGACAGCGAACGTTCGACGGCTGGCGCACGTTCCACTCGCTGCAGCTCTCGTTCAACCGGCGCTTCAGCCAGGGACTCGCGTTCGGCCTCAACGATACGTGGGTGCTCTACGATCACGCGAGCGCGGCCGCGCGGATACAGCACAACGCCGACGGATCGTTCTCGTTCAGAGACGACCAGCAGAAAGCCAACGACATGCTGGCGGCGGTCATCCCGAACAAGCACATTCTGAAGGGCCACTTCGTGTGGGATCTTCCGGATCTCTCGAGCAATTCGAGAGCGCTCAAAGCGGTGTCGCTCGTGCTCAACGATTGGCAGCTCTCGGGCGTGTGGACGGCGTCGACCGGCGGCATCGCGACGGGCGGCGGCGGCGCCTACGCGGTCGGCTACTCGTACTCGAGCGGCGGCGGCAACGTGAACATCACCGGCTCGCCCGACTTCGGCGGCCGCGTCCGCATCGTCGGCGATCCCGGAAGCGGCTGCAGCAGCGACATGTATCGCCAGTTCAACGCCGAAGCCTTCCAGGGGCCGCTGTCCAACAGCGACGGCCTCGAGTCCGAGGCGGGATACCTGCGAGGGTGCTTCCAGAGCGTGCTCGACCTCGCCATCGCGCGGAACATCAGGCTCGGCGGCGGACGCAATCTGCAGCTGCGCGCCGAGATGTTCAACGCGCCGAACAGCGCAATCGTGACGGCGCGCAACACGACGATGAACCTGGCCAGCCCGAGCGATCCGGTCACGGTCACGAACCTGCCGTATCTCCCGGACGGCTCGATCAATCCCGCGCGCGTCAGGCCGTCCAACTCCGGCTTCGGACAGGCGACGGGCTGGCAGGCGCCGCGAAGCGTCCAGGTCCAAGTGAGGTTCTCCTTCTAGAATCGACAGGCGGGCGGAGTCGATCCGCCCGCCTGTACCGTATGCTCGCCAGGTGAAGTTCTCCGGTCCCCTCTTACTCTCGACGCTCCTTGCGATCTCGCTCGGCGCGGCGTGCGTTCGCGGCTCCACGCCGGCGCCCGCGGCGCTCGAGAACGTGCTCGTCATTACGATCGATACGCTGCGCGCCGATCGCCTCGGCATCTATGGCGCGAGGATCGTCGCGACGCCCACCATCGATCGGCTCGCCCAGGACGGCGCGTGGGCCGCGCAGGCCGCCGCGCCCGCGCCGCTCACTCGACCATCGCACGTGTCGCTGTTCACGGGGCTCTCGCCATCCGAGCACGGCATCCGCGATAACGTGACGCCGCCTCTCGCAGCGGACGTTCCACTGCTGGCGGAGCGCTTCAAGCAAGCAGGCTTCACGACCGGCGCATTCGTCGCGTCGCCGGTGCTCGAGCGGCAGTCAGGACTGGCGCGAGGGTTCGATTGGTATTCCGATCGCTTCGATCCGCAGGTCGACG
>DATBJJ010000172.1:0-27266 GCA_036556425.1 Vicinamibacterales bacterium
CCTGCGGCGCGGCCGGTCGCCTCACCGTGACAGCCTCGGCGTGACTCTCGCTCTCTGCGAGCTCGGCGATGACGAGACACGCGAACCGCGTGGCAAGTTCGGCTGAGCAAATGGCCAATCGCGCGCCTCCATTCGTGCCTCGATCGCAGAGGGAGCAAAGGGCGCTGAGTTCTATCGCGGAGGTCGCCGAGAGCAGAGAATCCGCAGAGGCACTCGTACTCGATCAGACCGGAGCGACCGGCAGGCTGGCGGAGCCGGCCTGGTAAGGAACGTAGGAGAGGCGGAATCAGAACGACCGCTGAACTCTTCGTCGTTCTAATTCCCCCTCTCCTACATCCCTTCCCGCGCCTGCGGCGCGGCCGGTCGCCTCACCGTGACAGCCTCGGCGTGACTCTCGCTCTCTGCGAGCTCGGCGATGACGAGACACGCGAACAACGTGACAACCGACTCGTCAGAATTCGCAAGGCCTCAGGCGCACTCGAACTGCACAATCAGCCAACTGACCTGAGGTTGGCGCCATTTTCAGCCAGAGAACTGACGGCACATACAGTGCAATACTGCGGTGCCGTGACGCGACTCACATTGACTGCGAGTGAGCTCAACGAACTGACGTCGACGATCATTCGATGCGCCATTCAAGTGCATCGGGCACTCGGGCCTGGGTTGCTGGAGAGCGCCTATCTCGTGTGTCTGTGTCACGAAATGATGGAAGCCAAGCTCGAAGTTGTCACCGAGCGGCGGCTCTCACTCGTGTTATCTCAAGCTGGCGCACTGTCCCGTCGGACTCCTCCTCAACTTCGGCGCGCAGACGATGCGCGACGGCATTCATCGCATCGTGAACGACTTTCCCGCCGTGTGAGCGTTACTTCGCGTAGTGATCCGCGTTGAGGAAGTGCAGCGACACGTACGGCTCGGCGCCGACGACCCAACTGTCGTGCGGCACGGGGGGAATGTAGAACAGCTCGCCGGCGCGCAGCTCGATCACGCGGCCGTCGTCGAAGGCGGCAGTGGCCGTGCCGGACAGCACGAGGCCCACGTGCTCGACCGGACAGCGCGTCTGGCCGAGCGACGGGCCGACGTGCTCCGACCACTTCCAGCCAGGCTCGTACGACGCGCGGCCGATCGTGAGGCCGCCGACGTGGACGACCTCGAATCGACCCTTCACCATGATCCGGGTCTCGTCGGGCGACTCGAACCGTTTCAGCGTGACGTCGAGCGGAATCACGGACGCTCCTCGTGCAGGCGGATCATTGCGGCGTGCTCTTCGTCAGCGTGAAGACCCCAGTGTAGTACCCGCTCGTGTAGAAGCCGACGAACTCCTTGTCGGTCGCGCGGCCGATCCAATCGAACACGCCGCCGTCCTTCGGCCCGAGATCGACCGTGCCCTTGAACATCACGACCTTGCCGACCTGACGGCCTTCCATCTTGATCGTGTATTTGTACGGCCGTCCGCAGTCGCCCTCGAAGATCGCTTCCCACACGCCGCCCTGTCCCGGCGAGACCTTCGCCGTGAGGCTCTTGCACTGCTCCTTCGGCTGCGATCCGGGTTGGGCCGGGTTGTACGCGCTCCACGTGCCCGACCAGGTTCCGGCGACATCCGGCGCAGGCTGCGGGGCCGGCGGCGTTTGGGCGATCGCTATCGCTGTAAGGAGAATCGCGAAGACCAACGTCAGGCATGAACGCGAACGATGCATCGGCACGCTCCCTCCTCGCGGGAGCTTCGCACGAGCCCGTCAGCGTTCGCAAGCGGTTTGGGTTGGAACACGGACGTGAGGGTCGGGGCGGCGGGAGCCGTACCACAGCTCGAGCCGATCGCGGCTGCGCAGGATCCGCGGACCAATCCCGACGAGCGCGCCGATCAGCCGCGCGAGCTCCCACGCCGAATGCGTGCGCAGCTTCCGCCCGGACGTCTCGACGGCCTCGCGCAGGATCGTCATGCGCCCGTGACGCCGAAGCGCGCGGCTCAACGCGAGCTCCTCCGTCGCGAACAGCCGCTCGTCGAACCCGCCGGCGGCCTCGAACGCCTCACGGGTGCAGAAGAGAAAGCACCCCGCCGCGAGACGGCCGAGCCGCATCCCGGTGGCGACCAGGAACAGCAGCACGCGTCCGTGCCGCGGGATCGTCCCGTCGACTCGCAGCATCGCGCCGCCGCCGACGGCGCCGCGCGCGAGCGCGTCCATCGCCGCCGAGAGCGTCGCGCTCGGGACGAGCGTGTCCGCGTCGACGAACACGAGGATCTCGCCGCGCGCCGCCCGGGCGCCCGCGTTGCGCGTTCCCGCGATCTGCCGCAGCCGCACCGGCACGACGCGCGCGCCGTTCTCGCGCGCGATCTCCGCAGTCCGATCCGTCGACGCGTCGTCGGCGACGACGATCTCGTACGAACGGTCGAGCGCCCGCGCCGCGGCGTGAATCGACGCGAGCGTCTGGCCGAGCAGCCGCTCCTCGTTGTAAGCCGGAACGATGAAGGAGATCATTCGAGACCCTCACCTTCCTCTACGCGCCGGCGGCCGCGGTGGATGTCGCGTGTGTTCCCCATGCGTTTTGCATCTTCGTACTTAGAACGAGGCCAATGCGTCGGCCTCGGTCGCGTACGATTCGATCACGCTGCCGAGATTCGTCGTGTCCAGGAGCTCCTGGATGCGCGGCGACACGGCGCAGAGTTTCAGCGTCCCGCCTTCGCGCACGACGCGCGTATACGCGCCGACGATCTCGCCGATTCCCGTGCTGTCGACGTACGACACGTGGGCGAGGTTGAGGAGGACGCTCCTGTGCCCGTCCTCCACCGCGCGTCGGATGCGTTGGAGGAGCTGCGGCGGCTCCTCGCCCGAGAGCGTCATCTGCCCTCGAAGATCGAGGACCACGACGCCTCCGGCGATCCGCGGCGCGATCTCCGTCCAGTGCATCGCCTCACACCTTCGTCGATTTCCCCTCCATCAGCACGGCCCACTTCTTCCCGTCCGCCGACTGCTCCCAGCGGAACGTGTATTCCTTCGGCGACGTCTCGACGATCGTGAACCGCGACTGGAACGTCTGACCGCCGAAGGTGGACGTCGCGGTGAACGTCCACGTGTTGCCGTTCTTCGATCCCTTCGACAGATCGGCGTTGCCCATGCTGTCGATGCCGTAGAACGTGTAGTTCTTCTCTTGCGCGCTGTACGCCATGATGCCGAGCGACGACATCTTCCCGAGTGCGCCGCTGCCATCGCCTCGGCAGACGACGTGGAAGCCGCCGGCGAACCACTCGCAGGTATCCACCGACGTCATCTTGCCGCCGGGACCGAGCGGACCGGGCTTCAGCTCCGCATCCGTCTTCCACTTCCCGACGAAGTACTGCAACGGTTTGTGTTCGGGACCCGGCTTCGGGGGGCCCTGCGGCTGCGCGAGCAGTCCGCCGCCAAGCGCCAGAACAGCAAGGCTCGATCCCACGACGCGTGTGAACATGGAAGCTCCTTTCCTGTCGGTCCCCTATTCAGTGTGTGTTTTGCGGATTGTACCGCAGCCTCCCTCCCCATTTGGGCGATGCGAACGCGCGGACGGGATCACACAATCGAGCGCATGGATACGAAATTGCTCTCGACCTTATCGACACAGATGGCGGATGCCGTCGCCGCGGTCGAACCGTCCGTCGTGCAGGTTCAAGGCGGACGACGGCCCGTCAGCGGCATTGCCTACGATCGCCACGTCGTGCTGACGTCGGGCCGCGCGCTCGGCCGCGAGGATGGCTTGCACGTCGCGAGCGGCGGCAACGCTGGCGCGGCGGAGCTCGTCGGATGG
Organism: Vicinamibacterales bacterium; assembly: GCA_036556425.1. Classification (GTDB taxonomy): domain Bacteria; phylum Acidobacteriota; class Vicinamibacteria; order Vicinamibacterales; family 2-12-FULL-66-21; genus DATBJJ01. The sequence goes on from DATBJJ010000172.1 coordinate 3,775, forward strand.
GATCCCGCGAGCGGGCTCGCGGTACTTCGGACGGATGGGTTGACGCTCGCGCCCGCAACGCCCGCCGTCTCCGCGCCGCGCGTCGGCCAAATCGTGCTGCCAATCGCGCGCTCGTGGAGCAACGCGCTCACGGCGAGCGCGGGCATCGTCGCCGTGATTGGCGGACCGCTTCGGACGGGACGTGGACGGGCGATCGATCAAATCATCCGGATCACCGCGCCGATGCACGACGGGTTCGCCGGAGGCGCCGTCGCCGACGCCGAGGGACGCGTGATCGGGATCGCCACGAGCGCCCGCATTCGCGGGCTCGCCGTCGTCGTTCCGGCGGATATCGCGTGGAAGAGCGCCGCGCACGTGCTCGAACACGGGCGGCCGCGCGTGGGATTCCTTGGCGTTTCCGGTCAATCCGTCCGGCTCGACGATCGGCAGCAAGGAGATGCCGGCGTCGATCGCGGATTGCTCGTCGTGGCGGTCACGAAGTCCAGCCCCGCGGATGCGGGCGGCGTCCTGATTGGCGACATCATCGTCGCGCTCGACGGCCAGCCGATCGCGTCGGCCGACGATCTGCTCGGATTGCTTCGCGAGGAGCGAATCGGCCGCAGCGTGCCGGTCCGGATCCTTCGCGGAGGATCGGCGCAAACGCTGACGGTGACCATCGGCGAGCGGCCGGCGTCATAGAAGATGCATGCGTGTCGTGATCGTGGGAGCGCCGGCGGCGCGCGCGCGGCTCGCGGCGCGGCTGCCTGACGGTCTCGAAGTCGTGGCGGAAGCGCGCACGCTGCGCGCGGCGCGCGAGCTCGGCGTGGCGGCGGACGCGTTTCTCGTTGCTTCGAGCGGCTCTGACGAGGCGAGGCCGATCGACGTCGAGCCCCTCACGCCGCGCGAGCTGGAGGTGCTCGAGCTGCTCGTGCTAGGCCTCGCGAACAAAGCGATCGCCTCGCGCCTCGGCATCAGCGATCAAACGGTGAAGTTCCACGTCGCGTCGATCTGCGGCAAGCTCGGCGCGGCGAACCGGACCGACGCCGTGCATCGCGCGCTGCTCCACGGATTGCTCCCCCTCTAGGGCTCCTCTGCTACTCTGCTGAAGTGCGCGATCTCATGATCGAGCTGCTGCGGCGGCAGCAAATCGACGGCTTTCCCGATCTCGGCGGCGCCGAGGCGTCCGCCACGATTCCCGTCGCCGATCGCCTGATCAACCAGTTGATCGCCGAAGCGATCCCGAAAGGCGGGACCGTCCAGGATCTGCGCATCCATGCGGAGGCGGGCGATCGATTCAGAGTGCGGGTGCGCCTCTCGATCAGTCCGCTCATGCCGGCGATTGGCGCAACGCTGACGATTGAAGAGCAGCCGGTCCTCCCCGAGCGCCCGGTGCTCGGACTGCGCATTTCAGGGATCCCGAAACTGCTGATGCAGGCCGGAGGCTTCGCGCGCGCGCGCGACGCGCTGCCGCCCGGCGTCAGGCTCGAGGGCGAGTACGTTCGTCTCGACCTCGAGCGACTGTTGAAGGATCGCGGTCAGGCGGATCTTCTGCGCTATCTCACGTTCCTCAACGTGACGACGCGAGACGGAGTGGTGGTCGTCGCGATTCGCGCGCGGATTCCGCGATCGCGCGATCCTAACGGCTCGCGCTGAGGAAGCGATCGAGATCGGCGCGGATCGCGTCCAGCTCCTTCCGCAGCGTTTGATGACGCTCGATCGCGTCGCGGCCGATCTTCTGATCCGCGCCCGTCGTCATCCCCGCGAGGTAGTTGATGTGCGACTGCAGGCCCGGCTTGCTATATCGCACTTGATCGGTGAAGACCTTGCCGGCGATTTCCGCGATTCGCGCCGCCGTTTCGGCGTCGGCGCCCGTAGCGTTGCGCAGCCGGCTCTGCGCCTCACGAATCCTCGCGGCCACGGCCGCGACGTCACGCACGAGCTCGCGCATTCGGCGATTGTGCTCGGACTGCTCGCGCAGATCCGCGTCCGTTACGCCATCCGCCGCGACGCGGGGATCGATGCGAACCGTCAGCGGCTGCGTCTGCGTGATGTCGCCGACCTTTAGTCGAACTTGATACGCGCCTGGCGGCGCAGTGACATCGTTCGCGTCCCGCACGTCCCACACGAAGCGATTGACGCCTTCGTTCTTCGTCACTCTGGCGAGCGGCGCGCCGGCGCGCCCTCTTCCTTGCGCACGACCCTCGAGCATGTCGGGATCGGTCTGCGCTCCGGCGCCGCGTCCGCCCCGCCCTCCTCGTCCGCTCGGCGGAGGCGCGTCGCTGCCGTACGTGTTCACGACCGTACCCTTCGCGTCGAGAATCTCGATCGTCACGGGACCTGGAGGCACAGCGGCCAGGTAGTAATCGACCATCGGCCCAAGCGTGGCGGGGCTCACGCGCGTACGGAATCCGTCTCTCGGCTTGTACAGCGCGACCGCCGACGTCGTCGTCTGCTCCGCGATCTGATGCAGCATGCTGACGTTGTCCAGGATCCAGAACGCGCGTCCCTGCGTGGCAATGACCAGATCCTTGTGGTGCACCTTGATGTCGGTGATGGGCACGTTCGGCATGTTGAGTTGAAACGACTGCCAGTGCGCGCCGTTGTCGAATGAGATGAACAGCCCGAACTCGGTGCCGAGATAGAGCAAGCCCTCGCGATCGGGATCTTCACGCACGACGCGCGTCGGCCAGTCGGCCGGCACGCCGTTCTTCCCATCAGTGAGCCGCGTCCAGGTCTTGCCGTAATCGTCGGTGCGATAGACATACGGCTGGTAGTCGCCGAGCAGATAGCGGTACATCGCGTAGTACGCCGATCCTTTGCGGTGCGGCGACGCCTCGATGAACTGCACGCGGCCGCCCGGTCCCGGCGGGAGATCCTTCGGCGTGACGTTCGTCCACGTCTTCCCGTTGTCGCGCGTCACGTGAAAGGGTCCGTCGTTCGAGCCGGCCCAGATCACGCCCTTCTCGAGCGGCGACTCGGTGATCGCGTAGAGCGTGCTGTAGAACTCCTCGCCCGTGATGTCGCGCGTGATCGGCTCGCCGCTGATCCCCTGGCAGCACGGCAGGAACGCCGTCAGGTCGGGTGAGATCCGCTCCCACGTCACGCCGCGATCCCGCGTGCGGTGCACGTATTGCGAGCCGTAGTAGAGCACGTCCGGATCGTGCGGCGAGGTCGCCATCGGCGACACGCGCTGCATCCGGTAGATCAGATCGCGCGCGGGATTCCCGTAGAGAGACTGGCCTCCGATCCAATACTGCTTCTCCTGCATCGTATCGAGGTTCATCACGCTGAACTGGCCCTTGCAGGATCCGTAGACGATCTTCGGATTCGTGGGATGCGGCAGGATCGGTCCCGTTTCGCACCCGGGCCCATCGTCGCGGAAGTCCGCACGATCGAATGGATCGGCGACGCTCGAGATGATGATCGTGCTGTTGTCCTGCTGCGCGCCGTAGAGCTGGTACGGGAACTGGTTGTCGAGCCAGACGCCGTAGATCTCCGACGTCACCTGGTTCATTTGCGTCGACCACGTGCGGCCGCCGTCGGTCGACACATTGGCGCCGCCGTCGTTCGACTGCACCATCACGTTGCCGTCCTTCGGGTTGATCCAGATGTCGTGATTGTCCCCGTGCGGCGTGCGAAGCGCGGTGAACGTCTTGCCCGCATCCGTCGACTTGAAGAAGCCTTCAGCGCCTGCATAGACGACGTCGGCGTTCGTGGAATCGGCGCCGAGCGTCGTGTAGTAAAACGGCCGCTGGACGAGCGACGGCTGCGGATTCACGAGCGCCCACGTTTGACCGCTGTCGTCCGATCGATAGAATCCGCCGCCGGGCAGCGCCTCGATCAACGCATAGATTCGATCCGGCTTCGCCGCCGTCACGGCGAGATTCGCCTTGCCGATGAGCTCGCCTGGAAGGCCCGCGGCGATTCTCGTGAAGCGCTCGCCCCCGTCGGTGCTCTTGTAGAAGCCGCCATCGCGCGATCCGCTGATGATCGTCCACGGCTTCCGCTCGAGCCGCGACATCCACGCGTACACGACGTCGGGATTGCCCGGTTGAATCTCGACGTCCATCGCGCCGACGCTCTCGGAAACGAACAGCACTTTGCGCCAGCTCTTTCCACCGTCCGTCGTCTTGAAGATCCCGCGCTCGCTGTTTGGTTTGAAGATGTCGCCGTTGGACGCGACCCAAACGACGTCGGGATTCGTCGGGTGAATGCGAACCGCGCCAATCTGGCCCGCGTCGTACAGTCCGGAGAACGTCCACGTCTCGCCGCCGTCGACGGTCTTGTAGACGCCGCGTCCGGTGGACACGTTGCTGCGTACACCATCCGACCCGGTGCCGAGGTAGATGATGTTCGGATTGGACTCGGCGACCGCAATGGCGCCCATCGATCCGAGCGGCACCTTGCCATCCGTGATTGGCGTCCACGTTCCGCCCGCATCCGTCGTCCGGAACAGTCCGCCGCTCGCGGCGCCCATGTAGAACGTGCGCGGCTGCGACGGCACGCCCGTCACAGCGGTCACACGTCCGCCGCGTGAGGGCCCGACCAGGCGATAGCGGAGACCCTTGAAGAGCACGGGGTCGACGCTCGCGATCGTGCCCGGCTTCGGCGCTGCGCGCTGCCCTTGCGCGAGCACGGCCGCCGCCGTCACGAGTGACACGCACAAGAGGGATATCGCACTGCGCATCTGAAGCAGCTCCGTACTCTATTTCGTCCGCGATCGAATCGCCGCGACGATCTCCGCTTCGCTCGGGAAGCGTCCTTCCGTGTATTTCGAGAAGATCAACGAACCGTCGACGGTCACGTCGAACACGCCGCGCTCGCCTGGGACGAGCTGCGGCTCGATTCCCAACTCACGCTTCAACGCAGCCCCCAAACTGGAGGCTCTCGGGAGATAGTTTCAACGGACGCAGTACTTGATCGTGGTTTTCATCTGATCGCGATCTTGTCAGTGGCTTGCCGCGAAATCGACGACGAACACGTCGGAGACGACGCCGAGCTGCCCGAGCAGCTGGCCGAACTTCTTGTGCTCGGGATGCGGCAAGTACGCGTCGCGCGCTTTCGCATCCTCGAACGTGACCATGTAGACGTGCGTGAACCCGAGGTTCTTTCCTTCGGGGGAATTGTTGACGCCGTCCTCGAAGCCGACGATGCCTGGGATCTTCTTGCGCAGATCGCGGAAGGCGTCAGTGACCTGCTTGATCTGCTCGGGCGTCGTCCCCGGCTTGTACTTGAACACGACGATATGACGAACCGCCTGTTTCTGCGCGTGCGCGACGAGCGGCATGAACACCGGCAGCACGAAGAACAGCAACAGAACACTTCTCACAACGTTCGACATGTCACCTCCCCATGTCCCGATTACCTCAACGAAGCGTCATCACCCAGAGATTCGCCTCGGCTCCGACGTGAGTGTAGTAGACGAACTGATTGTCCGCCGAGAGCCGCGGCTGATCGAGCTGCTGATCCGGAATGGAGAACAGCTCGCGCGAAATCTTGAGGACCGCGTCGCCCATGAACAGGCGGCCCATCGACGCGAAGATCAATCGGCGGCCATCCTGAAGCCAGACGGGATTACCGCCGAGGCGCAGCTGGTGATACGAGCGCGCGTCGGCGTAATAGATCCACACGGCGCCGGCGGCTGTGCCGGCGAAGAGCCGGCCATCCGGCGACCAGTGCCCGGGAAACGCGCCGCCTGGCGCCGCCGACCGAGCATCCCGCGCCGGGCGACGAGGCGCGAGATCCGACCTGAAATCGATCGGCGGATCGGGACGGCCCTCCCATTCCGGATCGTTCGGCATGATCTCGACGGGGCTTCCGCGCGTCATTCGCGCGTCGGCATCGAATCGGATGCGCATGATGCGCTCGAGCGGTTTCGCGTCGGACCACGCGAGCCGGCGTCCGTCGGCGGAGCGCGTGATGTGAACCGGCTCGGTGGCGGGGGTGGGAACCATCTCGGGCTTGCTCTTTATGCGTCCGGAGCGTTCCTCGATCCGCACGCGCCACAACGCGGAGTATCCCGCGCGGCTGCTGACGTAATACAGGAAGCGGCCGTCCTCGGACCAGATGGGGCTCGACTCGACGGACACGTCGTCGGTGACCTGCACGCGCGGGCCGCCCTGCATCGACATCGTCCAGATGTCGACGCGCGAGCTGCCGAAGCGGCGGCGGTTGAACGCGTCGACCGGCCGCCCCCAAAACGCCACGCGGAGCCCGTGCGGCGACACGGACGGCTCGTGAAAGTCGGCGCCATAGACGCGCCGCTTGACGCCGGTCGCGACGTCGACCTGCCATCCTTCGCTGACGCTCGACCGCGAGTCGCCGAACGCCGGCATCTCGACGGAGTAGATGACCGCCTTGCCGTCCGGCGTCCATGCGGGATTCACGCCGCTCGTCGTCAGCGGCACGATCGCGCCTCCATCGGAGGGCACGAGTGAAATACCCGCTTTCGCGGATCGGAACGCGATCCGGGATCCATCCGGAGAGAACGCGGGATCGCTCTCGTCGTCGATCGATTCGGCGGTGAGGTTCGTCGCGTCGCGTCCATCGGCGCCGCTCACACAGATGTCGCCGTTGCCGGCGGCGTCGCAGCGGAACGCGATGCGGCTTCCATCGGGCGAGAGGCTCGGATTCCCCTCGAAGTTCCGGCCGTGCGTAATCTGCACGATCGCGCCGTCCGGCATCGGATCGACCCAGAGATGCGTCGCCAGCCATGCGAGATACCAGAACGCGAGGATGGCCAGCGACGCCGTGAGCCGGATCCAGCCGAGACGCGCGTTCGCGTGTGGAGAGCTCATGTATCCCTGTTAGAAGCGCGAGCCCGCCAACGTGACATCCGCCTGCGCCCACGCCTTCTTGAATCGCGTCAGCACGAGCGCGGCATCATCGCGCTTCCCCTGCGCCGCGAGCGCTTGATGCAGCCCGAACAGGCTCCACCCGTTGTCGCGATTGCGGCGCAAATCCTCCCAGTACACGACTTCCGCTTCGGCGGGCTTCCCCGCTTCCATCAGCGCCGCGCCGAGCCAGTGGCGCACGGGCGAGTGCCAGTCGGGCGGCTCGTTGTAGATCAGCGCGTCCTCATAGCGAACCGCGCGCTCGAAATGTCCGATGGCCTTGTCGTAGTTCTTTCGGCGCGTTGCGATGTCGCCCGCGAGCATCTCCGGCGCGATTCGCAGGATCGCGTCCGGCGTGTTCAGGACGAACTGCGGCAACGTCGCGAGCTCGGGATCGACGGCAATCTTCTGCAGCGCGGCCAGCTCCTGCTCCGCTTCGTCGAATCGCCCCTTCGCAGCGAGCGCCGTCCCGCGCGCGTAGTGCCAGATGCCGCGCGTGAAGATCGAGTCGTACGCGGGCTTGGGCTCCGCCAGGAGCTCGTCCCACCTGCCGAACCGAATCAACGCGAAGTACGGCACGACCATGAAGCCCTGCACGAACGGACGCTGCTCGTCGGTTGCGTTGGCGATCGCGGACGCGGTCTTCCTCGCGGATTCAATCGCCAACTTCCCTCGGCCCATCATCGTCGCGCCGAGCCAGACGAAGTGGATGTTGTGGGGGTAGTAGCCGAGCGGATACACGCCTTGCGCGCGGCATTGCGTGATGTAGTCCTCGTCGGCAGCAACCGCTTTCTGGTTGGAGGCGATCACGTCCGCGTACCGTCCGACGCGCAGATAGATGTGCGCCGGCATGTGCACCATGTGACCAGCGCCCGGCATCAACGGGAGCAGCCGGTCCGCTTCGCGCTCGGCCCTCTCAGGTTCTTTCGTCGGCTCCCACAGATGGATCCAATAGTGGAGCGCGCCGGGATGCTTCGGATTCGCCGCAATCGTCTTCTCGAGGGCGGCGACGGCCTCGCTGGTGCCGTCGTACGGAATGCCGTCGCGCGTCCAGTAGTTCCACGGCCGCAGATCCATGATCGATTCGGCGAACATCGTCGCCGCATCCGGATCGCGCGGATACTTCTTCGACAGCGCTCGCATCGCCTCGACGAACGCTTTGTCCGCCGTCTGGCGATCCTCAGCCTTGCCGGTGTATCGCTTCGCGAGCGCGTCGATGTAGTCCCGCTCGCGGGCGGTCGCCTTCGGCTTCAGCGACACGGCTTTCTGAATCAACTCCGACGCCTTCGGCTCGTCCGCCGGGTTCATGGCGGCATTGATATTCGGGCCGAGCACCAGCGCCTGCCCCCAATACGCCATCGCGCACGAGGGATCCAGACGCGCGGCTTCGGCGAACGCTCGCCCGGCTTCGGCATGGTTGAAGCCGTACGTGAGGTTCACGCCCTGATTGATGAATCTCTGCGCCTGCGCCGATTTCGTCGTGACCTTGAACGTATGCGCGCCGAGATTCTGCAAGCGCGGCGCGAGCACGCCATTCGGCGCGGGCTGCGCTGCCGCCTCGTCGGGCCGCTCGTAATGCTGATGGTTCGGGGATCGCGTCTGCGCCGACGCACTGGTTGCGGCGATCAGCGTGGCCGCGGCCATCCCAATCGCCCTTCGAACACGTCGCATGCCTACAGATACTCTCTCTCCGCCCGCCTCATGTCCTTGTAGCGGGCAAACACTTCGCGATCGCTCTCGAGCCCGACGAGCGATCGCCACGAGCTGCCGCGGAACGTGTGGCCGATCATCTCGTGGCCGTGTCGCAGCACGAACAGCGGATCGTGCCGCACGACCGGCCAGAAATGCCGCAGCTTCATCCATCGCTCCGCGCGCCAGCGGAGGAACTCGATCTCCTCGGCATCGAGGTGCTCGCTCTTCACCACGGCCGTCGTGCCATCGTACTCGTCGACGTCGTCGCTGACGATCAAGTTTCGCTCGCGGAAGTCCTGCGTCATCGGCGTGCCGGGATACGGCGTCGGGTGCTGGATGTACGGCCAATCGACGTTCTCGCGCGCGAACGCCAGGTTCGCCTCGATCGATTCCCGCGTATCCGTCGGGTTGCCCACGATCAGTCCGCCGACGACGAACATGCCGTGCCGGTGAAGCACCTCGATCGCTTTGGCGGTGGCGTTCCCGACCTGGCGGCCGCCCTCGCGCCGCGCGTTCTTCGCCCGCGCGCGGAGAAACATCAAATCCTCGTCGAGGATGTTCTCGATCCCGAGGAACACGTAGCGGAATCCCGCGCGGCGCATGAGCGGCGCGAGCGTCTCGCCTCGCGCCGCGATCGATGACGTCATCGCCTGGACGATGTAGTCGATGTCGTCGAAGCCGGCGTCGACGATCGCCCGGCACAGCGCCTCGAAGCGATCGACGTTCAGCGAGATGTTGTCGTCGACGATGAAGATCGCCCGCGCACCGCGGGCGCGCGCGTCGGCGATGTCGGCGATCACGCGATCGATCGTCCAGGTGTGGAAATTCCGGCCGCGCATCTCGATGATCGAGCAGAAGCTGCAGTCGTACGTGCAGCCGCGCGACGTCTCGACGACGTCGATGTGCCGGCCGACGAACGTGTAGCCGTCGAGCACGCGGCAGCCGCGATTGGGCAGGCGCACCTCCTCGCCGGCGAGCGTGCTCACCGTACGATCGGACGTCCGCACCATCCGATCGCCGTCGCGAAACGACAGGCCCTGCACCGAGCACAGACTCGCGCCGCGTTCGATCGTGCGCAGCAGCTCGCGAAACGTGATGTCCCCTTCGCCGCGGACGATCACGTCCACTTCCCAATCCGGCTGTTCGTACACGTGCGTCGCAAGGCTGGGATCGTATCCGCCGACCACAATCGTCGCGCCCGGCTTCAGCGTTCGCACGAGCGCCGCGATCTTCTTCGCCGTGCCTCGCTGAAACGTCATCACCGACAACCCGACGACGTCCGGATCGATCTCCTTCACGAGACGCTCGATCGTTCGTCGAACGCTGCGCTGAACGAGGACGAGATCGGCGACGGCCACGCGGTGATGCGGATCGATGTTGCCCGCGAGCGACGCGAGCGCGCCGTTCGGCATCCGCATCGTCACGGTCGAGGTGTGCTCGAACGAGTCGGGCATCGAGAGCAGGAGGATGTTCATGGCTTTCCCTTTTCGCCGCTCAAGCCTATAGTAGCGCCAACCCCCGGCCGGCAGGCAGGAGGTCGGACATGACCCGCGACGAGATTTTCGCTCTATTCACCCGCCGTGAGACCGCCTGGCGCGCGCGTGACGCGGCAAGTCTCACCGCCGATCACGCCAAAGACGGCGTGGTCGTAAGCCCGACCGGCGGCGTGCTCGAGGGGAGCGTCGAGATCGAACGCATCTACCGCGTCTGGTTCACCGCGTTCCCCGATCTCGTGTTCACGACCGAAGATCTGCTCGTCGACGACAACCGCGCGGCGCTGCTCTGCCGCATCACCGGCAGCCACGCGGGAGAGTTCTTCGGGATGCCGCCGACCGGCCGCCGCATCGAGGTCTCCGGCTGCTTCATCTATCGCGTCGAGAACGGGCTCATCGTGCACGAACGGCGCATCTTGGACTTCACGGGATTGCTGGTGCAGGTGGGAGTGCTGCGCGCGAAGCCCGCCGGATAGCCACGTGCCCGAGCTCCCGGACATCACCATCTATCTCGAAGCGCTGACCGCCCGCGTCCTCGGACAACCTCTCGAACAGCTTCGGATCGGCAATCCGTTTCTCGTGCGGACGATCGCGCCGACGCCGGCGGAGATCGCCGGCCGCCGCGTCGCCGGGCTTCGACGTCTCGGCAAACGCATCGTCTTCGCGCTCGACGGCGATCTCTTCGTCGTCCTGCATCTGATGATCGCGGGACGCCTGCGATGGCGCGAGCGCGGCGCGCCGATTCCCGGCAAGGTCGGCCTCGCGGCGTTCGATTTCCCGAACGGATCGGCGGTCCTCACCGAGGCGGGATCGAAGCGTCAGGCCTCGATTCACATCGTTCACGGGGAAGCCGCGCTGACGGCGCTCGATCCGGCGGGACTCGAGGTCCTCACCGCGGATCGCGCCGCGTTCGCGGAGCGCCTCACGCGCGACAATCACACGCTCAAGCGCGCGCTCACCGATCCGCATATCTTCAGCGGCATCGGCAACGCGTACTCGGACGAGATCCTGCACGCCGCGCGGATCTCGCCCATGAAGACAACGGGCACGCTGACGGACGAAGAGATCTCGCGGCTGTTCGAGGCGACGCGCGAGACGCTGAACGCGTGGATCGCACGACTGCGCGAGGAGGCGGCCGGCGAATTCCCTGAAAGGGTCACCGCGTTTCACGCGCAAATGGCGGTCCACGGCCGGTATCGTCAGCCGTGCCCGGTCTGCGGCTCTCCGGTGCAGCGAATCGTGTACGCGAAGAACGAGGCGAACTATTGCAGTAAATGCCAGACGGGCGGACGGCTCCTTTCGGACCGTGCGCTGTCCCGGCTGCTCAAAGACGACTGGCCGCTAACCCTCGACGAGCTGGAGGCCAGAAGGGCGGGGACACCCAATCGGGACACCCAACGTTGAGTGTCCCGATTGGGTGTCCCCGCCCTTTGACCCCATTTCCCGGCCCTTTTCGCAGTTAGGGGTATGCAGGGTCGACGGCTCCTTACGAGGTGGTTGTCTTTCAACGGCGTGGGCGCGATGGGCGTCGCGGTACAGCTCACGATGCTCACGGGGCTGGTCAAGCTGGCGGGCGTGCACTATCTCGTCGCCACGGCGATCGCCGTCGAAACAGCCGTGCTGCACAACTTCGCGTGGCACCAGCACTGGACCTGGCGCGATCGCCCGACCGCGACGGTGCGCGACACGCTCGTTCGCCTGGCGCGTTTTCACCTCCTGAACGGCGCCGTCTCGATGGTCGGCAATCTCGGCGTCATGACGATCCTGGCCGGCACGCTCGGCATCGATCCGATCCCGGCCAACATGGCCGCGATCGCGACCTGCTCGGTTGTAAACTTCCTCGCAAGCGAGGTGCTCGTGTTTCGAACGTCTCCCGTGCTCGTCGCGCTCGTGTCCACCGCCAGCCTGCTCGCGTTTCCGTCGACGACGCGCGCCGCGGACTACATGGCGGAACTGACGTCGGCCGCCGTCGCTGCGTGGCAGCACTACGAACGCCAGGTCGACGAGCGCTACAACCGCGCCTCGGCAACGAGCGACGGCTACTTCACGCAAGATGCGTTCAAGAAGGACGGCTGGCGCCAGCAGGTCATCGGAGGGCAAGTGTCGATGACGCGCGTCGATTCGCCGTCGCCGAGCCTGCCGTCGCCGTCCATCCCGGACGCGAAAGTCCATCACTGGGTGGGCGCGATCTTCGTTCCGAACGCCTCGCTCGACGCGGTGCTCAGCCACCTGCGCGATCGCGCGGGGCGCGAATCGGAATCGTTCGAGGACGTGACCGCGTCGAAGCTGCTCTCCCGCGACGGCGATCGGATTCGCATCTACATGAAGCTTCGGCGCGACAACATCATCACCGTCACCTACAACACCGAACACACGGTGGATTACCGCACGCTGGGAGCGGCGCGCGCGTCGAGCCGCAGCGTCGCGACGAAGATCGCGGAGCTCAGCGACGCTGGCACGCCGCGCGAGCGCGAGAAGCCCCAGGGCAACGACCATGGATTTCTCTGGCGGCTGAACGCGTACTGGCGATTCGAGCAGGTCGCCGGCGGCGTGGTCATCGAGTGCGAGTCGGTGAGCTTGAGCCGCAGCGTCCCGGCGCTGCTGCGCCCGTTCGTGAGCGGCACGGTCGAGCGCATCGCGAGAGATTCGCTCCAGCGAACGCTCGTGAATCTGCGCGCCGCGCTCACGCGATCGCTGTCCAAGAAATAGGCCCGGCGAAGTTCTCTATTTGAACAAATCGTCGAACGCTTTGCGCGCGCTCGTCGGCGCGGTTGATTTCGTCTCGCGCTCGACCGTCGTTCTCGGCTCGTACTCCGTGCAGGTGTTGCGGACGTCTTTGGGCGAGACGCGGACCGGAACGGGCTTCTGACATTCGAACGGCGCGCTCGTATCGAAGTGCGCGCACTGCGCGCAGGCGTGGAGATCGGATCCGCATTTCGCGCAGGTCGCCTCGGCACTCCAGGCGGTCGCGACCGTGAGCTCGTGGCCGCAGCGCGCGCACCGCACGACCTCGCGGAATCCCGGCATGTTGAAGGTCTTCGGCGCGATGGGCGGCTGCCCTCGCGGCGCGTACTCCTTCTTCTCGGCCGGCTTCTGATCGCGCCGTGGCTCGCGCGGGTCGTCCTGATACCCGCGTTGCCGGTATTTCCGGTCGGACATGGCAGATCCTTATCAGGATGCTAGGGGTGGGGCGGACCGATTATAGAACAGCCGGCGCGGAACGATGCCGATTCCCGCGGCGTATAACGTCCTGAGGTCTGACCACCATGCACATGCCCGCCCGTCTCGCCATCCGGACCCGCGTCGCGGCCCTGCTCTTCGCGCCGTTACTGCTGCCGGCCGCATCCGGCTGCGACGTCGTCACGGCGGATCTGAAGCACTCCGAAACGGCCGAATGGCGCAAAACCTACGAGCTCGCGCCCGGCGGCCGCGTCGAGATCAACAACGTCAACGGCAAAATCGTGGTCGAGCCCTCCACCGGCAGGAGCGTCGAAGTCGTCGCGGTGAAGACCGCGCGCGCGGCATCGTCCGAAGGCGCGAAGCAGGCGCTCGAGCGCGTCGAGATCGAAGATCAGTCGACGAGCGAAGCCGTGCGCGTCTCGACGAAGTACCCGCGCGCCGGCGGATGGATGACTCGCGGCGGCGTGAACGTGACCTACACGGTCCACGTCCCGGCGGCGGCTGAAGTTCGCTTCACGACCGTCAACGGCGGTGTCGAGCTCACGGGACTCGGCGGGCGCATCACGGCCGAAACGACCAACGGCGGCATCGTCGCCCGCAACGTCTCCGGCGCGATCGAGGCGAGCACGACAAACGGCGGCGTCGACGTCGATCTCGCCTCGGTGGCCGAGGGCGGCGCGAAGCTGGAGTGCACGAACGGCGGCATCAAGCTCCGCATCTCGCCGGATGCCCGCGCGTCGATTTCCGCGAGCATCACGAACGGCGGAATCGATACGGGCAGCTTGCGTCTCGAAACGACCGAGTCGTCGCGCCGCCGGCTGGTCGGCCGGTTGAACGGCGGCGGCCCGTCGATCCGGATCGAAGGCACCAACGGCGGTATCGTCCTCAACGCCCGCTAGCCGCTCACCGATTCGATCGAAGGCGCGGGGACTCGCCGGCCTCGAGCCCCGCGCCGACGATGAGTCGCGTGACCGCGGAGTACGCGGCAATTCCCTCCTCCACTCGATTCGCCCGAAGGTACCGGTCGTACACGTCGCGCGCCGTATCGCGGACGACCGGCGTCGATCGCGCGTATCGCGCCGCGCTCGCCTGCAGGTCCTGCACCACGCCTGGATCGAGCGCGGATCGCACCGCGAGCCGCTCCGCGCGCGGGAGCGATGCCGACGCGTGCTCGTAGATCGCGAGCCAGCCGCTGTATCGCGCGAGATCGTTGCCTTGCGTGCACGCCAGCCACGCGACGAAGTTGGCTTCCGCTTCGTGCGCGTAGCCCGCGAGGTGCGCCCACTCGTGCAGCGTGACGAACGGACGCTCGAACGGCAGCGTGTCCGGATTGATCGTGATCTCGAGGAAGAACGGATCGGTCATCCCGTCGATCGCGGCCATCCGGAAGTACCACTGAAGCACCGAGCGCTTCGGGACGCCCGGGACCGCCAGCGCCGAGCTTCCCAACATGCGCTGCGCCGACGCGAACGCCTCCTCCATCGAGGTAACGTTCTCGTCGGCCGCATGCGCGCGCGCGTATGTCGCATTCACCATCCGCACCGAATACTCCGCGAGCCGCCGCACGGTTTCGGGCGTGACGCGGCCGCGATCGAACTCGAGCTTCTCGTCGAGCGGCTGCCGCCGATAGTTCAGTCCCCATAGCGCGAGGAACGCAAGGTAGATGGCCGCGGCGAACGTCAGCACGGCGGGCGTGACGCGCCAGACGGCGCGCACGAAACCCGACGCGCGTGCCTTGCGGACGAAGATGGTGCCGAACCCTGCGAGAAGAACGGCACCCGCGACGTCGAGGAGCGAGATCGACGTTCGATTGCTCAGCGGCGTCAGCGTGTTCTGAATCGTGAGGTAGAGCCGCTCGGAATACCACGCCTCGATCGCGCGCGCCGGCAGCGGAACGATCGCCAGAACGAGCGCGAGCAGGACGAGCGCGGCGCGCAGCAGCCTCATGGCGCTGACGGCGGATCGTTGGTGATCAGTCTGATCGCGCGCTGATAGCTGAAATAGGCCCACGCCCACTGCACGAGCACGACCAGGCGATTGCGAAAGCCGATCAGATTGAGAATGTGGACGAAGAGCCACGCGAGCCAGCCGATGTACCCGTGGAGCCGCAGCCATCCGAGATCGGCGACGGCCGACGCGCGGCCGATCGTCGCCATGTTCCCCAGGTCCTTGTAGACGAACGGGCGATACGGCTGCTTCTCCACGTCATTCGCGATCATCTTCGCCGCATGCTTGCCCATCTGAATCGCGACCTGCGCGACACCCGGGAGCGGCTTCCCATGCGCATCCTTCAGCGACGCCAGATCGCCGATGACGAAGACGTTGCGATAGCCGGGAATCGTCAGATCCGGCTCGACGAGCACGCGTCCCGCGCGATCGAGCGGAACGCCGAGCGTCGCACCCAGCGGCGATGCGGCGACGCCCGCGGCCCACAGCACCGTCTCCGCCTCGATCATCTCCGATCCCACCTCGACGCGCCCGCGTGCGACGTTCGTGACCGCGGCGCCCGTCCGCACGTCCACGCCGAGCCGCTCGAGATCCGCCCGCGCGCTTTGCTGCAGCGGCTCGGGAAACGCCGCGAGGACCGTCGGCCCCGCCTCGATCAGGATCACGCGCGCCGAGCTCGGATCGAAGTGCCGGAAGTCGCGCGCGAGCGACAGGCGCGCGATCTCGGCGATCGCACCCGCCATCTCGACGCCGGTCGGTCCCGCGCCGATCAGCACGAACGTGAGCAGCCGCTGGCGCCGCGCGGGATCGGATTCGCGCTCCGCGCGCTCGAACGCGAGCAGCACGCGCCGCCGGATGTCGAGCGCGTCTTCGAGCGTCTTCAGGCCCGGCGCGATCGGTCGCCACTCATCGTGGCCGAAGTACGCGTGCGTCGCGCCCGCCGCGACGATCAGATAGTCGTACTCCATCTCGCCGTCGGCAAGGATGAGATGCCGCCGCGCGGGATCGATCGATTTCACGTCCGCAAGGAGCACCTCGATGTTCGATTGACGCCGGAGAATCCAGCGAATCGGCGACGCGATGTCGCCCGGCGAGAGCGCCGCCATCGCGACCTGATACAGCAGCGGTTGGAACACGTGATGGTTGCGGCGGTCGAGGAGCGTCACGCGCACCTTCGCGTACGCGAGCGCGCGCGCGGCGTACAACCCTCCGAACCCGCCGCCAATGATGACGACGTGAGGAAGCATCAACCGATACTGTAGCGTTTTTATTCGACGATCACGATCCAGCCGGCCCACTGCAGGGGTACGGCGCCGGCCGACGAACGGCGGACTTTCGCGCGCGCCGATTGCACGGCCGCTTCTGGCGTATCGCCGGCGCGCAGCCTGGCGTGCAGCTCGGTCAGCATCTCGGTCGATCGCGCTTCGTCCGCTGTCCACCGCGGCATGACCACCGTCCGGACGTTCGCCGCGCGCCACGCCCACGCGATCGCCGGCACTTCGTCGGCCGCTTCGCGCATCGTCATGGCCGTTCCGTCCGAGAAGATCGCGACGCGCGCCGCAAGATCGAGATTCATGATCTCGCGCGATTCGAGCGCGCCGTCGTTTGACGCGTCGGGCGTGAGCAGCATCTGCGAGAAGAGCGGGCTGGCGCCGTTGACGCGGAACGGCGCCGCCAGGTGCAGGACGTCGGCCTGGCGGATCCGCTCTCGCACGGCCGCTTCGCTTGCGCCGTCCGCCTGAATCACGATCAGCCGCTCCGGATCGATGGACGCCGAGAGCTCCTTGACTTCGCGCTCGCCGCTCGCCGCGAGGCGAATCGGCCAATCGGGCGCGGTCTGGGCCAGGCCGTCCACGACGGCTGCCGGAAGCTGAGGCGCCGCGACCACGACGACCGGCGACGGACGATCGCTGACGGCCTCGGTTGGAGGGGTCGGCGCCGTGGCGAGTGGCTCGGGCGGCGGCGATTTGACGAGCGCCGTGATCGACGGCGCGTAAACGACCGACGCCGTGTCGGCGACGTAGCCCTCGTCCGTGGGAAGCGCCTCGAAGGGCACGCGCCACAAGACTTCGTGCGGAACGACGATCGCGCGCGTCGCGTTTCCGATGACGGCCGAAAGACCGGGAACGAGCTCCTTCGCCGCGGCCTTCCACTTCGCCGGATCCGTCAACATCTCCTGCTGGAGGAGCGTCGCGACGCGTACCGCGATCGCTTTGCGCGTCGCGGCCTCGAACATCGACGAGAACTGAAGGCCTTCGTCGTTGCGGCGCGCCGCGATCACGAGCAGCGTATCCTCGCCGACGACGAACTGCAGGACGACGGTGGTCTTGTCGGTCAGCAGCGCCTCGAGGTCGGCGCGCGTGGCGGGCGGCATCTGCCCGCGCCAGACCTTCAGCGCGGGCAAGCGCTCGAACAGCCGCCGTTGCTGCGCGGCGCGACGATCGATCGCTTCGGCAACCGCTTTCTCGAGCCGCGCGATGCGCGCGGCATCCGGCTTCGGCAGGCTCTTCTCGCGCGAGACCTGCGCGTCGAGCGACACGACGTCGACCGCCAGCGTCCGCTCTTCCTCGCGCTCGGCGTCGGTCATGCCGCGCGTGATGTCGCGCTCGCCGCGCGCGAGGAGCGCGCGCAGATCGTGCGTGCGCATGCGCTCGATCAATTCGAAGGCGGCGGCGCCGTCAGCCGCGTCGGCCTGCAGGAGCGCGAGCATGCCGAACGCCGCCGACGAATCGCGCGGGACCTGGATCGACGGCCTCGCCTTCGACGCCTCGGCGAGGCGTTCGACGATCGCGACGGCGGCCTCTGCGGCGGCGGTCGCGCGCGCACGCTCGCGAAGGTGGCGCAGCGCGTTGGCTTCCGACACGAGCGCGCGCCACGTCACATCGTCGTTGCGGAGCGCCTCGGCCTCCGTGCGGGCGTGCGCCGACGCGGTCAGCGATCCCTTGAAGTCTTCGCTGCCGGCGAGTGCTTGCGCGAGACCGATCTCGGCCCGCGCGGCCTGCTCGCGGCGATTGAGCGCCGTGAACGCGTCGATCCCCTTTCGGTACGACGCGATTCCCTCGGGATATTTTTCCTGCGCGGTCTGCGCGAACGCGAGGCCGACGATTGTGCTCGCGACGCATTCGCTGTCCGCGGCCGCCGCGCAGGCGGCCGAGGCCTTGCCGTACCCCTGCTCCGCGAGAGAGAAGCGGCTGGCGACCAGATCCGTGAGCGCCAGTGCCTGCCAGGCGCGACCGACGTCCGCGGGAGTCTTGGTGAACTCGAAGTGCGCGCGCGCCTCGTCGAACGCGCGGCGCGCGTGATCCAGATTGCCGAGTCGGAAGTGCACGTCGCCGATGCTGAGCAGCACGGCGCCCTGATCGTGCCGTTGATTCCTCGACTTGCGTTCCGCGAGCACGCCCGCGAACGCCTCGAGCGCCGAGAGGTAGTCGCCTTGCGCGAGGTACACGCGGCCGATGCCGCTCAGCGCATCGGCCTCGCCAATCGCGTTGAGAATGCGTTTGTTGATGTCCCGGCTGCGTGTGTAATCGGCAATCGCCGCCGGATAGTCACCCTGGAGATAGAGGACGTTGCCGGTGCTGATGAGCGTGACGGCAATCGGCCGCTCCTCGCCGAGCCGCTCTTGAATCGCGAGCGCTTCACGATAGGCGGCCAACGCGGTGCCGTACTCGGCCAACGTGTAGCGGACGGTCGCGGTGCCGAGGAGCGCCGACGCGATGCTCTCCGGATCGTCGCGCGTCCGCTCGAGCGCGAGCCGCTCGTCGTAGTACTGCAGCGCCGCATGATAGTTGCGCTGGTAGTAGAGCGAATTGGCGAGATTCTGGAGCGCCTCGCCCGCGACCTTGAGATTGCCCACCCGCCGCGCCACGTCGCGCAGCAGCTCGTACTGGCGCTGCGCCTCCGCATAGCGCGACATCTGCGCCGATTGACTCGCGCGGCGCGCGATTGCGTTGAGAAATAGATCGTTGACGAGGTCCGTTTCGTTGCCGAGCAGCGCATCGCGCTCTTCGGTCGTCTTCGACTCCAACAGCGCGTCGAGCAGTCCCTCGATTGCGGGGCCTTCGCGCAGCAACTTCCATTCGTCCGCTTCCCGGACGAACACGAGATTCCACGGCGCCGTCGTTCGCATCGTCCGGACCGGCGCGTCCGGCGTCGCGCCGGGCATCGTTCGCTGGCGCGTCGCGTTCACCCGAACGCGAACAGCGCCTGGCCCGGCGGCCGACGGCGACACGGCGGCGATCGACACGTCGCTGAACTCGTCGTCGCCGCTCTCGAAGACGTACTTCAACTGCGCGAGCGTCGGACGTGACGCCTTGGCGCTCCAGAGCGCGAGATAGCCGTCGACGTCTTCGGCCTGCTGCGTCGCGAAGAAACGCTCCACGACAGCACGCAGCGCGGGATCGTCGACGGCCTGGCGGACCGCGCCGCGAGTCGTTTCCAGCGAAGCGATCAACGACAACAGGAGGAACGCGGCTCGAATAGGGTCACCTCACGATCGAGAATCGTACCGTGATCGTCATCAAGACCGGAACTGGAACGCCGTTCAATTCCGTCGGCGTGTACCGCCACTGCTTCACGGCACGGATCGCCGCGTCGTTCAGCATCGGCACCGACGTCAGCACCTTCACTTGATCGACGCGTCCGCTCACGTCGATGACGGCTTCGAGAATCACGACGCCCTCGATGCCCGCGCGTCTCGCCAGCTCCGGATACTCGGGCGCGACGTGGACGGTCTTCTTTGGCTCCCGTACGCCCTGGCCCACGCGCACGAGCCGCGGCTGCGGCGGTGGCGGCGGAAGCGGCGGAGGCGGGGTGACGCCGATGTTCACGAGCCCTGGCTCTCCCGACGATACGCCCACGCCGAGCGGAATGGCGCCCTCGACGGGATTGGTTGGAGCCTCCGTCCGCTCCGGCGTGATGCCCGACGAGGCCTCGATTGGCGCGGCCGGCCGCGTCGGCGGCGGCTCAGACGCGCCCCGCGGCGGAGGCGGCGATGGCGGCGCGACGGTTCGCATGAATTGCGGCTTCATCGGAGACGAGACGAGCGGCAGCTCCACTTCCGCGAACAGCGGGCTGATCATCACGCCCGTGACCGCCAGCACGTGCGCGGCGATCGAGATGGGAACGATCGACAATCTCCGCCGCGCGCGCGCGGCAGAGTCGCCGGTACGAAGTACGTCGCGCAAGAATTCCTGAGGCATCGATCCTCCTCGGACACGCGAGGTCCGAAGCGCTGTGCGCCTCGGACCCCGAACGTTTGGTTCTTGCGGCCGCTGCAGCTATAGACACCGGCCCACGCCGGTGGTTCCGATCGAGCGCTACATGTTGCTCACGATCGCGCTGCCGATGAAGATGGGACCCAGGATCATGACGTAGACGATGAACGTGATCACCATGCCGATGAGGCACACGATGATCGCGCGGCCGGTGTTGCTGTAGTCGAGCACTTCCCGCACGCCGACCACCATCACGACGAGGCACCACAGCCAGATCACGAAGCTGATGAGCGGACCGAGGAACGGGATGATCGCGAGAATGTTCAGCAGGCCGGGCGACGTCGAGAAGCCGACGACGCGGAACGTCTCGCTGAAATCGGCCTTCGTGGTGGGCTCGGGCATCAGCTTCGTCCCGACGACCGTGACGATCAATGCCCACAGCGCCGCGCCGAGCACTGACATGATGAGCGAGCCGATTGCGAAGCGCAGCGGCTGCCGGAAAATGTTGCCGATGAGCGCCGCGACGCCGGACAGCAGGATCACGCCGACAGCCTGGCCCATCGCTGCCTTGTCGGCTTCGATCTCCTGGAACGTCTTGACATCCGCTCTCATCGCGCCGACGACACGTTCGCCAAAGCTTGCCATGCCACATCCTCCTGCACCTCGAGCCGTTCGCGCGGCCGGAATGCGCCGACAGTGTAGCCCAAGTCCAATGGCACGTTGGCGGGCCCGCGCGCGCGCGCCCATGACATAATTCGTCTCGTATGGCCCGCCGCGCAGACGCTGAATCCTGGGGACGCTCGACAGTACAGACGGCCTGTCCGTTGGATTGTCCCGATTCCTGCACGCTCGAAGTCACCGTCGAGAACGGGCGCATCGTGGAGATCGACGGCGGGCACGAGAACGCGGTCACGCGCGATTACATCTGCGGGAAAGTGCGGCGGTTCGCCGATCGCGTCTACGGAGACGATCGGCTCCTCTATCCGGGGATTCGCAAGGGCGCGAAGGGCGATGGGACGTTCAACCGCGTGAGCTGGGACGAGGCGCTCGACCACATCGCGGAGCGCATGATCGCGATTCGCGATCGAGCCGGCGCGGAAGCCATCCTGCCGTTTTCCTACGGCGGATCGAACGGGCTCCTCACGCACGACACGAACGACGCGCTGCTGTGGCGCCGCTTCGGCACGTCGCGGCTCGCGCGCACGGTGTGCGCCGCGGCGACCGGCGCCGCCAATCTCGGTCTCTACGGAAAGATGCCGGGCGTCACGTACGAAGACTACGTGCACGCGCGCCTCATCATTCTGTGGGGCGTCAATCCGTCGACGTCCGGAATCCACATCGTGCCGTTCCTCAAGGAGGCGCGGAAACACGGCGCCGCGCTCGTCGTCGTCGATCCGCGCGCGACCTCGCTCGCGAAACAGGCGGATCTCCATCTCGCGCCGCATCCCGGAACCGATCTGGTTCTCGCGCTGGCCCTTCACAAGTACCTGTTCGATCGCGGCCATGCGGACATGCGCTTCCTCGGCGAGCACGCCAAAGGCGTCGACGAGCTGCGCGCGCGCGCGGAGCCATGGACGATCGACAAGGCCGCGCAGGCCGCCGGCGTCGACGCGAGCGCGCTCGAGCGGCTCGCGTCGATGTATGCGTCGACGAACCCGGCCGTGATCCGGTGCGGGTGGGGACTCGAGCGCAACCGCAACGGCGGAAGCGCGGTCGCCGCCGTGCTCGCGCTTCCAGCGGTCGCGGGCAAGTTCGGCGTCCGCGGCGGCGGATTCTCGATGAGCAACTCGACCGCGTTCGGGATCAAGGCCGCGTTGTGGTTGAACGACACGCCCGAGCCGCCCACGCGGATCGTCAACATGAACAAGCTCGGCGACGCGCTGCTCGACTACACGGATCCGCGCGTCGAGATGCTCTTCGTCTACAACTGCAATCCGCTCGCGACGATGCCGCACCAGAATCGCGTGCTCGAGGGGCTTCGCCGAAACGATTTGTTCACCGTCGTCTTCGAGCAGGTCTTCACCGACACGAGCCGGTACGCCGATGTCGTGCTGCCGTCGACGACCTTCGTCGAGAACTACGACATCGCGAAGGGCTACGGCCCGATCAGCCTGCAGCTCGTCCGGCCGGTGATCGAGCCCGTCGGCGAGGCGCGCTCGAATCCGGAAGTGTTTTCCGATCTCGCCTCGCGCCTCGGAGTCGGCGAAGCGGAAGCCGAAACGGACACGCTCCTGCGCATCGTCGGCCGGATGCCGGCGGAGGTGGGCGAAGAGCTGATGGCGCGCGGATCCGCCACGCCGCCGTACGGCGGCCATCCAATCCAGTTCGTCGACGTCTTCCCGCTCACCGCCGATCGCAAGATCAATCTGTTTCCTGCGGACTTGAACGACGAAGCGCCAACGGGCCTGTACGGATTTCAACCGGATCCCGCGACGGCGCGCTACCCGCTCGCCCTGATCTCGCCCGCGAGCGAAAAGACCGTCTCCTCCACGCTCGCCGAGCTGCGCGAACGCGCGGCGGTGCTGCACATGCACCCGTCGGATGCCGCCGAGCGCGGCCTCGCGCACGAGGATCCGGTCCGCGTCTTCAACGATCTCGGCGAAGTGCAATGCCCGGTCGCGCTGACGAAGGACATTCGTCCCGGCACCGTGAGCCTCTCGAAGGGCCTCTGGCGCAAGAGCACGTACAACGGATCGACGTCGAACGCGCTGGTGCCGGACACGCTGACGGATCTCGGCGGCGGCGCGTGCTTCAACGACGCGCGCGTGCAGGTCGCGCTGCTGGGCCGACACTGAACTCGGGTCTAGTAGCTGAAAAAGAAAATCAGGTCCAGGCCCGCCCGCTCGATGCGCCGCTGGCCGATGCGGTTCGCGGCGCCTGACGTCTCCGGCGCCGCCGATCCCACGAGGCGCAGGAAATCGCTGATCTGGTACTCGATCAAGAACTCGCTGTAGGTGCGATCGCCGAACTGCTGGCGCAGTTTGAGGAACGTGCGCTCGCCGATCTGCTCGCCGACGGTGATGCCCGCGCCCAACGATTCGCCATCGGAGGAGGTCGTGATCTCGAAGAGATCGAGATCGAGGGCGCGGCCGATCGATTCGCCCAACGGCGTCGCGATGAACCCGGTCGCGATGCCGCCGGCGGTCGCGGGG
>DATBJJ010000173.1:0-121679 GCA_036556425.1 Vicinamibacterales bacterium
CCCGATTGGGTGTCCCCGCCCTACCTACTTCCCAACCAGCGGCAGCAACTCTTCGACGACGACGTCGACGATCTGCTCTTGAGTGAGGTCGGAAATCGGCGTGTCCGGGTGGAGCGGACGCTCTTTCGTCATGGCGCGCCGGCCGCGGCCGACGTTCGTGCGAACCAGCACGACCGGGGGATCTTCAAGCGTATCGAGCGTCAGCTCGACGAAGTCGTCGCTCGCGCCCTCTGAGGACAAGCGCACGGATCCGGCGGGCGTGAAGACGTTGAAGCGATGGCCCTCGCCGACGAGGGCCGAGGCGAGCAGATTGAACGCGGGGATCGCCTGCGTGCTGAGAAACTGTTCGTACGCGCGCGACGCGGCATCCGTCCGCGCGCGGCGCTCGGCGGCATCGCGGCGCGCCCGTTCGATGCCGGCGCGCACGCGACGGCGGACCTCCGGAATATCCATTCCGGAGTAAGTTTACGCCACTTACCCGAGGCGCTCGGCGAACGACGTGTCGACGCCGTCGCGCTTGAGCGCGGCGACGAGCGCGGCGCGATCGAGCGCCTTCCGATACGCCTCGTCCGGGTGCACCGTGCCCTCGCGGACGTGAGCCGCGAGCGATTCGGTCAACGGCACCATCCCGTGACGCCGGCCGGCGTCGAGCGCCACCGGCAGCTGGAACATCTTCCCCTCGAGCACGAGCGTCGATACGCCCGGCGTGTTCAGCAGAATCTCGCGCGCCGCGATGCGGCCGCCGGTCACGCGGCGGAGCATCACTTGCGCGATCACGCCCCGGAGCGACCCCGCAAGCGACGCCCGCGCCTTCGCGCGGCGATCCGCCGGCACGACCTCGATCAGCCGCTCGAGCGCGCCGATCGTCGAGGCCGCCGGCACGGACGCGAGCACGAGCCGTCCGGACTCCGCCGCCTCGAGCGCCGCGGCGACGAGCTCGCCGGACTTCAACTCCTCGATGACCATCACGTCGGGATCTTCGCGCACCGCCGCGCGCGTCAACGCCGCGGCGAGGTCCGCGTCTCCACGCGTCTCGCGCTGGCTGATGAACGAGCGCCGGCTCTCGTGCACGAATCCAATCTGCGATTCGATCGTGATCACATGATCGCTGCGCGTGCGGTTGATCAGATCGACGAACGCGTTGAGCAGCGTCGATTTGCCGCTGGCGCGCGCGCCGGTGACGAGCACCAGGCCGTCCGGCTGCTGACAGAGGCCCTGGACTTCCGTCGTGAGCCCGAGTTGATCCGCCGAGATCGCGCGCGGCGGGAACATGCGGAACAATACCCCGGGGCCGCGATGATCGCGGAACGTGAGGCATCGCACGCGCCCGATCTGCGGCACGTCGCACAGCCACTCGACCGGTCCGTTCTGCAGCGCGTCTCGCCGCCGCGGCGGCGCGAGCTCGAGCACGAGCCGATCGACGTCCGCCGCCGTCAGCGTCGGCTCGTTCTCGAGCGGCAGGATCTCGCCGTCGACCCGAATCATCGGCTTCGATTGCGCCACGACGTAAAGCGTGCCGGCGCCGCGGGCGACCGCGGCGCGCAGCGTGTGCATCAGCGCGGCATCCTCCGCCGGAGTGAACGGCGTCGAGATCGTCTCGGTCTTCATCGATCGCCCGAGCGGGACGACTACGGCCGGGCGCGGCTCTCCCTCGGCCTGATGCGGCGCGACTTCTTCCGGCTGGCGTGATTCATGAGTGACATCCATGTGTATCTCCGGGGCGCTCGACGCGGCGAAAGCTGGCGTGGACGGCGGCGCTGCCGCTTCGCGATCGGCAAGCGCGTCGGTCGCGACAACCGCCGGCGAGGGGAGCTCCTCGACGATCGCACGCGGTGGCTCGAACTCGGGTGTGGCATCGATCGACGCGGGCGCGGGCTCGGCCTCGGGCGCGATCTCGATCGAATCGATCTGAACGTCTTCGACTCTAGCGGCGGACAGCGCTTCGGCGGCAGGCGCTTCGGCCGCCGCGCGAACGGCTTCGTCGGTGAAGAGCGGCGCGCCCGTGGGCATCTCGGCGGATGGCTCCGCGGGCGCGGGCTCGACGTCCGATTCGACCGGCTCTGGCATCGTCGCTGGGGGCGGGGAAAGCTCGAACCGCGGTTCGCCGGCGTCCGCGATCGGGTCGCCGTCGATCTGAACATCCTCGGCGCTCAAGCCCGAGTTGAGCAGCGCCGTCGCCGTCGCGGCCAGCATCGCGTCCACTTCTTCTTCCGTCGGAACGTCCTGCGGCTCGTCGTCGATGATCTGAATGGCGTTCTCGGACACGGCCGCCAGTGAAACTTCTTCGCTCGATTCGCCGGGCAGCGCGACGACGATCGTGTCCGGCGTCTCGGGCTCGACGGGAATCTCCTCGCCGTTGATGGCGATATCCAGCGCGGGCTCGTCGACGGGCGCAACCGAAATAGGCTCCTCGACCGCCGCGATTGCCGCGGGCTCTTCAACGGTAACAGGCTCATCGACGAGAACGAGTTGCGGCTCGGGCTCGGGCGCTGGCGTCGGCGTCGGCGCGACATCGACCGTCTGCGCGACATCGACTGTTTGCGCGACCTCCGGCACCTGCGAGACGTCCGGCACCTGCGCGGCAATGTCCGAAGCTGGCGGCGGCACCGGCTTTCTCCGGACTTCGACCCACACGTCTTCGCCGCCGCGCGCGGCGACGACGGTGAATCGATCGAGCACGCCATCGGGCGGCAGAATCTCGTGCTCGATGGCCCCGAACTCATCGAGCGCGCGCTGCTGATCCAGCGGAAGGATCTGCGCCAGCATGCTCGACACGGCGTCGAACGTCAGCACGCGCGACGACAGCTCCACTTGCCCCCACGCGAGAGGACCGCGGTACGCGTTCATCGCGGACGACGCGGTAATCACGTACGGCTTTTCGCCGACGTGCATCACGAGCGCGTCGCCTTCGAGGCGAACGATGGCGTCGAGCAGGGAGTCGAGCAGCTTCACCGTGGTCAGTGGTCTCGGATGATAGGAGTCGTTACCTGCGCTGGGGCGCTGCGTTACGGATCGTGCCGGCTTTCATCGAGCTCGTCGGTATGACCGATGCCGGGGAGGCTGTGAGCACCAACGAAAACGCGCTAACTTGCTGAACAGTAACCCGATTCGCGGCCGCACGGTTCCTCGTTTTTCACGAATACCATGCCGGCGCGCGTTTTTCAGTGCACCGGAGCGCACTGCCGTGCAGGCTACCTCGCACCGTTGCTCTCACTCTCAGGCGCGCGAGATGTCCAGCGAACTCTCTTTCCATGGTAGCAGAATTCGCGTCCAGCCGACGGAGGATTCGCGCTATTTCACGGCGCGATGGATCGCCATGAGCCCACCCAGCACGCGCGAGTGGCCGCACGACGAGAATCCCTGCTCGCGCGCGATCGCGCAAACGCCTTCCGCGCCCGGATACCGGCGGATCGATTCCGGAATGTATCGATACGTGTCCGGATCTCCGTGCAGCACGAATCCCAGCGCCGATCCGACGAGCGTGAGATACGACAGATACACGAATCGAACGATCGGCTGGCGCGGACGATCGAAGTCGAGCGACAGCAGCACGCCCCCCGGGCGCAGCACTCTGTGAATCTCGGCGAGCGCCGTCGCGATCGCGGGAACGTTCCTGATCCCGTAGCCGGTCGAGACGACGTCGAATGACGCGTCCGCGAACGGCAGCGCCATCATGTCGCCGACGAGGAAGCGCGGACGCGCTCCGCCGCACGGCTTGCCGCGCGCGAGCTCCACCATGCGCGTCGTGATATCGAGGCCAACCGTCAGCGCGCCGCGCGCGGAGAGCGCGTACGCGATGTCGCCCGTGCCGCATGCGAGATCGAGCGCGCGTGTCTTCGCGTCGATCGGCGCGGTCGCGACGAGGCGCTCCTTCCATCGGCGATCACGGCCGAACGACAACAGCACAGTGATCAAGTCGTAGCGATCCGCGATCGTCGAAAACAGGCGCCGCACGTAACGGCGCTTCGCGTCCGGCGTCTCGAAGGCGTCGGTCAAACGCGGGCGGGGGCTGGACTCGTCGTGGGTCGGCATGACCGGGGACCGGATGATAATCTACGGCCGAATGCTCGCCTCGCAGACCGTCGAGAATTACCTCAAGGCGATCTACCTCGCGCAGGCCGCGCTGCCGCGTGACGACAATCTCGTTCCAATGGGACAGCTCGCTTCGGCCCTCGGCGTCGTCCCGGGAACGGCCACGACGATGGTGAAGGCGCTGGCGGAGTCGGGGCTCGTCAACTACGAGCCCTACATGGGGGTCCGCCTGACGCCCGCGGGCGAGAAGCTCGCCGCGCTCGTGCTGCGGCGGCACCGATTGATCGAGCAGTTCCTGGTTCAGGTCCTCGGGATGAATTGGAGCGAGGTGCACGACGAGGCGGAGCGTCTCGAGCATGCGGTGTCGGAGCGGCTGATCGATCGGATCGACGAGATGTTGGGGCGTCCGTCGGTCGATCCGCATGGCGATCCGATCCCAGGTCCCGAGGGCAAGCTCGCGAGCCAGAGCTATTCGGATCTCCTGAGCTCACCCACCAACACGCCGCTTCTCGTGACGCGGGTCACGGATCAGGATGCGAAGTTCCTGAGGTTCATCGAGGAGCGCAACCTCAAGCCCGGTCAGAGGGTCGCAATCGTCGGCCGCGACGCCATGTCCGACAGCGTCACCGTCCGCAGCGAAACCGGCGAAGAAATCACGATCGGAACTCGCGCCGCCAGCAAAGTCCTCGTCGTCCCCGTGTGAGTGGGGTCTGACCCCACGCCGGTCCGCGGCTGGGGTCTGACCCCAGACGGGATTTGACCTAGTCCCGTACTCGGCGTATAATTTTGATTAATCAAAATTTTCGATTTGATTGAGATGACTGCCACCTGGCTCACGATCTTGACCGTCACCGCCCTCGCCGCGGCGGCGCTGCTGACGATTCGCAACATGCGCGGACGTCGGGTGCTGCGCCGGCGCACCGAGATCGAGGACGCGTTGAAGCACCTCTTCGATCAGCAGTACCGCGGACGCCACGGCTCGTTCGTGTCCCTCGGCGGCACGCTGCACTTGAGCGATCGAAAGATCATGCAGCTCGTCGCGCGGATGCAGCAGCAGGGATTGGTGGTCGCGCGCGGGCAGGAGTTCGAGCTCACCGCCGAAGGCGAGCGCGTGGCGCGGCAAATCGTCCGCGCCCATCGCCTTCTCGAGCGCTACTTCGCCGACGAAGCGCGGCTGCCGCTTCGCTCCGTGCACGCGGAAGCGGAGCGCCGCGAACATTCGCTCACGGCGGATCAAGTCGACGCGCTGTCGGCCTCGCTCGGCCATCCGCGGCTGGATCCGCACGGCGATCCGATTCCCGGCCGCGACGGCGAGATCGCGCCGCCGCGCGACACGCCATTGACGGCGTGGCCACCGAGCGCGTCGGGCGCGCGCGACGAGACCGAGCGCACGACCGAGTTCGGCCGCATCACGCATCTCGAGGACGAGCCTCCGCTCGCCTACGCGCAGATCCTCGCGGAAGGCCTTCGCGTCGGACAGGTCGTGCGCATTCTGGAATCGACGCCGGAGCGGATCACAATCACCGACGGAGAGCACGAGTACCGACTCGCGCCCGCGGTCGCGGCAAACGTGTTTCTCGCGCCCGCGCCCGCGCCCGCCGCGACGGACGTCGTGACGCTCGCGGATCTCGAGCGCGGCGACGAAGCGGACGTGGTGGCGCTCGACGTGAACTGTCAGGGATTCAGCCGGCGCCGGTTGATGGATCTCGGGTTCACGCCCGGCGCGCGGCTCGCGCCGGCGCTCGATACCTTCGCGGGCGATCCGCGCGCGTATCGCGTGCGCGGCACGCTCGTCGCGCTGCGGCAGGATCAAGCCAGGCACGTGCTGGTGCGAAAAGCGTCTCGCGCGAGCCAGGACGAACTCCGGCAGGAGCACGCTCGATGACCGCGCACAATTGTGAAACGTGTCCCGCGCACGCGCATCTCGCGCAGATGGGGCTGAAGGTCGAGCGGTTCGATCGCGTCGTCGCGCTCGCGGGGAATCCCAACACGGGCAAGTCGACGCTGTTCAACGCGCTGACCGGGCTCAAGCAGCATACCGGCAACTGGCCCGGCAAGACCGTCTCGCGCGCGGAAGGCGGCTTCGCGTTCAACGGCTTGCGATACAAGCTCGTCGATCTGCCGGGCACGTATTCGCTGCTCTCGGCGTCGCACGACGAAGAGGTCGCCCGCGATTTTCTGCTGTTCGGCACGCCGGACTGCACGATCGTCGTCGCCGACGCGACCGCGCTCGAGCGGAATCTGAATCTCGTTCTCCAAGTGCTCGAGATAACCGACAAGGTCGTGGTGGCGGTGAACCTGATGGATGAAGCTCGGCGCAAGGGCATCGATGTCGACGTCCGAAGCCTTGCGCGCGATCTCGGCGTTCCCGCCGTCGCCGTCGTCGCGCGCACGTCGGAGGGTGTTCACGCATTGTTGACGGCCGTCGACGGCGTGATCAGCGGCGAGATGCAGACGCGTCCGCGGCGTCCCGAAGGCACGCGCGAGTTCAACGCGGCAATCGCCGAGCTCGTTCCGCTGATCGAAGCCGCGGCGCCCGGCGTGCCGAACGCTCGATGGATCGCGATCCGTCTACTCGACGGCGACGTGCGCGTCGAACAGGCGCTCCGCGCGGGCGAGCTCGCATCGCTCGTCGCGCGGCAGCAGCGGCCCGACGATCGATTCAGCCGGAAGATTGCGCTACAGGGAGCCCAATGACCACAGACGCCAACGCGCTTCCGCTGCGCGGCCTGCCTCGCGATGAGCGGGCGCCACGCACGGCACCCGATCCCGAGGCGGCGATCCGCCGCGCGGAAGAGCTGCGCCGCGGCCTGACCGGAAACTTCCGCGACGAAGCGGTCAGCTCGATTTTCGCGGAAGCCGAACGGATCTCGAAGCGCGTCGTGCGTCGAAGCGGCGAAGCCGGCCGCGATTGGGATCAGCGGATCGATCGGCTCGTCACTTCGCCCTTCTTCGGCCTCCCGTTGATGCTGATCGTGCTCGCGGTCATTTTCTGGCTCACGATCGCCGGCGCGAACGTGCCCTCCGCGATGATCGCGACGGGACTCTTCTGGGTCGAGGATCGTGCCGCCGCGCTCTTCGGCGCGATGGGATCGCCCTGGTGGCTCACGGGATTCGTGTGGCACGGCGTCTTCCGCGGCCTCGCGTGGGTCATCAGCGTCATGCTGCCGCCGATGGCCATCTTCTTTCCGCTGTTCACGATTCTCGAGGACCTCGGCTATCTGCCGCGCGTCGCGTTCAACCTCGACTTCCTGTTCCGCCGCGCCGGCGCGCACGGCAAACAGGCGCTGACGATGGCGATGGGATTCGGGTGCAACGCGGCGGGCGTGATCGCGACGCGCGTGATCGATTCACCGCGCGAACGGCTCGTCGCGATCCTCACGAACAACTTCGTGCCCTGCAACGGCCGATTCCCGACCTTGATCATGTTGGCCACGATCTTCGTCGCCGCGGCGTTTCCGCCGGTCGTCGCCTCGTTGGCCGCCGCCGGCGCCGTCGTCGGCGTAGTAGTGCTCGGCGTCGGCTTCACGCTCCTGATGTCGTGGATGCTGTCGCGAACCGTGCTCAAGGGTGAGGCGTCCGCGTTCACGTTGGAGCTGCCGCCGTACCGGCGTCCCGGCGTCGCGCGCATTCTCTACACGTCGCTGATCGATCGCACGCTCTTCGTGTTGTGGCGCGCGATTCTCACGGCGGCGCCGGCGGGCGCCGTCATCTGGCTGCTTGGAAACATCTACGTCGGCGGCACGAGCCTCGCGACGCACTCGGCCAACATCCTCGGGCCGCTCGGTACTGCGATCGGCCTCGACGGCGTGATCCTCTTGGCGTACGTCATCGCGATTCCCGCGAACGAGATCGTCGTTCCGACGATGCTGATGGTCTATATGGGGACGGGGAGGATGACGGAGCTGGACTCGATGAGCGAGCTGCGCACGCTGCTCGTCGACCAGCACGGGTGGACGCTTTTGACCGCCGTGAACCTGATGCTGTTCTCGCTGCTCCACAACCCGTGCGCGACGACGATCCTCACGATCTACAAGGAGACGCTGAGCGCGAAATGGGCGACGCTCGGCGCGCTGATGCCGCTCGCGGTCGCGTTTCTCGTCACGTTCGCGACCGCGACGATCGCAAGGTTGCTGGGATGGGTTTGACCGTTCAGGATCGATATTCCGCGAAAGAGCTCGGCGTCTCCCACACGCGAACCGCGACCACCTGAAAACCCAATTCCCGAGTCTTGTCGAACACGAGGCGGGCGATCCGCTCTACCGTGGGATTGCTCTCGAGGAGATACATCGGCTCCCCGAGCTCGCGCAGCGGCGCGACGAGCGGATCGTCGTGCCGCAGAATCATCTTGTGATCGAGCTCGCGATCGATCCAGCCTTTCACGAGCCGTTTGATGTCCGAGAAATCGGCCACCATGTTGCGGCGATCGAGCTCGTCGGTCCGCACGTCGATCTCGGCGACCGCGTTGTGGCCGTGCGGATGCTTGCAGACGCCGTCGTAGTCGAGCAGCCGGTGGCCGTAGCAGAATTCGATGCGCTTGGTGACGAGATACATCGGCGAGGATCGTAGTGGTACCGTCTGAAGACGGTCAAGGCGGCGCGGCGGTGCTGCTGTCGGGCGGACTCGACAGCGCCGTGCTCCTCGCCGACGTCGCGCGCCGCGTCCCGCCCGCGCGCGTGCAACCGATCTACGTGAGCGTCGGCCTCGCGTGGGAGGCCGAAGAGCGAGCGACGATCGAGCGCCTGCTCGACACGCGCCCGTTCGCCGGACTGCGTCCGCTCGCAAGCCTCCACTTCGACATGCGCGACGTGTACCCCCGGACGCATTGGGCGATTCGCGGCGAGCCGCCGGCGTTCGATACGCCGGACGAGGACGTCTACCTCGAAGGCCGCAACGTCGTCCTGCTGACGAAGGCTGCCGTCTTCAGCGCGCGCGCGAAGCTGACGCGCGTGTTCATCGGGCCGCTCGCGGGGAACCCGTTCCCGGACGCGACGCGATCGTTCTTCGACGCGATGGGCACCGCGCTCTCGCTGGGCCTGGCGTCCGCGATCGCGATCGAAGCGCCGTACGCGAATCTTCACAAACAGGATGTGATCAAGATCGCGAGCGCGCTTGGCGTGCCGCTCGAGCTGACGCTGTCGTGCATGCAGCCGAGCGCGGGGAAGCACTGCGGGAAGTGCAGCAAGTGCCGCGAGCGGCGCGATGCGTTCCGCGAGGCGGGAATCGAGGATCCGACGATCTATGCGGCTGTTCCGATTCGATGACGCGCGACGCGAGCTTGGCGAGCGAGCCACGCGAGCGGAGCGGGGCGTCGGGGCCCCGCGAGCGAGCGTGTAGGGGGGTCCGGCGGGGCGAAGCCCCCCGGATTCTTACGAAGGCCGCAAACGAATCGTGCCGTCGCCGGTGCGGACTCTGATCTGGCGCCCGCCGGATCCGAGGCGTCCGCGCAGCGTGCGCCGGTTCTCGTCGTGGTTGTTCGACTCGCTGGTGCTGGCGACGTCGAGCTCGTTGCGAATCGATCCGTCGCCGGTATGCGCGTCGAGGTCGGCGGCGAATCCCGGCGGGAGATACAGCGTCACGCCGCCATCGCCCGTCGTGATCTCCCAGTTGTCCGACATCTCGGTCCCGGGATCCGCGCGATAGACGATCGCTCCATCGCCGGTATGAAGCTTCACGCTCGTCAGCCGTCCCGAAACATTCACGCCGCCATCGCCTGTCTCGAGCGCGAGGCGTCCGCGCGCGCCCTCGACCGTGATCGATCCGTCGCCCGTGTCGAGAATCAGCTCGCCGCTCACGTCCGACGCGCGAATGCCGCCGTCGCCCGTCCGCAGCTCGAGACGGCCGTTGACGCCCTCGACGCGAATCGAGCCGTCGCCGCTTCGTGCGATCACATTCACATCACGTGGAACGGAAACGATGAGGCGGGCGCTCGCTGACTGGTGGAATCCAAAACCGCTGAACCGCTCTTCGCGGGGACGCTTGACCTCGAGCTCGATCTTGTTCCCCGTCTGCGCGCTCTTGATCTCGAGCGCGTCGACCGCTTCCTTCGTCGGGCCGCGCTTCTCGATGTCGATGGCCACGTCCGGCTTGTCCCACGCCTGAATCTCGATGGCGCCGTCGAAGGTCGTGAGCCGAAGTTCCGGAGTTCCCGTTACCGAATACCGCTTTTCTTCCCGGACGATTTGTCCCTGCGAATCGACGCTGACGACGCACGCGGAACCCAGCGCGGCGGCAGCGAGCAGGGAGCCGGTCAGAACAGTGGTCTTCATGCTCGGCATAGACGGGACGGCTTCACCGGCCGTTCCCCTGTGTAAGAAATTTCACAATTACCGCCCATACGCGAGCTCCCCGCCAATCCACGTCTGCACGACGGTCAAGTCCCGGCTCAACACGACCAGATCGGCGGCGGCGCCAGGGGCGATCACGCCAAACCCTTGCAGCCCCAGTGCCCGGGCGGGCGTCGTCGAGCAGAGGGTAACGGCATCCACGAGGCTCAAGCCCATCACGCTCGTCAATTGGCCGAACGCGCGATCCATCGTCAGAACACTGCCGGCCAACGTGCCGTCGTCGAGAAAAGCGGCTTCGCGCACGGTGATCGACCGTCCTCCGAGCGTCGAGCGCGAGCCGCGCGGCAAGCCGGCGCCCGCCGTGCCGTCGGTGATCGCCATGATCCGCGACGGCCCCTTCGCGGCAATCGCGACGCGCACCATCGAGGGATGCACGTGCACGCCGTCGCATATTATTTCGGTCGAGACCTCCTCGTGCGCGAGGACGGCGCCCGCGAGTCCCGGCGCTCGATGACTGACGGGCGGCATGCGGTTGAAGAGATGCGTCGCGTGCCGCGCGCCGAGCCGAATGCCCTCGAGACCCTCCTCGTAGGTCGCGCCCGAATGACCGAGCGAGACGAGGTGGCCGTGCGCGCTGAGATCGCGAATCAGATTGTCGGCGCCGGCAATCTCGGGCGCGACGGTGATGATTCCAACATCCGGCCGCGCCTCTTCGATCTCGCGCAGGATATCGGCGCCCGTGAAATCCCCTTCCTGCTTCGTCGAATCGAACGGCAGGCGCAGGCATTCGAGCGGCTGCGCGCCGCGGAAGTCCGGGTTGATGAAGTTGCTCTCGAGGTGCGCAGGCAGCACGCGCGCGGCGTTCGAGGGCGGGCGCAGCCGCGCGTCACGCACCGCGGCGAGCATGCTGCGCAGCGACGGCGGCGAACAGGCGATGGACGTCGGACAGAACGCGGTCACGCCGAACCGCGGAAGGCGCGACGCCACGCGCGCGATCGCGGCGCTCTCCTCGAGCACGTCGGTCCCCTCGACGCCGTGCACGTGGACGTCGATGAATCCGGGGACGATCGTGTGGTGGCGAAGATCGAAGTGCAGATCGCTCGACGAGCGCGCCGGCGCGTCCGATCGAACGTCGATGATCCGATCGCCGTCGATGACGACCGTCGCGGGACCAAGCACGCGATCGGGCAGCACGACGTCGGCGTCGGAGAGAAAGATCATTCCGCGATTCTAGACGTCGGTATCGATCTGCCAGAGCAGCTTGCGTCCCTCGAGCGGAAGCGCGGCCGCGCCGTTCGCGCGGAACAGCTTCTGATCCGCTTGCGCCAGCAGCTTTCGCAGCCATCGCTCGTCGGGCGCGCTGAAGACGATGACGCCGGGACTCTCCGCTGCGGGAAACCTGCGATCGTCGGTGTAGTCGCGATCGAGCGTCACGAGCGTGCGCCCGAGCTGCCGCGCGAGGCGATAGTGGTGAAGGTCCGGCGCTCTCCGAAGATCCTCGTGCTCCAGGACGAAGAGCACATCCCACCCCAGCGTGGCGCGCATGTAGGCCACGACGCCGTTGGGGATGTTCGCGTCCGCGTAGACGCGCGGCTCGTTCGTGAAGCGTCCAGCGTGAGGACCAAGTTCGGAAGAAAGAGTGCCCATCTCGGAGGCTCGGAAGCTCGGGGGCTCGACGCGATCATCGATGGCGGTCGATTTCGGCCGGCTCCTCCGTGACGGCGTCGGCCTTCTTCGCATCCGGCGTTGTCGATGCGCGCGCCTGACGGACGAGATCGGCAACGAGCGCGTCGCGGCGGTGCACCAGCTCGCGGCGCGTGCGCCGGCCGTTGGCGGATCCAACGGCGTACTCGCAGAAGAGCGGGAACGCTATCGTCGAGTCGCAATACGCCACGACCGTGTCGGGCAGCACGCCCGGATTCACTTTCCCCCAACTGACCGCTTCGGCCGGCGTGGCTCCGGAGAGGCCGCCCCACACGACTTGATCCGTCGTGATCTGAATGAAGTAGTCGTTGCCGCCCTTCGGGATGCCGTAGACCTCCCACAGCGTCGGCTGCCCCTGCAAATAGAAGTTCTTCGGCGATCCGCCGCCGAGGATCACGCAGCCGTTCTGCGTGCCCGCGAGGATGATCGCGCACACCTCGTTGACGTCCTTGTTCGGATTGATCATCAGCGTGCCGCCGTTCATCAGCTCGTGATACGCGATGTTCATCCCGATCGAGCTGTCGCCCGGCGACGACGTGTAGATCGGCACGCCGGCGACGGCCGCGCGCGCGACGACGGAGTACTCCTCGCAGCCCGGATTGCGATCGAGCAGATCGAGACCGAGGCGATAGTGGAACTCGGATGTCGCCATCGGACCGGACAACTTCGAGCGAACGAGGAAGTCGCGGATGTACGCGTCGGTCTCGAGCAGCACCGTCGCGGGAAACAGCACGTCGTAGATGCGGATGATCCCCTGCTCGTACAGCTCGACGTCGTCGAGGAACGGGGAGCCGCGATGGAGCGTGAAGTTCAGCGCGTAGTGCAGATCGTGATACAGGTTCGCGCCGGTGCTGATCACGAAGTCGACGAGGCCGCGATCCATCATCTCGATCACGCAGCCGCCGAGGCCCGCGGGCGTCATCGCGCCGGCGACGGTCAGGCCGATCGTCGTGTCGTTCGCCGGATCGAGCATCTTGTCGGCGAAGATGTGGCACGCTTCGGAGAGGCGTCCCGCGTTGAACGCCTGAAAGCCGCCGTCGATGAGACTCGTGATCTCCTGACTGCCGCGCGGCCGGTAGTACTTGATTGGCTTGCCCGCCAGATAGTGCTTCGCGGAGTGGCCGGGGGCGCCCGGCGCTCGGTGGGGCATACGCGGTTCAGCATAGCACTGCTCACAGCTTCACCTGTAGAAGCTCGGCCGATCGGCCGAAAAGCCTTGACAGCGGCCGTGTTCCAGAGCGAACGTACTTCGCCCCCACTGCTCGGGCCTTTGCCGGAGACCCCCGTAGACTTGAAGTATGTCCGACGCGACAGGTGCAGGCCCTGACATGGTGTGGCTCGTCGTCCTGGCGGCGGTCGCCGTCGGATTGGCCGTTGCGGCATTCATCTGGGCGAAAGGTCGAAAGATTCCAGGCGAGCACGTGTTCCGCGCGAGCCGATTCAGCCGCGGCAACTTCTGGTTTCCGACGCAGGTGGCGGTCACGCCCGGAAGCGTCGTGCACTTCACGCCGGAGATGGTCGGCGGCCGCGAGCACTCGATGCACATCTCGCACATTGCCTCCGTGCTCATCGATCGCAATCTGTTCTTCTCGGACGTGATGATCGAGAGCTCCGGCGGCACGAGTCCGGTGCGCTGCCACGGGCACCGCAAAGCGGATGCGGTCGAGATGAAGCGTTTGATCGAGCAGTATCAGTCGGAGTACTACCGCAATCGCGACAACGCGCCGAGGCCGCCGCAGGGCGACGCGCGATCGACCGCGAAGGGGACCTAGGACACGTGGAAAACCTTTCAACTTCGGGCCGCCGCGCGGATCCCACGGACATCGAGACGCGATTCCAGGCGCTCGTCCAATCGCCCCTGCGCGCGGCGCTGCTGCGGTTCCTCTGCGCGCGGCCGGAGGAAGCGTTCGACGTCGAAGCGCTGATGCAGACGTTCGGCCGCATGCGGCTCGACGTCGACAACTGCGTGCGCGAGCTCGTCGCGTTCGGGCTGGCGCATCGCGTCGCGGGCGGCGGCACGCCGCGATACGCGCACTCGCAGCCGGAATCCGACGTCGTGCGCGATCTGCTCGATCAGTTCCTCGAGCGCCGCGCGACCGTCAGCCACGAAGATCGATCGCCCGCCGTGCAGCGGTTCCGCGAGATGATCGGCCGCGACGAGAAGATGCTCGTCGTGTTCGAGTGGATCCGCACGGCCGCCAAGTCCGACATCTCGGTCCTCATCCTCGGGCCGACGGGATCGGGCAAGGAAGTGGTCGCGCGGATGATTCACGAGCTGAGCCGCCGAGGCACGAACAAGTTTCAAGCGGTCAACTGCGCGGCGCTGCCCGACACGCTCTTCGAGTCGGAGATCTTCGGCTACGAGAAGGGCGCGTTCACGGGCGCGCACGATCGCAAGCCCGGTCGCCTGGAGCTCGCGAACAACGGCACGCTCTTCCTCGACGAGATCGGCGATCTCTCGATCGTCGCGCAGGCGAAGCTCCTGCGCGTGCTCGAGGAGCGCCGCTTCGAGCGACTCGGCGGCAACACGCCGATCGACGTCAACTTCCGATTGATCTCGGCGACCAACCGGCCGCTCGAGCAGTTCGTGCGCGACTCGCGCTTCCGCGAGGATCTGTACTACCGCGTCAACGCGTTCTCGATCCGCCTGCCGTCGCTTCGCGAGCGAACGGTGGACATTCCGGTCCTCGCGCAGCGATTCCTCGCGAGGTACTGCGCCGCGAACGGGCTGCCGCTGGACGGTAAAACGTTCTCGAAGGAAGGCGTCGACCTGCTGTTGCAGTACCACTGGCCGGGCAACATTCGCGAGCTCGAGAGCACGGTCTCGCGCGCCGCGTTGTCGTCGCCGGGCCGCATCATCCGGCCGGGTGACATCGAATTCCTGCACGCGAGCGAGACGCCGGTCGAGGCGGCCCGCGAGCGGCTGCCCTCGCTCGCCGAAGCGGAGCGCGCGCACATCGTCCGCGTGCTGGAGAGCGTGCAGTGGAACAAGAAGCAGGCGGCGAATGTGCTGGAGATCAGCCGGGGCACCCTGTATCGGAAGATCGTCGAGTACGGGCTCGAGGGCGAGGCGCGGTCGTCGCGAAATAGAGCACGCCGCCCGATATAACTGCGCGCCTCCGGCGCCGGTTGCTTCAGTTCAGAACACTTATTACAGCCTTGCGTGCGGTTTGTGGCCTGGAACGAGACATTTCGTGCGTCCCAGACGCCCACGTGCGCGCGGCAAAACGGCGCCAGTTCGGTACAAAAACAAGCCCATCAGTGAGTTGAGCCACGCGAGGGTCGCAGCAGCACGGCACGGCAGATGGCTTGCACAGCCACGGAAGTTCCGCGGACCCCTGACATGATTCGACGAGTCGGCGTGCTGACGTGTGTCCTGCTGACGATTGCCGTCGGCAGCGCCCGCGCGTCCGAACGCCCGGCCGTCTCGAAGCATGCGGCCGACGCGAAGCTCGACGCCGCGCTCCTGGCGCGCGCGCATTCGCCGCGCGCGTACGACGTCCCGCTCCGGAAATCCCGCGTCATCGTCCGCACGGCGAACGGAAGCCCCGCGTCCGACTTGATCGACGCGGTGAGCGGCCGCGCCGGACGCTACTTTTCGTGGCTTGGCGGTCAGGTCGCGATCGTGCCGGACGCGTCGCTCGAGTGGCTGGCGAGCCAGCCCGAAGTCGCGGCATTGAGCCTCGACCGCGCCGTGCGCGGCACGATCGATCGCACCGCGCGAACGATCGGCGCGCGATGGATCACCGACGCGCTGGGCTTTGATGGAGCCGGCGTCGGCGTCGCGACGATCGACTCCGGCGTGACGGGATTCCACGAGGAGCTCGACGGACGCGTCGTGCAGTTCGTGGATTTCGTGGGCGGCCAGCCGCTCGCGTACGACGACTACGGCCACGGCACGCACGTGGCGGGGATCATCGCGGGCAACGGCCGCAGCACGAACGGCGAACGCCGCGGCATCGCGCCCGGCGCGCACCTCGTCGTGCTGAAGGCGCTCGACGCGGCCGGGAACGGCTATACGAGCACGGTGATTGCGGCGATCGACTACGCGATTGCGCATCGGATGGACTTCAACATCCGCGTGATCAACTTGTCGGTTGCCGCGGGTGTGTACGAGTCGTACTTGAAGGATCCGCTCACGCTGGCCGCCAAGCGCGCCGTCGACGCAGGGATCGTTGTCGTCGCGGCGGCGGGGAACAACGGCCTCGCGGCGAACGGTCAGGTGGAGTACGGCGGCATCGCGTCGCCGGGCAACGCGCCGTGGGTGGTCACGGTGGGCGCGTCGAATTCGATGGGAACCGTCGATCGGGGAGACGACATCGTCGCGGGCTTCAGCTCGCGCGGACCGTCGGCGATCGACGACAACGCGAAGCCCGACCTCGTCGCGCCGGGCGTGGCGATCGAAGCGGCGACGGCGAGCGAACCGAACATGAGTCTGACCGGCACGAGCATGGCGGCACCCGTCGTAGCAGGCGCAATCGCGCTGATGCTCGAGGCGAACCCCGATCTCACGCCGAACGCCGTGAAGGCCATCCTTCAATACACGTCCGAGACCCGCAAGGGCTTCGACCATTTCACCCAGGGCGCGGGATTCCTCAACGCGCGAGGCGCGGTGGAGCTCGCGCGATCGTTCGCGGATCCGGCATGGTCCGTGGACTTCTCGACCGATCCGGTCACATGGAACCGCCACATCATCTGGGGCAACCGCCGCGTCGGCGGCCGGCAGCTTGGCCCGCGCGCCAACGCGTGGATACTCGGCGTGACGTGGGGCGATCGGCGAACGCCGGCCGGTGAGCTGGTGGAGTGGGGCATGATCTGCGGCGCCGGGTGCAACACCGGGAACGAGGAAGGCGTCCGCCGATGACGTCGCTTCCTCCAGCCGCACGCGTGTACGTCGGTTCCGTGATTGCGCTCGGGACGGGGTTGCTCGTCTGGCGCTTCCCGCTCGAGATCCTCGCCAGCCAGGGTCGCCTGCAGCTCTTCCTCCTGCTGCTCGCGCTCTCGGCGATCACGTCGATCTTCAAGGTGAACCTGCCGCTCGCGCGCAGCGGATCGACGATGTCCGTCTCGTACGCGGTCGACTTCGCCGCGCTGCTGCTGCTCGGCCCGGACGAGACGATGATCGTCGCGGCGGCGAGCGCGTACAGCCAGTGCACGTTCCGGATCAAAGAGCGCAATCCGCTGCACCGGACGTTCTTCAGCATGGCGTGCCTGATCATCACCGTCCAGGCCGCGGGCGCCGCCTACGCGTTTCTCGGAGGCGAGCCCGGCAGCCTCGCGAGCTTCTCAGAGCTGCCGAAGCCGCTCGTCGGCGCGGCGACGACCTATTTCGTGGTGAACACCCTCGCGATCGCCACGGCAATCGCGCTCTCGACGAACCAGGCCGTGATCAACGTCTGGAACGAGAACTTCCTCTGGAGCGCGCCAAGCTACTTCGTCGGCGCGGGCGCCGCCGCGATTGCGGCGTGGATGGTGCGCGGCCTCTCCGCCCACTGGATCACGCCGCTCGCGCTCGCGCCCCTCGTTCTCACGTATCGCACCTACAAGGTCTATCTCGGGCGCATCGAGGACGAGCAGCGCCACGTGCGCGAGATGGCCGATCTGCACCTCGCGACGATCGAGGCGCTCGCGCTCGCGATCGATGCGAAAGATCAGACGTCGCAGTCCCACATCCGGCGCGTGCAGTTGTATGCCGCGTCGGTCGCGAAGGCGATGGGCATGTCGGACAACGACGTTCAAGGCGTGAAGACGGCGGCGCTGCTGCACGACATCGGCAAGCTCGCCGTGCCCGAACACATCCTGTCGAAGCCAGGACCGCTCACGCCCGAAGAGTTCCAGAAGATCCGCGCGCATCCGAAAGTCGGCGCGGACATCGTCAGCTCGGTGCCCTTCCCGTATCCCGTCGCGCCGCTCATCTTGAGCCATCACGAGCGATGGGATGGAAAAGGCTATCCGGTGGGCCTCAAGGGCGAGGACATTCCGCTGGGCGCGCGGATTTTGTCGGTCGTCGACTACTTCGACGCGCTGATGGCGGAGCGCCCGTATCACAAGGCCATGAGCTTCGATGCGGCGATCGGGCTCTTGAAGCAGGAATCGGGGAAAGGGCTCGATCCGTCGGTCGTCGCGAAATTCGTCGAGCTGCTGCCGGCGCTGCAGGAAGAGACGGCCGGCCTCGAGGTCGCGATGCGCAAGTCCGCGGCGGACGTGGCGGGGCAGTCGACGGGCCGCCCGGCGACCGGCCTCACGCCGGACACGCCGAAGAAGAACGTCTTCGAGGACATCGCGCTCGCGCACCGGGAGATCTACGCGCTGTACGAAATCGCGCAGGCGATGGGCACGAGCCTGGGCGTGTCGGACACGATGGCGCTCATCGCGGCGAAGTTGAGCAACCTCGTGCCGTTCTCGTGCGCGGCGCTCTTCCTCTTCGACGAGGACACGGAAACGCTGCGCTGCCGCTTCGCGAGCGGCGTCGACGCGGAAGTCATTCAGCAGATCTCGGTCAGCAACGGCGAGGGGCTCACCGGCTGGGTCGCGCGCAACCGCCGTCCGCTCGTCAACGCTCGACCGAGCGCGGATCTCGAGGCGGCGGGCCTCTCGGCGACGACCTCGCTGCAGTCGGCGCTCGTCTGCCCGCTGCTCTTCAACGATCATTTCATCGGCACGCTCTCGGTCTATCACACCGAGGCGGGCTTCTACCGCGACGATCACCGCCGGCTCCTCGATCGCGTCTCCGAGCAGGCGGGCGCCGTCATCAAGAACTCGATCCTCTTCGAGCAGACGCAGTCGGACTCGTTGACCGATCCGCTCACGGGCCTGCCCAACACGCGGTATCTCTTCATGCAGCTCACGCGAGAGCTCTCGCGCGCCGAGCGTCTGCAGTCGGAGATCTCGCTGATGGTCATGGACCTCGACAACTTCAAGGAGATCAACGACAACCACGGCCACCACGTCGGCGACCGCGCGCTCTGCGAGATCGCGCGCGTGCTGCGCACGACGATCCGGCCGTACGACATCTGCGTCCGCTACGCGGGCGACGAGTTCATCGTCGTGATGTCGGGATGCGGATCGGAAGAGGCCGAGCAGAAGCGCGACGAGCTCCAGCGATCGATCGACGCGGTCTTCTTCGAGGCGCGGCCGGGCAAGCGCCTGCGGATCGGCGTCAGCATCGGGACGGCCGTGTTCCCGCACGACGGCGATTCGTACGAGCAGCTCCTCGCGACCGCCGACAGCCGCATGTATCAGAACAAGGCCGAGCGCAAGCGCCGCGCGCAGGACGACCAGCAGAAGCGCGGCGGATCGACGCCGGCGGCGCCATCCTCGGTGACGCTCGGCGATCGCGACGTTCAGCAGTCGGCCGCCGGCATCATCTGAATCCCTGAACGCGCACGGCGTCCGCGATAGAATCACCTGAGCGTCACTTCAGGTTCTGTTCGCGTGTCTGCTTCCGACAACCTCGTCCTACCAATCAGAACGGTACTCGGCGCCACGCCGTCGACGCGGATGGTTCGGCTCGAGTTGGGCGGCCGCGCGTTCGCGTTCGAAGCCGGCCAGGCCGCGCTCATCGGCCTCGCGGATCATGAAGCGCGCGTGCCGTACTCGATCGCGTCGGCGCCCGACGAAGCGGCGCACTCCGGATTGCTGGACTTCCTGATCAAGGTCGAGCCGTCCGGTCGATGGGGCCATCAATTCGATCGCCTCGAGCCGGGCGACGCGATTGGCGTTCGCGGCCCGTTCGGAACGTTTCTCTTCCCGCACCATCCACTCGAGGATCGCTTTCTCTTCATCGCGGGTGGAACGGGCATCGTGCCGATCAGGGCGATGATTCGACAAGCGCTCTCGAACGGACAGAAGGGCACGATGCGCCTTCTCTACAGCGCAAAGACGGCCGACGATTTCGCGTACCTCCCCGAGCTGCGCGACATGGCCGCGCGGGACGGTCTCGATCTGCACTTGCACGTCACGCGCGCGCCCGAGGAGAGGAGCACCGGCCGCGGACGCATCGGCATCGCGCAGCTCGCGCCGCTCGTCGATCGCCCCGAAACGCTCTGCTTCGTGTGCGGCCCGGAATCAATGGTCGCCGACGTGCCGCCCATGCTTCAGGAGCTTGGAATAGATCGGGTGAGGATTAAAGTCGAAGAGTGGTAGGAGTCGGTTCCTGGTGCCGGGTTCGGATTCCAGCTTCTTCGAACCCGAACCTCGGAACCAGGAACCCGGAACGTCGAACCTGCTAAGGGTTTATCTGCAACGTCGACTTGACATCCTTGACGCCGCCGATCTTGCGCGCGAGACCGATCGCTTTGTCGCGTTCCGCCGCGCTCTTCACCGCGCCCGACAACGTGACGACGCCCTTGAACGTGTCGACGTCGATGCGCAGGCCGCCGACGTCCGGATCGTTCAGCAGCGATGTCTTCACGCGCGTCGTGATCGTCGCGTCGTCGATCGTTTCGCCAATCGTCTTGCCGCACGCGCTCAGCGCGAACGGCGCGGCCAGGGTGAGCACGAGTAGGACGGCGGTCGCATAACTGTACGTTTTGGTCTTCATCGTCCAATCTCCTGAGTTCCGATCGTATCCCCGCAGGCGGCCGCGGTTCGGCCATCTGCGGCCGGCTGCAACCTACATGCCCGTGGCGTGATATCCGCCGTCGACCATCAGCACCTCGGCGGTGACGGCTCTTCCCGCCGGCGACAGGAGGAACATCGCCGCATCCGCCACTTCGGCCGTCTCGACCGTGCGGCGCAG
The DNA here is from genome assembly GCA_036556425.1 of Vicinamibacterales bacterium. Classification (GTDB taxonomy): domain Bacteria; phylum Acidobacteriota; class Vicinamibacteria; order Vicinamibacterales; family 2-12-FULL-66-21; genus DATBJJ01. The sequence goes on from DATBJJ010000173.1 coordinate 20,764, forward strand.
CGGCGCGCGATCCCGGTACACCTGCAGAATGCTCGAGAACCCCGCGATGCCCGCAGCCGCCAGCGTCTTGATGGGCCCCGCGGAGATCGCGTTGACGCGGATGCCTTTCGGTCCGAGATCCGCCGCGAGGTATCGCACGCTTGCCTCGAGCGCCGCTTTCGCTACACCCATCACGTTGTAGTTCTGGAAGACGCGCTCGCTGCCGAGATACGTCAGCGTGAGCATGCTGCCGCCGCCGCGGCGCTCCATCAGCGGCACCGCGCCGCGCGCGAGCGCGATGAGCGAGTACGCGCTGACGTCGAGCGCGAGCCGGAAGCCCTCGCGCGTCGTCTCGACGAACGGCGCCGTCAGCTCTTCTTTCCGCGCGTACGCCGCTCCGTGCACGACGAAGTCGAGACCCCCGAACTCGCGATCGATCGCCGTGAAGAGCGCATCGATCTGCGCGTCGTCGGTCACGTCGCAGGGAAGAATGAGCGGATTCGCGAGCGACGCCGACAGGTCGCGCACGTTTTCCTCGAGCCGTTCGCCCTGATACGTGACTGCCAGCCGCGCCCCGAGAGCGCTCGCCGCCTGCGCGATCGCCCACGCGATCGACCGTTTGTTGGCAATTCCTACAATCAATCCGTACTTTCCTGCCAGGTCCGTCATGTGGCTCCTGTCGACCGGGGTCAGACCCCACCGGCCGCGGACGGCTGGGGTCAGACCCCCGGACGTCAATTTACATGCTTCTCGGCCGGTCGGTCAGCGCTTCGGCGGCAACAGGCGCTTCGGAAACTTCGCCACGACCGTGTAGTTCGGATCGACGACGTTCGCGATGCGCGAGTGGCCGCCCTGCGAGACGACTTGATACGCTTCGAGCTTCTCGAACCCGTACTCGTCGACGAGCCATTCGATCAACTCGACCTGCGCGATTCGGAACGCGTCGACGAGCGGACGCGCGCTCGCCGCGACCATGATGTCGTCCGCATCTTCCATCCGCGGCCATCGAATGCTCCGCCCTTTGATCAGATCGAACTCGAACGTGACGTCCATTGTCGTCTCGAGGCCGGAGCCGCAGATCTCGCCGTCGCCCTGCAGCGCGTGGCCGTCGCCGAAATAGAAGTACGCGCCCTCGTGGAAGATCGGCAGGAACACCGTCGTCCCCTCGCGCGCGTCGGACGCGTCCATGTTGCCGCCGAAGTTGCCTGGCCACAGGCCGCCGAACGCCTCTTCGCCGGCCGGCGCCACCGCCAGCCGGCCGAGCATCGGCTTGAGCGGCATCGTGATCGACTTCGACGCCGAGTTGGGCAGATCGAGCGTGCCCACGTTGCGCGACCGATCGATGCGCCACACGAATCGACGCGCCGGCAGCGGATCGTTGAGCATCCGCGTCCGCGAATCGCCGGCGACGGCGCTGATGCCTCGCGGATTCACCGCCGACACGGCCGTGTCGCGATTCGGGCGAAGTCGCACGATGCGCACGACGAGCGTGTCCTGAGGCGTCGCACCTTCGATGAGGAACGGCCCGACCTCTCCGGGCCACGGGCCGCCATCCTTTTCATAGTAGTCGCCGGCGCGCGAGAACGTGCGCGTCTCGACGACCGCGCCCGGCCTCAAGCGGAGCACGGGAGGGCGAACGGCAAACGTTGGAACGCCCGCGGTGGGCTCGTATTTGATCGGCTGCCGCAGGACGAGGGCAGCGTCCCTGGTCTGCGCACGATCGACGTGAACGGCGCCGGCGATCAGGACAGCGGCACACAGCGGCGCAAAGAGACGAGGCATGTTCCCTCCAAACACGACGGAGGGCATTCAAGCACAGAGCGTGCGGAGAATGACAGAGGAGAGTGAATCGAGCTATCGCGAGCGCTTGCGGCCGCCGCCGCCGTGGCGCGGCTGTTGGCTCGAGCGGAAATTCCCGCCTTGGCCGCGGCCCTGCCCTTGGCCTGGGCCTGGGCGCGATCCCGCGAACCGCGTTCCGCCGCCGAACGGACGATGACCGTTGCCGCCCTGGCCGCCGCCGCCGCGCTGGCGTCCGCGATTGTTGCCGCCCCGGAATTGCGCGTTGCCCTGATTGCCGCCGCGCCCGCCCGATTGCCTGATCGTGAACTCCGGCGGCGTGCGCGCGTCCTTCTGCCCCTCGGGACGCGGCAGCGTCGCGCGAATCAGCGGACGGTGAACGGGACCGTCCTCGACGTCGCGCACGACGGGATCTTCGGGCAGATCGGCAATGTCTGGAATGTCCTCGCCCGCATCCTGATCGATGTTTTCATCCCCGTCACTCATGTCCAACGTGGGGAATTCGTCCGCGTCCACTTCGACTTCCTCAGTGGATTCGTACGCGGGCGACGATTCTGCGACGGTTGGTGCGGATGATGTGGCGGACGGCGAGTCGGCCGCGGGCTTTCCGGCGAGCGCCTCTTTGAAGAGCGCGGCCGGCGCCGATTCCTTGCGCTTACGCCGCGGCGCTTGTCCGCCTTTGTACGGATGTTCGGCGTCGCAGGTCGTGCACCGTGTCTGCTTCACGGTGTCTTCGATCATGGCTACGACCGCGTGATTCGTCACTCGACGCTCACGCGGACAGTAGTCGTCCAATATGTCTCCAAGACGCAGCCGGCGCTGCTCCATTCAAACTTCTCCCGATTGGGTGTCCGCGATGAGATGGGCTGGAAAGACTGCCTAGACGCAGGTAAAGAGAGTCTAGCAGAGCCTCTCCCGCCGGCGCAACACGAACCGGTGTTCCAGTTACCTTCCCTGCCGATCGACCCATGCAAAGGCCGCTGCCAATGTCGGATCGCGCCCGTCGAGGAGCTCTTTTCTCGAGAGCGCGACCGGCTCGTCGGGGACGACCCCCCGTCCCTCGAGCCGTGTTCCGTTTGCGGTCACGAAGTCACCGGTGGCGTGAATCAGTACGTCGCCGTTGGGTAACTTGGCAAAAAAGGCGGGTAGTGCCTGCCCCATCGACGTCTGGCCGAACACCCGTGCGCGCCCGAGCGATTGCATCCCGCCCGCGAAACACTCCGAGGCGCTGCCGGTCATGTCGTCGACGAGGATCGCAAGCGGACCGCCAAACGGCTGCACGCGCTCGCCAGCCGCGCTCACCAGGCGAGGGTTCGCGGCGAACCGCAGCATCGCGTCGCGCGTCTTCATGACCCCGAGCGCCTGCCGCTCTGTGAGGAAGTGGCCGGAGATGCCCATGATCATTGCCGCGAGGCCGCCCGGGTTCCCGCGAAGATCGATCACGATCGCGTCATGCCGGCGGAATCGATCGATCGCCTTTTGAAAGAGCCCATCCACGGCAGGCATCCATACGTTGAATCGAATCACGCCGGCCGTGGCCCCTTTCGGCGTGCGCCGCTCTTCCGCATCGAAGCGGACGTACATCGTCGGCAGGTTTCCCACGGTCGCCGGTTGGCCCGGCTCCGCGCGGCGCTCGACGGCGACGCCGATGTCCTGCCCGCCGTTGTCGAACATGAGCGATGCGCGCGAGCCGCGCGGTCCCCGCGCGCGCGTCTCGACGAGCCGCCACGCTTCGACGTGCCTCAAACGATCGGGCATCGTCTCGGGCAGACGCGACAGCAGCTCGGCGACGGGCATCGCATCGAGCGAGAGCAGGCGCCAACCGGCGCGGACGCCGGCGGCCGCCGCGCCGCCCTGCGGATCGACGGAGATCACGACCAGCTCCGAGCCAACCAGCCGCACGTCGAAGCCGGGATCGCCGCTGAGATCGACGGCCGGACTTGCCGGATCGCCGCTGCTGGACGGAATCAGCGCGAAGTGCGACAGCCCGAGCCGTCCGAGCATCTCCTTGATCACGTCGCGCAGCTCCGTCTCCGTGCGCGCGCGCGCCGCGCGCGGCCCGAGCTCGGTGCGCACGGCCTGCCAGTCGACGCCATTCATGCCGGGATCGAAGTGCGAGTCTCGAATGATCTTCCACGCCGCGTCGAACGTCTCGATCCCTTTCTCGAGAGGAACCGCTGCCTGCGCGCGCAGGCACACGTGGACGACGGCGATCAGGAGGATCGCGATCGCCAACGGGATCGGCGCGCGCGGCGGACGGAGCGTCACTTGATGAGGGCCTTGATCTGCGCAGGCACGGTAAAGACGGACGGGTCGACCTTGCCGTACTCGACGCTCTGAATCGTCATGATCATCTCGACGTTCATCATGGTGACCTTCGTCGTCGCCGGATGCATGAGCGGACCGAACTGTTTGAAGTCGGTCCAGACCGTCGTGCCCTGCATCGTTCCCATCGGCGTCTCGCGGCTCGTCGTCACGCCTGCTTTCAGTCCGGTGTCGGCGTCGTAGAACTCGATGTCCTCGTCGCCGTCCTTCTTCACGAGCTTGATCTTGTAGGCGGCTCGCCCGTCGAACGTCGTCTTCTCCATCGTCGTGATCGCGCTGTAGCGCTCCGGCGCCTTGAGCTCTTCGTAGAAGTCGACGTCGAACTTCCGCTGCTCGAGCTGTTTCCCATCGAGGAGGATCGGACCGGTCATCGGCGAGATCGACCAGCCGACGGTTCCGTCGAATCCTTCCTCGAGAGGGCCGATGCCCGGCATCGTCATTCTCTGGAGGAACTTGTTCGGCTTGCCCTGGAACGTCTCGAGCGTGCCGCTGATGTCGGGACCCGGGAGCGAGACCGTGCCGACGGAGTGCATCGACGTCTGCGCGAGGATGGCTTCTCTCCCGCCGATCGCTTTGATGTGCTTGTCGATGATCGAGCGCGCGGAAGGCAGCGCCTGCTTCGCTTCGAGCCCGGGCGTTCCGGCGGCTGAGACGATCGCGGCACACGCGCAAGCGAGAACGGGCAGAGCGACGCCCGGCTTCAACAACGGCAGACGCATGACAGGTTGGCTCCTGGCTACTCAAAAGGCTGGGGTTCCCTCCAGTGTGCAATACGGTCACGGTGGTTTGCAAGGTCCCTACCAGGCGAATTCGGCGGCAATCCGCGCGAAATGCTAGGGAAATCTACGCGGAAGCTTTTGTGATCGTCGTGACCACGCCGAGGACGTAGTGCAGGTCCACGCGATCGCCCGGTTCGAGATTGCGGGGCATCGCTTCAGGTCCGACTCGAGCGAGGCTGACCTGACCTTGGGGATCTTCGGGATCGACGAAGTACACGTCGAGCGAAATCTGGCCGTGGATACTGACGGGCTGAATCTTCTTCACGAGCGCCACGCGTGTTCCCTTGAGCATTATTTCCGCCGTCCCTTCACGAAGACATCGATCGAATCCGGCCGCGGGTTGACGAACGACAGCCGCACGCGTCCGTCCTCGGTCTGAGAAATGGTGGCGGGAATCGAGCTCGTCGTCAAATACCAACCGCTGGGCAGGACGATGTCGTTGCGCGGACGGCCGAAGCTGCGGCGCCACATCAGTTGATCGTCGACGAGGTCGTAGCGCGCGGGATCGGTGTACGTCTCTTCGAGCCGCAGCCGGATGCTCTGGCCCTTCTTCACCGGCGCGAATCGGATCAGCACGATCTCGGAGTCGGCGCGCACGGGCTCGCCGATGTCGACCTTCGCCGCCGAGATTGCCTGGCCTTTCAGGATCTCGGTCTTGAGCGACTCGCCCGTGTCGAGGATCGTCGCGGACGGATCGGACACAGTGCTCCCCGCGCGAACGACGTTGACGTAGCGATCGGTCCCTTCGCGCGTCTCGGTGTAATCGTGATAGAGGCTGAACGCGTGCGTCTCCGGACTCTTCAGGAAGTACACGATCTCGCGATCCTGAAACGCGCGCTCCGAGACACGCACGCGCGACATCGGCGGAAGCGGCGCCACGGGATCGGCTGGAGTCGCGGGGCGATCGGCCGTCGCCGTGCGCGGGGCCGACGGAGCCGTGCGCGGCGACACGGGGCGCGCGCGCAGCACGAGCGGCGCCTGCGACGGAAACGTGTTCATGAAGCTGATGCCGACTCGGCCGTCGTTTTCTTCGATCACCTGCGATGGAATGTTGCACGAGGCGATCTCGAAGCCCGGCGGCAGGATGACAGCGTTCCTTTTGATGCCGAGCGGGCGATCGAACACGATCGCGGAGCCGTCGCGGAAGTAGCTCTTCGGATCCTTGTAGGTCTTGATGATGCGAATGCGGCCCTCGCCGCCCGCCGGCACGGGCCGCGCGAGCTCGACGCGAATGTAGCGTCCCTCGAGGCTGGCATTCGTCAGCCCCGAGTCGCGCGCCTCCTGCCCGCTGACCTCCTGGAATTTGAGCGGGGATCCGGTCATCAGATCGATGACCGATTCATCCGACGCGACGCTTCCAATGCGTATCGGATTGAAGAAGAACTTCGCGCCTGGCGTGACCGCGGTGACGTCGTAGACGATCTTGAACGACGCCGTCTCCGGCGCGAGGAGCTCGTAGCGCGTGTACTCGTCCTCGCTGCGGTTCTGCGCGGACGCGGGGATTGCCGTGGCGATCATGATCGCGGCCAGCACGAGTCGAGTTCGCATGGTGCTCGTCATTCGCTGTCCTCAGTCCTTGGGCTTGTCAATGCGGCGCACGAAGGTCGCGGACGCGCCGAACGCCGGCGCCGCCGCCGTTTGCGTTCGAAGCCAGTCGCGCAGCTTGCTCGTCGGCGACACGATGAGCGCGTTCTCCTTCTGATCCAGCGTCACCTCCAGGCCCGGGATTGGCCGGCTCGTCCTGAGGTGATCCGAGAACCAGTCGTACGCGAGCGGTGTGAGCTCGAGCGTGTCGCCCTCGAGACGCACGCGCAGGATCGCATGCGCCGGGATCAGGAACGATCCGTGATCCTGTCCGCGGGCCGGCATGACGTCGAGATAGCGATCGTTGCCGACGATCGTGAGGTATCCGGTCAGATCGCCCGTCTCGATCGGATGCTCGTAGTGGAGCCGGTACGATTGCCATTCGCCGCGTGCGATTCGGACGGAGGACTTGTCGTCCGGACTCTGCCACGCGCCGACGAGCGCCGGCTCCCATGCGATCGTCGAATCGTCGTAGGCCGGATTGAGCGACAGCACGAGGCAGCCGGAGCTCGCGCACGCGAAGCAGGCGAAGACAACCACACTCGCCGCGGCTGGTGCGAGTCTTCTCGTCATGCGAGCTCGCGGCCGCCCGTCTCGGGAATCTTGATCCACATCAGCGCCGCAAGCAGGAAGGCGACGGCCGTCGTCGACAACGCGACGTCGAAGCCTTTGCTCTGCGCGAGCGATCCGACGGTGTATGGAGCCGCCGCGCTCGCGATGCGTCCCATGTTGTACGTGAAGCCCTGAGCCGTTGCGCGAATATCGGTCGGATAGATCTCGGCGGTGACCGCGCCGAACCCGCTGAAATATCCGGTCGCGAAGAACGCGACGACCGGGCCGAGGATCAACAACGCGGTCGGCGCGCGCAACGACGTGTACACGACGATCAGCACGGCGGCGGTGAGCAGATACATCACGTACGCGCGTTTGCGTCCGATCGCATCGCCAATGTAGCCGAACGTCACGTAGCCGAACCACATGCCAATCTGCATCGCGATGATGAACCACGACATGTCCGTGGCCGAGAGACCGATGCCGCCCCTGGCCGGCGGCATCGTGAGGAATCCCGGCAGCCACAGATTGAATCCCCACCACGCGAAGAGCGTGCAGGCATTCATCAGAGTGACCGCGATCGTCACGGGCACACGGCCGCCGGCGAAGATGTCGGCCAGCCGGCCGCGCGGGGCCGCGGTGCCATGCGCGCGCAGCCACAGATCGGGTTCCCTCACGTTGCGGCGGACCCAGAGCGTCAAGCAGGCGGGCAGCACGCCGACGAAGAACACGGTGCGCCACCCGAATCGCGGCAGCACGATCATCGTCACGATCGCGGCGAGGCCGTAGCCAATCGCCCACGCGCTCTGCATCAGGCCGAGCGCCTTGCCGCGGTGCTCGGCGGGCCACGTCTCTGAGACGAGCGCCGCGCCGCTCGCCCACTCGCCGCCCATGCCGATGCCGAGCAGGATTCGAAACAGCGCGAGCTGCAGCGCGGTCGTGGCGAAGCCGCAGGCGGCGGTGAAGATCGAATAGATCAGCACGCTCGCCATGAGCGCGCGCGTGCGCCCGTATCGATCCGCAACGACGCCGAAGATGAGGCCTCCGCCGGCCGCTGCGAGCAACGTCGCAGAGCCGATGGCGCCGGCGACGCGTGGAGAAAGCTGCAAGTCGGCAAGGATCGAGGGAAGGAGCAGCGCGTAGAGCATCACGTCGAACGCGTCGAGCATCCATCCGAGGCCGGCGGCGATGAGCGCACGGCGCGCGTCGGGCGTGCCGTCGCCCCACCAACCGAAAAGTCCCGCGCCGCGGACGGCCGGACGCGCCGCGGAGATCACGGCGCGGCTCCGGCGGCGAGCGGCCTCACGGCAATGCCGTGCGCTTCGAGTCCGGCGCGCAGCCGGCGCGTCAGCTCCGCGGCACCCGGCGTGTCGCCGTGCACGCACAGCGTGTCGACGTGAAGCGTCAGCCGCGACCCGTCCCGAGCGGTGACGGATCCCGCGCTCACCATCTCGATCGCGCGGCGGACGGCCTCTTCGGGATCGTGGAGGACGGAGCCTGACGTGCTTCGCGCCGCGAGCGTGCCGTCGCGCTCGTACGCGCGATCGGCAAATCCTTCGGCGGCAACGTGGAGACCTGCCGCTTCCCCCGCGCGAACGAGCTCCGATCCCGGCAGCCCGAACATCACGAGCGAGCGATCGAACGCGCGAATCGCGCGCGCGATCGCGTCGGCCAGCCCGCGATCCGCCGCGGCCATGTTGTAGAGCGCGCCGTGCGCCTTCACGTGCGCGAGCCGGACGCCTTCCGCCCGCGCGATCGCCTCGAGCGCGCCGATTTGATAGAGCACCATGTGCTCGACTTCGCGAGCCGACGCGCGCAGCTCCCGGCGGCCGAAGCCCGCGAGATCCGGAAAGCCCGGATGCGCTCCAACGGCCACGCCCGCCTCGCGCGCGAGCCGCACCGTCTGCCGCATGACGTCCGGATCGCCGGCGTGGAATCCACACGCCACGTTCGCCGACGTGATGCTGCGCATGACGTCCGCATCCGCGCCGAGACGATATGCGCCAAACGATTCGCCGACGTCGCTGTTGAGATCGATGCGCATCCGATGGATGTCAACTCCTCAGTATCGCCGCCACGATCTCGATCGCCTGGAACAAGTGCCCGAGCCGGAGGTTCTCGTTCTCTTCGTGCTGATTGTTGTCGAAGTTCACGGTCGGCACCACTATCGCCGGAAAACGGAGCGCTTCGATGAAGGGCGCGATGGGTACGGTGCCGCCCAGTGTCCGCAGCTGAACCGGCGGCGCGCCGAACCATTGCTCGAGGCTCGCCGCGATCCGCTTCGCCTGCGGATCGAGCGGCGACGTGCGAAACGCGTTCGTCGTGGTCTTCGAAATGACGAGCGACGCGAGCTTCGCATGCTTCGCTCGATCGTCGTCCGTGGGGTCGCGATCGAGCAGATGGAAGCCCTGGGCGCGAACGTGCGCCCTCAGCTTCTCGACGAGATCCGGCGCGCTCGTTTCCTTCACGAGCCTGATGTCCATGGCCGCCGTCGCGCGGTCGGGAACGATCGTCCGCGCGCCTGCGCCGACGTGCGCGCTGGCAAGACCGCGAACGTTCAACGTCGGATACTGCAGCGCGTCCTGCAGATTCGGAAACGCTTTCTCCGGCGCCGCGACCCCGAACGTCGCGAGCATCTTCGCGGAATCGTCGGGTACGGCCGACACAATCGCGCGCTCCTCCGGTCCAAGCGGCGCGATGCCGTCATAAAAACCAGGCACCAGCACTCGCCCGTCGTCGTTCTTCATCGTCGCGAGCAGAGCGGCGAGCCGCTGCGCGGGATTCGCGATCCAGTTCCCGTAGTTGCCGCTGTGAACGCCGGCGCGCGGCCCGAAGACGGTGAGATCGAGCGTGACGATGCCGCGCGCGCCGTACGCGATCGTCGGCCGGGCGCTCGAATGGATCGGGCCGTCGAGGATGATCATCAGATCCGCGCGCAGCTTGTCGCGGTACTTCGAGATCGCGGGAACGAGGCTGGGCGAGCTGTCCTCTTCTTCGCCGTCGAGGATCACGCGGACGTTCCACGCGGGCGCGACGCCGTTGGCCTTCAGCGCGTCGAGCGCGGCGCAGAGCGCCACGATCGGCGCTTTGTCGTCCGACGCGGATCGCGCGTAGATTCGCCAATCCGGCTCGAACGTCGTGCGGCGATCGCCGCCGCTCACGTCCGTCCCGCCGCGATCGATCCGGTCCGTTCTCAGCACCGGTTGAAACGGACTTGCCTGCCGCCAGGCCTTGGGCTCGACCGGCTGGCCATCGTAGTGGATGTAGAGGAGCAGCGTGCGGGACGCACCTGGAACCGACAGCTCGCCGTAGACCAGAGGGTTGCCGGCGGTCTCGAGGAGCTCCGATCGAAAGCCGCGTGCCGTCAGCATCCGCTGAAGATGTTCGGCGTTCTTTCGGATGTTCGGTCGATCCGCGGCGACGTTGGGGATCGACAACAGATCGATGAGCTCGCGCACGATCCCCTGTTGGTGAGCTTGTACCCACGCGCGAACGCTCGACCGCGCATCGGGCGAAGGTTGAGCCGCAACTGTGAACGCGACGACGGCGGTAGTGATCAGTAGTTTCACACTTCGAGTCCCCCTCAGAACTCGAACAGCAGTCCCGCCGACGGAACGACCGGAAGCAGCGACTCGAACACGCGGCGCGCCTCGAACGTGCGGCTGTCGATCGACGGCGGATGATAGCGAACGTTCTCGCGGTTCAACACGTTGATCACCTCCGCGAAGAGCGTCAGCCGCCGATGCGACCAGTCGAACGTCCGGTTCGCGCGCAGATCGAGGCGCGCGAACGACGGCAGGCGCAGCTCGTTCCGAACGTCGCTCAAGAAATACCGGCCGTCGGATTCGCGGTAGTAGCCGGGCGCGGGAAAGTTGCTGCCGACGCGCAGCTTGCCCGTCAGGCTCGTGCGCGGCGACAACCGATACAGCCCGTACAGATTGATCGTGTGCCGCTGATCGAGATCGCCCCAGAAAGATTCGCCGCTGACGACGTCGTGGTAGCGATTGCGCCCGTACGAGTACGACACCCAACCGGAGAATCCCTTCGAGTCGAGCCGTTGAATCATCAGCTCGACGCCTCGCGAAGACCCGTCGAGGCGATTCTCGTAGCGCGCAGCGGTCGAGCCGCGCCGCAGCTGCCCGTTGAGCAGCAGCGTTTCAGCACCGGGCCGTCGCAGCATCGCACGCTCTTCGCGATCGAAGACGGTGATCTGCACGCGCGATGACGCGCCGACTGACTGCTCCACGCCGACGTCGAGATGCGTCGCCTTCTCGCGATCGAGTCCCTCGGTGCCCCACGCGCCAATCACCTGCTCGAAATGCGGGAACTGTTGATACAGCCCCGACGCCGCACGAACCATCGTGCCGGACGCGGGTCTCCACAAAACCTGCAGCCATGGCGACGCCGTGGATTGATCGGTGAGGCTCCAGCGATCGACGCGGACGCCAGGCAGAATGCTCACCGACGGATGCACCGACCACCGCGCCGCGCCGTACGCGCCGACGCGGTTCGCGGATCCCGAATAATCGTTGACGATCCGAAACGTCGTCGACGTTGCTGGACGCTGGCGGCGCCGCGATTCGGCGAACGCGTCGACGTCCGCGCCGGCCTCGACGTCGAGCGCGGATACGATCTGATGGCGGACGTCGAAGCGCGCGCCAATCTGCCGCTCGCGGCCGCGATCCAGCTCCGTCGCTCGAATCGTCTCGTTGCGAAACCGGTTCACCCCGCCGAGCAGCCCCGCGCTGAGGACCGTCCGCGCCGACGTCCATCGCCATTTGCCGATCGCGACGGCCGACGAGTTGAAGCCGAGATAGAGATCGTTGACGTCGACTTCGTCCGCCGGTTCTTCGAGACGCGATCGGCCCGCGAGCACGGTGAGCTCGACGCGATGCGACGGCGCGACGTCGTACACGAGCTTCGCCTGCGCATCCGAGAATCCGAACTGGACCTGATCGTCGACGAGGCGATCGAGCAGCATGTCGAGATAACTCTGCCGCGCGGAGACGAGCCACGACCCGCGCTGCGAGCGTCCCAACGGACCCTCGAGGACGACGGAGGCATTCGTGCCGCTGACGGCGGCTCGCGCGATGCGCCGCTGACGATCGCCGCCGCGCACGTTGAACTCCACGAGCGCGCCGGTGCGATTGCCCGACCGCTGCAGATATCCGCCGCTGACGAGCGACACGTCCTGCAGGATGTCGCTGTTGATCATCGCGATCGAGCCGGAGCTCGACGCGTCCTCGACGGCGCGCACCGCGTGCAGCAGATACGGCGTCGTGAAGCCGTCGAGCGTCAGGTGCATGTGCGTGAAGCTGCTGCCGCGGACGCTGAACTCGCTGCGCAAATCGTCGCCCGTCGCGACGCCAGGCAGGACTTGAACGGCGCGCAGCGGATCGTCCGCGAGGACGCCCCGGAGGTTCTGAATGTCGGCGCTCCCCAGGACCTGCTGCGCCGGCGCGCCGGGGTCGGCGGATCGGAACCGATCCGCGCTGACGGTGACTTCCTCGGTGTGCGATCCCGCCCCGCCGGCGAGCGGAATCGTCACGTCGATGGATCCACCGTCCGGCACGGTGATTTCCTTCGTCGCGAGCGCATACCCGACGACCGAGACGCGCAAACGCTGCACGCCTGCCCGCAAAACGAGCTCGAACCGGCCGTCCGCGTCCGTCACGGTCGACGGTGGGAGTGGGGTCTGACCCCCGATCTTGGTGCTCTCAGAAGCCACGCGAACGCGGCTCAGAGGGGCGCCTGTAGCTCCGTCGACGACGACCCCGTGCACCGTTCCCGATGACGGTTTTTGCGCGGCGCTCGGCCCGGCGCTCCACGCGGAAACGACAACAAGAAGGCCGATCGCGTAACGGAATACAAAACCGTAATCCGCGTGACGCTTTAGAGCATCAACCATGGGGGAAGCGAAGAATACCAGCAAAATATCAGCGGAAATGCGAGAGAAACGCCCGGAAAAATGTGGGCATATCGCTTGCTCTACGCCGGGGTGCAGGCGGCCTGAATATTTACGGCAGGGAGCCGTGAGTTGCTGGGGAGCCGGGTCGCCCGCAAGTAACCGGGGGGCATCGTCAATAACGGCGATGCCCTTTTTTATTGGGGGGACTTCGTCCCCCAAACCCTCTTACACGCTCTCTTTCTTCCAACAGATCCGCGGGATCCGCGTCAAACGGCGGCGCCTTCGGGATACTGCAACGCCAACCGCAGTTCCTTCGCGAGCGAGTCGACGGTCGTCCCCGAACGTTTCCACGCGCCCTCGGTTTCGAACCGCAAATCGCCGATGCGCCGGCCCCATGGCGCAATTACGCGCCCGATGGCGCGGAAGTCGGTCCGATCCGCATGCTCCTGATCCAGACGGCGGACGACGTCCGGCGCGACGCGGACGAACGCGCGCAGCGCCGCGGCGGTCTTGATGCTGTATTTGCGGCCGTTCCACGCCGCGTTGAACACCTGCGCGACCTGTTTGAGATAGTTCACGAAGAACTTCTTCGATTCCTCGCGGAACGCGTCCCCCTTGCGGCCCGCGCCGAACGCCTCGCTCGCGAACAGCTTCTTCAGCTCCTGCGCGAGCGGCGCCTGGGCGACGCGGCCGCTGCCGACGCCGAGCAGCTTGATCTCGTCGTAGAGCGGTGAGTCCTCGCGGTCGTTCAACGCGCGCACGATGTCGTGCGCCGCGGCCAGCGCCTCGTCACGATACAGCTGACGGCCGGAGAGCGACACGAGATGCGACGCGTTCAAGCGTGTGTGCTTCGCGTTGATCGTCACGAACATCTGGACGACGTGATCTTCCGGGAGCCGATCGAAGATGATCGCGGGAACCGTGAACGGCTCGTCGCCGAAGCGATCGATGTCCGCGTGAAGCGCGAGCAGCCGATGCTGCCCGTCGATCGCGCGCAGGATCCCTTCGCGTTCCGGAACCTTCAGCGTGCCGAGCGCGGACCCGGATTCTACCGGCTCGAATCGAAGCGTCTCGTCGCAGGAGATGATGACCGCGCCCGCGATCGACGGCAGGTCGCGCGCTTGACGGCACTGCTCGTAGTACTGGACCAGCTCGTCGATCTTCTTCCGGATGATCTGCCGCTGATACGCTTTCTCGCTCGCCGCGATCCGCCGCTCGAGGAGATCCCAATTGACCTTCGTCGGCGGGGCCGCGGCCGGAGCTTTCTTCCGTCCGCCTCGCACCGGCTGGCCGCGCTCCCCGTAGCTGAGCACCTCGAACCTGACGAGCTTGTCGATGTCGCTGGCGGTGAGGGAGGCCTGATAGAACTGCACGCCGAACTGCTGCATCCGGATGGCGGCGACGCTGATCATGGGTAGATGAATCCTGACTCTCGAGGCGTTGACGTCGAGGCGACACGCAAGAAACGGTGCGATTTTATATTGTGTCTGGTGCAGAATCTCAAGAACCCGTCTGGGGTCTGGCCCCAGTCGTCTAAATAGCTGATTCTGCCGCATTTGGAGGGTGCCGCCGTCCATGACGCCACGCGCCACCGCCTTCGCCGCCGTCCTCCCCCTGCTCTGCCTCCTGTCGACGGCCCCGCTGCCCGCCATCTTCGCGCGATTCGAGTCGCAGCGGGTGCCGGTCGACCGCCTCATCGCAAATCTCGAGCGCGAGATCAAGGAGTCGCCGGCCGACGTGCAGGCGATCACGAACCTCGCGCGAGTGCACGCGATGGCCTACGCGCTGAAGGTCGACTCGCTGCCCGCCCGTCAGTCGGACGCGGTCGCGGAGCGTCCGTTCTACCCACCCGGTGCCAGCCGCGTCCCGGAAGTCGTCGTTCCACCGAAAACGCCCGAACACAAGGCGGCAGCCGATCGACACCTGAAGGAAGCGACTCGACACTATGAGGCCGCGCTGCTCCTCGAACCCCTTAACATCACCGCACACCTTGGCCATGGATGGGTGCTCGAGCAGGCTGGGGACAAGGCGAAAGCGACCGCGGAATACCGCCGCGTAATCGAGCTTGCGTGGCCGAGCGAGGAGAAGATCAAAGCGCTGGGAGTCGGCCAGCGGCTCTACACGCAGGAGGCCGTGCGCTACTTGATTCCGCTGCTCGATCCGGCGCGCGATAAGCAGGAGATTCAGGATTTGACCGCCAAGCAGGACTGGCTCAAATCGCGGCCTCGCGCGGTGACGCCGATCGCGATCCCGCTCGCAGACGATGTGCCCGCCCGCGCGATTGCGGATCCGCTCGCGCGCGTGCGATTCGACGCGGATGGATCCGCGCTCGGTCAGCGATGGACGTGGATCACGCCGAACGCCGGGTGGCTCGTGTACGACGCCGACGGCGCCGGACGGATCGACTCGGCGCTGCAGCTCTTTGGCAGCGTCACGTTCTGGTTGTTCTGGAAGAACGGCTACGACGCGATGCGCGCGCTCGACGACAACGGCGATGGCGAGCTGGCCGGCGGCGAGCTGCGCCATCTCGCCGTCTGGCACGATCGAAACGCGAACGGCGCCTCCGAGGACGGCGAGGTTCTATCGCTCGCGTCCCTGGGCATCGCCGCGCTCTCGTATCGGTACGAGGATGGCGACGGCGCGAGCTTCTCCGCGATTGCGCCTCGCGGCGTGCGCCTTCTCGACGGTCGCACGCGGCCGACATATGACGTCATTCTCCGGCACTCACCCTCCGCTTGGACGCTGACAAGACGATGACGATCTTCGGACGCCTCGCACGCCATCGCCCCGCGCTCAGCGCGGTGATCGTCGCCACGCTCGCGCTCGGCATCGGCGCGGCGACAGCGTTGTACAGCGTCGTTCAGGCGGTGCTCGTCAGGCCGTATCCGTTTCGCGATCAAGGCAGGCTCGTCGTTCTGTGGCAGAGCGACGCCGCCCGCAATCATCCGTTCGTCGAGGTCTCGTATCTCGACGCGCGCGATTGGAGAACCCGTGCCGCGGAGGCATTCGAATCGATCGCGTCGATGTCGTCGGTGAATTTCGCGACGACGTTGACGGGCGCGGGCGATCCGCGCCAACTGCAAGTGCGCATCGTCTCCGAGCCGTTTTTCGAGGTTCTGGGCACACCGCCTCTCCTCGGCCGCACGCTTCGGCCCGACGATCACCGATTCGGCACGCCGCCCGTCGTCGTGATTGGCTATGGCATGTGGCAGCGGGTGTTCGGCGGCGACCACGGCGTGATCGGCCGGGCCATCACGATCGACGGGCAGGCCACGACGATCGTCGGCGTCATGCCGCGCGGGTTCAACTATCCCGAAGAGGCGGAGCTCTGGGCGCCGGTGGAACAAGCGGTCGGACCAAAGGCGCTGGAGAACCGCGGACTCTACTGGATGGTTGCCGTCGGCCGCCTGCAGCCGCGAGTGTCGCTCGAGCAAGCGCGAGCGGCGCTCGACGTGACGATCGCCACGATGATCAAAGAGTTCAAACCCAAGACGCCGGAGCCATTTCGCGCCGTCGTCCGGCCGCTCGTCGGCGAGCTTCTCGGCACGACGCGGCAGGCGCTCTGGCTCCTCGTGTGCGCGGTTGGCGCGGTCCTTCTGATCGCGTGCGCGAACGTGTCGAATCTGCTCCTCGCGCGCAGCATCGATCGCCGCCGCGAGATTGCGACGCGAACGATGCTGGGGGCCTCGCGCGCTCGCCTCGCAGGCCACTTGATGTCCGAGGTGCTGCCTCTCTCGATCGCCGGCGGAGTCCTCGGCACCGTCATCGCGTGGCTTTCCGTCGAATCGCTCGTGCGCATCGCCGGCGCCGAGCTGCCGCGCGCGGACGAGATACACGTCGACGGCACTGCGCTGCTGGTTGCCGCCGTTCTTTCGATCGGCACGGGGCTACTCTGTGCTCTCGCGCCGCTGCTGCAAACGCGAGAGGCGTCGCTTGCCTCGTCGTTCCGTGACGATGCGCGCGCCGGCACCGGGCGGTTGCAGCGGCGGCTTCGCGACGTCCTCGTTACCGCGGAAATTGCGCTGGCGCTCGTGCTGCTCGTCGGCGCGACGCTGCTCGTCACGAGCTTCCTCGCGCTGCGATCGCAGGATCTGGGATTCAAGCAGGCGAACGTGCTCACGGTCGAAGTGTCGCTGGCGTCGCCGAAGTTGCAGACCGCGGATCAGGTTCGCGTCGCGCAGCGATCGCTCGTCGAACGGCTCCGTGCCATTCCCGGCGTGCAGGCCGTGTCCGCGGTCCAGCTCCGTCCATTGTGGAGCTCGGTCGGCTATGACGGCGTCTACCTGCTCGAAGGGCAGCGCCCCGAAGACGTTCGCGTGAATCCCGTCATCAACGTCGAATGCACCATGCCCGGATATTTCTCGACGATGGGAATCCGGCTGATCGCGGGACGCGACTTCACCGAGCGAGACGACAGGAAATCGCCGGGAGTCGTCATCGTCAGCGAAGGCCTCGCGCGCGCGGCGTGGCCGGGCCAGGACCCGATCGGCCGGCGCCTCAGCATGAACATGCCGAGCTCGCCGTTCGACAAGAAATTGCTGACGGTCGTCGGCGTCGTCGCGGACGTGCGCTATCGCGAGATCGAGAGCGCGCGCCTCGATTTGTATCAACCGTACGGCCAGTCGACGTCCTTCGTCAGAGACTTCGTCATGAGAACGTCCGTCGATCCAGCGGTCATCGCCGCGGACGTCCGCCGCGCGGTGCGCGCGATCGATCCGAATCAGCCGGTCGAGCTGTTGACCATGGATCGCATCGTGGCGACCGCGATGGGACGATGGCGCTTGAACGCGCGGCTCTTCGGCGCGTTAGCGGTTCTTGCCGTGTTGCTGTCGGCGGTCGGCACCTACAGCGTCATGAGCTACGCGGTCAGCAGGCGGACGCAGGAGATCGGGGTTCGCATCGCGCTCGGCGCGGCACGGCGCGACATCACGCGCATGGTGCTGCGAGACGGGTTGCGGCTGGCTATCGCCGGTCTTGCAGGCGGCGTGTTGATCTCATATGCGGTGACAGGATTCCTCCGGCATTTGCTCGTCGGCGTGGGGCCGCATCACACAGGGATTTTCATGGGCGCGACGGCGATGCTCTGTGTCATCGCGCTCGCCGCATGCCTCATCCCCGCGCGCCGCGCCGCGGCAGTCGATCCAATGGTCGCTATGAGGGCTGAATAGAGTCAGAGGCAGGCATCGCGATCGGCTTCGTGGTTCGATCGCTCGATCGCTTCTTCCACCACGTCTCGACCTTCTCTTTCGCGATCGAACAGAGCAGCATGAACAGCGTGAAGAGCACGTAGCCGATCCACGTCTGCCCCCACGTGAGGCTGTCGTGCAGGTCGAGCGAGATCAGCCCGTAGATCAGTTCGACGTGGATCCAGTAGATGAAGAGCGACGTGCGTCCGAGCTGTTCGAGCGGACTCCATTTCGTCGCGACACTCGAACGGGACAGCCATGCGAACGCAACGGACACGGCTGCGGTCATCATGCCGGCGCGCAACAGGAAGAACGCGGGGGACGTCGTCCAGAAATGCGATTCGCGATAGAGGCTCGGAAGAAACGAGGCCTCATACGCGAGAAGCGCGGCCGCGGCGCCGGATACGCCAAAGATGATGTTCGCGCGGCGTTCCTGCTCGGGCGTCCGCGCTCGATCGATGACGAGCCCGACGAGCGCGCCCGCGAACACGAAGCCGGCCCAAGGAAAGAACACGAAGTTGCTCAGGCCCGGCACCGGCGCGACGTAGCCCTTGATCGGCTCCGGCAGCGCGCCCACGAGGCTCGACAATCGCACGAGCGGCGTGGCGATTGCCGTCGCCGCCGCTGCCGCTGCGAAGAGCGTCAATCGACGCGCACACGACGTCGACGCTCGCCACAGCAAAGCGGCCGCAGCGATCGAGGGTCCCATGATGTTGAGAATGTCGATCTTCAGCAGGTTGCGCGCCGGTCCCCATCCGAGAATCCACGATTGCACGCGGAAGAGAAAGGCGAGGCCGAAGATCTCGAGCCCTCGACGCGCGACCGCGCGGCTTGCCGCGGCGTGGTCGCCAGAGCGGCGCAGCTTCGCGCCTGCGGAGAGTGGGACCGCAACGCCGGCGAGAAACAAGAACAGGGGCGCGCCGAGGCCGCCGACGATCATCGCGTAGCCGAACTCGGTCGTTTGCGTGTCGGGAGGGCGCGTCCAACTATCGAAGATGTGCGCCTCGATCATGACGAGCACGGCAACGCCGCGGAGCCAGTCGAGATAGCGCTTGCGCGAGGCGGGCGCGTTCATACCCCCGAGGCCACGGTAAACGTCGCCTTCAGAGCAATGTCCTCCCGCATGGAGTGCCAGACCGAGCAGTACTTGTCGCGAGAGAGATCGATCGCGCGCTGGACCTGTTCGCTCGGCACGCTGCCGGTGATGGCGTAGTGCAGCGTCACGGCAACTACTCGGCGGGGATCCGTCTCGGCGCGCTGGGCGGAGAGCTCGACCTTCAGCCCGCGAAAATCGTGTCGCCCTTTCTTCAGGATGTGCACGATGTCCATTGCCATGCACCCGGCGAGCGCGAAGCAGAGCGTCTGCACGGGCGAGGGCCCCGCGAGCGACGCGCTGTCGAGCGTCATCCGCGCCTCACCGGCTTTGCCGCTCAGAACGAGGTCATGTTCCCAGACGAGCTCGAGCGTCGTCGGAGGTTTGCCCATGCGGGCATTGTAGTTCGGGGGGTCAGAGTCGACTCAGACTCGACTCCGACTCGACTCCGACTCGACTCCGACTCGAGTCGGAGTTGGGTCGGAGCTGCTCGGAGCTGCTCGGAGTTGAGTCGGAGTTGAGTCAGTTGAGTCGGAGTTGAGTCGGAGTTGAGTCGGAGTCGAGTCGGAGTCGAGTCGGAGTCGACTCTGACCCCTCACGCCGTCTGCGAGCGCTGGTGGGTAACGGAGCGGGAGAAAAGGTTCGAGAGCGCGAGCCACGCCAGCGGCAGCACCACGAGCAGATACGAGAGCCACTGGCCGTAGATCCCGTCAGGCCCGTACGGCTCGGTCGCGTCGTGCCACGGTTGGCTGTTCGGAAAGATGTTCGCCTCGGTCAGCTCGTGGACGCCATAGATGACGAGCTGGACGACGAAGACGATGAGGAAGACCGCGGTGACCTGGAAGAAGCGCGTGAGGTTGACGCGATGACCGTAGCGCGTCCACAGCCAGGCGATGAACGCCGCCAGCGTCGTTCCGGCGACGGCGCCGCTGATGATCTCGAACTGCTGCACCTGGAAGAGGAGCGCGTTCATGAGGAGCGCGGTCTCCATGCCCTCGCGCGTAATCATCAAGAGCGTGAACCCGAGGACGCCCAGGAACGCCGCCGTGCCCGTCTTCACCGACGAAGCTTCGAGCCGACCCTCGATGTTGCGCTTGATGTGCCGCCCGGCGCGCCACATGTGCACGATGAGCGAGCCCACGAGGACGGCGGCGACGAGCGCCAGAACCCCCTCCCAGAGCGCCTGATTGGCCGCGCGGGCCAGCAGCACGCCGGCGGCGATGCTGACGACGACCGACCCGGCAATCCCCCAGTGGACGGCCGGAATCAGGGCTCTTCGACCCGTTTTTCGCAAGTACGCAAGGCTGATCGCGACGATCAAGAACGCTTCGAGGCCTTCCCGGAGGGTCACGACGAATGCTGGGAGCATGGTGGCTTTCGAATAATGAGACTGATCTCGTTTCTGCAAGGCCAAGCGTACACTCGGATATCCGACCAGTCAAGTCGGAGATCGAGACCGTCGCCAGCCTCCCTGCATACAATGAACGCATGCGACTTCTTCCGATCGCGCTCGCCGCGGGCGCGCTGATTCAGGGCGCCAGCTCGACGCCCGCGCCGCAGGCGAATCTCCTCGCACGCGCGCGCACCATCCACAAGCAGGCCCTGCTCATCGACGGACACAACGACTATCCGTGGGAGCTTCGCGAGAAGGCGTCGCGCGATCTCGACAAGCTCGACATCTCGAAGCCGCAGCCGTCGATCATGACCGACATCGCGCGCCTGCGGACCGGCGGCGTCGGCGGCCAGTTCTGGTCGGTGTACGTGCCGGGGGAACTGCAAGGCCAGACGGCGGTGACCGCCACGCTCGAGCAGATCGACATCGTCCACCGCATGATGCGGAAGTATCCCGAGACGTTCGAGCTCGCGCTGACGTCCGGCGACGTGGAGCGGATTGCCCGCAAGGGCAAGATCGCGTCGCTCATCGGCATGGAGGGCGGACACTCGATCGACAACTCGCTCGCCACGCTCCGCATGTTCCATCGGCTCGGCGCCAGGTACATGACTCTGACGCACAACAAGAACCTCGCGTGGGCCGATTGCGCGGCGGAAAAGCCCGTGCTCGGAGGCCTCTCGCCGTTCGGCGAGGACGTCGTCCGCGAGATGAACTGGCTCGGGATGCTCGTCGATCTGTCGCACGTCTCGCCAGACACGATGGCGGATGCGCTCGCGGTCGCGCAGGCGCCGGTGATCTTCTCGCACTCGGGCGCGCGTGCGGTCACCGACGTGCCGCGCAACGTCCCCGACAACATTCTCCAACTGCTGCCGAAGAACGGCGGCGTCGTGATGGTCACGTTCGTGCCGGGGTTCGTGTCGTCGAAGGTCGCGGCGTGGACCACGCAGCAGACGGCCGCGGTCGCGAGAATTGAAGACGCCGACGCGAAGAAGAAAGCCACCGACGCGTGGACGACAGCGAACCCCGCGCCGCGCGCGACGATCGCTGACGTCGCCGATCACATCGATCACATCAAGAAGATCGCCGGCATCGATCATATCGGCCTCGGCGGCGACTTCGACGGCATCACGAGCGTCGTCCAGGGCCTCGAGGACGTCTCGACGTATCCGGCGCTGACGGCGGAACTGCTGCGGCGCGGCTACAAGGATGACGAGATCAAGAAGATTCTCGGACAGAACATTTTGCGCGTGATGCGCGAGACGGAACGCGTCTCGGCCAAGATGCAGAAAGAACGCGGTCCCTCGCCCGTCCTGATCACGAAGTGAGCGAATTGCGTCCCTTTCTCACGCTCGCGGCGGCCGCCGCCATCTCCGCATTTCCTGCGTCCGAGCGTCCGGACGTCCGAGCGTCCGGACGTCCGAGTCGATTCATGCAGACCAAAGTACGCATCGTCGCCATGGGCGACTCGACCACTGCGGGCACGCCGGGGTTCGCGTCGCCGATCGAAGCGCCGCCGAACGGACGCGGCAACGAGGAGAGCCAGTACGCGTATTGGCTGATCAAAACGCATCCCGACTGGGAAGTGCTCAATCGCGGCGTGAACGGCGAGCGCACCGATCAAATCGCGGCGCGGTTCGAGCGCGACGTCATTGCGGCGCGCCCAAGCGTCGTCGTGCTGATCGCGGGCGTGAACGACATCTATCAGGGACGCAGCGTCGATGACGTGACTCGCCGCCTGCGCGAGATGTACGATCGCGCGTCGCGGGCGGGCATCCGCGTGATCGCGGGAACCATCATCCCGTTCAACACCGCAACACCCGATCAAAACGAGCGCATGCGCCGCGTGAACGCCTGGATTCGCGAGCAGGCCGAGCGCGATCCCTCGCTCGGATTCGTGGACGCGCGCGCGGCGGTGGCCGCGCCGGGCAACCCCGACGCGCTCGCCAGCTCGCCGGATCAGCTGCATCCCTCGGCGGAGGGTTATCGCATGATGGCGGACGCGATCGGCCCCGCGGTCGCGGCGGCGCTCAAGCGCTGAGTGGGTAAATTCTCAGGGTGGGGTCTGCCCCAACGCCGAGGTATCCTGTATAGACCGAGCGCCTGCATCGAGCCGATTCCTATGTCACTGCCGCCCCTGTCTCCGAGTCGTTGGCTTGCTGCAGCCGCCTGCGCGAGTGCGATCGCGACCGCCGCCACCCACGCGCAAATCAAAGTCGGCACCGATACCGTCGCGCTGTTCGTGACGGTCACCGACTCGACCAAGCGCCTCGTCCCGGATTTACAGCGCGAGGACTTCGAGATCTACGACAACGGCAAGCCGCAACAGATCACGAACTTCGACAACCAGCCGCTGCCGATCAGCACCGTCGTCATGCTGGACACGAGCGGGAGCATGACCCTCGCCCTCGACTTCGTGAAGCAGGCGGCGGAAGAGTTCCTGATCCGCATGATGCCGGGCGATCGCGCGAAGGTCGGCGCGTTCAACGACAAGCTCGAGATCAAGCCGGCGATCGGACTGCCGTTCAGCAACAACCGCGATCAGTTGATCAGGGCGCTGAGCGATCTCGACTTCGGCATGCCGACACGCCTCTTCGACGCGATCGATCTCGGGATCACCGAGCTGCAGCCCGTGACGATGCGCAAGGTCGTGCTCGTCTTCACCGACGGCGAGGACACGGCGAGCCGCGTGAAATCGGGCGACACGATCGAGCGCGCGCGCACGGAAGAAGTGATGGTTTATTCAGTCGGATTGGAGAACGAGTACTTCAACGGGCAGCAGCGCGTGAGGACCTCGCCCGATCGCGGGCTGAAACGATTGTCCGAGGAGACCGGCGGCGGATTCTTCCAGCTGAAGAAGAGGGACGAGCTTGGTCCGACGTTCACGCGAATCGCGCTCGAGTTGCACAGTCAATACGCGATGGGTTTCTCTCCCGAAACACTCGACGGCAAAGTGCACAAGCTCGAAGTGAAGATGAAGCGCCAGGGGCTGACCGCGCGCGCGCGCCGCAGCTATGTCGCGACGGCGGGAAGTACCTCGCAGAGCGGCAAATAGCGGCGTGCACGGATTTGCCACACAAACCTCACAAATCCCTTACGATTCTCGCTAAACTTTTGACCCCCTCTGGCCGTCTTACCTCCTAGAACGGGCAAACACCCGACGTTCTGGAAAGGACGGATCCCATGTTCGAACTCAATTTCTCGAGCAACGCGGAGCGCATGGTCGCGTTCCTGCTCGTGTGCGCGATTCTCGTGATTGCGCTCGCCTAGCTACACCTCATTCGCCACGGTTCTCGAGCGCGTGTTCTGTCGCTAGTCGAGCGTCGCCGCCGACATCGCCCAACCTCATTTCGAGCGCACGTCATCGGATCGCGGTCGACGTCTGTCGACTGATACAATGCGGCCCACACTCTTGCTGAGGATGGTGCCATGCAACGATTCGCGGTGATGGCTCTGGCGCTCGCGATGACGGCCGCGGGCTGCGGCAACGCCGAACAGAAGCGCGCCGAGGAAGCGGCGAAGACTGCCGAGCAAGCCGCGAAGGCGGCGAGCCAAGGCGCGTCCGAGGCTGCGAAGGGCCTCGAGCAGGTTGCGAAAGGGCTCGAAGCGATGGCGAGCGGGGCGGCCGGCAACACGAAGCCGGTCGATCCCGTGAGCTTTCGCGATCTGCAGACGCTCTTTCCCGATCTCGACGGCTGGCAGAAAGAAAAACCCACCGGCGAGCGCATGACGGCGCCATTCCCGTTCTCGCAGGCCGAGATCCGCTACTCGAAGGACGACTCGCGCCTCGAGATGAAGATCATCGACTCCGGCTTCAATCAACTGCTCCTCACGCCGTACGCGATGTTCCTGCAGGCCGGCTACGAGAAAGAAACCTCCAGCGGCTACGAGAAAGCGACGACGATCGCGGGTCAGCCCGGGTGGGAGAAGTGGAACACCGAGGGCAAAGACGGATCGGTGAACGCGTTCGTCGGCAAACGATTCCTCCTCAGCATCGAAGGCGACAACATCGAGGGCGTCAAAGTCCTCCACGACGCGGCGGGCAAGATCGACATGAACAGGCTCGCCGCCTTGAAGTAGGCCGATGCGCGCCGCCGTTATCGTCAGCCTTGCGCTCCTCCTGATGGCGCCCGCTCCTCGATTGAATTCGACTCAATTGCCGGGCGATCGTCCGGCGGCCAATCCACGATCGACGCGCTCGGTCGTGATGGGCCGCAACGGGATGATCGCGACGAGCCAGCCGCTCGCCTCCGCCGCGGGCCTTCGCGTGCTGCAGCAGGGCGGCAACGCGGTCGATGCGGCCATCACCGCCGCCGCGGTGCTCGCGGTCGTCGAGCCCACGATGACGGGCGTCGGCGGCGACCTCTTCGCGATCGTCTACGACGCGAAGACGAAGCAGGTGAGGGGACTGAACGCGAGCGGCCGCGCCGCGCGCGCCGCGACGCCGGCGGAATACAAACGCCGGAACCTCGACGAGATTCCGTATCGCGGCGTCCTCTCGATCAGCGTGCCCGGCGTCGTCGACGGATGGAACGAGCTGCTGACGAAGCACGGCACGATCAACCTGGCGCGCGCGCTGGAGCCGGCGATCGGGTACGCGCGCGACGGGTTCGCCGTCACCGAGATCGTCGCGGCGCAGTGGAAGGGTGAAGAGAAGCTGCTCGCGCAGGATCCGGCGGCGGCGGCCACGTTCCTGCCCGGAGGCCGCGCGCCCGAGCCGGGCGAGGTATTTCGCAATCCCAAGCTCGCCGCCACGCTGCAGGAGATCGCGCGTGGAGGCCGCGACGCGTTCTATCGCGGACCGATCGCGCGCGCGATCGCGGCCGACATGAAGCGGCGCGACGGCCTGCTCACCGAAGCGGATCTCGCCGCGCACCGGTCGAACTGGATCGACCCGATCTCGACGACCTATCGCGGATATCAGATCCTCGAGCTCCCGCCGAACACGCAGGGGATCGTCGCACTCGAGATGCTCAACATTCTCGAGGGGATCGATCTCAAGTCGCTCGGACACAATTCCGCGGCGTACCTGCACACGCTCGTCGAGGCCAAGCGGATCGCGTTCGCGGATCGCGCCGCGTGGCTCGCCGACTACGACGCGGTTCCGCCCGCCGCGTTGACGCGTCTGCTGTCGAAAGAGTACGCGGCTGAACGCCGGCGCGAGATCGATCCGAGCCGCGCCGCGCAGGGCTACAAGCCGCTCAGCCTGCCGGGCTCGGGCGCCGCGAAAGAGCACGACATCCCCGCCGCGCGCGGCGACACGATCTACATGACCGTTGCCGATCGCGACGGCAACGTCGTGTCGCTCATTCAATCGATCTTCGAGGTCTTCGGCTCCGGCATCGTCGCGGGCGACACGGGCATCGCGCTGCACAATCGCGGCAATCTCTTCACGCTGCAAGCGGGCCATCCGAACGAGCTCGTGCCCGGCCGGCGTCCGCTTCACACGCTCGTTCCCGCGATGGTGATGAAGGACGGTCGGCCGTGGCTCTCGTTCGGCGTGATGGGCGGCGACATGCAGCCGCAGGGACACGTGCAAGTGCTGCTCAACCTGATCGATTTCGGGATGAACGTTCAGGAAGCGGGCGAAGCGGCGCGGTTCCGGCATTCGCCGGCCGGCCTCGCGCTCGAGTCCCTGATCTCCGCCGAAGCGCGCAGCGGACTCGAATCACGCGGGCACAAGGTGATCTCGAGCGTCGGTGTGTTCGGCGGGTTTCAAGGAATCCTGTTCGATCCGAAGACTGGCGTGCTGATGGGGGGATCGGATCCGAGGAAGGACGGCCTGGCGATCGGCTGGTAGGCAGCTACCGCTGAATCTTGCGTCCCGTGCGCTCCTCGATCGCGGGGAGCACGGTTCGCAGCGCCGCGTCCTCGATGCGCAGGATGACCGGCTCGCCCGCCGTCAGCAGGACGATCCAGTTGCGCTCTCCGCGCAGGAATCCCAGGCGGCCGAGATCGATTCGGCTCTCGACTTCCTTGCCGCTCGCGTCGCGCCATTTCGGCTGCTTCGAGCGCGCGTAGAAGATCGCGCTCACCGCGTTGATCGGCAGCGACACGATCGGCGCGCCGCCGCCCGGCGGCATCAGCGCAACCTGCCCGCCGCCGACGTGCAGAACGCCCTCACGCTCGCGCGCCTTGTCGCCGTCGCTCACCAGCACTCGCACCTGATTGAACGTCGCCAACGGCGCGGCCGATCCGTTGACTGCCGCGGGCGATGCGGTTGCGGGCGGAGCGGTCGTGGTCGACGTGGTTGTTGCGTTCGCTGCCGCAGCGCCGCGTCCCGTCGCTGTTGATTCGGCCGGAGCCGTGGTCGCGTTTGGCGCGGTCGGCTTCGCACCCGGCTTCACCGGTGCCGGCCCCGCGCCCGCCGTTGCGACGCCGCGATCGCCTGTCGCCGGCGGAGGAATGGGTGTTCCTGGAGGCGGAAGCGGCTTGGTTCCCGGCGCGCTTGCTGGCGCGTTCGCCGGCGGACTCACCGCCGCCGGCGCGGCCGCGGGATCGGGCGCAGGCGTCGAAGGCGTTTGCTGCGTTGCGACCTGCAACGGGAACGGCGAACTACCTCGCCGTCCGAACGCGGCGTACGCGAGCACGCCGATGCCGATCGCGACAATCACGCCGAAGGCGACGATCGCGGCGAGATGCGTGCGCCCCAGGACGACGGTCGTTCCGGTGCGCTCCGCGGGCGGAATGCTCGTCGGCGTCGGAGGCGTCTGCGCGACGACCACCGCCGGCGACAAGGCGTACTGCGGCGTGGCCACAGCGGCGGCCGTCGCGGCCGTGCCGACTGCGGCGCGGACCGAACTAGGCGTGCGATGCGGCATCGTCGCGTCGGGATCGAGTGTCAGCCCCGGCGGAGTCGGCGTCGCCAGCGTGGGCATCTCGCCGAGCGCTTGCGGCTTCACCGCCGAAAGCAGCGCCGACCGGAATTCCTCCGCGCTCTGGAATCGATCCGATGGAGACTTCGCGAGCGCCCGATCGATGATCGCGCAGCACCACTGAGGAAGATCCGGCTTGAACGAGAGGATCGGCGTCGGCGGCTCGGAGATCTGCATCTGCACCATCGAGATCGCCGTGTCGGCTGCGAACGGCAGGCGTCCCGAGAGCAAGCGATACAGCACGACACCGACCGAATACAGATCCGCGCGGCCGTCAATCTCTCTGCCGAGGACCTGCTCCGGCGCCATGTATGCCGGCGTGCCCATCATGTAGCCGCCGTGCGTGAAGTGCTCGCTGCCGAGCACGCGCGCGATCCCGAAGTCCATCACCTTCACCGTGCCGCCTTCGGTGATCATCAGGTTCGCGGGCTTCAAATCGCGATGCACGACGCCGCCGCGATGCGCGTGCGCGAGCGCGTCGAGCACCTGCATGCATAGATGCGCCGCTTGCGGCGGCGCGACGGCGCCGATTCGATCGGACAGATCGTGGAACGTCTCGCCGCGGACGAATTCCATCACCATCAAGAGATCGTCCTGATGATGATGGAGCTCGAAGATTGTCGCGATGCCAGGATGGTTGAGACGAGCGAGCGTGACCGCTTCCGCGCGGAAGCGTTTGAGCACGTCGGCGTCGGTCAGATCGGGATTGAGGACTTTGATCGCCACTTCGCGATCGAGCGTCTCGTCGACCGCTTTGTACACGGTACCCATACCGCCGCGACCGAGCTTGTCGACGATGCGGTACTTACCGACAGTGGTGCCGATCATTGGATGCGCGTTGAAAAGGGACCGAAGTTTGTCAGTTTAGGAGTCCCCATCCCTCATTGTCAATAAACCCGGGCTGTTTTTGCGTGATTCGTGCCGTCCGGCTCCGGTCGAGCTCGACCGTGCTAATTCGAGGCCGCATAGGAGCTTGACGACATCTCAACGGCTCGTGGGCGCGCGCGCCGGACGGCGCGATTTGGAAGACTGAACACGGCCGAGGGACAAAAGTCTGCCTCACACATACAATCGCCATCTCCATGATCACCATCCGCACGATCGATTCGCACACCGCCGGCGAGCCTCTGCGTCTCATCGTCGAGGGCTTTCCTCACGTCGAGGGCGCGACGATGCTGGAGCGCCGCGAGTGGATCAAGGCGAATCACGATGGCTTGCGCACCGCGCTGATGCTCGAGCCGCGCGGCCACGCGGACATGTATGGCGCGCTGCTGACGGAACCGGAGCGCGACAATTCCGACGCCGGCGTGCTCTTCATGCACAACGAGGGCTACAGCACGATGTGCGGCCACGGCGTGATCGCCGTCGTGACGATCGCGATCGAGCGCGGCCTCATCGTGCCGCGCGCCGGACCCGGCGAGATCGTGCTCGATTCACCCGCGGGCCCGATTCGCGCGAAAGCGCGGACGCGCGTCGACGGCGGCGCGACGCGCGTGGAATCGGTCAGCTTCGTCAACGTGCCGTCGTTCATCCTGCACGCCGGCGTTCCGGTGACCGTCGCGGGACGCGACCTGCGCGTCGACGTGGCATTCGGCGGCGCGTTCTATGCGATCGTCGACGCGGAATCGTCGGGAATCCCGATCGTGCGTGAGCGGCTGCCAGATCTCCGGCGCGCCGGGATGGCGATCAAGGAGGCGATCGAAGCAAAGCTCCGGATCGTGCATCCGACAGAGGCGGGACTGCACGGCATCTACGGAACGATTTTCACGGGTCCGCCGTCCAGTGATGCGGCGCATCTGCGGAACGTGACCATCTTCGCGGACGCCGAAGTGGATCGATCGCCGTGCGGCACGGGCACGTGCGCCGTCATGGCCGTCCTCTCGGCGATGGAACTCTTGCAGCCCGAACATCAATTCGTTCACGAGAGCCTCATCGGCACGCGGTTCCTTGGACGGATCGTGGGCGAGACGATGGTCGCGGATGTTCCCGCGATAATCCCAGAGATCGAAGGCGAAGCGTACATCACGGGCGAGAGCACGTTCCTGCTCGACGATCGCGACCCGCTTCGCTTCGGCTTCCGCGTGTAATCGATCTTCGAAGCTTCCACCTTTGAAAAGGCGGAAGCCACGAGAATCTTGGCAAGAAACTGATTCGTGGCTTCCGGCTTCAGCCGGAAGACTCCACGAGAGACACACACATGCTGCTGCTGACCGAACGCGACGTCCGCCTCCTGCTCTCGATGGACGACCTGATCGACACGATGCACGCGGCGCTGAGCGAATTCTCGTCCGCGCGCGTGCAGCAGCCGCTGCGAACGGTGCTCGAGATCGGCGAGCATCACGCGTTCTTCGGCGTGATGCCCGCCTACATTCCCAAGAGCGGCGCGCTCGGCACGAAGCTCGTGACCGTGTATCACGGCAACCTCGCGGTCGGCCTCCCCTCGCACCTCGCGACGATCGTGCTGCTCGATTCGACGACGGGCGAGCTGTTGTCGATCATGGATGGCCGCTACATCACGGAAGCGCGGACCGCGGCGGTGTCGGCCGTCTCCGCGCGGCTGCTGGCGCGAGAGGATGCGGGCGTGCTCGCGATCGTCGGCTCCGGCGTTCAAGCGCGGAGTCATCTTCGAGCGTTCAGCCGCGTGCGCACGCTGCGCGACGTTCGCGTGTGGAGTCCGCGCGAGGGCCGGCGCGCGGCGTTCGCGCAGGAGATGGGCCACGAGGTCGGCGCGCCGATACGGCCCGTGCGCTCCGCGAAGGAAGCGGTCGCAGGTGCGGATCTCGTCGTGCTCGCGACGTCGTCGCGGGAGCCCGTCGTCGAGAGCGATTGGATCGCGGACGGCGCGCACATCGCAGCGGTCGGCGCGTGCCGACCCGATCAGCGCGAGATGGATGCCGCGCTCGTCGGGCGCGCGCGCGTGTTCGTCGATTCGCGAACGGGCGCGCTCGCCGAAGCGGGCGATCTCGTCCTTGCGATCCGCGACGGAACGTTCGATGCGCAGCGGATCGCAGGCGAGATCGGCGAGCTGGCCGCGGGCGCGGTGCCGGGCCGCCGCACCGCGGGCGACGTGACGCTGTTCAAATCGCTTGGGATGGCGGTCGAGGATGTGGCGGCCGCGCACCTCGCGTTCCTGCGTGCGACGGAGCGCGGCCTGGGAAGAGGAATACCGATGTAGCTACAGACGATTTCTGTTCTTCTTCTTCGCTTCCGCCCAACGCTTCTTCATCATCTCGGAAATTCGCTTCCGGCCTTCAGCCGTCATCCGGCCGCGCCGGCGGCGGCCGCGCGCCGTGCGTGCGGGCGCCGTGTCGCGCGCGCCGCGTCCCCCGCCAGTGCCCGCGCGCGCGCGCAGCGCCGCGGCCTGCGCCATCAACGCCGTCAGCCGCTCGCGCGTCTGCGCGATCTCGCGCTCCAACCCGCCCAGCGCCCAGCCGATGAAATCGGCGGATCTGAGCAGCACATCCCCTTTACCGGTTCTCCGGGTTCGAGCCATACGAAGTCTCCTTCCGGGCCGGCCGCCTCCCGGCCGCCGGCTCGCAGCCTCTTTTTCCCCTCTAATCCCTGGTTTACGGCGGCAGCTCCCAATCTGCCCGCCGTTTGGCATTGCTATCATAGTCTTATGGCGTTGTGCGCCGGGTGGTTGGCTTGCGTGCTCGCGACAGCGAGCGTCGGCGGCGCCGCCGCGCAGCCCGCGTCGGCCGAGACGCTACGCGCGCGCGGCACCGAGCTCGTGTACGAGCACGAGCACGACGAAGCGATCAAGCTCCTTCGGCAGGCCGTCGCGCTCGCGCCCGAGGACCCCGCCACGCATCGATCGCTCGCCGGCGCACTCTGGCTGAAGATGTTGTTCCTCAGAGGCGCGGTCACCGTCGACCACTATCTCGGATCGTTCACTCGTCCGCGGGTCGATCTCAAGAAGCCTGCGCCGGAGCTCGTCGCCGAGTTCACGGCGGAAATCGCGAGGGCCGTGGATCTCGCCGAGAAGCGCGTCGCCACGCGGCCGAAAGATCCGCAAGCCCGATACGATCTCGGCGCGGCCGTCGGACTGCAGGCGTCGTATGTCGCCTCGATCGAAGGAAAGCTGCTCGCCGGATTCCGGTCCGCGCGCCGCGCGTACGCGGAGCACGAAAAAGTGATGGAGCTCGATCCCGCGCGGAAGGACGCGTGGGTCACCGTCGGCACGTACCGCTACATCATCTCAACGCTGTCCGCGCCGATGCGCGTGATGGCCTACGTCGCGGGATTTGGCAGCGGCAAAGAGCGCGGCATCAAGATGCTCGAGGAAACCGCGGCCGCCGGAGGCGAAGCCGCGACGGATGCGCACTTTGCCCTCGTCCTGCTCTACAACCGCGAAAAACGTTACGACGAGGCGCTCAGGAGCCTGCAGGAACTGCGCAAGCTGCACCCCCGTAACAGGCTGGTAGTGCTCGAAGCCGGCTCGACCTCGCTGCGGGCCGGCCGCGCGGCGCAGGCTGACGCGCTGCTGACCGAGGGCCTCGGGCTGCTGGCGAAATCAACGGGCCCGCGCATCCCGGGAGAGGAAACGTTGTGGCGGTACAAGCGCGGCGCCGCCCGTGCCGCGCTCGGCCGGCTGGACGAGGCCGCGGCCGATTTGAAGGTCGCGATTGGCGGCGACGCGCAGAGTTGGGTGCAGGGCCGCGCGCACGTCGAGCTCGCGAGAATCGCCCTCCGCCGCGGCGATCGCGCGACCGCCGCGAGCGAGGTGCGCCAGGCCGAAACCCTCTGCGAGCACGGAAGCGATCAACCTTGCGTCGATGATGCCCGGAGACTGCTGAGAAACGCCGATGGCCGGTAAGGTCAAAACTTGGGTCTGGGTACTCGTCGGGATCGGCATTGTGGGGATCCTCGGCTGCGTCGCGCTGGCCGGCGTCGGTTTCTATTTCTTCTCGCAGCACTTCGACACGAAAGTCGTGACGAGCGCGGGCGCCGCGGCAGAGTTCGATCGCGCAAAGGCGCAATTCACCGGACAGAAGCCGCTCATCGAGCTCGACGATCGCGGCCGGTTCCTCCGGTCGAATCCAGATCGTCCGGCGCGCACCGAATCGCGCACGCCGGCGCACCTCAACGTGCTCGCGTTCGATCCCGACGATGAGCGGATCGTGAAGGTGACGATTCCATTCTGGCTGCTCAAGTTCAAAGCGCACGGGACGACGGTCGACTTCAACGGCGGACGCCTCGACCTCGAGGATCTCAAGTTGACCGTCGAAGACCTCGAGCGGATGGGCCCGACGCTCATCGTGGATCTTCAGACGAACACCGGCGAGCGTGTCCTCGTCTGGTCGCAGTAACTGTCCTGTAGACGCGACCCGCGTCGAGAATCCCTCGCATTTCAGGCCGAAATCCTGTTGGCATGACGGGCGTGATTCTTGCCCCGTCCCGGGTGTCTGGGCCCGCTGCCCAGCTGCGGGAGGAATGCCCATGAAACGACTTCTTTTCGTGCCCGTGCTCGGCGTGATTGGTCTCGCGGCGGCATCGCCCGCGAGCGCGCAGATCGGACGTCCCGACTGGACGTACGCAGACGAGGCACGTCAGCCATACAACGAGGCGCGCCGCGTCGCGTACGACAACGGGTATCGCGAAGGCATCAAGGAAGGCGAGCGCGAGGGACGCCGGCGCGAGGCGTTCAACTATCAAGACGAGCGCACCTGGCAGCGCGCGGATCACGGCTATCACCGGAGCTTCGGCGACCGCGGCCGCTACGAGCAGTCGTTCCGCACCGGCTACGCCGCGGGATATTCCGACGGCTATCGCCGCTTCGCGCCGAGCGGATACGGCGGGTACGGCAATCGCCCCGGCGGCGTGTATCCCACCTCGCGCGATCCGTACGGCGCTGGATATCCGGAACAGTATCCGCGCGGCGGATACGGGTACCCAGGACAAGGCTCGACTCGCTACAACTACAGTCCGGCCTTCAACAACGGCGTGACCGACGGGTATGAGAAGGGCCGCGAGGATGCGCGCGATCGCGACTCGTACGACGTGCTTCGGCACAAGTGGTATCGCGAAGGCGATCGCCACTACAAGAGCGAGTACGGTTCGCGTCAGCAGTACGAGAATCTCTATCGCGAGGGATTCAAGGACGGGTACGATCGCGGCTATCGCGAGTGGAGCTATCGACGATAGAGCCGCGGTCCGCTGTCCGCTGCTCGCGGTCCGCTGCTCGCGGTCCGAGCCAGCTATTCGAGCCTGAGGAACCTCTTCATGCGGCTCAGAAACGTCACGGGCGGATCGATCGCCGCGACGTTCTGGGCCGCATCGCGTATCTGATTGAGCTCGGCCCGCCGCCCGACCGCGGCAAGGCCGATCGCTTCCACCGCTTTCGGATCGGCCGCACCCAACGCGCGGAACTGCTCCGCATCGATCTCCAGCACCGACGTATCCCCTCGCGCGACGACCGACGCCGATCGCGGATCGCCCGTCAGCAATGACATCTCCCCGAAGTAGCCGCCGCGCTCGATGACGGCGACCTCGCGGCGATCCGGCTCGAGCAGGACGCGCGCCGCGCCCGAACACACGATGAACATCGAGTCGCCCGGCGCGCTCTGGCGCACGATCGTCTCGCCATCGCCATACGTGCGAATCGAGGATGCCAGGGCAATCGCGCGGCGCTGCTCGCCGCTCAGCCGCGAGAACAGATCGACGTTCCCGAGCACGCGCTCGCGCTCCGTTTGCTTCGTCGCGGCGTCTGGCTCCGGCCACTCGCGCGAGTAGCCGACTTCGATCGGCCACGGGATCTCGATCCCGCGCCGCGCGAACGCGTAGAAGATCGCCGTCCTCACCTCGTCCTTGATCGCCTCGTCGAACTCGTAATCCGTCGTCCAGAAGCGCGCGTGATACGTGATCGCGGAGCCGTCGAAGGAATGCAGCAGCGCGTCGCCCGGCGGATCCTTCAGCACGCGCGGCACCTGCGCGAGCGCCTCGAGGATGCCCGCCTTCACGTCGAACGGCGTGCTCAGATAGCTCGCGCCCACTTCGACCTGCAGCCGCGTGGGCGTGGCGGGCTCCGAGTAGTTCGTGATGGCTTCCTTCGCGATGATGTTGTTCGGCACCACCACGAAGTTGCCCGATTTCGTCCGGAGCTTCGTCGCGCGCCAGGTCACCTCCGTGACGCGCCCTTCGAAATCGCCGACGCGAATCCAGTGGCCGACGCGGAACGGTTTCTCGCTCTGAATGCCGAGCCCGGCGAACGCGTTCCCCAGCGTGTCCTGCAGCGCGAAGCCGACGACCACCGCGCCGACCGCGGAGGTCGTCAGCAGCTTGTCTTCAAAGACGAACGTCGCGATCAGAACGAGCAGGCCGATGACGATCGCGTCCTGCAGGATCGAAGGGAACGCGTCGGGGACGCGGTTCGATCGCAGCGGATTGATCAGCAGATAGACGACGAGATTGATGCTCGCGGCGGCAAAGACGAGCCGTTCGAGCGCTTTCAGGTCGCCGTCGGCGCCAGGAAGATCCGGCGTCAGCCAGACGACGAGATTGAAGAGGACGTAGCCGGCGAAGAGAAAGGCGGAGAGCCGGAGCTTGCGCTGGACGAGCTGATTGACCGTCAGGCCGATGATCGCGAGCGTCGCGGCGATCGCCACGACGCCCACGATCAAGTGGCCTGGATAGTGCTCCATGCAGCGGGAGTGGTCGGCGCTCCCTTAATCAGGCGATGCCCTTTTGGAACTCGGCGATGTCGCTCGGGCCGATCTTCACGGGCACGCGCTTCTTGTTCGGGCCGCCGACGGCGTCGCGATCGGGATTGACCCCGCGCGCGCCCGCGGATGCGACGGTCTGCGATTGCTGCGCCTGCGAGCCGCCGCCGGGCCTCAGCTTGCTGAACATGCCGCCGCCCTTTTTCGGTTCTTCTTTCTTTTCCGCGTCGGCCGCTTTGTCCCCTTCGGGCTTCTTGCCGTCGCCGCCGGCGAGGCCCCGCGATCCTTCGGCGACGGTCGCGATCGAAGCGACGGGCTTCGCGTCGAACGTGATGTTCTTCGCATAGCGCGCCTGTACCGTTGCGGTCGCGGCGAGCTTCTTCTCTCTGATCGCGCGCGCGATGTTCGTCAACCGATCCTTCATCTGCGGGTGCGAGGCGAACAACCCGTTCGGCTCGGCGGCGCTCTTGTTGCGCTCGACGAGCTTCGTCAGCGCGTCCGAGAGTCCGCTCGGCGCGTAGCCGACTTTGTTCGCGAGCTCCACGCCTTTTTCATCCGCCTCGTTCTCGTCGCCGCGGCTGAACCTGTTGTTCAGGATGTCGCTGTACGCTTTCTCCGCGATCTTCGTGATGAGGCTGCGCGCGAGGCCGCCGCCCGAGCCCACTTCGTCGGACGCGACGGAGACACCCTCGCTCTTTTGAATCGCGTTCACGGTGTGCTTCTCGGTCACGTGCGTGATCTCGTGGGCGAGCACGCCGGCGAGCTCCGCTTCGTTCTTCATCAGGCCGAGCAGCCCCTTCGTGATGTGGATGTAGCCGCCAGGCGCGGCGAACGCGTTGACGCCTTCTGTGTCGAGCACGACGAACTGCCAATCGAGATTCGGCCGGCTGCTCGCTTGCGCGAGCACGGCGCCGACGAGCGTCACGTATTTCGCGACGTTCGCATCCTGATAGACGCCGAACGTCTCGACGACCTTGTCGCTGACCTCCTGCCCGATCTGATGCTCCTCGGCGTCGGTGACCTTGAGATCGGCGATCTTCTTCACCGTCTTCGCCTTGTTGGCGATGTCGCCCAACCGTCCGAACTGCGCGCGGGCGGGAAGCGCGAACGCGACGATTGCGATCGCGGAGAGTCCGAGCACGACTGCACGGTTTTTCATAGAGTTTTTTCCTCGGCGGTTCCCGCCGATCGCGCTCCGCTCTCCAGCAGCGGCGAAGCCACAACGACCTCGAAGATCTCGACGGCCCGCGTTTTCCCTTTGACGACCACGCCGCCGAGCGGACGCGTCTCGTGCGGCCTCGAGAGCCGGGCGCGCGTGGCCTCGCTAATGATAATGCGGGTGCGATAGTCCTTGTTGAGCGACTCGAGCCGCGCGCCCAGGTTCACATTGTCGCCGATCACGGTGTAGCTCATGATCGCGGCCGATCCGATGTTGCCTGCAATCATGTCGCCCGAGTTGATCCCGATGCCGATGTCGAGCTGAACGCGCCCCTCGGACGCCCACTTTCGATTCAGCTCGCCAAGTTCGCGCACCATTTCCTCGGCCGCCGATACGGCGGCGTCAGCATGATGAACGTCGTCGACGGGCGCGCCGAACAACGCCATGATCATGTCGCCGACGAATTTGTCGACGGTCCCACCATTTCGAAAGACGATCTCGACCATCCGGGTGAAGTACTCGTTCAACTGCTGCACGAGCTGTTCGGGGTCGCCGTTCTCCGTGATCGCGGTAAAACCGCGCATGTCCGAGAAAAGCACGGACATTTCGCGCCGCGCGCCGCCGAGCTCGGCAAGCGCGGGGTTCGCCAGCAGCTGCGTGTAGACGTCGCGCGAGACGTAGCGCCCAAAGAGCTTGCTGACCTTTCTCTTTTCGGCATCCTCGACGAAGTACCGATACGCCGTTCCCGCAAACAGCGCGAGCGCGGCTGCGAGGAACGGCTGCGCGACGGGCGCCCAGAGCCCTCGGCTGAAGAGCCAGAGCGCGAAGCCGGTCCAACCGGCGGCGAACGCGATCGTGCCCGTCGCCGCCGCGGCGAACGGCAGCATCGCGGCCATCATCCCGACGAGCAGCGCGCCCGCGGCGACGGCCGCCGGCAGGACCCACGCGCGCGAAGGGCGCAGGAAGCGATTCGACAGAATGCTGTCGGCGACGCTCGCGTGGAGCTGAATGCCGCGAAGCGATCCGGCGCCGAACGGCGTCTGAAACACGTCGAGCAGCCCAGACGCCGCGAGGCCGACGAACACGATCTTGTTCTTGAAGACGTCCGCCGGGATGTCGGGCTTCTCGCCGTTCGCCATTTGCCCCAGCGATTGAACGACCATCGACGCTTCGTACGATGGATACGCGGGCCCGTTCCGCACGACGGCCGGCGCTCGATAGTTGATCAGCATCGTCTGCTGATCGTGGCGCTTCGACGGATCCTTCGCGTCGGCCACCGGCACCGCGACGAGCGGAATGCGTCGATCGCGGATGCGAATCTCATCTCCCTCGAGAACGATCTCGTCCGGACGAAGTCCTCCGGCGACGAGCGCGGCCGCCACGCCGAGCGAGGGCATGTACTTGTCGCCGCGCCTGATGAAGGGCGGCACTCTGCGCGCGGGGCCGTCCGGATCGAGCGCGAGAAAGTTGTGGCCGAAGCCCGCGGCGGCGGACGTGAGCGCCGGATACGGCAGCGTGACAACGGGGCGCTCTTCGATCGCGGGACCGAGGCGATACGGCGGCGCGTTCCACTCCTGCTGTTTCACGTCGGCGCCTTCGAGCCCGGCGTCGACGGCATCCGCGAGCATGATGACGTTTCCCGCCTTCGCGACGGCGCTCGCGAGATCGCGATCGGATTCCTCGCTCGTGATCTCGCCGCGTTCGGCGAACTCGTACCGCGCCTTCCGCTCGGGCTCCGTGAACGTGATGTCGACGGCGATCGCGCTCGGGTGCCCGCTGCTGATGTACTCGATGAGCATGGCCTGCAGGGCGCGAGGCCACGGCCAGCGTCCGACGAACGGCGCAAGATCTCTGATCGACGCGTCGGTGATTTCGACGAGGACGATGTCGGGATGAACGAGCGGTTGATTGCGCGCGATGCGGATGTCCGCCATCGTCCGCACGCGCCAATCGTAGGTTTGAAGCTCGGTGCCGTCGAGCCAACCGCCCCAACCGAGCGCGAGCGTCAGCGCGGCGGCGCCGGAGCCAATCGCGAGCCCGGCGATGACTTTGCGACTCACGAAGAGATTATCGCTCGCCGCCATGGCTCGTCAGCGTGCCGGATGGAATCGATGAACGCGTCGATCGCGCGGCCATCGGCCTGGACCGCGTCGAGCGCGTATCCGAGCTTGTCCCAGATGATGCGCGCCGCGCCGCGATCGCCGAGCGCCTTGCCTGCTTCCGATTCGTAGCCGGCGATCGCCCACGGCACGGCCCGGAGCGGAATCTGCGCGAATTCGAGAGCCGGATCGCCCCAACCCGCATCGCCCCAATCGAGGATCGCGAGCAGCGATCCGTTCGAGCGGCACATCACGTTCATGCCGTGAATGTCGTTATGGAGAAACAACCGGTCGGTGCGTTCGGCGATCGCGGGAGTAAGTGCGGCGATCAACGGCTCGATTTCGGCGGCAGTCGCGGCGCCGATTCGGCCGGAGGCTACGAGCGCGGCGGTGCGAGACGCCAGGTTCATGTCCCTGCCGGGGCGATCGAGCCAGCCGTTTGGATCCGGACATTCACGCACGCGAGTATGGAGCATGGCGAGTTGACGTCCAACCGCGTGCCACGATTCGCGATCGCGAGCCGAATCCGTTGGCATCAGCCCGAGTGTTTCGCCGTGAACGCGCTCCCAGATCGAATACGGACGATCCACGAGCGTGCGCGAATCGTCGAACGCGACGAGCTGCGGCACGAGCACGCCGGCTGCGCGGGCAATCGGCGCGGCGACCGATTCGGTGCGTGCATCCTCCACCGCTTCCGCGTGATCCGTCGCGATTCGCAGTACCGCGTCGCGCGTCGCGTAGATGCGATTGGCGACGCCGGTCCACGTCAACGGCTCCCACGGTCCTCGGATGCCGTGACGCGTGAGGATATCGTCGACAGGATCGACGTCCATCACGCCTTGGCACCGTCCAAGCGGAATTCGAACATCACGGTGCTCTCGGGAGCCTCGATGCCGCCGCTCGATGCATACAGCCGAATCGCGCCTTCGTTCGCGCGCTCGGTGAGGACCCACGCCGCGGCGCACCCGAGCTCGCGCGCGTGGCCGAGCAGCTTCTGGAGAACGGCCGTCGCGATGCCTCGCCTTTGATGCGAGGACACCACGCCGAGCTCGTTGATCCACAGCTCGGGCGACGGTTTGTCGGGATGAACGTAGTGAACCGCCGACGCGAATCCGACGACGACGTCGCCGTCGATCGCGACAACGATGTGATGGCGCGGGTCGCGCAGGAACTCGGCGGCCGCGCGCGGATGCAAGGGGTCGTCGAAGACGCCGGGTGCGACCTTCGCTAGAACATCATCGTCGCCAGGCCGGAGAACGCGGATCTCCATGCCTCATTGTTGCCCATTCAACAGTTGCGCGCGCGACGATCGGATCGACCTACGACGTCGCCGCGATCGCGGCCGCGATCGCGGACGCGATGCGCTGCCAACTCTCGGTTTCGGCGTCGAGATGCTTTCTGCCCGCTCGCGTCAGGCTGTAGTACTTCGCTTTCCGGCGGTTCTCGGATTCGCCCCACTCCGCCTCGAGCCAGCCCCGCTCCTCGAGACGATGGAGCGCGGGAAAGAGCGAGCCCGGCTTGACGTCGAACGTTCCGCGCGTGATCTGCGCGACGCGGCGCGCGATCCCGAGCCCGTGATTCGGTCCGAGCGCGAGCGCTCGCAGGATGAGCAAGTCGAGCGTGCCCTGCAGCAGCCCGCCTTTCGACGCCGCCACGCAACCTCCTATAGAAAGCCGATACGAGCGTATCGAACGCGTCGTCGACTGTCAATGAGCTCGGGGACGATGACGGCCGCGGGTATCGCGCTCCGATCCGTGTTCAAGGGCGTTGAGAACGCATTGCTGCGGCGGAAGGTACGGAAGATTCGCGAAGAGATCGCGCGCGAGCTCGCGGCGTTCGAGGCTGCAAGGAAGGAAGCAGACGCCGCCACCAGCTCTCGACGACCTCCACGACGACGACCGTGATGTTGTCCGCGCCGCCGTTGCGATTCGCGAGATCGATCAGGTAATCACAGATGCGCTGCGGAGCGCGCCAGCGCACGATTGCATCGGCAACCGTCGAATCCGGCACCATCCGCGTGAGACCATCGCTGCAGAGCAGGAGATAGTCGCCGGGCCGCACCGGAACTTCCTGCAGATCGACGACGACGTCAGGCGCGCCTCCCAACACGCGCAGCAGAATGTGCTGGTCGCGGGACTGGAGGATGCCTTCGCGGGCGAGCACGCCGGCGCTCACCTGCGCCTCGACCAAGGAGTGATCGGACGTGAGGAGCTGAAGCCCGTTGTCGCGCCAGAGATAGGCGCGGCTGTCACCGACGTGCGCGACGCTGGCGACATGATGGTTCAGCCAGGCGCCCACGACCGTCGTTCCCATCTCGGCGCGCCGGCGATCGGTCTGGCCGTGGCGATAGATCTCTCGATTCGACTGCCGCACGGCGTCCGCCAGACGATTCGTCCACGGCAGATACATGCTCTCGCCGTTTGAGGGGTCGTCGGAATCGTCGCTCATCTCCAGACGCTGGAGAATCGCATCGGCGGCCAACTGGCTCGCGACCTCGCCTGCGGGCGCGCCGCCCATTCCGTCGCACACGAGGAACAGTCCGCGATCCTTACGCAGGACGTAGACGTCCTCGTTCAAATTACGGACGCGGCCGGTGTCGGTCCCGGCTCCAACGCGCAGGCGCATATGCGGTCCTTTCTTAGTCGGGGGGCTTCGCCCCGCCGGCCCCCCATCGCCATCGCTCGCGGGGTCCCCATGCCCCGCTCCGCTCCGGCGAGCGCGTTCCGCGCCTCTTTCTCATCTCTTCGTCAGCGCTTCGTCTTGCGGCCGAAGATCTTCGTCGCGCGGCCGGTGCGATCCTCGAGCGCCGGCAGCAGCGATGCAATCTGCGTCTCCTCGAATCTGAGCACGACGTATCGCGAATCCATGTTGGTCCGGACGACGAGCCAGTGCCGCGGCGTCGATCGGTCACGAGGGCGGAGCGCGCGCGCGACCGGCGCCGGCCCTTTCGCCGAGCTCCACAACGGTTGACGGCCGATCGCATACGCCGTCGAGATGACGCTGCCGTATGGCACGAGATGCAACGGATGCTCGGTCTCGCTCGGCGTCGTGACCGTGAACTTGCAGTCGGTGAGCGTCAACTGCGCGGCGCGCTCCTCGCCTCCTCGCACGATCACGTTGGTATCGAACACGATCGAAGCCGGCGCGGTTGGGACGGGCGGCGTCTTCTTCGGGTGCGCAAGCAAGGGAACGCACGCGAGGGCCGCGACGCAC
Source organism: Vicinamibacterales bacterium (assembly GCA_036556425.1). Classification (GTDB taxonomy): domain Bacteria; phylum Acidobacteriota; class Vicinamibacteria; order Vicinamibacterales; family 2-12-FULL-66-21; genus DATBJJ01. The sequence continues at coordinate 62,361 of DATBJJ010000173.1, forward strand.
GCAGCGAATCCGACGAGACTCGCGTTCACGCGCGAACGACGGCGGCCCGGCGGGACGATTCTCCGGCTGAACGAGCGCGCAACCGCCGCCGTCTGAGGCGACCCTCGCGAAAGCTTGACGAGCGCGCTGTTCTGCCGGACCGAGTGGCCGGCAGCCCTGCCAAGCGCGACGCGGAACGCGCCGGCGCTCTGAAAACGATCGGGCGCGGACTTCGCGAGCGCTCGCGTGACGATCGTGTCGCACCACGCGGGCAGATTGCTCCCGTACCGCCAAATCGGCGTCGGGAGCTGCGTGATCTGCTGTTGAAGCATGTCGACGGGCGTGTCTGCCGCGAAAGGCAGCGCGCCCGTCAGCACGCGATAGAACATCACGCCGACCGAGTAGACGTCCGCCGCTTCGGCGACGCTCTCGCCGAGCGCTTGTTCCGGCGCCATGTACGCCGGCGTCCCGACGATGTGACTTTCGGCCGTGCCTTCGGCACGCCGCGCGCGCGCGACGCCGAAGTCCATGATCTTGATGCCCAGCTCGGTGAGCATGACGTTCGCGGGCTTCAGATCGCGATGGACGACGCCCGCGCGATGCGCGTGCTCGAGCGCGGAGAGAATCTGATCGATCACGTACACGACGCGATCGAGCGGCAGCGGTCCGACGCGATCGCACAGTTGCTCGAGCGTTTCGCCGCGCACGAGCTCCATCACCATCACGAGCTCGTTGGACGAAGTGAAGAGATCGTAGATCGTGGCGATGCCGGGATGATTCAGGCTCGCCAACACCGCGGCTTCGGTCTGAAAGCGCTTGCAGATCTCCGAATCAGCGGCAGCGCGATTCAAGATTTTCAGCGCGACGTCGCGGCCGAGCGACTCGTCGACCGCCTTGTAGACGATGCCGGTCGCGCCCCGCCCGAGCGTGCCGACGATGCGGTACTTGCCGATAGTGGTGCCTAGCATGGCATGGCGCTCCGATGCTGGGCTGGGGAGAGAAGTACAGTACGACGCACGCGATGACGTGTCAATGCACTGAAGCGCCTGAATCTGCAATCACGTTTTTGGTCTCGAGCTTACAGAATGCGCGGCGGCGCGCGCGTCATAGCAGCGACGTGCTGGACCGGCCGACGGCGTGGAACTTGAATTGAGCAGGAGTGGGGTAGGTGTGTGCCGCTTTGGTGCGGTCGCAACAAGGAGCGGAGGTCGCGATGGCGAGACTCACGCTACAACTTGAAGACCGTGTGCTGAAGGAATATGCGATCGGGACGATGGCGACGATCGGCCGCCTCGCCGACAACACGATCGTCATCGATAGTCCCGCTGTGTCGAGCCACCACGCGAGCGTGTTCGCCGACGGTGGCATGTTCGCGGTCGAAGATCTGCAAAGCACGAACGGCACGTTCGTCAACGGCGTTCGCGTGAGCCGGCGGATCTTGAAGCACGGCGACGTGCTTCAAGTCGGCCAGCACCGGCTGGTGCTCGATCAAGTCGCCGAGTGCGGCGCGCAGCGCACCGACGACGCGGATCCGTCGGTACCGAGCAACGGTGAGACGGTTTTCATCGACAAGCGAACGCTGGTTGCGAAGCTGATGCAGTCCGAGAGCGAGGCGCGGAAATACGATGCGCTGCTCGCCAGATTGAAGGACGTCGAAACGCACGCCGCCGCGGCGGCCGCTCCGCAGCCCGAAGCGAAACCGCAGACGGCGGTGCTCCGAGTGATCGCCGGCCGGACGGATCAAACGGTCTACCGTCTGCAGGCGCAGACGTCGCTCATTGGCAAAGGGAAATCGAGCATGATTCGCCTGCGGGGCTGGTTCAAGCCGCAGCTCGCGGTCGCGATCTCCCGCAATCGCCAGGGGTACGTCGCCACGTGGCTCGGCGGCGTCGTCTTCATCGACAACAAGCCGCTGAATGGACGCCATGAGCTGAAGGACGGCGACCTGCTCGACGTCTGCGGGCTCCTCTTGGAATTCACCCTGGACAAGAGCCACTAACGGCAGGCCGCCGGGAACATCGGCGGCAGCGTGTCCGTCTCTCTCCTAACTCGGAAAGTCAGGAGAGCGATCGCGATGACCCACCTCTTCAGGCGCTGGGCGGACCAGATCCTGGCGGATTCCCGATTCGGCGCGCGGATGCTCGTCAAGCATCGCGGGCTCACCGTCGTTGGCGTGTTCGCGATGGCGGTCGCGATCGCGGTCGGCACGACCGTGTTCGAGTCGGTCTCGGCGATGCTCGATCCCGTGCTGCCGTTTTCCGGTGGCGACCGGGTCGTGTCGCTCGAGTTCGTCGGTTCGACCGCCGGCGCACGGGAGCAGCGGGTGATCCACGATTATGCGGCTCTCCGCGGTCAGCTCGTCACGGTGGAGCACCTCGGCGCGTTTCGCGACGCGCAGCACAACCTCGTCGCGGCGGAGACGCCACCCGAACCGGTGTCGGTTGCCGAGATCACCGCGTCGGCATTTACGATCACCGGCACGCCGGCATCTCTGGGTCGCTACTTGCTGCCCGCCGACGAGTCTGCATCCGCCACGCCCGTCGTCGTCATCGGGCATGACGCGTGGCAGCTTCGCTTTGGAGGGGACCCCAACGTCGTGGGACGGACGATCAATCTCGGCGGCGTGGCACGCACGGTCGTCGGCGTCATGCCGAACGGGTTCAAGTTCCCGTACGACGACCAGTTTTGGGTTCCGTTCCGCGAGGATCCGCTCGAGTACCCGCGCGGCGGCGGACCGCGAATCCACATCTTCGGCCGACTCGCGCAGGGCGTCACGATCGATCAGGCACAGGCGGAGTTTGCCGCCGTTGCGCAGCGGACGGCGGATGTAAAGACGGACCCTGGGCGTGCACTCCGGCCGGTCGTCGTCCGGTACACGCGTGAGCGCGTCGACGCGTTCACGCTGTGGATGCTGCGCGCGGGTCAGATCCTCGTTGCTGCCTTGACCTTCGTGGTCGCGATCAATCTGGCCATTCTCGTTTACGCGCGCACCGTGACGCGGCTGGGCGAAATCGCCGTGCGGAGCGCGCTGGGCGCGAGCCGAGGGCGCATTCTCGCGCAGTTGTTCACCGAGGCGCTCGCCCTGGCGATCGTCGGCGCCGCCGCAGGTGTAGGTCTCGCGCGCCACGCGCTCGATGTGATGCAGACGCTCAGCCAGGGCCTGCCGTACTGGATTCGCTTCGAGCTCTCGCCCGGCGCGGTGATCTACGCGTCCGGACTCGCCGTGGTGGCCGCGATCATCATGGGCGTGCTCCCGGGGCTCAAGGCGACGAGCGTCAGCATCAACGCGAACTTGAATGAACTGCACGGCCGCAGCGGTACCAGGCTGGGCGCAACGTGGACGACGCTCATCGTGGCGCAAGTCGCGATCGCCGTCGCCGTGCTGCCGGCGTCGGTCTTCATCGCCTCGCGAGTCATGCGCATGGAAATGACCGGTCCGGGTTTCCCGGCCGAGTCGATCGCCGTGGCAGACGCGGAACTGAGCGACGATGCGTCGCGTGCGGATGTCGATCGAGTCAGGGCACGGCAGGCGGATCTCGTTTCGCGGTTGAGAAGCGAGCCTGGCGTCATTGGCGTTGCGCTCTCGTCGGGGACTCCTGGGTTTGCGGCAAGCGAACGGATCCGTTTCGAGGACGGCGTGTGGCTGCGCGATCGCGCGGATCACATCCCGGACGTCGGCATCACCGATGCGCTCATTCCCAGCGTCGTCATGGGGAGCGTCGATCTGTTCGACACCTACGGCGTGCAGATTCTCGCCGGGCGGAACTTCATGGCCAGCGACGTCGGCGCCGCCAACGCCGTTGTCGTCAATCGCAGCTTTGCGGACATGTATCTACAGGATGGGAACGCCGTGGGCCTTCGTTTTCGCTACGCGAGAGAGGATGCCGACGCGTCGCAGCGCCAGTGGTTCCAGATCGTCGGCATCGTGCGTGATTTTCCCGCCTTCCCTCCGAACTTGACCAGAACGGGCGAGCCGACCATCTACCACCCTGTCGCGGCGGGCGATCTTCATCCGGTGACGCTGTCCGTGCGGTTTGCCGGCGCAGTGCCCGCCGGTTTCATCAATCGCTTCCGGACCATTGGCGCCGAGGTCGATCCCGCGCTTCAACTGAGCGGCGCCGGCCGATTGACGGATCGATACAACCAAGGACGATCGGCATGGCGGTCGCTGGCGTGGGCGATCGCGCTGGTCACGGCGAGCGTGCTGCTGCTGTCGGCCGCGGGAATCTACGCGATGATGTCGTTCACGGTGGCGCAGCGCACGCGCGAGATTGGCATTCGCACCGCGCTCGGCGCGCAGCCGCGGCGCGTGATGTTGAGCGTGTTCGGGCGCGCCGCGTGGCAGGTCGCCGCCGGCGTTCTCGTGGGATCGATCGTGTCGGGCGGCGCGTTCGTCGCGATCGGCCTCGGCCTCGCGAGCGCGGCGCCGCTGTTATTGGCGGTCGCCGCGATCATGTCGCTGGTCGGACTGATAGCGGCGTTCGGTCCGGCGCGGCGAGCACTGCGCATTCAAGCGATCGAAGCGCTGAGAGCAGACGGCTAGGGGGTCCGCAAGGAGTCGCGAGCAGTCAGCTCCGGCCAGGCCGATCGCAGCACGACTTCGATCGCGATCAACGGCACGACCCAGCTGAGGCAAAGCGCGACGGCGAGGCGAGCGTCGCCGAGCGCCAACCATAGAGGCAGCTCGATCAACATACGAAACGTCACGAATGAAAACGTCACGACATACCCGCGGATCATCCACGCTTTGTGCGCCTCGATCCGGTATTGCTTGACCGCCAGAATTGCGGCACCAACGGTGACCCACCACGCGACGGCCAGAGCGAAGAGCGCTACGCCGAAACTTCGCGGCTGAGAGAAGAACGAAAGATAGAACGCCGCCACGCCGCCAATAAGGACACCAGCGATGTAAACCCGGCCCGTCCAGCGGTGGATCTGCCGATGCGAGTCGCGGAGTCCCGACCAGAGCTGAAACGGGCCCGCGAACAGCGCCAAGGTACCGCCGGCGATGTGAAGGAGCAGCCAGAAGCGATTCGCCCAGAACCGGCCGTAGTTGGGCTCGCTGTAGTCGAAAGCGAAGTGCTCTATCGTGGACGCGTAGAAGAGGAGACCCTTGTACCCCAGGAAGCCGAGGGCCAAGGCGATCGCAGCCTTCCGCATCGTGGGGATTCTCCCACGAGCAGCTTGCGAATCCCACGGGCCCGCCGCCCGCGCCGCAGGCCATCTGGCCGGAGTTTGCCAAACGGTTCTTCGCCGCGTGACGACAGCCGACATCAATGCCGTCGATGCAAAGCAAGACCAGCGCGCTAATCGCTTGATGCTCTTCTCTTCCCCACCACTACGAGCGCGCCATCCTTGACAGCAAAGTCTGTCGGGCGCTGCGCCGCAGCCGGAGCACCCGCGGCCATCCTCACCGTATCGCCGGAAACCTCGACGATACCGAGCTGGGTCTTGCCGGCGTCATCACCTTCGGTGATAGCGAAATCAATCGTCATCGGCTTCTTCGACCCGTCCACCTTGAACGTGCCGCGCTCATTCACCTTGCCGCCGACAGCCTGTTGATACTTGTCGCCGGTGAACGTCAGCGTAAGTTCCGGTGATCCCTCGGTCGCCGATTGCCCGTTGAGTGAGGTGACCGTCCAGGTGCCTTGAAGGCCGGCGGCCTTGGTTGTCTTGTTGGTGCCCTGCGTCACAAGACCCGTGACAAGGACGAGTGCGGCGACGATTGAGCCAATGTGAGTCATGTGAGTACTTTACCGAAAAAACGGCCGCCCTTTCAGACGGCCGTCCATTCAGCTACGTCCCCGACGCCTTCATCGCACGCGCCCTCACCAGCGCGTACCCCAGGCCGTTCTGGTTGGACGTTGCGACCTTCTTGTACATCTTCGCCGCGCCGGCGGCGTCGCCTTTCAGGCGCATCGCCTCCGCCTGGTAGAACATCGCGTAAGGGTCCTCGGGATCGGCCCGCTTCAAGTGCGGGAGCGCTGCGTCGTATTTGCCCTGAAGGACGTCGATGACGCCCAACGCCGTTTCGTAGTTCTCCGTCGCCGTCGCCGGCAGGTCCGACGTCATCGTCGCCTTGGCGCGGTCCATCGTGGACCCGGCGGTCGCGAAGTCCTTGGCCTGCGCCGCGGTCATGGCCCGCGACAGCAGCACTTGACGGTGCCAGTTGGCCTTCGCGCGATCGGTGAACGGCGCGCCGTCGATCATGGCCTCGGCCTTGTCGATATGCGCCCGTGCGTCGGACGCTTTGCCGGATTCCGACAGCAGCCACGCCTGGTCGAGATGCGCGGTCATGGCGGTGGGTGTGAGCTTTTCCGCGAACGCGAATTCGCGTTGTTGCTCGAGCGCCTGGAGCGCCTCGGCCGGCTTGCCTTCGTGCACGAAGGACACGGCCGTCCAGTACAGGCTCGAGGCCTTGTCTGGCGCATTTCCCGTGTCGTAAAGGCGCTTGTAGCTCGCGCGCGCCTTCGGGTAGTCGCCCTTGAACACGTTGTTGTGGCCAATGCCCATCAGCGATCCGGCGAACGCGGGCGATTTCGTGAGCGCTTTCTCGTACTGTGCGATCGACTCGTCATAGCGGCCCATTCTCAGCAGCAGCTCAGCGTACGAGTCATACGGGTTGGCGAAATCCGGACGGTTGGCGATGTACTGTTTGAGCGCCTGCTCCGCACCCGCGAAATCGCCCTTCCGGAGTTGGATGTAGCCGATCTGATTGTAGGGCGCCGCGAATTTCGGGTCGATGGTCGTCGCGCGCTTGAAATGCGTCAGTGCCACGGTGTCGTCCACCAGGCGGGAAGCATTGCCCGCGAAGTAGGCGACGTGCTGATCGTTGGGGTACAACTTCAAGAGCTCGGCAAGGTGCTGCTTCATCTTCGGAACGTCCCCATCGGCCTGCGCCTGCGCGGCCATGATCCAGTGACGCTCCCCCGGCGATACTTTGTCGGCCAGGCTGACGGCCTTGTCACGGTTCTCCCGCGCCGCGTTGAATCCCGCGCCTGTGACCGCGCGCAACGCATAAGCCATCGCGAAACCAGGGTCCTTCTGAACGGCCTGGTCCAACAACGGACGGGCGCTCTCGCTTTCGACGTTTTCGATGAAGTCGAGCGCCTTTTGATACAGCACCAGCGCGTCGGGGGATGCTGTCGTGACCGACAACTGCTTCTGCTGCGCCACCACCGGCGACGATGCCAGAGCGATGACCGCACAGACCAATAGCATGTTTCTCATGGAGCTCCTGCGTGAAATGCGGATTCCGTCAGAGGGGCGGGGGCTCAAGGAGGACGCGAACGCGCGTGCAGGAACCTCGTCGCCTTCTAGTGGAAGCGGTGAAGTATACTGCGCGTTAACTGTAGGCGCAAGCACTATCTTGCGTTGCAGCCGCGGCCCGGCGAGACCACGTGCGCAGCGGATTAGCCGCCGGCGAGCGCGCCCAGGTAGGCGGACACGAGCTTGGTGATCAACGAGACGGCAACGAGAGCGCTGATTCTCGACGTCGGTCGTGATGCCAAAAGAACGGCGACGTCAACGAAGGCGTAGACCAGCCAGACGATGATGGCGGGCCGCATGCCCACCCACCAGCCCACCAGGAACATGAGAGGGATGCCCGCGACGATGCTGCAGTAGGGCGCGGCGAGTTTGACGTGGGCCTCGTAGTAGTCCTTGTCGTGACCGGTGTCGATCGCGTGACCGTAAACGACCATGTACAGGATGCTGATGGCGACGTTGACCGCCATCACACCGAGAGCCAGGCCTACCAGCGCAGCCACGCGACCGAGTGTCATGTGACGAAGCATAATCATCGGCGCGAACGCGTTCTTGACGATTCTTGGGATGAAAGCAAAGGCGCCGCTGACCCGGATCCTTCCCGCGCTGGTGCACATTCAAGCGCACCTGGATCAGGAGTTGTCACTCGACGCACTCGCCGGTCGCGTCGGCCTGTCGAAGTACCACTTCCACGAGTTGTTCCAAAGCGCGACGGGCGAAACACCGAAGTCATATGTCGAGCGACTGCGGCTCGAATGGGCAGCCGTCCAGCTCCGCATTCGCCGCGTCGCCATCGTGGACGTGGCGCTGGAATGTGGGTATCGGAATCACGAGACGTTTAGCCGGGCGTTTCGGGGCCGGTTCCTGACGTCGCCGCGCGAGTACCGGAAGCAGTGGTTCCGCCTGGACGACGATACGCGGCGCGCACGATTCCAGCGTGCGCCGGACGAGGCCCCGCGCGGTGAGCTCTCGATCACTCGCATCGTCCGTCTGTCGCCCTTGACGGTTGCCTTCAAGCGTCATCTCGGACCCTACGAACGAGTCTCGCCGGACGATTTCGCGCACGTGACGGCGTGGGCGCTGCGTCGAGGCGGCGGAACGCCGCTGCTGCTTGGCATCGCGCGCGATGCGCCCGGCATCACGCCCGCGGCCAAGATTCGCTTCGACTGCTGCATTCAGGTTCCGGCCGCGTTCGAAGCCGACGGCGAGATTGGCTGCCAGCGAACGCCGGGCGGCGATCACGCGATCACCGAGTACGTGGGGTCATGGGACCTGGGACCCGCCTACGAGTCGATTTTGGAGCGGCTTCGCGATATGCCTACGCTCGACATCATCGGGCTGCCGGCAATCGAGTTCTACCGGACGACGCAGATTGGCGCGCTCGACGGGCTCGCGCGAGTGGCGATCGCCATTCCCGTAGCAGCGCGCGGTCTCATGGTCAGCACACGGTAATGAACAGCGATGGAGAAGTCAGCCGAGCCTGGCCTTCACAGCATCGACCACTTTTCTGCCTGATGGGAGCACGCCGAGCGCCGCGAGCGCGCCGGCGTCGACGACGGTCTGGCCGTCGACCAGCACTTTGAATTCTCCGTAGCGTCCCTTCACCATTTCGACGTCGGATCGCAGTTCACGCCGGAGACGCGCCGCCACACGGACGGCGTGCAGGCCGGATACTCAATAGGCGCAATAGCGGACGGCAATCCGAGCCATGCTGACCTCCAGCGCTCGCCGACCCTCACTCCCCTACCAGGCAGGGCGCATTCGGGCGGATGATAGCATTCACCGGTGCGGCAGAATGCATTCAAGTGGACCGCGCTCGTTGTCTTCTGCGTTGCGGTCATCGCACTCGCGGCCGGTCCGCTGCTGCTGCCCAAGCCGACAGCGCGCGAGATCCGGCAGCAGTTGTGGGCGGAGCTCCAACCGGTGCCGCTCGCCAATTGCGAGATGCGGCGTTTCGGCAGTCCGAATGACGGCGGCTATCTGATGTGTGGGAATCTCCTCGGCACCGTCCAAACCGCGTACTCGTACGGCATTGGTCCGTCGGACGATTGGGGCTGCGACGTGTCCCAGCGTCTTGGTGTCACCGTTCACCAATACGACTGCTTCATGCCGCCGCCGCCACCGTGTCCGAACGGTCGCTCTGTGTTCCACAACGAGTGCATCGGTCCTATAACGGCCGTCATTGAATCACGGGGCTTCGATTCGCTCACCAGGCAGATGTCAAAGAACGGCGATGCCGGCAAAACATTCGTCGTCAAAATCGACATCGAGGGTGCGGAGCTCGCTTCGCTGCTGGCCACACCGGACAGCGTGCTGCAGCGCATCGACCAGCTCGCGATGGAGATTCACGGTGCCGACAAGCATTTCCTGCGAATGGTCCGGAAGCTAAAACGGACGTTTCACCCGGTCCACATCCACTTCAACAATCAGGCGTGCACCGTACGATACAAGCCGTTCCCTGCTTGGGCCTACCAGGTCCTCTTCGTCAACAAGCAAATCGCCGTCGTCGATTCGCACCTGCGGCGTCCCACGTTGCCGCACCCGCTGGACGCGCCCGACTACTCGCTCGGGCGCGACTGTCAAACGCCGCTCGAGCCGTAGATCGTCAAGGACAACGCAACCGCACGTAGACTCGTCGCCGCGCGTATCTCGGATCGGGTTGCCGAATGGCTCGCGAATTCACAAAACACCTGGTCGGCAGGTTCAGCGCCAAGAACAAATGCTTCGCCCTTGACGGCGAAGTGCTGTACGTGGCGCCGCGCTCGAACGTGCCGATGAAGCCCGCCGTGGGCCACCGTTTCACGAGTGCCGTCAACAAGATGGTGACGTCGAAGTTTGGTTGGGTCCAGAATACCGAGCCGTTCACCGTAGACGACTTCATCAGAAAGTATTTCAATGGCGAGATCGACAGTGCCGGCGAGTCCCATCTGATCACGATGTTCAGAGACATTCAGGCGATTGAACCGGGCAAGCCAGTGGGCGTCGATTACTTCAAGCGCGGGCTCGACCAGCCGCGCATGGAGCTCAACGTCCACAGAGTCATCTTCTATGGCCGTGTGGCTGATCGGGAACCTTCGCCTGAGTCATAAGCGAAGGATGGTCTGCGGCGTTCATGGCAGCATCACCTCGTCGATCGTCGCCGCCGCGGCCGATGATGAAGTGCCTCAAGGAAGTTGGCGACGCAGCTCGTCGAAGAAGTTCAGCAGCATCGTCACCCTGACCCTGGTCGGGGATGCGCTGGAGTCCGGTACGATCGCGAACTGCTTGCCGTCGGGCGCCAAGTCGAAGTTCGTGAATGCAGTCTGGTGTAGCCGCTGCTTGGACCATACGCGCGGCTTGCTGGCCTCGAACGAGCTCCCACGGACGACGTATTCCGAAACCATGATCTGCCTGGCCCGAGGGAAATAGAGCTCAGGTGCGGTTCGCGACCAGACAGGTGTGCCACCGCCACCGCTCGAGATTTGCCACTTCCCACCCGCACCCGGGGAGCTCGCGGACGCGCGTACGTAGACCTCGATGGTGCCGCTCTCGTTCGAGTTGTACGCAACCCATCGTCCATCGGGAGAAAACGCGGGACGCGTTTCGTTTGCTGGCGTCCTCAGAAACGGTTCCGGCTGTCCAGCCTTGGGACGATCCGGATCGCTGGGATCGACGGGCATGATCCACAGGTCCCCAGCGGTGACAGGATCCATGCGTGTGTAAATCAGACGTCGATTGTCTGGTGACATCGCGTGGGCGCTGAGATCCCCGACTTCGCCGGCATTTGCGAGAAGTGACTGTGGACCGCCGGCACCGTCGGCACGAATCCACCAGAGGTGCCAGCTGTTCCCAACAAGCGATCGGAAGACGAAGTGCGCGCCGTCGGACGTCCAGACAGGATCCGCATTCGTCTCGGCGCTGAACGTGACGGGCGATGTCGTATCGCGCTCGAAGTCGTGGACGACGATGTCCATGCCTTTCCCGGCGTCGATGGCGACCGCGAGCCGCCGGCCGTCAGGGGAAAAGCGAGGGCTGTAGTACATGGCCGGCTTCGACAGCAGCGGCGCGATCTTCCCGTCACCGCCAAACCGGGCGACGGTCCAGGCTTGCACGCCGACGCCCGTTCTGAACGCGAACATGCCGCTCCGCGAAAAGTCGAACCGGCCGGCCGCCGATTCCGGGTCGCTCGCGAGATCCTGAACCAGCGGTACTGGTGTGCCCTCCACCTCGAGTCGATCGGCATCGAACCGCACGGCGTGGAGGATGCCGCGGTGCACGAACACGAGATGGCCTCGCTTTCCGTCGGTTGGAATGAAGCGCCCGTGATATCCACCACGCCACACGGTCTTCCTTGCGCCGTCGACACGCGAGAGCACGACGATGGAAGCGTTCTCGTAGCTGTTGATCGTGCCGGAATGAGCGGTGAAGAGCACCGCGGCGTTGCCTGGCAGCACTTGCGGCCAGCGGTGCGTCAGTTCGCCATCCTGGAGCGTCGTCAGCGGTTGCGGTGCGCCGCCATCGCTCGGCACGAGCGACAGTCCTGATGTGTTCGCCAGGGCGGCGACGATGACGCCATCCTCGCCCCAACTGCCGCCGCGCGGGTTGCGCACGGCGGCGATGGCAACCGACGTCCCACCTTGCACCGGCACCTTCTTCAGCTTGTCACCCGCGAAGAACGCAATCCACTGTCCGTCGGCCGAAAAAAATGGCTGGTCTGCGCCTTCAGTTCCTTGCAGAAGCGTGCTGTCCGACTGATCGATGCGCCGCGTCGAGAGTACTGCCAGGCCATCGGAGCCCCGAACGGGGACGACGATACGGGTGCCGTCAGGCGAAAACGCAAGCACGCCGAACGTGTGGTCCGGCAGCTCGCCGCCGAGGTCGAGCTGGAATCTTATGAGCGGACGAGTGTCACGTTGCGGGCTCGGGAGAGCAAGCGACACCCCCAGCGCCGCGGCCAGCACCCCGGCAGCCGCCCAGGGAATCCATGTCCTTGTGGGTGCGGGAATCGCTTCGACCCGGTCGTCGCCGATCATGAAGCGCGCGTCGCCGATTGCGCGGAGGCGCCGCTTCGGGTCCTTCTCGAGACAGAGCGTCAGCAGACGGCGCGCCGGCGCCGGCACGCGCGTCCAATCCGGGTCGCTTGTCAGCACCGCGGCGACCGTGTCCGAGATCATCTCTTTCCCGAAACACGACTGCCCCGTCAGCATCTCGTAGAGCACGACGCCGAACGCCCAGATGTCGCAGCGCTCGTCGACGGGTCGCCCCCGAGCCTGCTCGGGCGACATGTACGCGGCGGTGCCGAGGATGAGTCCAGCTTCAGTGGCATCGGCGAGTGTCGGCGAGTTCATTGCGTCGATCGACGCCGATTCGAACGGCTTCGCCAGGCCGAAATCCAGCACCTTGACGGTGCCGTCGCTCTTGACGATCACATTCGCTGGCTTCAAATCGCGGTGGACGATCCCGCGCTCGTGCGCCGCCGCAAGCGCATCCGCGATCTGACCGGCTATCTGCCACGCATCCGCGAGCGGCAGGCCGGGCCCTCCGTCGGCCGAGACGATCTCCGCGAGCGTCCGACCGTCGACGAGCTCCATCACGAGCGCGCGCACGCCGCCCGAGTCCTCGAGGCCGTAGACCTGCGCAATGTTCGGATGGCTGAGGACCGCCAGAACCTGCGCCTCGCGCTCGAAACGGGCGAGACGATCGGCGTCCGCCGCGAAAACGTGCGGAAGGACTTTCACCGCGACGTCACGGTGGAGCTTCGTGTCACGGGCTTTGTAGACCTCACCCATCCCGCCCACGCCGATGGCGGATAGGACCTCATATGAGCCCAGGCGAGTGCCAGAAGCGAGAACCACGAGAACGGGGCTGAGTCTATCTCACAGATGGCGGCGAGGATGACGTCGCCCAACTAAAGGTTGGTATACCGGTACGGGGTATTACGCGCTTTTCTTTGCCCGAAGTCCGGCGCTTCGCCCGTGACCGGCGCCGGCGAAACCATCTCCGAACTCGGAGGCCAGAACGGTGGGAAGAATGACGGGCTCCGTTCCGGTATTTGTCACTCGAATTTCGGCAACGAACTGGCCATCCATAACAAGCTCAGAGCGCTCCAGTCGAGCACACCCCATTTTCCCGGCGACATTGGCATTTTGAGACCGCGCTATTCGCCCAGCAGGATCGCAGAATTTGCCTTCGAGCGGAGGCCTCGGTCGAACGTGACCAGCGTGAGCTGTCCGACTGTGGCAAACGCAGCCAGGTATGAATCGGCCCAATCTTTGGTGGCGGGCTGACGAACGCGCGTCAGAGCCCGAAAGCGAGTCTCGATCTGCGCGGGTTCATCAATAAACTCGACGCGAGGATCTTTGAGCCATCGATCGTAGGCCGCCCACGCTTGTGGCTGGGTCAAGACTTCGTCGCTCATCACCGCCCTCGCAGTCAACAACCGCAACAAGCCGAGTTGCGTGAATCGGCAGAAGGCGAAGCTCGCATCGGGGGGCAGCGTCACGAACCACTCCGCAGCATCCGAATGGTGAGTGTGCCCATCGTAGGTGAGCGCGACCCAGACGTTGATGTCAGGGAAAAGCGAGGTCGTAGATGGCGGCATTGTCGAGAGCTACGGTTCCTGGGCGCCTGGACCGAACGATCGGTAGCGATACGGAGACTCCGGCCTGCCGGCGCTCGGCTTTGAGGACTTCTTTGACACCCTTCAGGATGAGGGCGCGAGTCGAACTGCCCTCGCGAGCCGCGCGGGACTTCAGCTGACGGTACATTCTGTCGGGAATATCAACAGTCGTGCGCATGACCCATTGTGCCATATTTATGGCGTAAGGCGAACAAAGGCTCGAATCGTCTGGAGGCGATCGCAGCAACTGGAACAGCTGAACTTTCTCGGCCGCCCATCCTTACGCTCCGCACCTCGAAGCAACCCGTCGTGCAAGCTGACCCGAGCGCAGATGACGCTGTGCGAACGCGACACCTGACCCGGATTTCAAGTAGCGCTCGAAGGCAACAGCACGTCGCTCTCGGCAAATTCAACTACGACGTCAATAGCCCAAGGGCGATGCCTCGCGGTGTGAATGCGGCGATGTCGAACCGCATTCGGGATGCAGCTGTTCCCGAGGCATTCCCAGGCGATCGCCGTCGTTCGGCCGAATCAATGCGCGGGAGACGTGTCTTGAGTGTTGAAGTAAGCGCGGCCCGGCTGAAGCCGGACGCTACAACTGACTGTCGACTGAAGATCTGACGACTGGTTTACCGGTACGGGGATTCGAACCCCGGTCCCGTGGCTGAGAACCACGTGTCCTGACCCCTAGACGATACCGGCACTGAGGTCGACAGGAACTTTTGATTTTATCAGGCTCCAGGCTCGCGACTCAAGCACGCCGCGCGAGCGCCGTCCCGCCGAGCCAGTTATGATCACCGGATGAAGTATCTCGTCGGATTGATCCTGATTGTCCTGGTCGCCGCCGGCGGAGCGTACGTCGTCGCCGGACGCATGACGCCCCCCGCGATCGCGATTGAAAAGCCGGAGAAATTCGTCGGCGCGTCGACGCCGCTCGAAGTGGCGATCACGGTGCCGAACGCGCCGGCGACGGCCCCGCTGCGCGTGGTCTTCGAGCAGAACGGCAAGCAGACCGAGCTCTTCAGCCTCGATCAGCCAGGCAAGGCGCAGATCAAGCAGGAAGGATCGGACAAGCTCCGCATCACGCACGAGATCGGCAAGCAGACGATTCCGGATCTGAAGGACGGCGCCGCGCGGATCCTCGTCACCGCCGGGCGGCCGGTGATGCGCGGCATGCGGACCGTGCAGTCGACGGCGGCGCACGACGTCCAGGTCCGCCTCGAGCGGCCCCGCGTGTCGGTGATCTCGACGCACCACTACGTGAACCTCGGCGGCTCGGAGATGGTCGTCTATCGCGTGACGCCTGACGACGTGGAGTCGGGCGTCGTCGTCGGAGACGTCGAGTATCCCGGATTCCGCGCGGCCGGCGCGACGGCCGACGGCGTCAAGATCGCGGATCCCGCGATCCGCGTCGCGTTCTTCGCGCTGCTGTTCGATCAGGACGTGAACACGCCGATGCGCGTCTACGCGCGCGACCCGGCGGGCAACTCGGCGCGCGCGGACTTCGATCACCGCACGTTCCCCAAGCCGTTCGACAAGAGCAAGATCGAGCTGAAGCCGCCGTTCCTCGATCGCGTCGTGCCCGCGATCCTCGAGGGCACGACCGAGATCAAGCCCGACGGCGACACGCTGGCGAAGTTCCTCGCGATCAACGGCGAGCTGAGGCGCAAGAACAACGAGAAGATCGCGAGCTTCGCGAAGCAGACGGCGCCCGAGATGACCTGGCGAGGCATCGTGTTCCATCCGTTCACGAACAGCGCGGTCGAATCGGCGTTCGCGAGCCACCGCACCTACATCTACAACGGCAAGGAAGTGGACCGGCAGGTTCACCTCGGCTTCGATCTCGCGTCGATCGCCGGCAGCCCGATCGTCTCGGCGAACCGCGGCAAGGTCGTCTTCGCCGACGAGCTCGGCATCTACGGCAACTGCGTGATCGTCGATCACGGCATGGGCGTGCAGTCGCTCTACGCGCACTTGTCGTCGATCGAAGTGAAAGCCGGACAGGACGTCGAGAAGGAGCAGACGCTCGGCCGCAGCGGCATGACCGGGCTCGCCGGAGGCGACCACCTGCACTTCACGATGCTGCTCAACGGGCACATGGTCAATCCCGTCGAGTGGTGGGATTCGCATTGGATCGAGGATCGGATTCTGAGAAAGCTCCGGGCGGCGGGCGGCACGTAAGCTGGTTTGAGCCCGGACCGCGCTCGTGATATTCAAGTGAGGTTGTGCAAGTGAAAGCGCGTCCGGCCGGGGTGTCGCTGGCGGCCGTGCTGTCGATCGCGTGCGCGTTGGCCGCATGCGGGGGCGGCGCGCCCGCCCAGCAGACGCCGCCGCCGAACGCGAAGCGCGTCGACGCATCGAAGGCGGGACGCGTGACCGGACGAGTGACGTACGAGGGACCGCC
This sequence comes from Vicinamibacterales bacterium, assembly GCA_036556425.1. GTDB lineage: Bacteria > Acidobacteriota > Vicinamibacteria > Vicinamibacterales > 2-12-FULL-66-21 > DATBJJ01. The sequence goes on from DATBJJ010000173.1 coordinate 78,608, forward strand.
CATCGCGAACGCGCCGGTCAAGGTCGAGAGCGATCCCAAGTGCGCGTCGCAGTATCCCGGCGGTCTGACGCTCGACACCGTCCGCGTCTCGAACGGCGGCCTCGAGAACGTGTTCGTCTACGTGAAGAGCGGGCTCGACGACTACTACTTCGACACGCCGACCGCGGCGGTCGTCCTCGATCAGAAAGGCTGCCGCTACACGCCGCACGTCTTCGGCCTTCGCACCGGCCAACCGCTCGACATCGTCAACAGCGACAACACGCTGCACAACGTGCACGCGGCGGGACGCGTGAACCAGGAGTTCAACTTCGGGCAGCCGTTCCAGGGCCTCAAAACCACGAAGACGTTCACCGCACCCGAAGTCATGGTACCGTTCAGGTGCAACGTGCACAATTGGATGAGCGCGTATGCCGGCGTGCTCAATCACCCGTATTTCTCCGTCACGGGCAACGGCGGCAGCTTCGAGCTCCAGAATCTGCCCGCGGGAACGTATACGATCGAGGCGTGGCACGAGAAGTTCGGCACGCTCACCGAAACGGTCACGCTCGCTGAAAAGGAATCGAAACCCGTGAGCTTCACGTTCAAGGCGACACTCCCGTGACGTGGCTGCATCGCTACATCAAGCTCGTGTCCGTCTGCACGCTGCTCCTCATCGCCGCCGGCGGCATGGTGACGAGCACTGATTCGGGGCTCGCGGTTCCCGACTGGCCGAACACGTACGGCCATTTCATGTTCGCGTTTCCGTTCGAGAAGATGGTCGGCGGGATTCTTTACGAGCACGGCCACCGCATGATCGCGAGCACCGTCGGGTTTCTCACGATCATCCTGACGATTTGGATCTGGATGGCCGAATCGCGGCGGTGGCTGCGCCGGCTCGGCGTCGTCGCGCTCGTTGCGGTGATCGTTCAAGGCGTGCTCGGCGGAATCACCGTCCTCTATCTGCTGCCCGCGCCGGTGTCGGTTGGACATGCGGGGCTCGCGCAATTGTTCTTCTGCCTGACCGTCGCGCTGTCGCTGTTCACGTCGCGCGGCTGGCGAACGGCGGTCGATCCTGTCGACGACGGAACGCTCCGGCGGATCGCGGCGGCGACGACGATCCTCATCTACGTTCAGATCCTCATGGGCGCGGCGATGCGCCACATGGGGGCGGGGATGGCGATCCCGGACTTCCCTCTCGCGTTCGGCCATGTGATTCCGCCCGCGTGGAGCGCCGGCGTCGCGGTTCACTTCGCGCACCGCGTCGGCGCGCTGATCGTGACGGTCGCGATTCTCGCGACGGCCGCGCACGTCTGGTATCGCCATGGCGGGTGCCGCGAGCTCGTCCGGCCCGCGACGCTGCTCGTCGTGCTCGTTCTCGTCCAGGCCACGCTCGGCGCGCTCGTGATCTGGACGGCGCTCCAACCGATCGTCAACACCGCGCACGTCGTGAACGGCGCGCTCGTTCTCGCGACGTCGGTCGTGCTGTCCCTTCGAAGCTATCGGATTCGATTCGATCTTCCCGCGCCATCCCGTGCGTCCGCACGCGCTCGCGGCGATCAGCCACTCAGCGGCTCGCAGCCGCACGCGCAGGACATCCTGACCGGAACGCTCGAGCCCACGCCACGCGCATGAAGACCGACGCCGCGGTCGCCGCCAGCCATTCGCGATCCGCCGACTACGTCGCGCTGGCGAAGCCGCGCCTCAACATGCTGGTCGTCGTCTCGGCCGCCGCGGGATACGCGATGGCCGGCGGCCCTTCGAGCGACGTCGTCCGGCTCGTGGCGATGGCGATCGGGACGGGCCTCGTGGCGGGCGGCGCGTCTGCGTTCAATCAGATCATCGAGCGCGAGGCGGACGCGCTGATGCGGCGCACGCGCATGCGCCCAATGCCCGATGGACGGCTGTCGCCTCGCGACGCGATGCTCTTCGCGAGCGTCCTGACCGGCGCCGGGCTTGGCGTGCTCGCGGTGGGCGCCAATGTGCTGAGCGCCCTCGTGGCGTTGCTGACGCTGATGTCGTACGCGATCGGGTACACGCCGTAGAAAAAGCGAACGTCGTTCTCGACCGTCGTCGGCGCGATTCCCGCCGCGCTGCCGCCGGTGATCGGGTGGGCCGCCGCCGAGGGCGCGCTCTCGCGCGGCGCGTGGGTCCTGTTCGGGATCGTCTTCCTCTGGCAGCTTCCGCACTTCCTCGCGATCGCGTGGATCCATCGCGAGGACTACGCGCGGGCGGGCTTCCCGATGCTCCCGGTCATCGAGCCCGACGGGCGGAGCACGGCTCGTCAGGTCGTGATCTATGCCGCGGCGCTCCTGCCGCTCAGCCTGGCGCCGACGCTCGTCGGCATGGCGGGAACGATCTACTTCGCGGGAGCGCTGGCGCTCTCGATTATCTTCGTCGTGCTGGCCGTGCGATTCGGGCTCTCCCGCACGGTCGCCGACGCTCGTCGTCTCTTCTTCGGATCGATCGTCTATCTACCGCTGTTGTGGATGCTGATGATTGCGGATCGCACCTGAATGGTTTCTTCCGGCTTCAGCCGGAAGCGCAACGAGTGTCAGCGCGATCCGCTCGCCCTGGCTTGCGTGTGCGGACGGTTGCGGCGAAGCAGCCGCTTGTTCTCGTACATCCGCTCGTCCGCGATCCTGATGACCGGCATGACGCCCTCGGCATCGGCGGGGACTTCGGCGCAGCCGATGCTGAGGCCGACGCCCGCGGGCAGCGACGCCGCCATCGCGTAGCGCGCGAAGTCGGACTGCAGCGCGAGGCCGCGGCGCAGCGCCTCTTCTTCCGCGCACGACAAGAGGATCAGGAACTCGTCGCCGCCCCACCGGAACACGTAGTCCGCTTCGCGGATGTTGCTCAGGAGAAACGCGGCCACCTCGCGCAGGACGCGATCGCCGGCGTCGTGGCCGAGCGTGTCGTTCACCGCCTTGAATCGATCGACGTCGACGAACAGCACCGACATGGGGATCGCGTAGCGCCGGTGGCGCTGCAGCTCGCGGCCGATGATCTCGTCGAAGAACCGGCGGTTCCTGCAGCCGGTCAGCGGATCGGTGATCACCATCCTGCGCAGCTTGCTCTGCGCCGCCTCCAGCCGGCGGTTCGTGCGGCGGAGCTCCCACGTCATGTCCTCGAACGTCATCAGCTGCATGCCGAGCGCGGTGATCAGATACAGCACCAGGGTGAAGACGAGCGCGCTGGTGACACGAGGATCGCCCGGCGCTTCCACGCGGAGGACGATCCACACGTGCGTGGCCGAGATGAGGAGCAGCGCGACGCCGACGACCGCCGCGCCGAGCATTCGCACTTGACGCAGGAGCACGAGGTGGCCGACGCCCGCGGCCGCGAGCGCGCCAGCCATCAGCACGTGGCCCGGCGCGAACACCGCCGACGCGCCGAGCGCGAGCGGCGCGAGCGCGAACCAGAGCAGCACCGCAATCAGAATCAGCGCGTATCCGCGGCGGATCCGCGGGCGCGTCGGGTACGCGTCCGCGCTGATGACGAAGAACAGCGCGCTCAGAATGCCGAGGAACTGCGCGACGCCAAAGGTGAGCAGATCGGAGGCCGCCGTCGTCGCCGATCGTCCGGACAGAAACAGCGACGCCGATACGAGGAACCATCCTGCGGTCCAGAACAGGATGTAGAGCCGCCGTCGATACACGAACAGCAGCAGGAGCACGCCCGTCACGACGAGCGCACCCTTCCCGGCAAGCTGCCAGGGATTCACAATCCGTTCGAGCGAGAAAGTCTGCTGGCCCGCCGTGTACACGGCGGCGGCCGACGGCGCGAGAGGAACTGCCGACGCCACCGTCACGAGCACAACGGCAGCCAGGACCAGCAGCCAGGCGTAGCCCGGCACTCGGTCCATGGTCGTTATAAGGGGGGGAGCCTTAGCGTCATCTTACCATCCTCTGGGCACTTACACAGTAGGATGTCGGCCGGACTCAACGAATTAGCTAGACGCGCGCACACGTGTGCGGAGGATCCCGCTGCTGATCTGTGAACGTAGCGGAAGAACAGCCGAGATTCATCGATACAGGAGGTACTGCGCGCGAAGCTGCCGCCACCGCGACTCGGCGGCGCCCCACGATGCGGCGATCGACGCGGGATCCTCGCCGGCGCGAATGCGCGCGATGCCTTCACGCGATCCGAACAGGCGCTCCGCCGCGTCGAGATCGAATTTCGCGCCGTAGAGTTTGTGCAGCGCCGCGGCGATCTCGATGCCGAGCCGCACGGGATGGAGCGCCGCGCGATCGGTCACGATCAGGAACACGCCTTGACATTCCTCGCCGGAGTATTTGCTCGAGACCGGCGTGAACCGGATCGGATACGCCCGAATGCCGGGAATCTTCCGCGCGTTGAGCGCGTCCGCCAGCACCGGCCCGTCGATCCACGGCGCACCGATCTGCTCGAACGGCGCGTCCGTGCCGCGGCCGACGGACACGTTCGTCGTCTCGATCGCGCCGATGCCAGGATAGACCGTAGCCTGAATCAGGTTCCGCATGTTCGGCGACGGATTGATCCACGGGAGACCCGTTTCGTCGAACCACTTTCCGCGATCCCAGTTCTTCGCTTCGATGACGGTGAGGTCGGCGCCGATCTTGTTCTCGCCGTTGAACAAGCGCGCGAGCTCGCCCATCGTCATGCCGTGGCGGATCGGCATCGGCGCGAAGTAGCCGGTGAAGCTCACCTGCGTCTTGTCGAGCGGCGGCCCTTCGATCTGGAACCCGTTGATGGGATTCGGCCGATCGAGGATGACGACCGGGAGCCGGCGCTTCGCGGCTTCCTCGAGGACGTACGCCATCGTCGTCATGTATGTGTAGAAGCGCGTGCCGATGTCTTGAATGTCGAAGACGAGCGTGTCGAGCCCCTCGAGCATCGCGGCGGTCGGACGCCGCGTCTCGCCGTAGAGCGAGTGAATCGGCAGCCGGGTTTTCTCATCCGTGGTCGACGCGACCTTGTCGTCGAGCGTGCCGCGGATTCCGTGCTCCGGGCTGAACAGCGCAACGAGCTTCACGTCCTTCGCGCCGAACAACAGATCGATCGTCGTCGATCCGTCGCGCGCCCGGCCGGTATGGTTCGTGACGAGGCCGACGCGCTTTCCGCGAAGCGCGGCGAATCCATCCGCGCGAAGCACGTCGATGCCCGACAGCACCGGAGGCGATGGACGGGGCTGGACCGTGCCCGACGGACCGAAGTCGCGGCCGCTCCACGTCGACAGCCGCGCGGACGCCGGCAGCGACGTCACGGCTGACGCCGCGATCGTCGCGACGCGCGCGCGAAGCGGCGTGACGTCTCCCTTGCCATCGGGATGCACGCGATTCGACAAGAAGATCACGAACATCTCCGTGAGCGGATCGATCCAGATCGACGTGCCGGTGAAGCCGGTGTGGCCGAACGATCCGATGGGCAGGAGCTCGCCGCGATTCGACGAGAACGCCGAATCGATGTCCCATCCAAGGCCCCGCGTGTTCGCCTCGAGCTCGGGCGTGGCGGGCGTCGTCATCTTCTCCACGGCGAGCGGCGAGAGAATTCTCTGGCCGTCGTGCACGCCGCCGTCGAGCAGCATGCGGCAGAACGTCGCCAGATCGGCGGCCGTGCTGAAGAGTCCGGCGTGGCCGGCAACGCCGCCCATGCGCCGCGCGGTCGGATCGTGGACGAACCCGCGAAGCATCGTCATCTCCGATCCCTGGCACGGCCAGCCGTAGCGCGTGCAGCTCTCGGTCGGCGCGATTCGCGGAACGAGCGAAGACGATGGGTTGAACATCGTGTCCTTCATGCCGAGCGGCTCGAAGATGCGCTCGCGGGCGAAGCGATCGAGCGAGAGCCCGCTCACGCGGCGAACGATGTCGCCGAGCAGGAAGAAATTGATGTCGCTGTAGACGAAGCGATCGCCGGGACGGGACGTCGGCACTTCCTCGATCGCGAGTGCGATCGCGCGGTCCGAGCCCGTCCACATGTCCGCGAGATCCACATCCGGCCGAAGGCCCGACACGTGCGTGAGCAGATGACGAACGGTGATGTCCGCCTTGCCGTAGCGCTCGAATCCCGGAATGTAAGCGGCGACCCGATCGCTCAACCGGATCTTTCCCTGCTCGACGAGGATCATCACGCTGGTCGTGGTCGCGACGACCTTCGTCAACGACGCGAGATCGAAGATCGTGTCGGGCGTCATCGGCTCCGGCGCCGGTGTCAGCGCGCGGTTGCCGATCGCCTTCTGATAGAGCACGCGCTCGCCGCGGCCCACGAGCACGACGGCGCCCGGGAGCTTCTTGTCGGCGATGGCTTCGCGGACGATGGGCTCGATCGCTTCGAGCCGGCGTGGATCGACGGTGATTTGCGTCGGCGTCGTCGACGTTCCAGGGACGGGCGACAGCACGTTCAGGCCGGTCTGGCCGGCGGACCCATCCTGCATCGCCACGAGCAGGAGGACGGCGGCGGCGAAACACGCACGCATGGACGCCCTAAGTATACTTGCCTGTGATGGGCCTTCCTCGAACGGCTCTTGCCGCAGCGCTGTCGATCGTGTTCGCCGCGAGCGCGAGCGCACAGGTCATCCGCGTGTCCGGCACGATCAGGGACGACAGCGGCCATCCGGTGCGCGGCGCCGTCGTGACGGCGGAAAACCCGGATCAGGCGCCGCCGCGCCTCACGACGACGTCGAACGACAAAGGTCAGTTCGGGTTCATCGGCATCCGCCGCGGGCTGTGGACGATCCGCGTCGACGCGCCGGGCCACGAGGCCGTGACGTTCCGCCGTCAGGTTGCGGCCGGCCGTCAGGAGCCGATGCTGGTCACGCTCTCGAGGACCGCGGCGCCCGCGGCGCTGCCGCTCGACGGAACGAACGCCGCCGACATCCTTCAGCGAATCGATCGCGCGGAGTCGTTGGCGTCGAGCGGCGATCTCGACGGCGCGATTGCGGCGTGGCGCGAGGTGCTCTCCAAGGTTCCAACCCTGACCACGGCGCATTTGCAGATCGGCGCGCTCTACGAGCGCAAGCCGGATCCCGACCGCGCCCTCGCGGCCTACAAACAGCTGCTGGAGATCGAGCCGGCGAACGCGAAGGCGATCGCCGCGGTGGAGAGGCTTTCCAAACGAACCAGGAACTAATCGGTTCTTCGTTCTTCGTTCTTTAGCGTAGCGTCGTCACCGCCTGCATCCGATTGTCGGTTGCCTGCCTGAAGAAGGTCTCCCACGCTCTGCGGATTCGATCCAACTTGGCGATCTGCCCGTTGTCGGGCGATCGGCCCGCGCCGACGACGAGGAGGAACGCCTGGCGGTGGATCTTCGAGGTGTCGGCAGGAAGCGGCAGCCGGGGCCCATGGATCGCGACGATGTCCTGGATGAGGACGTCGCGGCGCGTGCCGTTGAACGTCACGCCGATGCGCGGCGCGGACGTAGCGTCGCGCGACCCGCTCACGTTGACCGGATTGTCGACGTAGAAGAACGACGGCACCTGACTGTCGGTGACCAGGCCCATCGCGTATTGATCGAGCATGCTGTAGCGGCGCACCGCGCCAACCGTCCTGAACGAGCCGCCGCCGAGATCCTCGATGTCGTTCCCTTCCATCACCGACGCGTCGCTGTCGAAGAAGAAGCTCCAATGTGATTGATCGCGGCCGAGGAGCGCGTCGGATCGCACGCCGGCGTGGTTGCGGAACTCCATGAAGGCGAGCCAGCGATGGCCGACCTCCTGGCCGAGGACGCTGACGGTGTTGTTCTCGCCGAGGAACGTCTGCTGCGGATCCTCGGGATACTTCCCGATCCAGTCCATCATCGTGAAGCTGCGCAGGCGGCCTGCGCTGCCGAAATCCCTCGACGCGTCGAACTGCGTCATGCCGATGCCGCGGACTTCGTTCGCCACCGTGCTCTCGAACGCGAACGCGTCGTCGATGAGGCTGGTGTCCGTCCAGATGACGAGCTGATCGAAGTTGTCGGCGTGCGTGCGGTAGAACTTGCGCGCGAGCTCCACGATGTCGAGCTGTGCGGCGTCCGCGAACCGTTCGCCCACGGCGGCCGCGCCGCCGTTCAGCGGCCCGCCGTCGCTCAAGTTGACCGGCGTGAACTCGCCCGTCCGGCCCGGCGAAACGCCGACGATCGCCTTCGCCAGCCCCACCTCGCCGAACTTCATTTCAATCACGCCGCTTGGGAGGAGCGTGACCTGCGCGTTCATCGTGCGCGTCGAATCGAAGCCGCGCACGCCGCACCACGTCACCGTGTATCGATCGGACGCGGCGTTCGCGAAGATGCGCCCACCGGCGGATGGATCGAGATCGGCGAGGAACAACGCGACGCGCGGCGGTCCCGTCAGCAGCCTCGAGATGTTGCGATCGGTGCTCGCGCGATCCTCTTCCTCGAACGTGATGTTGCCGTCGGAGTTGATGAAGGCGACGGTCTGATTGCGTCCGTAGAACGAAAAGCCGAACGGCACGTTCAGGAGCGTGCTGTCGTCATCGCTCAAATTGATCCGCGAGCCGAGGCCGGTGCGGAACTCGCCGTCGAGTCGTGTGATGTCGTAGCCGCCGGCGGCGTTGCGCGCGTAGCGAAGCCCGACGTTGCGCAAGTCGTACGGGTTCGGCGACTCGATGAGATCGCCTTCATCCTGGATGACGGCGATCTCGCCGACGTCAATCGATTCGCGCCCCTCGGTGAGCGAGGTGCGCGTCCGGATGCGGTCGGCTCTCGATCGATGGAGCCACAGCGAGTCGAGATGGCGATTTCGCGGATCGCCGTCGAAGCGCTCGCGCTTGGCTTGCTGGACTTGCTCCAGCTCGGCGGCGGTCTTCGAGTCGAGGACATCGGGCTCGAGGGACGCCGTGGCGCAGGTCGTCTCGCCGCCGCCCGCCGGCGGCGGGTTGTTGCCGCCGCCGGATCCGCCGGAGCCACCGCATGCGCTCCCCGCGGACACGGCAAGCGCCAGCAGAATCGCGGCGCTACTTGACGTCTTTGAGCTGTTCGAGAAGCTTCTTCGCATCCGGCAGCTCTCGCGCGTCTGGCGCCGCCATCGAAATGAACTTCTCGAGGTCCGCCTTCGCCTCGACCATCTTCTTGCTCGTGATGTTCGCGCGGGCGCGATAGTAGTGGAGGTCTGCGCGCGTCGGGAAGACCTTGGCGAGCTTGTCGAGCAGCGCCACGGCCTCGTCGCCCTTGCCGGCGTTGATCGACGAGATCGCGACGTTGATGAACATCACCGGATCCTTGACCTGGGCCAAGTCGATCGCGTCGAGGATCTTCTGCGCTTCTACCTTGTCGCCCTTGAGCGTCATCAGCTCCGCCAGATAGAGCTTCATGTCGATGTCGGCGGGCTCTTTCTCGACGACGATCTTGATCTCCTCGATCGCCTTGTCGACGTTCTTCTCCGCCTCGTAGGTCGACGCCATGAACGCGTGGAGGCGATACGCCGAGGGATACTTCGCGATGAGGCCCTCGATGATCTTGCGCGCCTCGAGGAGCTTCCCGCCCTGCTGGAGCTCCATCGCCTTCTTCATTTCCGTCTGGATCTCGACGTTCGGATCGACGGCTGGCGCGGCCTTCGTCAGCTTCATGTTGTCGATCGGCGGATTGCGGTTCTCCGCGATCTGCACCTGCACGCGCTGCGGATCGAATCCTTCTTTCGAGAACTCGAAGGTGTACTGGCCGGCGGTGAGGCCCTGCAGGTTCCACTCGCCCTTGTCGTTGGTCTTGGCCTCGTGGATCAGCGCGTCTCCGGCCTTCTGCGCGCGGACTGCCACGTTCTGCGCGGGCTTGCCCTGATCGTCGAGAATCTTGCCGTTGATGCGCCCGTTGCCTCGGGGCTGAGCGCCGGCGTTCGCGGTGACGAACGCGCAGAAAACGAATGCGAACAGGGCCGTCGCGAGGCGCGCCCCACTAATCCAATGACGTCGGCTTCTCATACGGGCGATTATACTGAGAACGTCCTCTGATTCCGCAGCGGCTGCCCGCCCAAGCTCTGCCTGCATGGCCCGAAACCCTCCCGTCCGCCGGACGCCCGCCGACGCTGCTTCCCGGCGCCTGACGCGCTCGATTGTCGCCGCGGTCATGGTTGGCGCCATTGCCGTCGCCGTTGCCTGGTGGTGGAGGACGCGAACCCCCGCGCCCGAAGGACCGATCGTGATCGTTTCGATCGACACGCTGCGGGCGGATCGGCTGGCGGTCTACGGCTACACGAAGGGGCGGACGCCGGCGCTCAGCGCGTTCGCGCGCGATGCAATCGTCTTCGACCGCGCCTACGCGCACGCGCCGCAGACGCTCCCGTCGCACGCGTCGATCTTCACCGGACGGCTGCCGTTCGAGCACAAGGTCCGCGACAATCTGGGATTCACGCTGGCGCCAGGCGCGCCAACGATCGCGTCGCTCTTCCACGGCGCGCGCTACGACACGGCCGGATTCGTATCGGCGTACGTGCTTCGTACCGAGACGGGGATCGGTCAGGGATTCGACGTCTACGACGCGACGTTCCGCGCGGGCGGCGCCGATCGATCGCCCGCGCAAGTCCAGCGTCCGGGAGTCGACACGCTGGCCGCGGCGGACGCATGGCTCAACGCGAGAACGTCGAAGCGGTTTCTTCTCTTCTTTCACATCTACGAGCCACACAAGCCGTACCGGCCGCCCGAACGCTTCGCGGATCTTCAGCCGTATGACGGCGAGGTCGCGTTCGCCGACGAGATCACCGGCCGGCTGCTCGACTCGCTGAAGAAACGCGGTTGGTACGACGACGCGACGATCGTCGTGATGGCCGATCATGGTGAAGGCCTCGGCGATCATATCGAGGAAGAGCACGGGTTGTTCCTGTACGACGAAGTGATCCGCGTGCCGTGGTTGATGAAGCTGCCCGGACAACGCGGAGGTGGCCGCCGCATAGGGTCGCCGGTCCAGCACATCGATCTGCTGCCGACGCTCGCGGCGATGTACGGCGTGGCGCCGCCAGCCGGTTTGCGCGGCCGCAATCTCCTGTCGGCGATGGTCGAGAACGGCGCGATTCCGCCGCAAGGCATCTACGCGGAAGCGCTGTACCCGCGTTATCACTTCGGCTGGAGCGAGCTGCTGTCGCTGACCGACGAACGATTCAGGTACATCAAGGCGCCGCGCGAGGAGCTGTACGATCTCGAGCGCGATCCCGGCGAGCGCACGAACATCGCCTCGAGCCGGACGCAGGCGTCTGCCGCGCTGCGGTCAGCGCTCGAGGCGCTCGCGGCGGGACGCGATCTCGACAAGCCGTCCGCCGTCTCCGACGAGGATCGGCAACGGCTCGCCGCGCTCGGCTACGTCGGCACGCAGTCCTCGGCCGCGTCCGGCGCCGCGTCCGGTCAGCGGGCGGATCCAAAAGACAAAGCGCCGCTCCTTCGAACCTATCGCCGCGCGGTAGAGATGTTGGGCGACGGCCGGACGCTGGAAGGGTCGCAGCTCCTGAAGCAGATCCTGGACGACGATCCGGACATGACGGACGTCTGGTCGCAGTACGCCGCGGCGCTCGGCCGGTTGAATCGATGGCAGGATGCCTTCGAGGCGTACGGACGCGTCATCCGCCTGCAGCCGGACGAGCCGAACGGACCACTCGGCGCGGCGAGCGCGCTCGTCGCGCTCGGCCGGCTCGACGAGGCGCGGACGCATGCCGCGCTCGCGATCGCGAAGTCGCCCGCCGCCGCGCAGCAGGCGCTCGCGTTCATCGAGATCGCCGCGAAACGAAACGAGGAGGCGCTCCAGCACGCCGCGCTCGCGGAAAAAGCGGAGCCCGGGTTGCCGATGGTGCCGCTCGTTCGCGGTACGATCGCGTACAACGATCGCCGGTACGACGAGGCGCTGCGCTTCCTGCTCGAATCGCAGAAGGCGTACGCGCAGCGGGCCGCGCAGCCCAAGGATCTGCACTTCATGATCGGCGACGCCCTCGCGCGTCTCGAACGCTACCGGGAGGCGGAACCGTACTTGAAGGAAGAGGTCCGGCTCTATCCCGAGCACGTCCGCGCGAGAGCCGGCCTCGCGATGCTCTATCAATCCACCGGCCGGACCGACGCGGCGGAGCGCGAGCTCGACGATCTGGTCCGCGGCGTGCCGTCTCCCGACGCGTTCGACACCGCCGCTCGACTGTGGCGGCTCTTCGGACGTCCGGATCGCGCGAGCGAGGTCGAGACGCTCGCCAAACGAATGCCGCGCGCAGCGCGATCGCCGGGGAGCACGAAGTGAACGCGTTCACGCGGCGTCTCCTCCTGGCGGCGGTGGCGTTCGCGATCGCCGCCGCGTCGCTGACGCTGTGGTGGCGAGCTCACGCGCCGGCACACTTCACGCTCGAGCAGTCCGCCGATCGCAACGTTCTGCTGATCACGATCGACACGCTCAGAGCGGACGCGATCTCGCCGTACGGCGGCCGAGCCGCGACACCGCTGCTCGATAGGCTCGCCGACCGCGGCGCGCTCTTCCTCTTCGCGCACTCGCATGCGGTCGTGACGCTTCCGTCGCATACGAGCATCCTCACGGGGACGTATCCGTACGAGCACGGCGTCCGCGACAACAACGGCTACCGCGTACGTAAAGGACAAGCGACGCTCGCGACGAGGCTGAAGGCGATGGGATTCGCGACCGGCGCGTTCGTCGGCGGCTTCCCGCTCGATCAGCGGTTCGGCCTCAACGCCGGCTTCGACGCCTACGACGATCGAATCAACGAGATCCGCGGCGCGATCGACTTCGCGCTTCCCGAACGCCCGGCGGAGGCCGTCGTCTCGCCCGCCTTGAAGTGGATCGGCGCACAACAGTCGCGGTGGTTCGCCTGGGTGCACGTGTTCGATCCGCACGCGCCCTACGATCCGCCACCGCAATACGCGGCTCGGTATCCCAACGATCTCTACGCCGCGGAGATCGCCTACACGGATGCCCAGCTCTCGAGACTGATCGACGATCTCGCGCGTCAGCCGCGGCCGACGCTCGTCGTCGTCACGGCGGATCATGGCGAGAGCCTTGGCGATCACGGCGAGCTGACGCACGGCATCTTCGCGTACGAGCCCACGCTTCACGTGCCGCTCATCGTCTCGGAAATCGCGCCGAAGGCGAGCTCGGACCCGCTCCCCGGACTGAAGATCGACACAGCGGTCCGCCACGTCGACGTTCTTCCGACGATTCTCGACGCGCTGGGCGCGCCGGCGGAGCCGACCCTTCACGGCCAGTCGCTACGGCCGCTCATTCATTCCGGCCGCGGCGAGGACCGCCCGTCGTACTTCGAGGCGATGACCGCGAACCTCTCCCGCGGATGGGCGCCGCTGCGCGGCGTTCTGCTGGCCCGCGACAAGTACATCGATCTGCCGATTCCCGAGTTGTACGCGCTTGCCGCCGATCCTCGCGAGCAGCAGAATCTCTCGTCGAGCCGGCGCGATCGCGCCGAGGTCATGCTGAACGCGCTGCGCGGCTTCAACGTCGCGCCGCCGGCGGCCCCTGGCGAGGAGACGTCCGCAGTACGCGACCGTTTGCGCGCGCTCGGCTACGTCGGCGGAAGCGGTGCGGCGCCGCGCGATCGCTATCGCGAAGAAGACGATCCGAAGCGGCTGATCGAGATCGACGCGCTCCTCCACCGCGCCGGCGATCTCTATCAGCGCCGCCAGGCGCGCGAAGCCGCCGCGCTGTTCCAGGAAGCCATCGCGAAGCGGCCGGATACGGCCGACGCGTATCGCTATCTCGCGTTCGTGTTCTGGGAGACCGGGCAGCCGGACGCGGCCATCCGCACGCTCGAAGCCGCGTTGAAGAACGGCGTGAGCCATCGCGACGTGCGCGTGAAGCTAGGCATCTATCTGGCGGAGACGGGCCGAGCCGATCGCGCCATCGCGCTGCTCGAGGGCCTTGCAGGCGACGACATCGAGGCGCTGAACGCCCTCGGCATTGCCTACGGTCACGCGAAGCGCACCGCGGACGCTCGCCGCACGTTCGAGCATGCGCTCGAAATCGATTCGACCAACGCGCTCGCCTGGCAGAACATCGGCACGCTCGATCTGCAGAACGGCGATCTCGCCGCGGCGGAGAAATCGCTGAACGCTGCGCTCGAAATCGATCCGCTGCTGCCCGGCGCGCACACGAGCCTCGGCGTCATCCTCGCCAGGCGCGGAGAGAAGGAAGGGGCGATCTTTCACTGGACGATGGCGACCAAGGCCGACCCGACCGACTTCGACGCGCTCTACAACCTCACGGTGACGCTGATGGAGGTGGGCAAGCCGGATGAAGCGAGAGTGTACGGGCAGCAGTACATCGCGACGGCGCCGCCCGCCTTCTACGCGGCCGACATCGCGAGGATTCGATCGATCCTGAAATAGAACGCTTCAGGCGACCAGCTTCGCGCCGCAATCGGTGCAAAAGTTCTTCGCGACAACCAGCGCGGACCCGCAGCTGGGACAGAATTTCGGCGCGGAATCCGTCACGATCGGAGCGGCAGCACTCGCGCTGCTTGCTCCCGCGGCGGACGCAGCCTCGGGCTTCTCAGCATGGCGCTTCAGACTCTCCTCCACCAGCGCCAACGCCTGCTCGTCGAGATTCATCTGCTGCACGAACCCCCAGAGCTGCGTTACCAGCACGGGCCAGAAGAGGAGCAGCGAGATGATCGATGGAAGCGCCTGGTGTCCGAAGATGCCGATGCCGGCTTTCGCGACGGTTGCCGTGCCCAACGGATCGATCTGAACGTTGAGCGCCGTTTTGAGACCGAGCACCGCTTTGAAGGCGCCGCCCTTTCGAAGGCTGATCAACCAGCCCTTCTGCTGCGTCCGGTGGCCTTCGACCTCGTAGCCTTGGCGGCGGAAGTGGTCGATGAGATCCTGGCCGACCGGCCTAAGGTCCGCCATGTAGATCGGAATCGTTCGTTCGGATTCGAAGACGCTCATCTCACTTCTCCCGCGACGTCTGCTTGTGTTGCAACTCGTAGAGCACGGCCAGCTCGCACAGCGCTTCGGTGACAGCCTGCCGCGCCTCGGGACTGAGGAGCGATTCCGCTTTCTGCAGGAGCGACACGACGTGCCCCGCCTGGTTTTTCAGCTCGTCGTCGGTGACGCGATCGTCCGCGACGACTCTCTGAAAGGACGGCCGCGTCGCCACGTAGTCGTCGAGCAGAAGAACGCCGGTGGTGGCATCGAACCAGGGCTGTGTCACGGAGCCTTCTCCTTCCGGGGCAATTCGGGCGTACGAGGGCCGGACGCTTGGCGTTCGCGTCGTCGACGTGCCGTGTTCTCGCAGCCCCGGGAGCGGGGGATCCTACTATGAGTAGGCCCCTACTGTCATTTCTTGCGGCGGCGCGGGCGAGCCGACTAGACTACGCCGCACAACCGACACACATGCTTTCGGGCAATGTCGACGAGCTCGTCATGACGCTGGGCCTCGCCCTGCTGTACTTGGTCGTCGTTCGTTTCCTCGACGTCAACGAGCGCGAGCCGCTCTGGAGCCTCGCGCTCCTGTTCACGCTCGGAGGGACGGCGGCCATCGCGTTGCACCTCCTGGTTGACTCGACGTGGCTGGAGCTGACGGTGCTGCCGTCCGCCCTGTGCGAAGAAGTCTCGAAGTTCGCCGCGATCGTTGTTGGCGTTCACGTGCTTGCGGCCGTCGGCCGGCTGCGAGGCTGGAGCGAAGTCACGGACCTCGTCGACGGGATCGTGTATGGCGTCGCGGCGGGCCTGGGCTTCGCAGTCGGCGGGACGTTCTTCCGTTGGATGCTCGACGTCCCGATCCTCGCGACGTTGCGTCCTAGTCCCGTGCGCCTGGTGTTGTGGAGCGCGTTCGCGGGCCTTGCCCATGGCGTGTTCGGATCGCTGATCGGGGCCGGCTTCGGCATCCGGCTGCGTACGACGAGCGTCGTCGCGCGACTCGGCGTGCCGCTCGGTGCGCTGGCCTGTGCGATTCTCGCGTCCGCGGGCTACAAGTGGCTGGCTTATGGGAACGCGCTCGCTGGAGCGCAGGGCGCGTTCCGCGGATGGATCGCCCTCGTCTTGCCGGTGCTCTTCATCGCCGCGATCGCAACGTACGGGCTTGCGTCCGAGCGGCGCGCGATCTCTCACGAATTAGCTGCCGAAGCCGACGGCGGTGTGGTATCGAGTGCGGATCTCGCCCTGCTCCAGAACTTCGTGCGTAGACAACTGCGCTACCTCGCCGCGCTCGCGACGCTGAACTTCCGTCAGTTGAAGGAGCTGACGACGCGTCACAACCGTCAAGTGATGCTCGCGCTGGCAAAGCGCCGTGAGGCGCGCGAGACGAATCCGCGCTTGCGCGCGCTTGCGCGCGGCGAGGTGGAAGCGCTGCGTGCCGCGATTCTCGACGCGCATCGACAATCGGCACGAGACGCATCGTGAGGCGCGTCCTGGTGGCGACGATCGCGGTCCTGGTGCTCGGCGCCGACTTTTCCGAGAGTCAGTCCACGTCCCGCGCCAATCTCGATCCGCAATTGCGGGCGCTCCTCGACAGCGCGCGCGCCGATATCGATCGGTACTGGCGCAGCCGCGTTCGCAACTATCAGGCGCCGGTTGATGTCGTAATCATTCAGGCGCCTGCCCAGACTGACTGCGGGAGAGTCGATGGGCCGAACGCCATCTACTGTCCCAGCACGCACAAGATTTATTGGGACGTCGCGTTCATGACGGCCCAGCGGAAGTTCGGCGATTTCGCGCCGGTCTACGTGCTCGCGCACGAGTGGGGCCATCTGGTTCAACGTCTGCTCGGCTTCGCGAATGCCAACGTCGGCCTGGCATCGATCCAACTAGAGCTGCAGGCCGACTGCTTCGCGGGTGAGTGGGCGGCTGACGCGAAGAAGCGAGGCTTGCTCGATCCCGGCGACGATGACGAGGCCGTGATGTCGCTGCGTCGGAGCGGCGACCGCATCGACGACCCGTGGTTCGATCCGCGGGCGCACGGCACGGCGGGCCTTCGCATCGATGCGTTCCTGTACGGGTTCGACCCGCGCTCCTGCGCCGACAGCCAGTTCTTCGAGTACCTCCAGCGCCGGGGCGTGGATCCGTCGCGGATCCAACAGCAGCCTGCGCCCACCAACGGATCGCTTGCAGGTCAATTGCCGCGGGCGGCCGGACGATTCGCCCTCGTCAGTGTGAAACGAGAACCGACGGTGGGCGCGACCGACGGCCTCGCGGCGCTCTATCGAACGCGCGACGGCGTCACGGTCAGCCATGTGCTCTCGGCCTTCCGATCCGCGGCCGACGCGGACGCGATCTTCAATAGCACCGTCAACGAAGTCCTTGCGCAACAGTTCAAGCAGATCAAGCGCGAATGGGTCGTCGATCCGCAGGGACAGCGGATCGGCAAGCTGATCCTGCTGCAAGGCCAAGGCGAAGTCGTCGTCTGGACGAACGGCTCGCTGATGGCGCTCGCGGTGGGACCGCGGGACGCCACCTGGGAGTTCTACACCGCCCTTCCCTACTGACGGCAGCCACCCCGAACGCATTCTCTCCGGATCGAGGCCCGATGTATACTCCAGCCGTTTCCAACACATCGATTGGTCCCTGGGGAGCCGTCACATGACGCTTCGGCTGAGTCCTTCAGTCGTCCACGCCGCGGGCCGCGTCGGCTTCGTAGCGGCGGCCGCCTTGGCGGGCGCCGGCGTGATGCTCTACGCGCTGTGGCCGACGTTTGCCCGCGTGTCGATGCAGCGCCTGTGGGAACCGATATCAGGCCCGCCGGAGCTCACGATGGCCACGGGGTTCGCGAATACCGGTCTGCATGCGATGGGAAAGGTCCTCGGCACGCAGCTCGAAGAAGATCACCGCTTCAAGATGAACGTCGTGGACACGGACGGCAGCCCGGTGAATGCGCCGATGCTGCGCGCTCGTAAGGCGGACATCGGGTTCGTCTCGTCCGTCGTGCAAATCGATCTGTCCGAGCTGGAGGGCCTGGCCACCGTCGAGCGCCAGTATCTGCACTTCATCGTGCCTCAGGCTTCGCCGATTCGACGGCTTCGCGATCTGGCGACGCGGCCCGGCGGGAAGAACGTGCGTCTGAGCCTCGGGCCTGTCAACGGCGCTCCCGACGTCATCGGGCGGCAGCTCCTCGAGTACTACAAGGCGACGGCCGGCGTCACGATCCTCAATAGCAGCGATCAGCAGCTGAAACGCAATCTCTTGACGGATTTCGAGCTGGGTCATTTCGACGCCGCGATGCGGATCAGCCTTCTTCACTCGAGTAATGTCGAAGCGCCGCTCGGCACGGGCCAGTACCGGTTGGTGCCGATCGAAGATGCCGAGGCGCTCGCGAAGTTCCTCCCCGGGATGGAGCCGATCGTGATTCCCGAAGGCACGTACCAGGCGAGCCCGGATGTGTCGGAGGGCGATCGCGCCGCGGTCAAGACGCTCGCCGCACAAGTCGCGCTGGTTGCGCGGCCGGGACTTCCCGCGTTCACGGCGCAGCGAGTGCTGCAGACGCTCTACGGACACGAGTTTGCGAAGAAAGCCCACGTCGCCGGATTGTCGGAGGAGAGCGGCCAGCGCGTGATCGGAGTTCCGCTGCACGCTGCCGCGGAGGCGTACTACCGCCGTAACGAACCCATCACAGCGGACCGCTTCGAAATCGCGTCGTTCGCGCTGACGTTGTTCGGACTTGCCTGGGCGGCGCTCCGAGTGTCTCGCCGGTTCGACCGCGGAGACGATTCGAAGCGTGCAGTAGTGACGACGTCGGTCGAGCGGTTCGCAGCGATCTCGGAGGCGGCCGAGCAGGCCGTCGACGTCGCCAGCCTCGAGGCACTGTTCGCCGACGCCACGAAAATCAACCGCGACTCGATCAAGCGGGCAGCCGAAGCAGCGCTGCGGCCTTCGGATCTCGCCGTGATGCGCCAGGCGTACGACGAATGCAGCAAGACCATTCGTCGTCGGAAGCGGACGATCGAGAATGCTCCACGAACAGAAATCGAGCGCTCTGAAGAGGCTTCCGGCTGAAGCCGGAAATCACTGCCTCACCAACAACGGTAGCCTCGGAAACGCGAACGTTCCCGCAACGTCGTCGACGACGGTGATCTGGCAGGTGTAGTAGCCCGGCTTCAACGCGGACGCGGGAACCGAGTACTGAAAGATCGCGGCCTTCCGATCCGGCGCGTCGATCCGCGTCACCTCGGCGAGCGGCGTCTCGTACGTCTTCACTTTTCCTCGGAAGAACGCGATGCTCGTGAGAAGGCGCGGGCTCCCGGACTGCACGAGCGCCGGCTCGTAGACTTCGTAATAGAAATACAGCGGCTGCCCCGTCGAGACGACGTGCGTGAGGCTCGGCACGAGCATCGTCCCATTGCGAGCGAGCGGGCTGATCGCGTTCCGCTGGGCGACCGGCTGCGTTTGCGTACCGAGAACGACGGAGCTGAGCTTCACGGGCGAGCGCCGCAGGTCGGGCACGAGGACATCGCTCTCGTACGATCCAATCGCACCGCTCTGATTCTCGCGAAGCACGACCTTCAGCCGGTACTTGCCTGGCGGCAGCGTGAAGCCCGTCTCGTACTGGACGGTCTTCCGCTTCACTTCCTGCGCGGGCTGCACGGCGAGCTTCACGGTATCGCGCAGCCGGCCGACCGGACGCTGCTGCGGATCGCGCATGATCCCGATGACGTCGATCGTCGCGCGCTCCTGTGAGGTCGACCGGACGAATGGGATCTCCGATCCCGGCACGGCGATCGACACTGGAACGTAGAAGCGATCCTCGGCGAGACGGAAGAACGACGTCGACATCCAGACGGTCAGATCCGTCGACGACAGGTCGGTCATGAGCTGATCTTGAAGCTGGCGCTCGCGATCGTCTTTCCCCGAGTGCTGGAAATCGCGCGGCGCGTAGTAGCCGTTCCGGTGCTCGACTTTCAATCCCGGCTTGTTCAGGCGGACGCGAATCCGCCGGAAGCGTCCGTCGCGCGCGGCGTTCGAGCTCGAGTAGCCGATCAGGTAGTAAGCCGACGTGTCCGCGATCACCTTCGTGTAGACGCCGCCGAAATCGTTCGTGTCGAGAAACGCCTTGCCGCCGGTGTCGGCCGCAAGCGCTACGAGCGTGTCCTGGCTCGCCGACTGGCTGTCGAACTGCCGCGAGACGCCTCGGCCGGAGAACATCGACGTGCCGCCGCGTCCGCTCGACTGGCTGGCCGCGCCGCCCGGAACGATTGCCGTGAGGCCGCGCGTGTCGACGGGATAGATCGAGACGTTCGCCTTGACCGCGCGATCGATCGCCGCGCGAAGCTGCACTTGATTGTCTTCGCCGCGCTGCGTCACCCCGCTGCTGAAGTACACGATCGACTTCTTCTGCTGGATCGGCGCGAGCGCGTCGGAGAGCTGCTCGATCGCGGCGAGCCGGCGATCGGTGTTGAAGATGTTGAACTCCGAATCGTCCGCAACGAAGCCGTCCGCCTCCGTCTCTTCGCCGGTGAGCGTCGTGCCCTCCTCGAAGCCCGCGGCCTCCATCCCCGAGAAGCGATCGAGCGCCGCCGCGAGCGTCTCGCGATCGGCCGTGAAATCCTGCACGATGCGGAGCGTGGAGCTGACCGACGCGATCGCGACGAGATCCGCCGGCGTCAATCGCTTCGCGATGTATTCGTGGCCGGAATTGATCGCCCGCTCGATCTCTTCGGGCTGCATCGAGCTCGCGTCGAACAGCAGCACGATCAGCCGCCGGTTCTTGAGATCGATCGGTTCCACCTTTGCCGGCGGCGCGGCCGCCTCGGCCTTCTTTTCGTCGGCCGCCGCGGGCTTCGGCGCCTCTGCCTTGAGAATCGGCTGGATTGGCTCGGCGGGCCGCTCGGCGGGCAGCGCTTCGGCGGGAACTTCCTCGAAGTCGAACGCGCTGATCGTTTGGGCCTTGTCGTCTTCGAGAATCGTGAAGTCGTCCGCTTTGAGGTTGCGGACGATGTTGCCGCTCCCGTCGCGGACGATGACGTTGACGTAGATCAGCTCGACGCCGGCGCGGAATGAAGGACGCCGTTGAACGCTCTGCCGGGCGGACGCCGGCGTCGAGAGTATGAACGCCGCGACGAGGAGCGGAGCGAGCGCGCGAGCCGTTCGGTCGAGAGTTCGCCGCCGCATCGCTAGAACCGGAACCGCATGACGAGCTGCACCGATCGCATCGGGCGCACGCTCGTGACCTGACCGAACGTCGGAGAGTTGACCACCGTGTCGATGGCGGCGAACTGCACGCGGTTCAGCACGTTGTTCGCCTGAATTCGAATCGTCACGCCGCGCGATCGCGAGAAGTTCACGTTCTTCGACAGGTTCATGTTCAGGTTCTTCGAGCCGGGCCCGATGATCAGGTTTCGCGGCGCCGTGCCGAAGAGACCGGCGGCCGGGATCGTGAACGCGTCGGTGTTGAAGAAGCGAAGTGTCGTGGGATCGTCGATGCCGATCGGCTCGCCGTCGTAGTCGGCGCGCAGCGTGCCGTTGACGCCGGATCCGACGTCGCGGAAACTACCCGTCACGCGCGGCGTGAACGGCCCTCCGGACTGCATCGAGAAGTTCCCGCTCCAGCTCCAGCCGCCGAAGATCTGCGACGTCCAGCGATTGTGATTGAGCCACGGACGCCCAGGGCCCCACGGCAGCTCGATGCTGTAGTCGGCGTTCACCGCGTGACGGCGCTCGAAGCTCGAGCGGCCCCACTCCGCGTCGAGATCCTGATCGTTTTGCGCGAGCGTGCCACCGCTGCCGCCCCCACCCCCACCAAGAGAGGACGCGTTGTCGTACGCACGCGACCACGTGTATTGGCCGCCGAACGAGATGCCGCGAGCGAGACGCTTCCGCGCGCGCAGCGCGATCGAGTGCAGCGTCGACCGCCCTTCGGACGATTGCCACGTGAACGGCTGCACGTTGTCGATTCGGAGCGTGCCGTCGGAATTGCGATTCGGCGCCCGCTGAATATCGAGATTCGATCCTTTCGTGCCGGTATAGCCGACGCCGACCGACAAGTTGTGCGGGAGATCGCGCTGCATGTCGGCGTTCCAAATCTGCGCGATGCCGAGATCGTACGAACGATCGATCCCATACGAGTTTGTCGTCGTCGAGCTGTCGATGTGCGCGAACGGATCGATCAGGAGCAGCGGAATGATCGCGGTGCCGAGGCTCGTCGACGTGACGGCGAACGGCGGCTGCGCCGCGAGGCGCTGCGCGATCGATCCGTACGCGCCGAGGTTGTAGTTGATCCCGTAGCCCGTGCGCACCGTCATTCCCGGACGCGCGCGCCATGCCAGGCCGACGCGCGGCGCGACGTTGTTCCGATCGGGCTCGACGAGGCTCGTCGGCGTCTGGCCCGTGAACAATCCGACGTCCCCCGCCGAGACCGGCGCCGCAGCCGTGAACGTCGAGTTCACGTCCAGGTTGACGAGATGATTGTTGGCTTCGTAGTACGGCGAGACGTATTCGTAGCGCAGCCCGTAGTTCAGCGTCAGGCTGCCGCGCACGCGCCAATCGTCTTGAAGGAACAGATTCCAGTCCCGTCCGCGCATCTTGAGCTCGCCGGGACCGTACTGCACCGACGCCTGCTGCGCGTAGCCGAGGAGGAAATCGGCGAAGTCGAGGCCCGTGCCCGCGACCGGCCGGCCGTTGGCGAGGGCGGATGTATAGAGGCCGGTGAAGACGAAGCTGCCGCGCGGATTGCTGTTCGACAAGCTGTCGAGACGCAGGTATCGGAATTCGCCGCCGAATCTGATCGCGTGGCGGCCGAACGGCCGCACCGTCGTGTTCCCGATCTGGATGCGCTGATCGACGCGGCTCGACGGCGTGCGATCGCGAAGATCCGCGATCGTCGTGAACGACAAGCTTGGAACGCCCCAGTCGAACGGATCGGACGACACGCCGCCGATGCCCGCGGCGCCGGCGACGTTGGTGTTGAACGCGTAGAGATTCGTGCTGCGCGAGCTGTTTCGGTTGTACGTGACCGTGAGCGTGTTGATCAGCCGTCCCTTCGACAGCATCCACGACACCGGGAGGTTCCAGCCCTTCGTTTCACCCGATCCGCCGATCGTTGGAAACGTCGACGAGCTCGACGATGACGATTGACGGAAGCCCAAGCTCGCGTTGAGCACGCTGCGCGTCGGCAGCGGTCCGCCTCGGCCTCGACCCAATCCTGGTTGGCCGCCGGCGCCAGGGACGCCGCGCCCTCCGCCGCCGCCGGGACCGAAGCCGCCTCGTCCTCGGCCGCCGCCGGCGCCGCGCTGCGGCTGCGATCCGAAGATATGCGTGACGCGCACGTTCACGTCGTTGCTCTTCGACGAGTTCGCCGTGCTGTAGTGAAAGTTCTGTGTGGCGCCGGCGACGTTCGGCTGCGGAATGAACGCGAGCAGCGACTGCGCCGCGGGCGTGATGCGCGACGACGGAATGCGATTGCCCTCGAACGGCTGACCGGTCGCCGGATCGATCACCGCGGATGCGGACGACGAGAAATCGCCCGCGCGTTCCGCGAGCGTCGGCACCGTCGAATACGAATCGACCGGCGTCCGCGAGTGGTTGCCCGAGTAATTCACGAAGAACGATGTCCGCGTGCCGCCGTTGACGATGTGAGGAATCGTGAGCGGACCGCCGAACGACGAACCGTAGCGCTGCTGAACGTAGTCGGGTTCCAGCCGCGCGCGGCCGTTGAGCGGATACGGCGCCGCGTCGAACATCGAGCCGCCGAGGTTGTAGTTGGCGTTGCCCTGCATGCGTCCGCCGCCGCGCAGGCCGCCGAAGCCGCCCGGGCCGCCGCCACCGCCGAAGCCGCCCGGGCCGCCGCCGCGGCCGCCACCAGCGCCGAAGCCTGCCTGATCGCCGCCGAATCCCGTCTGCTCGCCGCCCGCTCCGCCCCGGCCGAGTCCTTCAGGACCTCCAGGCTCGAACTCGCCGCGGCCGCCGCGGCCGCCGAAGAGCAGCGCGTCGTTCGATTGGCCTTGCGTCCCCGCGGTTGCGACCGTCTCGGTCGGCGCATCCGCCGAGAAGCCTGGCGGAAGCTGCAATTCCGCGCGCAGCGTCTCGGGACGATCGTCCGCGTTCGTTTCGCCCGCCGCATTCGTGACGACGTCGAGCTGTTGGAATCCGCCGCGTCCGCGTCCGCCGCTCGCCGATTGCGCAGGCGGTGCGGTCGGCGCGGACGGCTTCGGCGCCGCGCCGGGCGCGGGCGTTGCCTGCGCCGCGCGCGACGCGAGCGTCAGCGTGAAATCGAGGCGCGCGCTGCAATTCGCCTCGGTCATCGTCAGGCTCTGCGTCGCGGGCGCGAACGCGGCAAGCGCCGCACGAATCGTGAACGAGCCGGACGCCGGAACGCGAAGCGTGTAGGCGCCGTTCTGTTCGCTGGAGCTCGCGGCGATCTCGCTGCCATCCGCCGCAATCGCGATCAGCGAGACGCCGGGAAGCGCAGTGTTCCCTGATTGAACGACGCCCGAGAGAGCGCACGGCGCGGAGGTCTGCGCGGAGGTCTGGGCGTGCGGAGTCGTCCAGCCGAGCGACAACGCCACCAATGAAGCGATGTTCCCGACGATCGCGAAAGAGCGGGTGCGCACAGGTCCATGGTGATCGTGCCACGGACCTATGTCAAAAGAGTGGCAAAGGTGGGAAAAATTGCAGATTGCAAATCGCAGATTGCAGACCGCGGATTGCCCATCGGCAACCGCGGTCCGCAATCCGCGCTCGACTGGTTAGAACCCTACGCGAACTCCAAAGCGAAGGATTCGCGGATTGGTGATCTCGAGCACCTGATCGAACGAATCGGACGACAGATCGAAGTCGCGCCCCAGCACTGTGCTGGAGTTGAAGAGGTTGAACATGTCGAGATCGACGTTGACGTTGAGTCGGCGGTAGACGAACGACTTGCTGACGCGCGCGTCGAAGGTGTGCACCGTCGGCAGCCGGTTCTTCCCGACGTCCGAGACGAGCAGCACGTTCTTCTCCGGCGCGATCGCATCGCCGGCGCCATCCGTATCCGAGAGCATGAAGTACGGCGCCGAGAAGCCCTGCCGCATCAGGTAGCTTCCCGCCACGGTCACGCCCCAGCCGGCCTGATACGCGCCGTTGGCGATGAACTGGTACTTCGGCAGCACCATGTAGATCGAGCTCTTACCGCTGCCGGTGCTCGGCGTCATCACCGGACCGCCGTCCACGTTGGGGAACGCCTGCGTCGTCGTGAACTGCGGCGTCGGGTCTTCGCTCGCGCCGGGCCCCTTCAAATACTCGCGATGATCGTTCGTCGACCAGCCGAGGCGCATCATCCATCGATCCGCCATCCGCTTGGTCGCAGCGATCTCGAATCCGAGGAAGCGCTGGTAATAGTCGGTGCGCGTCTCGTATACCTGGCCGAAGTCAGCCGGCAGCGCATCCTCGTTCACGTGGTAGAACGGCACGTCGTACGAGCCGACGCCGGGCGCAGAGCCCGTGAATCGACCCGCGAGCGTGAAGTCCGCCGCCGTGACGCCCGGATAGTTCAGCCAGTTGAATCCGGTGTAGCGGCGCCACGTCACGTTGCCGCTGATCCCGAAGTTGCGCATCACCTCGTGCTCGAGTCCGAAGAGCAACTCGTGCGTGAGCGGCGAGCTGTACTTGCCGATCCTGTCGGGATTGCCGCCGAGCGGATTGTTCGGATCGAAGCCGGCGACTCCCTGGAAGGTCGTGAACTCGTTGACGTCGGCGATGCGGTTGCCGTTCGTGTCGACAGCCGCGTAGTAGACGTACGAGTAGTACGGGATCTGCGAAACGGTCAGCGACGCGCGATTCGAATCGAGCTGCGATGCGAACGCGGCGTAGCTCGCGCGCGCGATCGTTTTGCGCGATTGGTTGAGCGCATACGTGAAGCCCACGCGCGGCGTCACGTTGTTGTAGA
The DNA here is from genome assembly GCA_036556425.1 of Vicinamibacterales bacterium. Lineage (GTDB taxonomy): Bacteria > Acidobacteriota > Vicinamibacteria > Vicinamibacterales > 2-12-FULL-66-21 > DATBJJ01. The sequence continues at coordinate 104,336 of DATBJJ010000173.1, forward strand.
CGATCGCGTTCTTGATCGCCGGCGCGGTGAGCGCGGGCAGCAGATCCGGAAGCGCGGGGCTCGCCGGCACCGACGCCGCCTGCACCGAGCTCGCCGATCGATCCCACCGCACGCCGAGGTTCACCGTCAGCCGATCGAAGGTGAGCGTGTCGCCGGCATAGGCGTTCAAGTACACGCCTTCACCCGACAGCGCCCAGTCGCGCACGACGCGCGCTTGCATGTTCGGGTAGCCGCGGAAATACGTGCGGACGCCGTTGCCGGGCCAGCCGCTCTCGGAGGTCACGCTCGCCTTCCGCCAGCCGAAGCCGAACTTCAGGTCGTGCTTGCCCTTGAACATGTTGCCTTCAGCGCTGATGTTGTCCTGCGGCCGCAGCGTCTGGTACCACCCGTACGACCCGTGGTAGACGTTCGAGTCGTCGCGATACGACTGCACGTCCCGTCCGCCGCGCGGCTCGAGCGAGAACCCGTTCTTCGTGTGCGCGTACCGGCCGACGAGGAACACGTTGCTGCCGAGCGTGTAGTTCATCTCGGCTTTGTAGAGATCGGTCGGACCGTCCTGGTTGTAGGTCGTCTCGTCTGGGCGCTGGCCCGACGCGCCGCGTCCGAACTTCTGCTTGTTGCCTCGGAAGTACGTGAAGTTCGCGCGCGCCTTCGGTGAGATCTCGCCGCTGATCTTCGCGGAGATGTTCTCGAGCGTCGTCGCGTCGCGCGCGGTCTGCGTGTAGTCGTTCAGCGCGGAGCTGAAGCTGAAGACTTTGATCTCAGGCTCCGTCTTCCCGTACGCGCCCCACGCGAACAGCCGGTTGCGCACGAGCGGGCCGCCGCCCTCTGCGCCCCAGTCCTTGTATTCGCCGACGCGGTTGTAGCTCGCGATCTCTCCAACGAGGCCCGATGGCACGTTGTCGGACTGGAGGCTGTTGTTCTCGAAGTAGTACCGGCTCGTGCCGCGCCACTTGTTCGTGCCGCTCCGCAGTACGAAATTGAGCTGCACGCCGGGCGTCGCATTCGCGGGATCCGCGCCTCCGGTCGTGACCTGCATCTCCTGGAACATGTCGAAGTCGTAATAGGTTGGGGAGGCTCCGAGCGATCCCATGTCGGTGATCGCGATGCCGTCCATGTTCCACGTGTTCTGATCGTCGTTCGCGCCCTTCGCCTGGTAGTTCGACTGCTGACCCGATTCAGCGCCGCCGACGTTCACGCGATCGACGATGATGCCCGGCACGGTTTGAAGCACGACCCACGGATCGCGGGCCGTTGGGATGTTCTGCAGCTCGTCGAGGTTGACGTTCGTCGAGACGGACTGGCGCTTCGTCTCGATGACCGGCGTCTCCTGCGTGACCTCGACGCGCTCGGCGAGCCCGCCGACGGCGAGCGTCACGCCGAGCGGCACAATCGAGCCGGCGTTGACCGGCACGTTGTCGTTCTTGTAGTCGGTGAACCCCGACAGTTTGGCTGTGACCGAGTAGCGCCCCGGCGCGAGGTTCACGAAATGCGCCTCGCCCTGAGCGTCTGTCACTGCCGACGCGTTCTGCGTGCCGGTTGCTTCGACGGTCACGCCCGGCAAAACCGCCCCGGTGCTGTCCTTGACTGTGACGTCGATGCGTCCCGTGTAGACCTGCGCTGCCGACGGCGCCGCCAGTAGCGTCACGCACAGCAGCGACAAGCCCGTTAGGACCAGTCGTTTCATCGTCCGACCCCCTTTTGCATCAGCCCGCCTTCGCGAAGGCGCCGGCGCGGCTCGAGTGCAACGGCCAATTTGTGCAAGGACACTGCCCTTCAACTGTTGGTGTCACGCGATCGCGTCGCGACGGGACGAACGTTCTGTTCGCGGTGACGAAGCGTCCGTGCGGAAGGACGTGCATCTCGCCTCGACCCTCGCGTCCCATCGCGCGCGCGCCGAAGATCGTTCGGCGATCCAAATGCGTGAGGTTGCGACTCCAAACAGTTGAAAGCTCGAACGAGGATCGGCGAGCCATCTCGACCGTACGCGCCCGCTCTTGACACGCGCACGCCTACTGAATGAATATTCATTCATGCGTACGGCAGCCGCCCGCCGGCCCGTTTCCTCCCGCCCCGAACGGCTCGACAAGCGCGATGCGCTCCTGCGCGCCGCCATCGACACGTTCGCCGCGCGCGGGTTCTTCAACGCGCAAGTCGCCGACGTCGCCCGCGCGGCAGGGGTCGCCGCAGGCACCGTGTACCTCTACTTCCGAGGCAAGGACGATCTCCTCATCTCGATCTTCGAGCGGACGATGAAGGAGGCAATCGCGGAGGGACGCGAGAGCGTCGGCGCGCTGCGCGATCCGGTCGAGCGGCTTCGCGAGATCGCGCGGCTGCACCTCGGCCGCCTCGGCCGCGATCGCGCGCTCGCGATCGTGTTTCAGGTGGAGCTCAGACAGTCGACGAAATTCATGGAGCGGTTTTCCGCGACGCAGCTGCGCGAGTATCTCGGCATCATTCGCGACGTGATTGCCGATGGACAGTCGCGCGGCTCGTTCCGGAAGGAAATGAACCCCACGCTCGCCGCGAAGCTTTTCTTCGGCGCGCTCGACGAGATGGCGACGAATTGGATCCTGAGCCGCCGCAAGTACTCGCTCGCCGCCGAGGCTGACGCGATCGTGGATTTCATGGTTCGAGGATTGGCGAATTGAGCGCGCCGATGCACGTTCGTCGCGTGGCGGTTCTCGGCGCGGGAACGATGGGCGCGCAGATTGCGGCGCACTTCGCGAACGCCGGCGTGCCGGTGTTGCTGCTGGACGTCACGAGAACGGCAGCGCGCGAGGGCCTCGAGCGCGCGCGGAAGTTGAGCCCCGATCCGTTCTTCGTGCCAACCGGCCACACGCTCATCCGCACCGGCGGCTTCGACGAAGATCTCGACGCGATTGCGGGCTCCGACTGGATCGTCGAAGCGGTCGTCGAGCGGCTCGACATCAAGCAGGCGCTCTTCGAGCGCGTCGATCGGCTTCGTGCGCCGCACGCGATCGTCAGCTCCAACACGTCCGGGATCCCGATCGCCTCCGTCGTCGACGGCCGATCGCCGTCGTTCAGGGCGCACGCGCTCGGCACGCACTTCTTCAATCCGCCGCGCTATCTGAGGCTGCTCGAAGTCATTCCCACGGCGGACACCGATCCCGCGGTACTCGCGGCGGTTCGCGAGTTCGCCGATCGGCGCCTCGGCAAGGGTGTTGTCGTCGCGAAGGACACGCCGAATTTCATCGCGAACCATATCGGCTTGTACGGCGTGATCAGGATTCTTCGCGCGTGGGTCGAGGGCGGCTACACAATTGAAGAGATCGACGCGATCACCGGACCGGCGATCGGCCGTCCGAAGAGCGCGACGTTCCGCACGATGGACATCGCCGGCATCGACGTCCTCGCGCACGTGGCGCGCAATCTCTCAGAGCGGTTGACGTCCGCCGAGGATCGCGCGGCGTTCTCGCTCCCGCCGATCATCGACGATCTGATCGCGAAGGGATGGATCGGCGCGAAATCGGGTCAGGGCTTCTACAAGAAAGACGCGAGCGGCGAGATCCTGACGCTCGATCCCGCGTCGATGACGTACCGCGCGAACCAGCCGGCGCGACTGCCGTCGATCGACGCGGCGCGCGCGATCGAGAACATCGGCGAGCGCACGCGAAAACTGTTCACGGGCGACGACAAAGCGGGCCGCTTCCTGCGCGACACGCTCGGACCGACGCTCGCCTACGCGGCGCGCGTGGCGCCGGAGATCGCGCATTCGCCAGACGACGTGGATCGCGCGATGCGATGGGGATTCGGGTGGGAGCTGGGACCGTTCGAGCTGCTGCGGGCGCTCGGCGACGCGGCACCCGTCTCCGCTCCGGCGAATGAGGCACCGCCGACGCCTGCGGACGCCGGTCTGCAGATCCTCCGATCCGCGAAAGAGCGCTCCGCCATCGTGAAGAAGAATGCCGGCGCGAGCCTCGTCGATCTCGGCGACGGCGTGCTGGCCGTCGAGTTCCACTCGAAGATGAACGCGATCGGCGGCGACACGATTCACATGCTGCAGGCGGGCGTGAAGGAAGCCTCGTCGAACTATCGCGCGCTCGTCATCGGCAACGACGCGCCGAATTTCTCGGCGGGCGCGAACTTGATGCTGCTCCTCCTCGAGTCGCAAGAGGCGAACTGGGACGAGGTCGACCTGATGGTGCGCGCGTTTCAGGGCGCGACGATGGGGCTGCGGTACGCGGATGTGCCGGTCGTCGCGGCGCCGGCGGGCCTCGTGCTCGGCGGCGGATGCGAGATCGTCCTGCACAGCGATCGCGTCCAGGCGGCGGCGGAAACGTACATGGGCCTCGTCGAGGTCGGCGTCGGGTTGATTCCGGCCGGCGCCGGCACGAAGGAAATGCTGGCGCGCGCGATGGAGAACGGCGCCGCGGGCGCTGGATCCGACCTGCTCCCGGCGACGCAGCGGGTGTTCGAGACGATCGGGTTCGCCAAGGTCTCGACGAGCGGACCCGACGCGATGCGGCACGGATATCTCCGGCCCGTCGATTCCGTCACGATGAACCGCGATCGCCTGATGGCGGACGCGAAGGCGCACGCGATCGCGCGCGCCGAGGAGTACGTCAAGCCGCAGCCGCGCACGGCGATTCCGGTCGGCGGCGAGAGCGTCCTCGCCGCGCTGAAGCTCGGCGTGCACCTCGCGTGGCGCGCCGGACGCATCAGCGATCACGACGCGCTCATCGGACGAACGCTCGCGCGCATTCTCGCCGGCGGCGATCGCGCCGGCGCCGGCACAGCGACCGAACAGGAGCTGCTCGATCTCGAGCGCGAAGCGTTTCTGAGTCTGTGCGGAGAGCGCAAGACGCAGGAGCGCATCGCGCACACGCTCAAGACCGGGAAGACGTTGAGGAACTGACGCGTGCCGATAGTCACCGACCTGAACGGCCCGGCGGGACGGCTCGAAGCCGTCCTCGACGGCGAGGAGAACGGCAGCGTTCGCGCGGCGGTGGTCTTCGCGCATCCGCACCCGCAGTTCGGCGGGACGATGCACACGAAGGCTGTGTATCAGGGTGCCAAAGCGCTCGCGCGCATTGGATGCTCGGTCCTGCGGTTCAATTTTCGCGGCGTTGGCGCGAGCGACGGCACGTTCGATCGCGGCGAAGGCGAGATGGAGGACTTCTCGGCCGCGCTCGATTACATGGCGGCGAAATATCCCGGACGGCCGCTGTGGTCTGCCGGATTCTCGTTCGGGGCGTGGATCGCGCTCGAGCAAGGGGCAGCCGACGATCGCGTGTCGACGCTCATCGGCATCGCGCCGCCGGTCGCGACGTCGGTCTCGGGCCACGACTACAGCTTCGACAACACGATCGCGTCGGCGAAGCCGAAGTTCTTCGTGCAGGGAGAAGCGGACGAAGTGTGTCCGCTCGAAGGCATGTGGCGCTTCTACGCGCAACTGAAGGAGCCGAAGGAGCTGGTCGTCATCGACGCCGCCGACCATCTGTTCGACGGAAAGACGCAGGAAGTCGGCGAGGCGCTCGAGGATCTGCTCTCGGACTACGAAGGGTGACCATGAAAGACGCAGTGATCGTCTCGGCGGTCCGCACGGCGGTCGGCAAAGCGCCGAACGGCACGCTGCGGCAGACGAGACCAGACGAGATGGCGGCGGTGGTGCTGTCCGAGGCGTTGAAGCGCGCGCCCGGCCTCGATCCATCGGACGTCGAGGACGTGATTCTCGGATGCGCGATGCCCGAAGCGGAGCAGGGGCTGAACGTCGCGCGGATCGCGAGCCTGCGCGCGGGCATTCCCGTGTCCGCGTCGGCGGTGACGGTCAATCGATTCTGCTCCTCGGGCCTGCAATCGATCGCGTACGCGGCCGAACGGATCATGGCGGGATTCGGCGGCGTGATCGCCGCCGGCGGAACCGAGTCGATGAGCCTCATTCCGATGGGCGGACACAAGGTCGCGCCCAACCCCGAGCTCGTCGATCACTATCCGGATGTGTACTTGAGCACGGGCCTCGTCGCGGAAAACCATTCGCGCGAGTCATCGATTCCGCGCGAGGAGCAGGATCGCTTCGCCCTCGCCAGTCATCAGAAAGCCATCGCGGCAATCGACGCCGGCCGATTCAGGGACGAGATCGTTCCGTTGACCGTCCGCGCAGCCGGCAACGGCGCGGGCGCACGCACGATCGTGTTCGACACCGACGAAGGACCGCGGCGCGACACGTCGCTCGACGCGCTCGCCAAGCTGAAACCCGCGTTCCACGTGAAGGGAACGGTGACCGCCGGAAATTCTTCGCAGACGAGCGACGGCGCGGCGGCGGCGATCCTGACGTCGCTCGAGCGCGCGCGGGAGATCGGCCTCGAGCCGTTGGCGCGGTTCGTCGCGTTCGCGACCGCCGGCGTCGAGCCCGAGCGCTTCGGCATTGGCCCCGTCCCCGCGGTCCAGCGCGTGCTCAAGATCGCCGGTCTCACGCTCGACGAGATCGATCTCGTGGAGCTGAACGAGGCGTTCGCCGCGCAGGCGCTCGCCTGCCTGCGCGAGCTCGCGATCGATCCCGCGCGGTTGAACGTCAACGGCGGCGCCATCGCGCTCGGCCACCCGCTCGGATGCACCGGCGCAAAGCTGACCGCCACGCTCGTGCACGAGATGCGCCGGCGCAAGGCGCGCTACGGCATGGTCACGATGTGCGTCGGCGGCGGAATGGGCGCCGCCGGGATCTTCGAGCGAATGTAACCGGCACCTGGAACCTGGAACCGAAGGAAGAGACCATGACGACCACAACGATCGCGACAAAGGGCGGCGCCTGGCTGATAGACGACGCGACTGCGGAATCCGTCTTCACGCCGGAGCGCATCACCGACGAACATCGCCTGATCGGGCAGACGGCCGACGAGTTCATCGCATCGGAAGTTGCCCCCGCGATCGAGCGGCTGGAGCAGAAAGACTGGGCGCTCGCGCGCGCGCTCGTGCGGCGCGCCGGCGATCTCGGGCTGCTCGGGACCGACGTGCCGGAGTCGCTCGGCGGCGTCGCGCTCGACAAAGTGTCATCGGTCATCGTCGGCGAGGCGATGGGCCGATCCGCCTCCTTCGCGACGACGTTCGGCGCGCAGACCGGGTTGGCGGTGACGCCGCTCCTCTGCTTCGGCACCGACGATCAACAGAAGCGGTACCTTCCGCGTCTCGTGAGCGGCGAACTGGTCGGCGCGTACGCGTTGAGCGAATCGGGCTCGGGATCGGACGCGCTGGGCGCGAAGACGCGCGCGACACGTCACGCCGACGGCAGCTTCACGCTCAACGGCGAGAAGATGTGGATCACCAACGGCGGCTTCGCCGATCTCTTCATCGTCTTTGCGAAGGTGGACGGCGAGCAGTTCACCGCGTTCCTCGTCGAGCGCGGATTTCCCGGCGTGACGACCGGCAAAGAGGAGCACAAGCTCGGGCTTCACGGATCGTCGACGACGCCGCTCATCCTGCAGGACGCGCGCGTGCCGGCAGCGAACGTGCTCGGCGAGATCGGCAAGGGGCACAAGGTCGCGTTCAACGTGCTCAATTACGGCCGCTTCAAGCTCGCGGCCATGTGCAGCGGCGGCGCGCGCGGCGTCATCGCGGAGGCGGCGAAGTACGCGTCGCAGCGAAAGCAATTCGGCCAGGCGATCGCGACCTTTGGCGCGATCCAGCACAAGCTCGCCGAGATGACGATTCGCGAGTACGCCGTCGAGTCGATGCTGTATCGCACGGCCGGCGCGATCGACGGACTCGTCGAGGAAGGATCCGGCGCGGCCGCCGTGCTCGCGGCCCTCGAGGAGCTCGCGATCGAGGCGTCCATCCTCAAGGTCGCGGCGAGCGAGATGCTCGACTTCGTCCTCGACGAGAACGTCCAGATCCACGGCGGCAACGGGTTCGTGAAGGACTATCCCGCGGAGCGCCACTACCGCGACGCGCGCGTGAACCGGATCTTCGAGGGGACCAACGAGATCAATCGTCTGCTCGTGCCCGGCATGCTCGCCCGGCGCGCCGTCAAGGGCGGGCTCCCGCTCATTCCGGCCGCGCGCAAGCTGCAGGACGAGATCCTGACGCCGGCGATGCCGGAGCCGCCGGGCGATGCGCCGCTCGACGGCGAACGCCGCGCCGTGAGCGCGATGAAGAAGGTCGCGTTGATGATTCTCGGCACCGCCATGCAGACGTTCGGCGAGAAGCTGACGGACCAGCAGGAGATTCTGTCGGCGAACGCCGACATCATCATCGACGTGTATGCATCGGAAAGCGTGCTGCTGCGGGCGCTCGCCGCGGACGGCGCGTCGACGTCCGCCGCGCTGCACGCGGACGCGGCGTCGGTCTTCGTGAACGACGCCGCGGGACGCGTCGAGATCGCCGCGCGCAACGCGCTCGCGGCGATGGCCGAAGGCGACGCGCTGCGCACGCTGCTCGCGGCCCTTCGCCGCCTGTTGAAGACCGTGCCCGTGAACACCGTCGCGCTGCGGCGGCGCATCGCGGATGCGGTGGTCGGCGGAAAGGGTTATCCTTTTTAGATGAAGCGGGTCGTGCTGCTGTTGCTGCTGGCCGTCGCAGCCTGCAGCACGAAAGAGATTCCGTACGAGGACGAGATTGCGGCGTGGCGCAGCGACAAGGATCGCTTCATGCGCTCGTCCGAGTCGCCCGTTCCCGAGGCGCAGCGCGCCAACTTCGCTCCGCTTCCCTACTACCCGACCAATCCCGAGTACCGCGTGCCCGCGGCGCTTCGCGTCTCGCGCGCCGAAGACATACTCGACATGCCGACGTCGACCGGTCAGCGCCGAAAGATGAAGCGCGTCGGGGCGCTCGAGTTCACCGTCAAGGGCGAATCGCTGAAGCTGACGGCCTTCGCCGAGGCGACCGACACGGCGCTCCTCCGCCTCTTCGTGCCGTTCGGCGATCGCACGAACGGGAACGAGACGTATCCCGGCGGCCGCTATCTCGATCTCGAGCGAACGGCCACCGGCATCTACGATCTCGACTTCAACCGCGCGTACCATCCGTTCTGCCTGTTCAACGCCACATACGACTGCCCCGTCCCGCCGCGCGAGAATCGACTGACCGTCCCGATTCGCGCGGGCGAGAAGCTGGCGTGGGAGAAGTGATCTCCGCCGTCGTCTTCGACTTCGACGGCGTGATCGTCGACTCGGAGCCGCTCCACCTTCGCGCGTATCAGGAACTGCTCGAGCCGCTCGGCCACTCGCTGCCGCGCGAGGAGTATTACGCGCGGTATCTCGGATACGACGATGAGGGAATGTTCCGGGAGCTGGCGCGCGCGCGCGAGTGGGCGATCGGCGACCGCGAGATCGAGACGCTGATCGAGGAGAAGACGCGCATCCTCGACACGTTTCTCTTGAAGGGCGATCACCTGTATCCGGGGGCGGCCGAGTGCGTCGCGCGGCTGGCGTCGATGTATCCGCTCGGCATTGCGTCCGGCGCGCTGCGCCACGAGATCGAGGCCATGCTGCGCGGACGCGATCTGCTTCGGCTCTTTCGGTTCATCGTCGCATCGGGCGACACGGCCGCCGGAAAACCGGCGCCGGATCCCTATCGCCGCGCCGCGGAGCTCCACGAGCTCCCGCCCGATCGCTGCGTGGCCGTCGAGGACTCGCGCTGGGGGATCGAGTCCGCGAAGGCCGCCGGCCTCTGGTGCATCGGCATCACGAACACGTATCCCGTCGCGGAGCTCCTCCAGGCGGACGCGATCATCACGTCGCTCGACGAGCTGACGCCGGAATTGATCGCGACGATCGCCTAGCCGCAGTCCGCGTTCCGCGGGCCGCGGCCAGCGGGCAGCGGGCAGCGGCCAGCGAGCAGCGGACCGCGAGCAGCGGACAGCGACAGTGTTCTAGAATCTGTCTGTGCCCGTTTCCCTTCACTTCCAGCCGCGCGCGGTGCAGGTCAGCGAAGAGCTCGAGCGCGCGATGAACGCGCCGGGCGAGGATCTCGCGCACGCCGCGCTGGCGATCGCGCGCGTCGAATATCCCTCGCTCGACACCGCGCCGTACCTCGATCTCCTCGATCGGATGGGCGAGGAGGCAACGCGGCGCGTCGGGCGTCCGGGCAGCGCGCCGTTCGACGCGGCGGTGCGCGCGTTCAACGAGTACTTCTACGACGAGCTCGGGTTCCGCGGCAACCGCGAGCGCTACGACGATCCGCGCAACAGTTTTCTGAACGAAGTCCTCAATCGCCGGACCGGCATTCCGATCAGCCTCGCGGTCGTGTATCTCGAGGTCTCGCGGCGCGCGGGGCTGCGCGTCGCAGGCGTGAATTTCCCCGGCCACTTCCTGCTTCGCGGCGCCGACGCGCCGCGTCGCGGCCTCACCGCGACGCACGAAGCGGAGGACGTCCTCATCGTCGATCCGTTCCACGGCGGAGCGCTCCTCTCCGAGAGCGACTGCCGCGCGCTGCTTCGCGAGCACGTCGGCGACGAGGCGGCTTTCGATCGGACGCTCCTCGCGCCCGCCACGCGCGGGCAGATCGTCGTCCGCATGCTCGTGAACCTGAAGCGCCTCTACGTGCGGATGCGATCGTTTCCGCAAGCGCGCTTCATCGCCGATCTCCTGATCACGGTCGATCCGTCCGCGATCGTCGAGCTGCGCGATCGCGGCCTGCTCGCCTATCACCTTCAAGACTTCGCGGGCGCGCTGCGGGATCTCGAAGCGTACCTCCGGCTCCTGCCGAAGCACACGAGCGCGCGCGCCGACGAGGCGCAGCACGACGACGACGGCGATCTGCACGACGGTCCGCCGCTCGAGAGCGAGCACGAACAGATCTGGGAGCACGTGAAGACGCTCCGCAAGCGCGTCGCCGGCTTCAATTAGATCGCTGTCCGCGGATCGCGTTTGTGACCAACAGTGGGACGACCGTTTGGTTTTCGCCCGTCCCACGATTCAACCGATTGAAGCCCGCAAATTGCGTCGATCCGCCACCCGTTCGGCGCGATCTCGTCACAGTGTCCGATTGTGTCGAATGGAGTGACCGGCGCCATTCAACGCGCTGGAGTTCACGCCTGGATCGTCGCCCGTAACTGCGGCAAACACACTGATCACACGCGGGCATCCACTGGCACATTGGATGCCTTGAACGCGGATCACGCGGATTGCGCCGATCGCGCGGATCTGATCGTTCCCCGCAGATCGCCTCGATCACTCCGATCCGCGCTATCCGCGTGATCCGTGCGATCCGCGTCAAAGGAGATGGAAGAACCATGAAGAGATTGATATGGGTGATGGCGCTCGTCGTCGCGCTCGTGGCGCCGGCGCGAGCGCAGGTGCAGAGTGGAACGATCGCGGGTCTCGTGCGCGACGAGCAGGGCGGCTTGCTGCCCGGCGTCACGGTGACGCTCTCGAGCGCCGACCGGAACGCGGCGTTCACGACCGAAGCGGACGGCAGGTTCCGCTTCCTCAACCTGCCGCCGGGCACATACCGCGTGACGACCGATCTCGCCGGCTTCTCGAAAGTCGTGCGTGAAGATCTCATCGTCTCGGTCGGAACCAACCTGGATCTCACGTTCACGATGAAGGTCGCGAACATCCAGGAGACCGTGACGGTCACCGGCGAATCGCCGATCGTCGACGCGAAGGCGATGGGCACGACGACGAACTTCTCGCGGCTCGAGCTGGAGAAGATTCCGACCTCGCGCGATCCGTGGGCGCTCATGCGCACGGTGCCGGGCGCGCTCGTCGATCGCGTGAACATCGCGGGCAACGAGACGGGCCAGCAGTCGAACTTCCAGGTCAAGGCCACGCGTCCCGCCGACGCGGTGTGGACGCTCGACGGCGTCGTCGTGACCGACATGGCGGCCATCGGCGCGTCGCCCGCGTACTTCAACTACGACAACTTCGAGGAGATTCAGATCTCGACGGCCGGCCAGGACATCAAGCAGCCGACCGGCGGCGTCGGGCTCAACTTCGTCGTCAAGCGCGGCACGAACCGGTTCCGCGGCGCCGCGCGCGGGTACTTCACGGGCGAGCAGCTCGAAGCGTCGAATGTGCCCGACGAGCTCGCCGCCATTGGCGTGACGCCGGACACGGCCGATCACAATCAGCAGATCGGCGACTACGGCTTCGAGCTCGGCGGACCGATCTTCCGCGACAAGGCGTGGTTCTACGGATCGTGGTCGAACCAGGACATCCGCCTGGTGCGCGGCGCGGGCGCGCTGCTCGACAAGACGATCCTCAAGAACATCAACGCGAAGGGGAATTGGCAGGCGACGAAGAACGACATGATCTCGTTCCTCTGGTACCTGCACGCGAAAGAGAAGGACGGACGCCAGACGGGCGACGCCGGCATTCTTCGCGAAGCGCGCACGGCGACGTGGTTCCAGGGCGGATCGTATGAAGAGGGGCGTCCGCACGGGCTCTTCAAGATCGAAGACAACCACGTGTTCAGCTCGAGCCTGTTCTTGAGCGGCAAGTACGCGTACTACAACACGGGCTTCGGATTGGATCCGCTCGGCGGCCTGGACCTGCAGGCGGGGCAGAGCAACCGGCTCGCGCAATCGTTCGGCAGCACGCGCCGGAGCCTCAACATCCGGCCGCAGCACACGATCAACATCGACTCGAACTACTTCGCGAACGCGTTCGGCGCGTCGCACGAGTTCAAGGGCGGGTTCGCGTGGCGCCGCGTGGACGCCTACACCGGGACGCTGTGGCCCGGCGACATGGTCGTGGGCTTCGACAACTCGATTGCGGCCGGCTTCACGCGCCTCGATCGCCAGTCGGATCAGATCGCGCGCATCTATCGTGAAGGCGCGGGCACCAATCGCGCGCAGTACATGGACCTCTACATCGGCGACACGATCTCGAAGGGCCGCACGACGCTCGATCTCGGCGTTCGCTACGATCGCCAGTGGGGCTCCGCGCTTCCGAGCGCGACGCGCTCGAACGGCGCGTTCCCCGACGTCGTCCCCGGAATCGCGTTCGCGGGATACGAGGCGCCGTTCACGTTCAACAACCTGTCGCCGCGCGCGGGCCTGACCTACGCGCTCGACGATTCGCGCAACACGATCCTGCGCGCGAGCTACAGCCGCTACGCCGGACAGCTCGACACCGGCACGGTCGGCTACATGAATCCCAGCGCGAACGCCGGATTCGCCGACTACGGGTGGAAGGACTTCAACGGCGATCAGCTCGTGCAGCCGAACGAAGTCGACTTCACGGAGTTCATCACGCAGGGTGGCGGCTTCAATCCGGCCGCGCCGACCTCCGTCCGCTCGGCGAACGTGATCGATCCCGATCTCGAGGCGCCCGTCACGCAGTCGATGGTCGTCGGCATCGATCGGCAGCTCGCGCCGAACGTCGCCGTTCAGGTCAACTACAGCTGGACGCGGACGCACAACTACATGGGCAGCGGGGTGTTCAATCCGTGGGTGGGCCTGTCGCCGAACGATTACACGGCGGGCGCGCTGCTCACGGGCACGCTGCCGAACGGGCAAGCGTTCAGCGTGCAGACGTTCAATCCGATCACCTCGCTGATCACGGCGAACGGCAACAGCCGCATCCTCACGAACTGGGACGGCTATTCGAGCCGCTACAACGGCGTCGAGGTGTCGGTCGTCAAGCGTCTCTCGAATCGCTGGATGGCGCGCGCCGGCGGGTCCTACAACATGTCGAGCGAGTACTACGATCAGAATCCGCCGCGAAACAACTTCGGCAATCCGACGCCGACCGACACCGAGCCGCTTCGCGACGGCGGACCGTTCGTCGTGCGCAGCGCGGCGAGCGGCGCGGGCGACTACTTCATTCACGCGAAGTGGCAGTTCAGCGCGAACGGCCTCTACGTGCTGCCGTACGACGTCGAGGTTGGCGCGAGCGTCTTCGGGCGCCAGGGCTATCCGTTCCCGGTCTACAAGCAGATCTCGCTCGGGACCGACGGATCGCGCCGCGTGCTCGTCTCGCCGGAGCTCGACACGATTCGCCTCGAGAATCTGTGGAACGTCGACGTGCGCGCCGCGCGGACGTTCCGGTTCGGATCGTCGTCGTTCGAAGCGATCGCGGATCTCTTCAACGTGTTCAACGCGAACACGGCGCTCGTCCGCAACCGCAACTACGACTCGCCGACGTTCAATCAGATCTCGACGAATCTCAGCCCGCGAATCCTGCGGCTCGGCGTTCGTGTGATGTTCTGAGACTGGGGTCAGACCCCTTCTCGGATTTGCACATCAGAAGGCCGGAGGGACTTTCCTCCGGCCTTTTGGTTTTTGCCTTTCGGCCAATTGGATCCGGCCCCGTCATTCGTCCCTGTGGGACGGTCCCGCCACCCGTCACTCGTCACAGCATTTGTCTCTCTATCTTGTAGATTCGTAACAGTTTTTGTCCCACTTACGCGGCTCGAATCGCCACCGAGACCGATCGTGGGACGCCTGGTACACAAGGTGCTCGGTTGAGGTCCTTTCAGACCCGCTCTGCTTGTTGACGTGTCGTTCGGCGGCAAGCTCCGGCGCGGTCGGTCTGTCTGTATTCCGAGGGAGGCTGATGATGAAAGTGCGTGGGATCGCCATCGTAGGCATGATGGCCATCTTGGCCATGCTGATTGGAGTGAGCCCGGCGCTGGCGCAGGTCCAGGCGGGTGAAATCACGGGCAAGGTGACTGACGATACCGGCGCCATACTGCCGGGCGTCACAGTGACGATCGCGAGTCCGGCCCTGATCCAGTCGCAGTCGGCGACGAGCAGCGAGGCCGGCTCCTACCGGTTCACGCTGATTCCTATCGGAACCTATTCCGTGAAGTTCGAGCTCCCCGGCTTCAAGACCGTCGTCCGCGAGGGCATTCAGGTCAACATCGGATTCACCGCGCAAGTCAACCAGCAGCTCGCCATCTCCACCGTGCAGGAGACGGTGACGGTGAGCGGTGAGAGCCCGATCGTCGACACCAAGGCGACCACAGCGAAGACGACGTTCGATATCGAGGCGCTCCAGAACATTCCGTCGGCGCGCGACCCGTGGGTCATGCTGCAGCGCGTCCCGAACATCTCGATGGATCGTGTGAACGTCGGCGGCAGCCAGTCCGGCCAGCAGTCGAACTACATCAGCCGCGGTTCGTCGACCGGCAACAACAAGTGGTCGATCGACGGCGTCGACATCACCGACATGTCCGCCACCGGCGCCTCGCCGATTTACTACGACTTCGACATGCTGCAGGAGATGCAGGTCACGACCGGCGGCGCGGATGCGTCGCAGCAGACCGGCGGCGTCGGCATCAACTTCGTGATGCGGGGCGGCACGAACCGCTTCCGCGGCAGCGGCCGCATCTACAACACGAACGATCGGTTCGAGGCGGACAACGTCACCGACGAGATCCGCGCGAACGGCGCCGGCTCCGGCGCGCCGATCCAGAACATCAACGACTTCGGCTTCGAGGTCGGCGGGCCGATCAAGCACGACAAGCTGTGGTATTGGGGCAGCTTCGGCAAGCAGGACATCAAGGTCGGCGTCGTGAACTTCTATCTGCCGACCGCCGCCTGCCGTCCGGCGGGCGTGCCGGTCAGCCAGATCGCCAACGCGCTCGGCACCACCGAAGCGATTCGCGCCTGCCTCGCGACCGACCTGACGACGCTCGACAACTACAACGCCAAGATCACCTGGGCGCCGGTCCGCAACAACAAGCTCAACGTGCAGAACACGTGGGGCGGCAAGGTGCGCAGCGCGCGCGACGCCTCGGATACGCGGCCGCTCGAGACCGCCTATCGCCAGAAGAACATTCCAGGCGGGGACCTCGGCAAGTTCGGATGGGATGCCGGCCCGACGCCGATCTGGAAGTTCAGCGACCAGCACGTGGTGACGGATCGACTTCTGTTCGACGTGCAGTACGCGCACGTCGGCAACAACTTCACGCTCACGTTCCAGGATCCCGAGCAGGCCGCCGTTCAGCCGCGCTTCGACATCGCGTCGGGCGTCTGGGCGCGCTCGTTCAACCAGTCCCTCTTCATCCGTCCGAAGACGACGGTCGACCTGACGACGAGCTACTTCCTGCCGGCCGCGCTCGGCGGCGACCACGCGTTCAAGGCCGGCTACCGCTGGGGCGCGGCGCGAGGTCAGTCGATCAGCCACACCGGCGGCAATGCGGTTGCGCGGTACTCCGATATTTCGAACACCCCTACGAACCCAGAGTATCGGCGGAACTGTGCTCCGGGTCCGGACTCCCTGTTCCAGGCCGGCTGCAACGCGGATCTCTTCCGCGACGGACACACGAACTTCAATCTGATGACGCACGCGTTCTACGTGCAGGACACGTATAGCGTGAAGCGCCTCACGTTGAACCTCGGCGTCCGGTGGGATCGCCAGAGCGACGAGGCGCTGGCGTCCGATGTCGCCGCCAATCCGATCATCCCGTCGATCATGCCGGCGATCAACTTCCCGGGCATCAGCAGCGGCGTGGTCTGGAACGACATCTCGCCCCGCCTGGGGATGACCTACGATCTGTTCGGCACCGGCAAGTCGGTCGCGCGCGCGTCGTACTCGATGTACTTCGGCCAGATGGGACCGGGCCAGCTCGCCGGCGATCTGATCTCGATCGGCCAGGTCAGCGTCCGCTATCCGTGGGTCGACCTGAACGGCGACACGTTCGTGCAGACCAACGAGCTCAACCTGACGAACTTCGCGACCGCGTATCTGACGAAGAGCGCGGCGTTCGACCCGGCGAGCCCGACGAGCTTCACCTCGCCCGGACGGATCGATCCAAACCTCAAGAACGATCGCACCCGCGAGTTCGTCCTCGGCCTGCAGCAGGAGATCGTGCGCAACCTCGCGGTCGAAGTGAACTACGTGTGGCGCAAGTACGATCAGTTCACCTGGACCGATCGCGACAACTGGAGCACGGCGAACTTCCAGGCGTTCACGTTCGCATCGCCGTCCAACTGCGGCGCGACGGCGACCTGCCCGTCGGTGACCTACTATCGCGCGACGTCGACGCAGCCCTCACCCTACATCCGGACGAACCAGCCGGATCGCTGGCGCGACTACAACGGCGTCGAGTTCGCGCTGCGCAAGCGCTACTCGAACCGCTGGCAGGCGGACCTCAGCTTCGCGTGGAACAAAGCGATCGACGAGTGGGGATCGATGGCCGGCGTCGAGGACCCGACCAACCTCGAGAACCTGAACGGCGCGTCGTACGCGCCGGAGTCGGGAGGCTCGGGCGTGGACAACGTGTTCAACAACGCCGAGTGGCTGTTCAAGTCGGCCGCCATGTACACGCTGCCGCTGTGGGACATCAGCGTCGCCGGCACCGCCAGCGTGACGCAGGGCTATCCGTTCCCGCAGCAAATCGCGTTCACCACACGCGGCAACGGTGTGGCCGACACGAGCGTCTATCTGTTCCCGCTCGGCGACGTGCGCCTTCCGAACCTGTTCGTCGCGGACTTCCG